>NZ_CP051774.1:3847247-4488455 GCF_012913485.1 Luteolibacter luteus | reverse complement strand
CGGTTTGCCCTCAGGCCCGTGATGACGCAGACCCTTCTCCAGCTTTTCGCGGGAGCTCTCCTTCACCTCTTGTCCCGGATGGGCCACAAGGGTGCTGGTATCGCACAGGCGCGCCTCCTCACCAGAAGCGGACGGGAGATCCGAAGACAGGGGGGCATTCGTGGTCATCCTCATTCCAATCGTGCTTTTTGCCCGCGATTTTCAAAAAAAACAAACTATTTGAAACTCCCGATAGCAGGGGAAACCCGATACTTGGGAGACTACTCCATTCACCATCCCCGTACCACTTCAGGGTCGGGCTCTCCCCTATCCGTCCTCAGCTCTTGGCCGCGCGTTTGACCACGCCATCCACGAGGAAAGCGCTCATCACCCCGGCAGCGAAGGCCAGACCAAGCATCAGGGGCGCGGAGTAGAGCAGCATGGCAGCACCGTCTTTCCCATAGATAACGGCCATCAGAAGGCCGCCTGAATAGACAAGAAAAGGGATGCCCATCCCCCAACGGATGGGATTCCGGCCGAACAACAGGGATCCGGTCATGGACACTCCGGCACCCATCAACATGGACCCGGCACCCAGTTGGAGGAGGCGCACCCAGAGGCCGCCATCAGAGGCAAACCAGTTCCCGGCAGCGCCTCCGAAAAGCACCGCAGCCCCCAAGACGAAGAGCGTAGCGAACCACGGACAACTGCGCGCGAGCCACGTGGATCGCTCCATCTCAGCCACCGCTTCGCCGGTTGTAGGTTTTGATCCCCCGATCATGCCGCAGGAAAAAATCCAAATTTTCCGAAGAGAACAAGCTTAATTCTTCGTGAATTTTTATAAATCCAATAGACATTCCAACAGGGAGCCGATGCTAGGCGGTCCCTCGTCACACGGAGAGAAGGGCCACCAGCCTCCTGATTGGCTCAATTTGCCTCGTCGATGATGCGGGCTTGGAGAAAGCCCTTCGGCCCCCGCGGATTGCCGCCACCCACGTTCCCGTCCAAACGGAAGGTCCGGTAGGCCCAGCCCGCGTCGAGCGGCGGAAGCTCCGGAGCGCCGACGAGTGCCGGTGTAACCTCGAAAACCGTCTGGTTAAAGGCAGACAGGTCATTTGTGCCACCGATCTCATAGCTCATATTCCCCGTCGCCAGCATGACGGGGGCAGTGCCGGAGAGCACGGACCCGGTGCGAACTGGGAGCGTGATAACCAGAGCTTGGGCCGGCCCGATCGTCTCCACCCTGGTGCGCAGCTTGCCCGAGATCGTCTTATCCGTCGGGTCGCCGTTAAAGGCGAATTCTTCCAGGTTCGTGAGGCCGTCGAGATCCGGATCAGCCCCGCGCGCAGCGTTCGCACCGGTCAGGCTCGGATACCCTGCGATCCAATCGGCGAAGGGATCTCCCGGCACGACCAGCAAGCCGGTGCCGGTGATCTGGGTGGATTCATGGTCCGCTCCCGAGCCGACCGCCCCCCAGGTGCCCTGTGCCTTCGGCGCGCCATTCACCACGAAGGAGCCGACGGTATCGACATCGGCGAAGTTCAGGTCGAGCACCGCACCCGGGGAAAGCTCCACCGCGGCCAAGTCGCTGAGACTGGGAGTCGTCAGGCTCAGCGTTCCCTCCAACACCTTGGTGGGTCCGGAGTAGGTATTAAGATTTTCCAGCGACAAGGTGCCGGGGCCCGTCTTGCTCAAACCTCCAGGAGCCGTGCCAAAGTCCCCCGACTGGTTTGTTAGAGGCGCGGAGACGACGAGATCGGCTTCGGCATTTCCCGTGACGTCCGCCACGTTGAAGAACGTCTCATCCGAGAGGTGGTTGCCCTTGCCATTCGCAGTGGTGATGTAGGAAGGCGCGGTGCCGATGGCATCGATCTGTCCCTTGAACTGATAGCCCAGATAGTTCCCGCCATCCGAGGATCCGTGAGATAAGGTCCCGCCGTTCAGGACGACGTTGCCGATCAGGTTGTAGCGGGTGGCATTCAGGGAGCTGCCATTGAGACGGATGGTCGGCAGGGCAGACATGTTTGCCTGCTGGTTGCCAAAGACATTGTTGATGTTGAAAAGGAGCGAACCCGCTTCTTCCACCGTGATGACGCGATCGGGAAATTGGGCATTGCCGAGACTGCTCGCGGTGGGTGCCCCGAAGAGCGAGGTGTTCGCGGTGACCTCACCCTCCTCGATCACGAAGCTGCCGCTGAAGGTGCTGTTTCCTCCCAGGACAAGAGGACCAGTGCCTTTCTTCACCACCGAGATGGCACCGCTGAAGCTGTCATTGATCGCACCGCCGTAAGTGCTGCCCGCGGTGTCATCGATGGTGAGCGTGGATGGTTCGGAGACGAGATTGGTGATGACTCCACCCAGCCCTCCCGCGAGGCCGCCAATCGTCGGGCTGAGGCCATTGAGATCAACAGTGCCGCCAGCCACGGTGAGGAGGGTGGTCGCTGGACCTAGCGCCTGCGCATCCCCGACAACGAGCGTTCCCTGCTGGACCTTCGTTCCCATGGTATGGGTGTTCGGTTTGAGGAGGAAGGTTATGCCACTGCCACCGGTCGTGAGTTCGGCATTGCCACTGACCACCGAATCGACCGAAAGCATGGCCCCGGAATTGTTCGCCCACAATTGATCCGCCCCGAGGATCACTTGCCCCGTCGTATTGATCGTCACCGGCCCCCCGCCTGCTTCCATCAGGATTCCTTCTTCGCCCAATGTCAGATTGTGCGTGCCTCCGATATCGATCGGGCCGGAGGACGAGGAGAAGATCATCGATCGGACGTTCTGGTCCGCGCCCAGGACCGTGGATAGATTCACCGCGCCCGCTGCCGAGAAGCCGATACCGGCGCTGCCATTGGAAGGCAGGGCCGCGGCGGGAGTCGTACCTTCCGGATCCTCCGTCCAGTTGAGCGCCGCCCAACTATCGCTGATATCCCCTTTCCAAAAGTGCGTGGTGGTCGGCGGCGGCTCGATCACGACGGTGGATGAAAGCTTGTCCACGTAGAAGACTGCATTGGGGGTGGACGTGCCACCGTTGCCATAGGTGAACTTGAGGATGATCTGCGCCCATGATCCATTCGCCAACGATGCCGCTTGCCCGACGGTCAGCGGCCACGTGAAGGTCTGCGGTGCGGCACCCACGGAGATCGTGCGGACGCCGAGCGGCGACCATGAGACGCCCTCTCCCTGGATGATGACTTCCACGCTCGGGTCCGAGATCCAGGAATTGTAGCCCGGATCGGGATAGCTGAGATCGAGGGTAAGTTCGGTTGCGCCGGTGAAAATCGATTGGCGGGCAGCTTGTTCGAGATTGATCTGGGTGGGCGTGGAATACCACATCGAAGTCATCGGCGTGGTGATAGCCAGTGCTTGGGTGCCATCGGTTGCACCAGTGGGCGATTGGACGATCGAGCAGCCTTCCGCAGAGGTCCAGCCCTCGAGGTCGGCCTCCCAGGAGAAGTTGACGCCCGCTTGGCAAATCGACAGGCCTAGCAGAGGGAGAAAAGTGCAGATCGGGAGACGGGGTTTCATGGGTCTTGGGATGGAGGTCACCGATCCGGACCGCGGCGGTGGGTAAGGCCGCGCCAGTCCGAATCACCTATCATCCCACTATCCCGGACGTCCGAAGTCCACGGCGGGGGTGCGGGGTTTTTGTCTCCCCCGGACAGGGGAGGAAGCGCCCCTCAAAGCCGGATCAATCCGCGCTGCAGGGACACGGACACCGCTTCCGCGCGATCATGCACGCCCAGCTTCTGAAATAGCGATTTCATGTGAGTCTTCACCGTTTCCTCGGAGATGAACATCGCCGCAGCCATCTCCTTGTTGGAACGACCGCGTGACACCAGGCGCAATACATCGAGTTCCCGCGGAGTGAGGCTCGGACGCACCAGGCGGTCCGCCAGGCGAGCGGCCACGGCTTGGGGCAAGTAGCGCTCGCCGGAATGGATCTGCCGCACCGCCGCGATGATTTCTTCCTTCGTGGTGTCTTTCAGAAGATAGCCACGAGCACCGGCTTCCAAAGCATGGAAGATGTCCTCCTCGTTGTCATAGGTGGTCAGCACCAGCACCTTCTTGGACGGATCCCGGGCAACCAGCGACTTGATCGTCTGCAGGCCATCGCCGTCCGGCATGCGCAGGTCCATGACGTAAACATCAGCCCGTTCCTGCAGTTCCATCACGTCGCGGCCGCTTCCGGCTTCCGCCATGACTTCCAGGTCGGGATGACTGTTCAGGATGGCCGCCAGCCCGGCACGCAGGGGCGGATGATCGTCGGCAAGGATGATGCGGATGGGTTTCATCGGGATCGATCAATGTGGCAATCAGGTGGGCAGGGTGGCAGAGACTTCGGTTCCCTCGCCGGGCTTGCTGTCGATCGAAAGGCTGCCACGCAGCGCTTCGACCCGTTCATGCATTCCCGCAAGTCCGAAACCTTTGCCAACCCGTTCCGCGACATCAAAGCCCTTTCCATCATCCCGCACGGAAAGCGTGACCCAATCGTCGCCGTAGCGGAGCCGCAGCACGATCTTCTCCGCAGCAGAGTGCCGCACCGCATTGGTCAGCGATTCCTGGCCGATGCGTAGCAGTGCCGCCTCATGCTCCGCCGGCAGCGGGCGGGGAGAACCCTCGATCTGCTGGCTGCAAGTCGTGCCCCCGCTACGTGTGAGATCTTCGGCGAAGCGCTGCAAGGCGGTGGCCAGGTCCGCCTCGCCTAAGGCAAGGGGGCGCAGATTCCAGACGGTGCGGCGTGCCTCGCGCAGGCTATCGCGTACCAAGCCGCGTGCCGTTTCCAAGTGACCCTTCGCTCGGCCGGGATCCGCGCTGATCTCGTCGCGGACGCATTCCAGTTGCAAGGAAATGGATGTGAGCCCCTGTGCAAGGGAATCATGGATCTCCCTCGCGAATCTTCCGCGCTCCGCAAGCACCGCTTCGAATTCGCGACGCTGTGTTTCCTGTTCACCCCGGCGCCTTGCGCGCGCAACAGCATAGATACCGAGCATCCCCGCGATGATCGAGCCAGCGGCAACGACCACACGACGGGTGGTCCACCATGAAGGGAGGGCTACCACCCGGATATCCCCCGGCGAGCGCAGGCGGACCAAGAGCTTGTCCTCTTCCTGCAAGGGCGCAAAGGCACCGGCCGAGGTAATCTGGGCGATACCCGCCACTCTGAGAGTGGAACCCGCAATGAAGTCCGGCAATGCCCCATCAGTTTCCGCGAGCAGACCACGGAAGACCACCCCGGAATCCCTCAGTTCGAGAGTGGTGCCATCTTCCCCTCGGAAAACATCGAGCAGCTCTGCATCAAGGGATACCAATTCGGATTCATGCTTCGCGTGCAGGACTTCGCGGGCGCGAAGGTGCAGCGGTGGCGGGATCTCCCCTTCCCCGATCACCTTTGCGCCACGGGCGCGGATGATCGGCTTCATCGCACCCACACGCGGCCAGCCTTCCACCTCGACCAAGGTTCCGGGCTTTGCATCCACCGGTTGGGCGGTCTGCACCCAGATTCCCCCCGCATCGGTGCGCAGGAAAAGCCCGCGCCCCGGCAAAGCGAGCATGGTGGTCCCCCGGAGACGCACCAAGTCCTCCGGCCCGGCACCATGAAAGCGGAAGAGTTCGTCCGCACCGATCAGGCGGGGCTCTGCCTCCGCGGTTCCACGATCGAGCGGCTTCACATCGTCCAGCGCATTCACCCGCATGAAGCGCCGCGTCATCTGGCGGCTGGCATTGAAAATCGTCGCCACCACCCCGCGGATCCGCACCCGGCTTTCAGCAAGTCCCCATGGCACGGACTCGGGCGGAAGCGGACCCTCGATAAGCGCGTGGAATTCACAAGGTCCGGCCTGACACTCGAAGACAACATCACCGTCATTCATCAGGACCTCCTTCACCTGCGCCTCAATGGATACCCAATCGCAATCGAGATCCGGCTGACCGAGATCTTCACCGGTGATCGATCGCGCCCCGGGGAGTGGTTGGTTACCTTGCACCGCGATCTGCGGGGCGGCAATGACTGGAACGAAGAGCCCTTTTCCCGTGACCCCTTTCACCGAAACACGATCGCCGGTCCTGGGCCATGTGGCGGCCCCTTGGACGGGTTGCTCGATGAAGATGCCCGAGTCCCCATCGTGGACGAAAAGGGTAATCGCCGGTTCATTGGCAAAAGTAATGACCCCGCTCAATTCCACGGGCAGTCCTTGTGCCGCCTTGTCCGGAGACAGGGCGCGGATCTCCTTCGCGGTGGTCAGCGGAGCCGCACCTGAAACGAAAGGTATCAGCGCCACCAGCAAGGCCAACACGGGAGGGGAGAACTGCATGCTGGCACAGACACCCGAAGCCGTCGCAGGATGCAAGAGCATGTTGAGACAGGCCGTGGCGAAAAATACGTGTAACCTTTCCAGCCGGGCCAGGCGTACTCGCGGGTAGATCCACCGAATCCCATGAAACGAAGCATTTTCTACCTCGCCGCCCTGGCGGCACCACTCCACGCCGCACCGCTGGACCCCGCGCAAATCCCCGCCGCGGCCAAGTGGCTGGTCCACGCCGACATCGAAGCCATGCGTGCCAGCGAGACGGGCAAGGCGATCTTCACCCGCATCGAAACCGATCACGGCGCCCAGCTCAAGGCGGCGAAGCGGATGTTCTCGATCAACCCCATCGCCGATCTGAACGGCATCACGCTCTTCGGCGATGGCAAGCCGGAGCACGCGGTAGCGCTGATCCATGGCAATTTCGACCGGACTCATCTGGAGGAGCTAGTCGCGGCCGCCGACGATTATTCGAAAGGCACCTACTCGGATCTGACCGTCCACAATTGGGAGGACAAGGGCAGCCAGCAGCACGCGGCCTTTGCCAATGATCATCTGCTCGTCTTTAGCCGGCAGGAAAGTCTGCTCCATCAGGCACTCGACACGCTGAAAGCCGGAAGCTCCGCTGATCCGGATCCCTTCTTCGCCGCGGAAGGAGGAAAGCCCCTGCTCGCCGGCAGCGCCAACTTGTCGGGCATTGATCTACCGGGTGATGAGGCGAGGTTACTACGCATGGCGAAGTCGCTCCACCTTGCGGCCAATGAAAATGCCGGGCGCTTCACGATCCGGGTTGGGGCTAACACCGAGGATGCAACCCAGGCCGATCGACTCCGCCGCATGCTCGATGGCGTCGTCGCCTTCGCCCAAGCCGGGGATGCGAAGCTCGACGGACTCGATCTTCAGTCGAACGTCGCCGTGACCGGAGACAAGACCGGTCTCGATGCCTCGGTCAGCCTGCCCGTGAACGAATGGATCACCGTAATGGAAAAGGCCGCCGACCAAGAGGCGAAGAAGCAGGACAAGAAGAAGTAACACGATCCCCGCAACATGAGCTCTCTCCCTTGCCCCGATGATTCTCTCCTCGCGAAACAAGCGAGAGAGGGATCATCGGCGGCATTCGGAACGCTGGTCTATCGATATCACGGACGTGTTTTCGCCTTCCTCCTGACGCTGACCCGACATCGGCAGGATGCGGAAGATCTCACGCAAGAGACCTTCGTTCGGGCGTGGAAGAAGTTTCACCGCTATGATTCCTCACAACCCTTGCTTCCTTGGCTCTTTACCTTGGCACGCCGGTTATCGATCGCAGCCTTGCGACGGTCGAAGCCCTTGCCTCACGATTTGCCACAGCCAGAGCCTTCTTCGGAGAACGACGACGCATTGTGGCTCTGGGAAGTAGCAAAACGCGAGCTCGGTCCCGACGCTTACAGCGCGCTGTGGCTTCATTACCGCGAGGACCTGCCGGTGAAGAACGTCGCGAAAATCCTCGGCAAGCGCGAGGGGGCAGTGAAGGTGCTTCTACACCGCGCCCGAAAGACCCTGGCCGAAGCTGCAAAAGCTCGTCCGCCCGAGTTGCCCAAACCCATCCCTGCCTTCCGATGAAACCTGAAGACGATTACACGGAGATCGGAAATCTGCTGCGCTCGCGGAAGCCGGAGGTCGACGTGCCTCCAGGCCTGGAGGGAAAGGTTCTCAGGGCGATCGGACAGCAAAAACATCGCAGCAAGCCGCTGGACTGGTGGCGGTGGCTCTTGGTGCCGCCCGCAGTGGCCTTGCTGATGGTTGTGTTCTCTCCTCTGGCCGAGGAAAAGACAAAGCATGCCACACGGATCGATCCCGCTCCGACAAGGAACGAGGAAAAGACTACCGAGCAGGAGACTGAAAAGGCCGTCGCCGCCGTGGACACGATGAACCCTCTGGAACGCGAGTCCCAAGCGCTCAAACGGGATGCGGAGCGGGCGGGGAGATTCTTCCTGGATTGCCTGCCTTCGGTAAGTTCAGCGACCAAGAAATAGTGATCCTCCCGTTCCCATGTACCCGCGAAAGCAAGGAAAGCGTCTGAATCGGAACAGCGTGCGTCAACCTCCGCCCAAACAACCTCAGAACTCGTACGTCGCGGAGAGATAGAAGTTCCTACCCGGTGCCGTCGTCCGATCGTCCACCGAACCCGCTTGGCCGCCGAAGGTATCAAGCCCCATGTGGCCTCCACTGCGGCGTACCGAAGACCAGTTCCAATACTTCTCGTCGAAGATGTTGTTCAGGCCGGCATTGATCGTCACTCCTTCCGCAGGACGATACCATGCGATGAGATCCAGGGTGAACCACGCGGGCGGATGGAACATCCGGCCGTTCATGGTGGTGTCATCCGTGCGGGTCACCGCGGCGGTGTAGGTGCCCAGCAAGCGTGCGCCGAATTTCTCATTCACATCCTGATAGCCCAGCCAGCCTACGGTCTTCCACGGTTCCACGGTATTGAGCGCGGTGTCCTTGGTCTCGTTCTCACCGTAGGCCCTGCCGGTATTCAGGCCGAGCGACCAACCGGTGAGCTTGTCGTAGCTTTCGCCCATGTTCCATTCCGCACTGGCTTCGAATCCATAGATGATCGCTTCGCCGACGTTCTTGGTGGTCGAGAGGCCGGTACCATCCGGCAGGAAGCCAACGGGCACGTTGTTCTCGATGAAGTCCTGATATTTCGTGAAGAAGCCCTCGATGGCGAAGCGTCCCAAATCCGCCTCCCCCTTGTAGCCAAGCTTGAAGGCATGGCTGATTTCTTCGGAAAGATCGGGATTGGGAACCGTGATCTGCTGATACCCGCCGGATGGGTGATCAAAGATCATCGTCAGCTCTTCGGCAGTGGGATTTCGGATCCCCATTCCGTATCCGGCGTAAACGCGGGTATGCTCAGTCGTCTCGTAAACGATATCGAGGCGTGGCGAGATACTGAAGTTATCGTAGCCGCTGGATGGCTGGAGCCCTGCACCCAATAGATTCGAAAGACGGTCCATGTAATCCTGTGCCAAGTCCACGTCGATCTGGTGATAGTCGAAGCGAAGCCCGGGAGTGACGACCAGCTTCTCGCGAGGTCGGATCTCATCCTGAAGGAAGAGACCGAGGCGATAAGTCTCCGAGGGTGCGAAGGAAATGCGATCGGAGACCGTGCGCTGCGTCGAGACGATCGGCAGGCCGCCGTCGGGATTGGGAAGCACCACGCCATCCGTCTCCAGACGGTTGAAGCGATTGCTGGAGTTCTCCTGGGACAGATCGATTCCCGCGAGGAACTGGTGCTTCACGCCGAAGAGATCGATTTCGCGGCGCGCGATCGACGTGAGCCCGTAGATCTCCGTTTCAAAATCAATCCGCTGGCGGCGATTCCGCCCTTCCGTTTCACTGATTCCCCACTCCGGAGGGAAGCCCGTTTGGCGCGGCGGATTCGTGCTCCGGTTGCGGCTCGCACTGCTCGAGTCCTGCCAGTAGAGATGGGTCTGCAGACCGTCCACCAAGGCATTCTGCGGCTGCCAATCCCAATTCAAGCTGAGGCGCTGGCGCTCGACGTCCTGCCAGTTCTCGATGCTTTTCTTGAAGATGTTGAACATCTCGATCTTCGGATGCAGCGCGCTCCGCATCTCCGCATAGACGTTTCGCTCGTAGTTCTCGAAGGTGAGCAGAAAACGGTGATCGCCAATCGTGTAGCCTGCCTTGGCAAGCCACGCGCTGCTTTCGACTTCCATCGGATCGGGCGGGATGTAGCCGTTGTTCGCCGTCTCCTCGCCATCGCGACCGGCATACATGAGCAGGAAGTCAAAGTTGTCCTTCCGGAATGCGCCACCCGTTTGCCAAGCGAGGCCTTCATTCCGCGAGAAATACTGGGTGCGCGCCAAGCCGCCCCAATCTTTGTCACCAAGCAAATCGGCAGCTTCGAGCGTCTTCATCGAGACCATCCCACCCATGGCATCACTGCCATAGAGTGCGCTGGCACCGCCTTTCAGAATCTCCACGAGCTGGAACATCGCAGGATCGAAGTAATCGCGGCCCATGCCACCGGCCCCGGTTTCCGCGCCCGCGTCAAAAGACGTGGAGACATACTCAGGCGGCTGGCGGATACCATCCACCTCGACGCCGACCCGATTCCCCTCGGTGCCGCGAATGTTAAAGCTCGCCGAGCCCGTCGCCGCATAGGCCACGGCTCCATCGCCGGTAGTCATGTCAAAGGGCACGACCACGGTGGGATCGTATTTCACGATGCTACCCAGATCCTCGACGCCCGTTTCCTGCATCTCCTCCTTATCGACACGGGTGATGGTTCCCGCCACATCCAGCCAGCGCTGCTCGGTCCGATTCGCCACCACCACGATCTCATCCAGCCCGTCAACCACGCTTCCGCTGTCCACCGCCTTGTCGCCATCTTCCAGAGCGACGACCTCCTCCCCGGAAACGGCGTCGGCCGCATCTTGCGCCCGAGCATCCGCTACCATGAACATCGCCAACGCGCACAGCGACTGCCGCGTCCTTCGCTTAACCAATGACTTCATCGATATCTTCAAATTGAGCGTCGCCGCCACTTCAGTAGGAAACCTCCAGCCTCATCATGCGTGGGGCATCCCCCGCGATCCGATCATCCGCCACCTCGACCAGGACCCGCCCGGCTCCGGCCACCGCGCTCACCTGAGATCCACCTTCGCCCTGCCAAGTCCACCCTGCGGCACCGGCTTTGGTCGCAAGCGTGCTCCAATTGACCATGTCATTCGACACCCTGACCCGATAGATCAGGTCCGATGGCGCTGGCTCAGGAAGCGAGAAAGCCAGCTTCAGGCGGCCCGAAGCGAAAAGCGGCTTGGGAGCCATCGCCGAGCCATTTCCCTGACCGGGCGAAGTGGGTATGGTTCCAAGCGCATACTCGATGAGATTTGGCAGGCCATCTCCATCAGAGTCCGCGATATCAGCCGACGGCCCTTCATTTCCCGCACTTCCAAAGTGAGTCCGACGCCATGCTTGCAAAGGTGTCTCTGGCGCACCGATCTCCACGAACTCCGAAGCGACATCGACCCGCGCCCCCACAACCGAAGTGTGATTCGCAAAAGGCATCTGAATCTTCACGCTGGTGATATTCTCCACCGCACCGGAAAGATCCCACTGCCAGGTGATGCCCCGGTAGGCGAAGGAGTCGATCCCTTCCATCTCCGGGATGCCGGTTTGATTGTCCACGATCCGCGTCCCGTCCGCGATCATCGGCAGCGTGGCCGGGATGAGTTGATTTCCCCCGTTATAGCTGAGCTTCGGTCCGCCACTGAAGGGAAAGGGAACGGCAGGATCCCAAGTGACATCGAGCTGATAGACGACCTGCTGGATCCGGAAGGAAGGAGTCGCAGTCGAAGCCTGGTTCACCGTCATCGAGTAGTTTCCCGTCCAACTGTAGAGTCCCATGCCTGCGCCATATCCGGGACTCGCGACCGTCATCGTGCCCGTCATCGTCGAAGGGCTATCCGGAATGCGGTACGGGTTCTGGGACGCAAGAAAGGTCCAGTAGGTGGTCTTCACCTGACCTTGCAGCGGGTGGTTCTTCAGTAGTGATTCGGCAGAAGCCGCTATCGCCATCAACACAAGGCATGAGCCGATCAGGGCCGGCAAGTTCATCAGACGTTTCATGAATCTCCGTCGCTAAGGAAAAAACGGGAGAGCCCGGATGGCTCCGGACTCTCCCTTGGGAAGGCGGAATCAATTCTCGGTGCCGTTCACGCGCAGGAAGCGGCGATCCCCATCAAGCGGCACGATGGCCTCCTTCCGGACATGGCCCGCAGGAACACCGCTTTGATCAGCAGCTTCCACCGGGGTGATGGCGCTTGGCTGCCAAGCTCCGTTATCAAGGGCGCCGCTTTCCTGGAGTTGGTAAATACCGCCACTGAGCAATTCGTTCCACCGCAGGACCAAATTTCCGCCGGCGTGAACCGCATCGACCAAAGCGGCACTCGAAGCATCTGGAGCCGAACCGAAGAGGAACTCGGCAAGATTTGTGTGACCATCACCGTCCGCATCCTGATCGCGATCGCGGGCACCCTCCTCCTGGATCTGTGCCGACCACAGTTCGAAGGGACCACTTGCGACATTCAGCAAGCCGGTGCCCGTGATCAACGGACTGGTGTGGGCAGCACCCGATCCCTCTGCGCCCCAGATCCCCGAGACCGCAAGCTTGCCGCCCAAGGTCAGTGTCGCCACCGAATCCGGCGTGCCATCGGGATAGTCCAGTTTCAGCGTGGCCCCTTCGGCCACCGTGAGATCGGATGTATCGGCAAAGCCCCCCGCCGTGACGGCCAGAGTGCCTGCGGTAACTGTCGTATCGCCCGTGTAGGTGTTGCTTCCCGAAAGGACCCACGTGCCAGCGCCGGACTTCACCACCGAAACGACGCCGGTCCCCGCATTGCCGATGGCTGCAGCCAACGTGTTGTCGCCGGGATTGCTGCCGCTCAAGGACAGCGTGCGCGCCGCCGTGCCGGTGTAAGTCACCGCCGCAGCATTGTTAAGAATCACTGTTCCCGTTCCCGAAGCGTCGAAACCGCCGCCATTCACACCGATGGTAAAGCGGCGGTCGCTACTATCACCTTCACCCTGATATTGCAGCGTGCCGCCATTGATCACGAGATTCGTCGCGACATTGGTGGAGATGCCGATGCTGCTGCCAACACCTGCGATCTTGTTGCGATTCGTGCCGGACGCATAGGTGACCGTGGCAGCTTGGGACAGGGTCACGGCCGTGCCATTGATCTCGGTGATCGTGGTGCCCGCCGGGATTCCGGGACCTTCCACGGACTGCCCTACCATCAGGCCCGTAGCACTGGTCACCGTGGTAGCCGTGGAATTCTGTGTGGTATTCATCACCACCGGAATGCCGCCATTGCCGATCTTCCGGATGCCCAGGGTGCCTCCATTCACTTCGGTAATACCGACGTAGGTATTGCCCGGATTCGTCAGCGACCACTTGCCTGCACCATCCTTCGTGAAGCGCGCGCTGCCTGCAGTGGATCCGCCGATGCGCGCGGAAAGGAAGTTGTCACCCGTATTCAATCCACCCAGAGCCAGCCATCCCCCATTGCCGATTGCCTGAGCATTTCCATTCACGTCGGTAAAGCCGATGCTCCCCGTATTGGTAAAGGCGAGCGGCCCCGTGCCGGATGAATCGATGCGGCTGGCGTAGAAGACCGGACTCGTCGTTCCGTTCGCAACGCAGAACAAGCGATCCGTCGTATCACCCGCTCCGGTATAGCTGAGGCCACCCCGGAAGAACTTCAGGTTTGCAGGCTCACTTCGTGAGGCACCGATGCTGCTGGCCACACCACCATCCGCCAGCTTCGTGACCTCGAGGACACCGCTGATGACGAGAGTCGGACCTGTGTAGGAGTTGGCCTCATTGCCGATCATCCAATAGCCACCGGTGCCACCGGCTCCCGTGCCGCCCTTCCTCAAGGAAGTTTTGAATTCCCCGTTATCGGAGATCAGTGGATCGAAGCGGTTGCGGTTGTTGTTGCCGCCGCGCAGTTCCAGCGTCACCGGACCGGCATTATCAAATGCCACAGCACCCGTATTCGTGAAGTGAATCGTTCCGGTGCCGTCGTTCGAGATCGACCCTGCATTCCCGCCTACCGTGAAAAGACGGTTCGTGCTGGAGAACTCGCTACCCGTGTAGCTGAGTATCCCTCCGTTCCATCCATCCGCTCCGCCCCCTGCGAGCACGATGCTTCCTGCCCCGGTGCTGTTTCCGAAGCCAGTGCCCGGGCCTTCATCACCGATGTCATTCACACGGACTTGGCCCGCTTCGATCCGGATCGGACCGGTGAACTCGTTCACCCCGGTCACAAAGAGCGCACCGACCCCGGTCTTGTTCAGACTGCCGCTGCCACTCAGCAAGCCGCTCAGCTCTGCGGTTGCATTTGCCTCCACTTGAATCGTGCGACTGCTGGAGCCTAGGTCGATCGCGTTCGCCAAGGTGATCTTGCTGGTATTGTCGGAGGAAAGGACCAGCGGCGCCCCCTCCGCCACGAAACCCGGCTGCCCCCAGACGAGCTGTGCACCGTTTCCCCCGAAGTTGAGCGTGCGATTGCCACCTATCGCCTTGAAGCTGCCACCGCTGGCGATCCTGACTTCGCCGGGGCCCGTGCCGATGCTGCGGGTAAAGGTACCGAGTGATTCATTGATCGTGATGCCGGCGTCGTTCACGCCTCCGGGGGTCTGGTAGCTGAAACCACCAAGTGCCAAGGTCCCGCCGTCCAGCACCAGATTGCTGTTCGGGGAAAGCGCGATCTCCCGGTTTGCCTGCAGCGTACCGCCGGCCTTGATTACCGTGTCTCCGGTGTAGGTGCTGGTTCCTTGCAAGGTGAGCGCCCCCTCGACATTCAGGGCGAGGTTATTTTCGTTCGCGCCGTCACCCCCGAGATATCCGGAGTAGAGGCCACCCTTCAGCGTGAGCATGGAGATCGCGGCGTTGCCGCCCACGACATAAACCGGCGGCTCGGTCTGAGGATTCGGGTTCAGATCCTTTACATATTGCGGCTTCGCAGCGTTTAACTGCGCGAAGGTCTGCGTGATGCCACCGCTATCCGCGTCACCGAGTTGGAGCACCGCGGATTGACCGAGGATCGAGGTCCCTGAGAGCTTGGCTTGGAACTCGCTTTCGAAGCGATTGCTGCCTTGGAGCACCAGCTTGGAATTCTTCATGTCCAACACGGAGGCGGCCGAAGTGAGGTTCGTGCCGCTAACCAAGGTTGTCCCTCCGCCGATGACGAGCGTCCCGCTGAAGTCATTCGCGCCGCCTAAACTAAGCGTGCCGGCGCCCCGCTTGTAGAAGCCGGTCCCCGTGACATTTCCGGTGAGTGCCAGCGATGTATCCCCGCCCACATCCAGCGTGACGACCGCAGGAAAATTCACCGGCGTGCTGATGGCATGCGCCGCGGGTGCTCCATTTGCCTGGGTAACGAGATTCAGGCTCGGAGAAAGCTTCGCTCCGCTGGCCGAACTCAGGGTGAAATCTCCCGGCGTATTGATGACCATCTGGCCAATCTGCGTATCCGCGGCGAGGGCGACACCGCTACCCGTGGCAAAGACCGCTTTCCCTACGGAGGAAGGAGTGCCGCCCGCCTGCCAGTTCGCAACATTCGCCCACATGCCGTCCTCGGCACCGGACCAATTCGAGGTCATGTCGAAGACAAAGCTGCTATAGCTCGCGTCCGATTGATCGAGGCGCAGGGACCAGAGCTGGGCGTGCTGCACACCGGTCCAATCCACTTGGAAGGAAGCGATCTCCTGCTCCACCACGGCGAGATTCCACTGCAGCCCGAAGGTATTGATGTAGATATCCTCATCCAGACCCGAGCCCGGTGGCATCTCCATGCTACCGTTATAGGCCTTCTTGATGACCTCCGCGTAGTTCGGGGCCAACGTGGTGATGAGCTCGCCGCTGGCATTGAAGACCTTCAGCTTCGGCATGTCGTTGGCGCCGATGCCATCGCCATCCGCATCCCAGAGCGAGTAGCCGTAGGCTTCACCGATGGAAAATTGGAAAGTCACCGTCTTCACCGCCGGAATTGCGTGACCCTTCGCAGCGAGGGACCCGCCGTTGACGTTTGATTGAGGGCTAGCCCCGCCGAAATACATCGAGGAATTCGCCGGATAGGGGCCACCACCGGTGCCATTGGCTGTCTTGATCAGCTGTCCGGCCGTGGTGCTCGTCCCGAACTGTGACGCATAGGGAGCCCACATCGTCATACCGGGGAACATCCCGCCGCCGGCATAGCCGTTGATGTTGTAAGGCAGGAGACCGTAGTCGATCCCACCCATGATGAAGGGAGCCTGGCGGCTCATATTCGCGGAGCCCGCCAGGTTCAGCCAGAGATCGTAGGCCTTGTTCCCGGACAACGTGATATCCAGTGGATCGGAAGGCAGCCAAGTGAGACCTGCCGGGATCTCTGCGGCAGGCGCCACTTGGGCGAAGGCGATGAGGGCAGTCGTGATGAGAGCGGATCGTGTCGTGGTCATATCGGAGGGCTCGTGGTCCACAGGCTGGGCCACTTCTCCACGCCGCGCTCGCGGCCCCTTGCCATTCACTGACGAGCTCTTGCATTTCGCTGGCGATTGCTTGCCGCCGATGCGCGGTTACTTGCGAACACCCCGGGGAAACACCGTCTCACCTATAACTCTCCAGTTCATGTTAGATTGCCATGCATTGGCGACCGGTTGACTGCCGAGGCAACTTCCGCCGATCTACCGCCAATCATTCGCAAACACCGGTGAGCGGAATACCCCGATCCCCACCACGGTGGCGGAGTCATGAAGACAACCACACTACCACTACTGAAAATCGCACTCCTCTCCACCCTCATCGCCGGCTCCGTGCAGGCCGAGTACCTTGCCGACAAGGATCCGGTGACCGCCGGGAACCAGCCGGGGAGCATCTACACTCCGGTGACACTCACCGGCAGCACCATGTCGGAAGGCTGGGAGCAGCTTAGTTCCTCGGTCTATCCGGGCAATGGCAGCTTCCCCGGCACTGCCGCATGGGTGGGCGCCCTCGGGTCACAGGTGGGGCCGGACGCCGGTGCCAATGGCCTCGGAAAAGTTTCCAACGGCCTCGCCGGCGGACCTTACCCTGCCAGCGCTTCGATCTACTTCGGCGGCGTCTTGAACCTCCCGAATACGAATGGCGGCACGCTTGAAGTGGAGGCCAGCAGTACCGGCTTCCTGTCCGGCACCAAGACCGTGGTCTTCCACCTCGATATCGGCGAGGCGTGGACCTACGACCTCTACAACCGCACGGCTCCGGTGCTGACGGTGACTTCTTCCTCTGGCACCTATACCGTCAATGCTTCCTATGGGTCCCGCTATGCGAAGGTCTACAACGGCCAGGTTCTGATGAATGGCGTGTGGGAAGACCTCTACATCAACTCCCGCGCCTATCAGTTCGATCTGGATCTGGTCCCGGGTACGGTCTCCGGCTTCACCGTCACCTTCACCGGGGTGCAGCATGCCCAGATCCACGGCCTCGGCCTGCAACAGAGCACGGACGTCTACACCGGCACCAACGCCCTGCCGACCCACGTGCCCTGATCACCGCTTCATGCCACGCCGCATCACGGCATGACACACGGCTCTCCCTGCTCACCGCGGGGAGAGCTTTTTCATTCTCATTCCCGCCCGCAAACGAAGCCGACCTGCGGAGACCAGACGCCCGCACCCTCGGCCGCCAGCGCGCGCACCCGCCATCTACCGGGATTGTCCCCAGTATGCAAATGCGCGACTGCGTGATTCGAGGTGAAGTAAGTCCGGGAGGATGCCCACTTGCCATCGGGATGCTGGATCTCCACTTCCACTTGAAAGCCACGCTCCGCCTCACCCTTCCACTTGATCGGAACGATCCTCGGTCCATTCACCACAAGCCCGTCCTCGATCGCAGGCACAGGTGCAGCCACTCCGGATGCGGCCGGGATCCCTTGATACCAAGAGCATGAACATAAAAGGCCATCGTTGTAGAAGCTCAGCCAGTGCTCCGCGCCCTTCACGTCGCTCTCATAGGTAATGGTCTGCAGGCTGTTCCGGTCTTGGGAAAGCCTAGGCTCCACGTTCTTCGGCTCACCCATCAGGCGCTTCACGTTGTCGATGTGGATGCCATCGCGAATCCACCTCCATGCATCGGGAGCGTCCACCGCAATCCCATCATTCAAACGGCGACGACTAAAGCGGTCGGACTCCTCTTTCGATGAAGCGGGCGAAAGAAGCACGGAAACCATCAGCAAGGCCGCGGAAAGGGATACCACCAGTAGGGCTTTCATGGAGCGGGAGAGAAAAAATCCCGTTTACCAACCCAAGAAATCACGCCCCCGTCAAGCCACCCCCATCCCCAAATCCGGACTTTTTTCCTCAACGCCGAAGCTCGTTCCGGAGTTGCCAGCGAATCTTAAAATTATCCCTTCAGATGGCCGGACCATTCGGACCCATCCACTAAATCTAGCGTAGTTTTCAAATTGACGCTACCACTTGTGGTGCCCTACCCTTCGCCATCGTTTTTTCAACATGCGGTGTGTTCAATGCGGCTCATTCAAGGACAAGGTGCTCGACTCCCGGATGTCGAAGGATGGCACCACGATCCGCCGCCGCCGCGAATGCTTGGGCTGCACGTACCGCTACACCACCTACGAACAGATCGAGCGCACCGAGCTGCGGGTGGTGAAGCGCGATGGCACCCGCGAAGCCATCCACCGCGAGAAGATCATCAGCGGCATGATCAAGGCCTGCGAAAAGCGGCCCGTCTCGATGGACCGCCTCGACCGCGCGGTGGAAGAAATCCTGACCGAACTCCATCAGGATCATCTGTCGGAAGTCCCTTCCTCCGTCATTGGCGCCAAGGTGATGGACAAGCTCCATCAGATCGATCCTGTCGCCTACGTCCGCTACGTCTCGGTCTATCGCCAGTTCGAAGACGTGGGTGAATTCATCCGTGAGATTCAAGCCTTGGAACGCCGCCCCTCCCGCGACCCCATGCAACGCCGCCTTTTCAAAGACTAAAGCTTTCCCTTGCCAGTGCTGTTCAACCCCAACCCCGTGCAACACCCGACCCACCCTGATTCCTATCCCTCGTGATCTCTCTTATCGGCTCACGTCCCGCCATCCAGGTCGGACGCCATCAAGTGATCCAATACGATACGCTGTGGCTGGCAACGGCACTGCGCCGCGCCGCCTTGGCCGCGGAAAGGGAAGACTTCCCTTTCGTCGATGACATCCGAATGGGCATCGAGAAATACCTCGAGACGAAGTGTCCGCTAAACCTGCTAACGCTGACGGAGCTCTTTGACCGCATGCGCCACATGCTGGTGCGCATCGGCTGCGAGAGCATCGCCGAGAAACTGGAGCCGCTGGCGCCACCGGTATCGATCTCGCTCGTTCGCCTCGCGAAGCAAGCGGGCACCGGCTATGAACTCGCCTTCTTCGGGCTGCTCCGGGAGGAACTCGCCGACCTGCAATCCGCGGGCGCGGAAGAGATCCGCTTCGGAGGGCTGAAGGAAGCTGCTATGCTCCTGTGCTCGGTCGAGAAATGGGACAGCCGTTGCGATGCCCTGCTGGCTGACATCCGAACCTTCCTCTGCGATCTGGATCGCGACCGTCATCCCTTCCGGCGACCGCTGCGCTTCCGCATGGATAGCGAGAGGTGATCTCCGCGCGCGCCTGCAGCCAAAAACGATGCCCTCGATCGCCGGATGAAGCACGCATGGACCGTATTCAACCTTCAGCGTTGAATCCCGGCTTCTCCGTGTTCAGCGTTTGCCTTTCCCTTTCCCCAGATGTCCAAAACCCTCTTTGAAAAGATCTGCGATCGCGAGATCCCGGCCGATGTCGTGTATGAGGATGAGCTTTGCGTGGCCTTCCGCGACATCGCTCCCCAGGCCCCGGTACATCTCCTGGTGGTGCCGCGCAAGCCGATCCCCCGGATCGCCGAAGCTGGCGATGAGGATCAGGAACTGATCGGACATCTTTTCCTCACCGCACGGAAAGTCGCCAAGGAACAAGGCCTCGCGGAAAAAGGTTTCCGGATCGTGGTAAATAACGGACCGGATGGCGGGGAAGCGGTGCCGCACCTGCACATTCATATTCTGGCGGGTCGCCAGATGAAGTGGCCGCCAGGCTAGCCCCTTTCATTTTCCTCATACCCTCAGGTGCAATTTGCAGGATAAGTTTTATCCTGTAATCACAATGTGAGGGTTTACCTTAAGTTGGGCGTTCGGGAGATTTCCAAAAGGCATCAAGCGCCTCGGAAAAACTCCTATTCCGAGGGGGATGCGACTGCCTAATTCACTAATTTTTCACACACTGTGGAGCGGCCGGTGTCGTTGTAATTCTGCCGAAGTTTTTTAATCGCCACAGTTGAACAATTAAGTCATGCAGCGTCCTACCAACCTGCATACCACTACCCATGCAACCCAACCGCTCCCATAGGTGGATTGTGCCCGGTCTCCTCGCCACCGCCGCGCTTACTGCCGTCGTGGTCCGTGAAGAAATCCCCGGCTTCTCCTCCGCCTCCCGCCCGAAATCCTACTCCCCTTCCAGCGAGGCTGCTCCCGCCAACGCTCAGGAAGCATCCGGAGTCGCCCCGGAAACCACTCCGTCATCCGGGACAACCGCTGCCACCAAGGTGGCAGACCGCGATGCCTCTGCAGAAATCGCCAAGAAGGAACATCAGGCAGACGCCATCCCCGGAGGCGTCGCTGCGCTATTCGACCGCAGCTTCCGCATCAACCATGGAGGTGACGTGCAGAACTGGAAGCTCTCCCTGAAGGAAGTTTCCGTGCTCGATGCCGATGGCCAGGAGCACGTCCACCGTCTGGAACCGGCCGCCACGCCGGACACCTACGAGTCCCGCATCGCCGAATTTGAAGATGAAGGCCGGGTGCTCCCGGTCGTGTATCCCGAGGGTGAGGAAGGCAATGCTGCCTACCGCCGCCTGGTGAGCAAAAATGTGATGGTGCAGGTACCGGAAGGAACCGACCGCGAGTCCTTGGTGGGATCGCTGGGACTTTCCCTGAAGACCCTGCCCGCATGGACGAAGAAGTTCGTGGTGATGAGCGCCAAGTCTCCGCTGGCAGCTCTCGCCCAAATCGACACCATCAGGGAAAACAAGGAGCTCGTCAGCGCCGAAGTCCAGCTCGCCATGCAGATGGGCAAGCGGGCTATGCCGAACGATCCCTTGATCAGCCAGCAGTGGCATCTCAAATACAATAACAACGGAAATGTCGTCCAAGGGACCGACATCAATGTCGAGAGTGTCTGGAACTACCCCAACGCCGGCACCCGTGGTGCAGGCGTGGTGGTGGGCATCGTGGATGATGGCCTGCAGACCAACCACCCTGACTTCGCCGGAAACATCAACACCGCGATCGATTACGACTTCAACGGCAACGATGCCGACCCGAGCCCCGGCAACAACGACGACCACGGCACTGCCTGTGCCGGTGACGTTGGTGCCCGCGGCAACAACGGCATCGGGGTTTCCGGCTCCGCGCCCGAAGCCACCCTCGTTGGCTACCGTCTGATCTCCGGACCGATCGAAGATGCCGACATCGGTGATGCGATCGCCTACGAGATGGGCAATGTCCATATCAAGTCGAACAGCTGGGGTCCCACCGACTGGATGCTGCTGAAGATGGGCCCTACCGCCTACGAGCAGGAAGCACTGGAAGCCAGCGTCACCACCGGTCGCGACGGCAAGGGCACCGTCTTCCTCTGGGCAGGCGGCAACGGCAACGACTACGGCGACAACTCCAACTACGACGGCTTCGCCAATAGCATCTACTCCATCGGTGTGGGTGCCATGGACAGCATGATGCGCCGCTCCTACTACAGCGAGTTCGGAGCAAACCTGCTGGTGACGGCACCTTCGAATGGTGCCACCCCGGCTCTCGGCAAGACCACCACCGACCGCACCGGCGCGGTCGGCTATAGCACCGGGGACTATACGGACTCCTTCGGCGGAACCTCGTCAGCCACGCCGACCACATCGGGCATCGTGGCCCTGATGTTGAGCAAGAACCCGAACCTCGGGTACCGCGACGTCCAGGAAATCCTCGCCACCACGGCCAAGAAGATCAACCCGAACGACGCTGGCTGGAGCACGAACTCGGCGGGATTCCATTTCCACCACGCCTATGGTGCCGGCCTTGTCGACGCGGCCGCTGCGGTCGCCTTGGCAGAGAATTGGGAGAACCTCGGCGCACTCGTTCACGAATCCCGTAGCACGGGTAGCGGCCAGATTCCTGAGAACACCCCGAACGGTCTGGTGAAGACCTTCGACTTCAGTTCTTCGAATGTCCGCGTTGAACACGTCACCTTGTCCGTCGGGATCAACCATAGCGCCCGCGGAAACCTGGAGATCAACCTGACTTCTCCGAGCGGCGTGACCAGCCGGCTCGCGACGGTCCACGGCGATAGCGCCGACAATTATTCGTGGACTTTCATGACCACCCACAACTGGGGTGAAAGCGCCAAGGGCATCTGGACCGTGACGGTCTCCGACCGCTCCGGTGCCAACAACACGAGCGGAGGCAACTTGATCGAAGCGACACTCAGTGTCCACGGCACCAATCCTCCGCCGAAGAATCCCGGACCTCTGGTCAAGATCACTTCACCGGCCAATGGCACCGTCTTCACGCCGGGCAGCACGGTGACCGTGGAAGCCACTGCCACCGACCTCGACGCCGACGGCAATCCCGGTGCCGTCGCCAAGGTGGAGCTGTTTGACAACGGCACCCTCATCGGCACCGACACGGAAGCCCCCTACTCCTTCGAAATCACCCCGGCTGATGGACCACACGCGCTGGTAGCCGTCGGCACGGATACCGCAGAGCCGGAAGCGGCCGTGTCCGAATCGGCAGCGGTTGCCATCCTGATGAAGAATAGCCCGCCGGTCATCACGGCAGCATCCATCGGCGGCACACCTGCCTATGCGGATACAGCCCTCAATGTCTCCGGCATCGTGGCCAGCGACCAGGATGGCGACACTCCGATCTTCACCTACCAGTGGCAGAAGAGCTCGGACGGACGGAATTTCAGTGACGCCGCCGGCCTCACCGAAGCCTCGCTTGCCCCAGCTCCCACCAATGCGGGATACCTCTGGCGTTGCCAGGTCACGCCGGGTGACGGCGAAGACACCGGCGCGCCTTTCGCGACGAACATCGTCAACCTCGTTGCACGTCCGGGCACCTTGGTCGCTCCGGGTGCCGCCTACTCTTATCAGAGCGGTCTCGTCCTGAAGAGCAATGGCAGCGAAATCACCCGCGACGCGATTATCAACGAATTCAGCCAGGGGCCGATGGCCAACGGTGTCAGCGGCTTCTCCGAATGGGTGGAAATCCTGACCCTGCGCCAGTGCAGCCTCCGCAACTGGTCGCTGAGGGAAAGCTCCGGCATCGCGCTGAACTTCCAGAATGCGGCTGTCTGGGATAATATCCCCGCTGGCACGCGGATCGTTATCTACGTGGGCGGCCTGACCAAGGATAGCCTGCTTCCTGGGGATGACACCAACTTCGCCGACCTCCAGGTGGTAATCCCCAGCACGAATGCAACTTACTTCGTGCAGGGTTCCGGCAGCGCCTGGCCGCCGCTGGCGAACACGGGTGACGTCATCTCCCTGCGCAACGCCAGCAATGAGATCGTGTCCGAAGTCGGCTACGGTCTATCCTCGCAGGGTCAGGTCAATATTGGCGATGTCGACGACGGGCAGTCCGCCTACTTCACCGGCAACAGCGATCTGGGTTCGAAAGTCGCGGAGGAGTGGCTCACCACCAGCTCGATGATCGCGCGCTCCGACATCTCTCCGATGGCCCCGGGCGACCTGATCATCTCCGAGTATATCCTCGGAAATGTGGCAAACGACCGCGGTATCGAGTTGTTCAACCCGAGTTCCGTCCCCGTGGATCTCGCCGCGCAGGGCTATCGCCTTCAGATTCACGCTAACAGCTTGGCTGCTCCCAACCAGATCTTCACCCTGCCTCTTACCGGCACGGTTGCGCCCGGCGGGACCTTCCTCGTTCGCAAGAATACGGCGGCGTTTTCGAAGCCGGGTGCCGAACAGACCACCAAGGACGCCTTGTTCACTTGGAATGGAGACGACACCATCATTCTCCGCAAGAACAACACCGCGATCGACAGCATCGGTCAGATCGGCGCCGACGTGGCTCGTTGGGGTGACGACACCAACAACACCAGCAACAAGATCATGCGCCGCAATCCCGAGGTGCTGCTGGGTGATACGAACCCGGAGAATCCTTACACCCTCACGGGTTGGAACTTCGTCGCCCGGACCAACTACACGGATGTAGGCAAACACACCTCGAATCCGAAGTTCATGGGCCTCAGCGCCACTCCGACGACCTTCCTCGAAACGGCAGGCGCCACAGCATCCCTCGGCACCATCGCGCTGGCTACAGCCCCGACCGCGGATGTGGTCTTCACGCTGGTTTCCAGCGAGACGGACACCGTGACCGTTCCAGCTACGGTGACAATCCCGGCAGGACAGACGAGCGTCAACTTCCCCATCGCGGCGATTGACGATGCGGTCTCCGATGGCACCCAGGTGATCACGATCGAGGCCAGCGCTCCGGAATTCCAGTCCGCCAATCTGACCCTCACCATCAATGACGATGAGGTTTCGATTGTCGGCGTCACGCCGGGCAAGGGCAACAACGCGGCCAACACCAACTGGATCGCCAACATCGTGGCAGGTATCGAGGACGCTCCTTCCGTCTTCCGCCTCGGCACCGGCATTACCCTGCCTACCGGGCTCACGCTGAACACCAGCACCGGCCTCATTTCCGGCACCGTGGATGCCGCCGTCACGGGCAGCTTCAACGTGGTGATCGAGCGTTACAACGTCGACGGGGATGTCACCAGCCAGAGCTACGTGCTCACTGTCGGCACCGAAGTCGGATATGATTCGTGGATCGCCGGGTTCCCCGGCCTTTCCGCCACCGGCGGCGAAGATGACCCGGAAAGCGACGGCCTGAAGAACCTGATCGAGTTCTACCTCGGCTTGGATCCCTCGGTGATGAACTCCGGTGCCATCTCCTCGGAGCGCACCGCGACCACGCTGAGCATCACCTTCCGTCGCGAGAAGGGTATCGGTGGTGTTACCGGTGTCGCCCAGTGGAGCGATGACCTCGGCACGACTTGGTCCTCCGTCGGAGTGACCGAGCAGATCGTCGAGGACAATCCGGGAGACCAGCTGATCAAGGCCTCCGTCGCCATCACCGGCGCGGACACGAAGAAATTCATGCGTCTCAACGTTACCCAGCCCTGAGCGGCAGGTGGGACGAATTGAACTGCTTGCAGGGCCGCGGGAGAGATCCCGCGGCCCTATTTTTTCACTCATTTCTCACGACGGGTCACTTGCGGACCTGGCATATCTCCTGTTGGATATGCTGCCATGAAACGGGTGATTCTCACGCTGCTCGCCGCCGCTTCCCTCGCCAATGCCCGGGGGGAAGTGCCATCTGGTTTGATCCCCACCACCCGTGTGGTGATGGTTCATGGCATCTTCCAGGCGGAGTGGCGCAGCTTCGGTTTCCTCCGCCGGGACCTCGAAGCACGCGGCGTGGAGTGTCTGGTGCCGTCCTTGAAGCCGGCCGATGGCCGCGAGGGCCTCGAGGTATTGGCCCAACAACTAAAGCACGAGATCGACACCCGTTTCGGCCCGAAGGAACACATCGTCCTCGTCGGTTTCAGCATGGGTGGGCTCGTCAGCCGCTACTACCTCCAGGAGCTCGGCGGAGCAAAGCGCTGCGATGCGTTTTTCACGATTTCCACCCCGCACCACGGCACCGCGATGGCCCATCTCTGCTATGGCGAGGGTGCCCGGCAGATGCGCTGCGACAGCCCGTGGCTCACACGCCTCGCCTCGACGGAAAATCGTTTGGGGAAAATGCCCATCGTCTCCTACCGCACCCCAGCCGATCTGATCATCATTCCTTCCTGCAGTTCGGATTGGGCACGCGCGGAAAACATCTCCGTCCCCTGCCCGCTGCATCCCATGATGACCGCATCTCCGAAGGTCAGGGGCGACATCCTTTCCCGCCTGAAGACACCTTCGTAGCCGGCCCAAGATCGTCACGAATGACCAAAGACCCCCCATCGGCAGAGCTCACCATGGCCGTGAGG
Organism: Luteolibacter luteus; assembly: GCF_012913485.1. GTDB lineage: Bacteria > Verrucomicrobiota > Verrucomicrobiia > Verrucomicrobiales > Akkermansiaceae > Haloferula > Haloferula lutea. The sequence continues at coordinate 4,462,497 of NZ_CP051774.1, read as the reverse complement.
CAAGCCACGGGAATGAGTGTATTGGAAGCCTGCGAGTTTGCACGGACGACAGACCCTGCACTGCTCAAGCGGATCCTTGAGCAAAGGGTTCCTCGTCCTGACAAGATGCCTTTCCTGCCCGAAGAGCTCCGCGAGAAAATCTTCGAGGCTTCTGCTTCACAAAAATCGGGAGCGTTTTTGGTCGATCCCATCGAGTTCGACCCGCTACTGGGTCCTGTGATCCGCGAGGTCATGGAAACGGTACGCAAGGAAGACGCCGAACTTCCCGAAAGCCAGAGGGGAGGTGTCCTTTGGCTGACGGTGCAACAACGACTCGAGGAACTAGGCATCCGGTGGCATACCCCTGCCGAGATGAACCCTGGAACGATATTCAATTGAAAAACCTGTCGCCGAAAACAAGCACGACGGATACCCGAGCATGTTCGAAATCGCGTATCTCGAGGACCCCGGCAACGGACGCCTGAGGCACGAGGAAAAGCTCGTCCGCAGCGAATGTGAACGCCTCCACATTCCCGTGCAGATCTACACCGCCAAGCGCATCCATCGGAGACAACTGCCGTTGGACCCGCACGCTTTCATCTGTGGAGACGCCGACGCAATGCATGGTGCCATGCGGCAATTGAACATCCCGATCCCCGCATGCCACGACTACCCGGCGGCTCTCACCTCCTACTTGAAACGTCGTACTTGGAAATCGGATCTAGGAACAGTCGAGACCCGCATCTCGGGCCAAGAAGCCCCTCCCACCTTCGTGAAGCCGTCGGGTCGCATCAAATGCTTCACCGGCCGCGTGCTTGAGCAGCACGATGATCTTTACCTCATCGGGAACGTCAGCCGCAGGGAGCCGGTATGGTGCTCGGAAGTCGTGAGATGGCTTTCCGAATATCGGGTCTATGTGATCGGAGAAGAGATTGCGGGCTTGAACTTGTACAGCGGAGACGAAAGCGCGAAGCCTTGCCTCGGTACAATACAAGCAGCCCTGAGAGACTACCGGGCTTCCGGGGAAGCACCGGCCGCCTACGGGATCGACTTTGGGGTCCTCGACACAGGAGAGACCGCGTTGATCGAGGCCAACGACGGGTATTCGCTCGGCGCGTATCAGATTGGTGCCGAGGCCTACACCAGGCTGCTTTTCACCCGATGGGCCGAGCTGCTCAAAGGAATCGCAGCCTAACGGAACGAAACCTCATACCCGTTCTCTTTCCGGAACTTCCTCGCAAATCTCGGCAGCCACGTCGGCCGGCGCAGCCTCCGCGAAATCCGGTGCCTCGCCGCGATCCAGTCGATCAATCCCTGCCCCAATCCCAGAGGCCCCTTTGCCACGTCATCCGGCAAGTCGTAGCCCAGCTCCTTGAGCGCAACAGCCCGCGCCCCCGAGACATACTCGCGCGCCCAAGCCCGCCGATACCAGTTAGAGATCTCCTTCTTCCACCCGTCGCGTCCCGAAGGCGAAATCTTCGTGTAACGCTTCACCCCTGTCGGATCACCCAGCGTACCACCGGTGCTGGTCACCAGCTCCCGGCCGAGTACATCCGCGAGATCATCGATTCCCAGGAAAGCCCCCAGCTTCGCCAGCTCCTGCTCCGGCTCGGTCACCAGATCTTCATACCGGATCTGATAGATGTTTTCCTTATGCCGCTTGCAGAACTGCTGGAGCCGCTGCTGCCCTTCGTAAAGGTCGATCCCGAATTCATCCGGACACCAGCTTCCCTTCCGGAAAGTAGAGGAAATCGACGAAGCCACCGCCACCGGATGCCGCCACAGCACGACGAACTTCGCATCCGGGAAGGTCGCATAGATCTCGTCCGGGATCAGCGAATAGCGCGGGGTTTTGTCGACGAAGAACTCCTTCCCATCCGCCAAGCCCTCATAGACCCGTTGCATCAGGTCGTGCACGCCCTTGCGGTACTCGGCATCAAAGCCGGGCCACTTTTTCCGGATGTCCGCCGTGGAGGTCTCGATCAGGGACTCCCAGTAAGTCGCCTTCCGGCACATCGCCGGACCTTCACCGAGAAAGCGCAGGAGCAAGCTCGGCTCCCCCAGCGTCGCACAGCGTCCCGTCATCAGCAGCAGACGCTGGAGCAGCGTCGATCCCGCGCGCGGAAGGGATAGGAGGAATACCGGGCGCGTCATGGGATCAGGCTCCCCGGACTGTTTGGAATTGGTCCCGCGGGGTCAAGAGCGCGTCCCGCCCTGCCCCTTTTCCCGCCGGACCATCGCGAAACACCCCGAGACTTGCACAGCCCCGGTATCCCGCGGAGGATTCCTTCGACCCCGCTTCCTGCATGTCGTCCGAATCACCGATCACCGCCCCGCCCGCCGGTAGTCCGGCCTGTCCGCCGGTGCTGCTGATCTGGTTCAATCGCCCCGACCTTGCCATACAGATCCTTGATCGTGTGCGACTTGCCCGCCCTACCCGGCTGTATATCGCCGTCGATGGCGCCCGCGATCCGGAAGGCCACCCGCGGGATGTGGAGCTCACCCGCCGCTGCAAGGAACTCGCCGCCTCCGTCGATTGGCCCTGCGAGGTCCGCACCCGCTTTTCCGGGGTGAATCAAGGCTGCGGCCGCGGCCCCAGCAATGCCATCACCTGGTTTTTCTCCCAAGAAGACCACGGGATCATCCTGGAGGACGACTGCCTCCCGGATCCCAGCTTTTTCCCTTTCTGCGCCGAACTGCTCGCCCGCCACGCGGACCACGAGGACGTGATGCACATCAACGGCAACAACTTCGCCCCGGAAAATCCCGAAACCATCTACGAGGGATATAGTTACGGCTTCGCCCGCTACGCCCAGGCATGGGGCTGGGCATCGTGGGCGCGCGCTTGGAAACATTTCGACTACGAGGTCAGCGGCATCCAGGAAGACAGCCCGGAGGTCTTCGCCACCGCCGGCCTCGATCGTTTCCGCCAGCAGGCCCATCGCGAGCGGGTGCTCTCCACGCTGGGCGAGCATCATCACGATGTCTGGGACTACCAGTGGCAGTACTGCGTGTTGCGGCGCGGGGGGCTCTGCATTTCCCCGGCGGTGAATCTCATTTCGAATCTCGGTTTCGGTGAGGACGCCACCCACACCAAGGACCCTACCTGCAATGTCGCCTGTGCCAGCACCGGCAGCATGAAGTTCCCGCTGAAGCAGCCGCCGGAACGGAGGGAATCCCCCGCCATCAACCGCCTCTACGCGGACAAGATGCTCGGTGATGCCTCGCGCTACCGAAAGAAAGCCATCAAGCGCTGGATCCGCGGGATCCTCGGAATCAAGAAGGCCGCGAAGTCATGAGGGCGAATACCCGTCAGACGCGCCGCTACGCGACCGTCCTGGTGGCCACTGCTGCCCTCGCCACGCTGATCGCAGCCGCGGTGAATACCCGCGTGGACCCCTTCCGCGTCACCGGTGCCCCATGGGCCAGCAAGGACATCGATCCTTATCGCGACATCTCCGCCAGCACCCGCACGGGAAAGGCCGGCCTGATCCGCTCCCACGATGATTGGGAGGTTGGCATCTTCGGTTCTTCCCGCGTGATCAGTTCACTCGATCCCGACGCCAAGGGCTGGGGCGGCAAGAAGGTGGTGAATCTCGGGATGCCCGGGGCCTTCCTGTACGAGAACATCGCGATGGCGGAATATTTCCTGAAGCACGAGGAAAAGGCCCGACTTCTCGTCTTCGGCATTGATCCCGGCGATCTCACGAAGTCGATCGATACTCGCCCGATGGTCGATTTCATGGCTTCCCCGCTCAATCCGTCCGGGGCCTTGGATCGCGAGCTGCGTTACGTCTTCGGCATCTCCACCTTCGAGACGTCTTATGAGACGCTCATGCTCCAGCGGAAGAAAACCCCGGGAGAGTACAATTCCCGCGGCTTCCGTGATCGTCCTGGCCATGGCGGCGGCGGCGGTGCCGCAGCACCGGGGAAAGGACAGCTGAATTTCATCAAGAACCGCTTCGTCGATGACGCTCGTGTTCCTCCGAAACCGCGGGATGGCACGAAGGTTCATCCGGAGAAAGCGAAGCAGCTTGAGGCCCTGATGAAGCATTGCCGCGAGCGAGGTGTGCGCTTGGTGCTCTTCATGCACCCGAACCACGTTCTGCTTCAGGCGAAGTCATCGGATCTCGGGAAAGCCGAGGTTCCTTTCGAAGTCGAACGCCGCGCCCTGGCGGAGATGGTGAAAGCCGTAAACCAGCACCAGGTTGGAGAAGGCCAGGTAGAGCTCTGGGACTTCTACTCCTACCATCCCTACAATCGGGAACGCGTGCGCCCGATCGAAGGAGAACCCAGCGCGCTCCTTCATTGGCGCGACTTGGAACACTTCACCGGTGATGTGGGAGAAGGCATGCTCTCGATCATGATGGGCTGGCCCATCGCGAATCCGGATCTTCAAGGGTATGGCGACAAGCTTACTCCTGAGAATGTGGAGTCACGGATCTCCACACTCAGGGCCGACTACCAGACCTACCTCCAGAACGAAGGAAAGGAAGACGTGGCTTGGAAGGAAAAACTGATCACGGACGGGCTGAAGAAGTAGCCCTGCTTCACCGGTACACCACGTGATAGCCGCGCTTTGCCGCGGCCTTCCTCATCCGCCGCTTCGAACCCAGCGGCCGCAGCACCCGCCGGTTGATCACGCGTGAGCTATACAGCCAGTCCTTGATCCCATCGATCAGGCCAAAGGGCACCTTTCCTTCCCTCATATTCTTCGGAAGGTCATAACCCATCGAACGGAAGAACTCCGCGCGCTCACCGGTGAAGTATTTCTTCACCCATGCCTCGCGGTACCAGTTGCGGATGCCCTTCTCCCACTCCGCGATGCTATCGGGCGAGACCTTCGAGTATTTCTTCACCCCCGTCGGATCACCTAGCTGGCCGTCATTCCCTTTCTTCAGCTCCTTGTCTGCCACATCGGCCAGATTCGGAATGCCGAGGTAAGCGCCCAGCTTCGCCAACTCTCCGGCCGGATCGGCGGCCAAGTCCTCATACTTCACCTGATGGACCCGTGAGGCATGCTTCTCACAAATCGAGCGTAGCTGATCCATGCCATAGCAGAGATCCAGCTCGAAGGAATGAGGCTCCCAGTAGCCATCGCGGAATGTCGTGCTCATCGAGTTCGCCACCGCCAGCGGGTGACGCCAGAGCACGATGAACTTGGCCTCCGGAAACAGCTCGACCAGTTCCTCCGCAATCAGGCTGTAGCGCGGGGTCTTGTCGATGAAATAGGGGAAGCCATCGGCCAGGCCATTGTAGATCGGGACCGAGAGATCGTGGACCCCCTTGCGGTAGGCGGCGTCGAAGCCGCTCCATGACTTCCTCAGGTCCTGGATCGCCGTTTCCACCAGCGCCTCCGAGTAGGTCGCTGCCCGCAGGATCGGATCGCCCTCGCCCAAGAAACGCAGCAGGAAACTCGGCTCCCCCACCGACTTGCAGACCCCGCTGCCCATCAGCAAGCGCTGCAGCAAGGTCGAGCCCGCGCGCGGCATGGAAAGGAGGAAGACGATCTGGGTATCAGGCACGCCCGGGAGGGAAATCCCTCAGCCGGAAATCATCAATCACCAATCCTCCCCCCCGCCTTCCGCCTCCCGCTGGTGATTTCTCCTCTCCCCCGGCGTTGACTTGCCGATCCCTCCTCATAGACGCTCCCGCATGCATTCCGGGCGGCGCTACAACTTCCTCGTCATCGGGGGAGCCCTGCTCGCGTGCCTCGTCTTCGCGGTGGCAAACACCACCATCGACCCCTTTCGCGTGACCCCGGTCCCATGGCGGGCCAAAGCACTGGAGCCCTACCGGGACCTCGCCAATCAAATCCGCACCGGCAAGGCGGGGCTGATCCGTTCCGGGAAGTGGCAGGTCGGGCTCTTCGGCTCCTCCCGGGTCGACAATGCCTGGAACCCGGACGCCGCCGGCTGGCAGGGCAAGCGCGCCGTGAACGTCGGCGCCAGCGGCGGCTTTATCTACGAAACGGTCGGCATCGCCCGTTATTTCCTCGCCCACCAGAAGCCGGAATTGCTGGTCATCGGCATCGACCCCGGCGATCTCGGGAATGCCAAGGATACCCGCCCGAAGTCCGACTACTACACTTCCCCCTTTGCCGGGACGGACACCCTGAACCGCGAAATCCGCTACGTGGCCGGGCTTTCCACCTTCGAGGAATCCATGCAGGTCCTCCACCGGGCGGCGAAGAAAACGCCGGGCGAGTACACCCCGCACGGCCTGCGGCTCCGCCCGGAGGTGGCGAATTCCCGCTCGCAGATGAAATTCATCCGCGACCAGATCCGCAGCGAGCGCGAGGACAGCGACAAAGGGGTCGACAAGGACAAGGCCAAGCTACTCCGGGACTTCCTTACCGACTGCGCCCATGGCGATTTCCAAGTGGTGCTCCTCGTCCATCCGGTTCACGCGCTCTCTCACGCGAAATCCGGGGATCTCGCCAATACTCCGGCACCCTTCGAGGATATCCGCCGCTTCCTGCTCGGACTTACCGAGGACATGAACGCCCTGCGCCCCGGCTTCATCAGCTACTGGGATTTCTGCAATTTCCACCCGGTGAACTGCGAAGTGCTGCCCGCCGACAAGAAGGGCCTCGACCGGATGAAGCACTGGAATGACCTCGGCCACTATGACGTGGAGCTCGGCGAGGCGGTTCTCGGCCAAGCGCTTGGCTGGCCGGTCACCCATCCCGAATGGCAGGGCCAAGGCTGGAAGATCACCCGGGAGAATATCGACGAGTATCTGGCCTTCGTTCGGAAGGGCTACCACGATTACCTTTCCGGTCCCGGAGCGGCGGATGTCGCATGGAAGGAATCCCTGCTCCGCCCGACGCCCTGAACGCGCTTTTCCCTCTCACTCATGACCTCGCATCAATTCGTCTTCATCGGGGGCCTGCATCGCAGCGGGACCTCGCTGGTGCATGAGATTCTCCGCGGCAGCCCGGTCGCCACCGGCTTCATCAATACCGGCTTCCCGCAGGACGAGGGCCAGTTCCTTCAGACCGTCTATCCCCGCGCCAGCGTCTATGGCGGGCCCGGCCGCTTCGGCTTCGACAAGGGATCCCACATGGATGAGACCCATGCGCTGGCGACTCCGGCCAATGCCGACAAGCTCTTTCAAGAGTGGTCGAAGCACTGGGACATGTCGAAGCAGTTCCTGCTGGAGAAATCCCCGCCGAACATCGTCCGCCTGCGCTTCTTCCAAGCCCTCTACCCCGGCTCCCGCTTCATCGTCATCCTGCGCCACCCGCTGGCCGTTTCCTACGCCACCCGGAAATGGAGCAAGACTAGCATCCCCGAGTTGCTGGAACACTCGATCATTTGCTACGAGCGCTTCCTCAGTGACATGAGCCACCTGAAGCACCTAGCGGTCTTCCGCTACGAGGAATTCGTGCAATCCCCGAAGCCCACCCTCGATCTGCTCACGGATTGGCTGGAGATGCCCCGCGTGGAGCTGAAGCACGAGGTCCGGCCGGATGTGAACGCCAAGTACTTCGAGACCTTCCGCGAAGAACAGCGCTCCCTCCTCAACCGCATCAAGCCCTCCTTCGTCAACATGCCGGAGAAGTTCGAGGCCCGCGCCAACGCACTCGGCTACAGCATCGAGGAACCGGAAAAACTCCTTCCCGTGCCTTGGCTCGGCCTCCACGGGTGAACGCGGCGGCAACCCGGGGACCACTGGGATGGATTCCGGAAAATCGGGCGCTCCTCTATACCTCGGTCAAAGCGCCCTCGCGGCACTGAGGCAAAAGTGGCCGCCTGTTAATTTCCCTGTTTTATCAGGCGGAACAGGCGCTCCTCCGCCCCACGATTCCGAAGTTTTCGCCAGCGGTTACCCGAAGGGGACCACTGGAAGAGATTCCGGGAAACGACCCCGGCCAGCCTCCTGATTTCAAACACCTTAACCCCACCCCACCCCGGCCATCCCTTTCACTCTCGACAAAGCCTCCCCCCGATTGGAAAAACCTCCGCCCCGGCGACCGGCATGCTTTTCAACTCCTACACCTACCTCCTGCTTTTCCTGCCGCTGGTGGCTCTGGGGTTCCACCTGCTCCGGGGAAGCAAGCTGAGGCTCTCGCTCGGCTGGCTGGTGGTGACATCCCTGATCTTCTACGGGGTCTGGAACCCGAACCCGGAAGAACCTTGGAGCCCGAAATACGTGCTCATGATCCTGGCATCATGCACGTTCAACTACTTTCTCGGGCGGAAGCTCTCGGCGCTAAAACATAGCCAGCCCGGTAAGGTGATGTTGGGCCTGGGCATCGCGCTGAACCTCGGAGCGCTCGCCTATTTCAAGTACGCCGGCTTTCTCGCGGACATCTCCACCCATCTCACCGGCTGGCCGGGGCAGATCGCGGAGATCACCCTGCCACTGGCCATTTCCTTCTTCACCTTCCTACAGATCGCCTACTTGGTCGACGCATGGAAGGGCCTCACCGAGGAGTATCACTTCACGGACTACCTGCTCTTCGTGACCTTCTTCCCGCACCTCATCGCGGGCCCGCTGATCCATCACCGGGAAATGATGCCGCAGTTCGCGAGGAACAAGCACCGCGGCCTCCGCTCGAATGACATGTCCGTCGGTGTGACCCTGCTTGCGCTGGGTCTCTTCAAGAAAGTGGTCGTGGCCGATTACCTCGCCCGCACCGCCACACCGATCTTCGACATGGCCGCGGCCGACGGTCGGGATCCGACGATGCTGGAGGCATGGGCCGGAGCCATCTCCTACACGCTCCAGCTTTACTTCGACTTCTCCGGATACTCGGACATGGCGCTCGGCTCCGCGCGCATCTTCGGCATCCGCTTCCCGCTGAATTTCCACTCGCCCTACAAGGCGACTTCCGTCGTCGATTTCTGGCGCCGCTGGCACATTACCCTCTCCCGCTTCCTGCGGGACTACCTCTACATCCCGCTCGGGGGCAACCGGAAGGGTCCCGGCCGCCGCTACATCAATCTTTTCATCACCATGCTGCTGGGCGGCCTCTGGCACGGTGCCGGATGGACTTTCATCGTCTGGGGAGCCTTGCATGGCGGTCTGCTTTGCCTGAACCACGCATGGTTCGCCTTCCGCAAGAAGATGTCCCTGCCGAAAATTCCGACCCCGGTCGCGATCGGCATGACCTTCTTCGCCGTGCTCATCGGCTGGGTCTTCTTCCGTGCCCATGATTTCCACGCCGCCAAGACCATGCTGGCCTCGATGTTCGGCTTCAACGGCTGGACCGGCTGGCCCCCGGATTCGATGATGGCGGTAAAGGGCGACCGCGCCTTGAAGCCGATCATCGCCGGCCTCGTGCTCTGCTGGTTCTTCCCGAACACCCAGCAGTTCATGAAGCGCTATCTGCCCGCACTGGGCCTCCGCGAGTTCCCCGAACTGCGGCCGGGACCACGCCGCTGGTGGCATTGGCGCCCCACCCTACCTTGGGCCTTCTTCACCCTCGCCATCCTCTACGGGGTCGGCCGCGAATTCGACAAGGTCAGCGAATTCATCTATTTCCAGTTCTAACCGCCACACCGGTCCCACCGATCCATGCTCTTTAATAGCTACACCTTCCTGGTGGTCTTCCTGCCGCTGACCCTGGTGGTGTTCCAGTTGCTGCGCCGCAGTAACCAGCGCATGGCCATGGGCTGGCTGGTGCTGATGAGCCTGGTCTACTACGGCTGGTGGAATCCGGATCCAAGCAAGCCGTGGACTCCTTTCTACCTGATCCTGATCTGCACCTCCTGCATGATCAACTTCGGGATCGGCCGTTATCTGGCGGCCCATACCTACACCGCGAAGGGACGCGGGATATTGGCGCTCGGCCTGATCGCGAACCTGTCGGTTCTTTTCTATTACAAGTACATCGGCCTCTTTGAGCGCACCTTCGAGTCGCTGACCGGTGGACATTTCAATATCCCCGACGTGGTCCTGCCCTTGGGCCTGTCCTTCTTCACCTTCCAGAAGATCGCCTTCCTCGTCGACGCCTATCGGGGCAAGACCAGCAAGTACAACTTCCTGGACTTCCTGCTCTTCGTCACTTTCTTCCCGCAGCTCATTGCCGGACCCATCGTCCACCACAATGAGATCATGCCGCAGATCCAGCGGACAGTGAGTCCCTCGCGGCGCTCGGTGGACCTCTCGGTCGGCATCAGCCTTTTCGCGATGGGCCTCTTCAAGAAGGTCGTCCTTGCGGACAATCTCGCCATGGTGGCGAACCCGCTCTTCGGCGTGGTGGCGGCTACCGGCGGACGGGACCTGACGATCCTCGAAGCGTGGGCAGCAGCCATCGCCTACTCCCTCCAGCTCTACTTCGACTTCTCCGGTTACTCGGACATGGCGATCGGCGCGGCACGGATGTTCGGCATCAAGCTGCCGGTAAACTTCCACTCGCCCTACAAGGCCACCTCCATCGTGGACTTCTGGCGCCGCTGGCACATCACCCTGTCACGCTTCCTCCGCGATTACGTTTACTTCTCGCTCGGCGGCAATCGCAAGGGACCCTTCCTGCGCTATGCGAACCTGCTCATCACCATGCTCCTCGGCGGCCTCTGGCACGGTGCCGGATGGACCTACATCCTCTGGGGCGGCATGCACGGGCTTTTCCTCTGCGTGAATCACGCATGGTTCGCCCTCCGGAAAAAGCTCTCGATCCCTGCCATCCCGAAACCCATCGCGATTTTCATGACCTTCGTGGTGGTGGTCGCCGCGTGGGTGCCCTTCCGCGCGGGTGCCTTCGAGCTCGCTGCGGGCGGCTCCGCCAAGGAGGCCCTTCGGGCCACTCATTCCATCCTTGCCTCGATGTTCGGCTTCAATGGCTTTGACGCTTGGCCAAATGCCGCCCTCTCCGAAGTGAAGGGGCGCTGGGGCTTGCGCGCGGCATATTGCATCGCCATCGTATGGTTCCTGCCGAATTCACAGCAGATCCTGCGGCGTTATTTCCCGGCTTTTGGTTTGCGCGGACTGACTGGAAAAACCAGCACGCCCGGCCCGCGCCGCATTTGGCAATGGCGGCCCACCTGGCAGTGGACCGTCTTCATCGTGATCCTTGTCATGGGTTCGATCTACGAATTCGACAAGGTCAGCGAGTTCATCTACTTCCAATTCTGACGACATGCCCGGACTGCGCCCGAAGCCCTACCGGAAATTCAACCGCGTGATCCTCGGGATCGCGGGCGGAATCCTCGTCGTTTTCACCAGCTTCAATACTTGGATCAATCCCCTGTGGGTGACGCCGACTCCGTGGACCAACGAGAAGTTCGCGGAATACCGGCCGATCTACCGCCAGCAGCGCACCGGCAAGGCGGGCATCGCGCGCTCGGTCCCATGGAAGATCGCTTTCTTCGGTTCCTCGCGCATGGACATCGCCCTGGATCCCATGCTTCCCCAATGGGAAGGCAAGCCCGCGGTGAACCTCGCGGTCAGCGCCGGAACCTTGCCCGAAACGGCGGGCATCCTCCGCTATGCGGTTGAGCATTGTCCCTTGGAAACCGCGATCGTCGGCATCGACCTCGGAGACATCAGCGGTGCAGGCAGTGGCATCCGCACCACCGGCTACATGGAATCACCCTTCAACCCGAAGGGTGAAGCAGTGGAACGCGAGCTCCGCTACGTGGCTGGCGTCTCCACGTTCCAGAGTTCCATGAAGACGCTCGGCTACTGGTTCGAGCGCGACAAACCGGGCTTCACGCTTCCCGAATACACCCCGCAAGGGCACCGCCTGCGCCACCAGGACAAGGACAACGTTGCGGCCGGAATGCGACGCGACGCGATCCCTCACGCGATGAAGGGATCCGCCCGTCGCCTGAAACTCGCCGAGGCATCCGGTGGCATGCTTCATCCGAATGCCGAGAAGATGCGGCTGACCGAGCAGATCCTGGAGGACTGCAAGACCCACAAGGTCGCCCTCAAGATCCTTATCCCGCCGAACCACGCCACCTACATCAGCGTCTACCGCTACTCAGGTGATCCCGATCCCGGCTTCCTCACCGATCGTGCCGCGTTGGTGAAAATCGTCGAGGCATCGAATAAGGCCCATCCCGAGGCTCCTCCCACGGAAATCTGGGACTTCAACGACTATCACGAGCTCAATTGCGAACCCCTGCCGACGAATCCGAAAGGACGGATGCACTGGTTCCTCGATGGCACTCACGCCCGCAAGGCGCTCGGTGACGTCATGCTCGCCCGCATCATGGGCTGGCCGATCGACGGGCCCGGAGCCGACTACGGCGTGAAGCTTACCGCTGAAAATCTCCAGCAACGCGTCGATGGCCTCCAGGCCGAATACCTGGAGTTCCAGAAAAAGCATCCCGATCAATTCCAGTGGATGGTCGACGGCATCGATAGCTACAAGTCCAGCGGCCGCGCCAACGAGAAGGAGCAGGAAGGCGCCCAGGAGTTCTAAGTCCCCGCGCGAAAAAACCTTCCCCGGCTTTCGCCAGGGAAGGTCGATCAACTACCGTAAATCTAGTACTTCGCCTCAAGCGAAGGTTCCGCCGCCCGGGATCGGGCAAGGATACATGCCATCCGGACCCGGCTGCGGCCCCGGGTTGGCATCCCAAGCCAAGGTCTTCGGCATGGTGTCCAAGGTCGAATTCAAGGCCTGGTCCCAGGTCACCTCGCCGCCGGTATAGCAAGCCATCCGTCCGAGGATCGCGGTCAGCGTGCTCTCCGCCGTGTATTGGACGTTGTTGATCGGCTTGTCGTTGCGGATGTGATCGTAGAGCACCTCGTGCTCGGTCTCGTAAGGATTGTTGTCCTGGCCACGGAAGCGCCAGACCACCTTGCCAGCCCTGTCCTTGATCATGCCCGGATAGGCCGTGCCCTCGGTGCCGGCGATTGTCTCGCTCACCTTCGACCACACGCCGTCCCAGTGGCGGCTCTGCGAGTTCATCACCGAGCCGTCGGCGTAAGTATACTCCACGTAGAAGTGATCGTAGATCTCGCCGTAGTTCTTGCCAACGCGCTTGGTGCGACCGCCCATGCCCACCGCCTTCACGGGAGTGGCACCCTTGAACCAGTTGCCCACGTCCAGGTTGTGCACGTGCTGCTCGCAGATATGGTCGCCGCAGATCCAATTGAAGTAGTACCAATTCCGCATCTGGTACTCCATCTCGCTCATGCCTTCCTTGCGATCGCGCACCCAGACACCGCCGCTCACCCAGTAGACCTGGGAGGAGACGAAATCACCGATCGCGCCTTCCTTGATCTTCGCAAGCGTCTCCAGATAGCTCTTCTGGTAGCGGCGCTGCAGGCCGCAGACCACCTTCAGCTTCTTCTGCTCGGCCACCTTCGCGGCCTCGATCACCTTGCGGATGCCGGGGCCATCGACAGCCACCGGCTTCTCCATGAAGACGTGCTTGCCCTGCTGCACCGCATACTCGAAGTGAGCGGGACGGAAACCCGGAGGCGTGCAAAGCAGCACTACATCCGCGGCATCAATCGCACCCTTGTAGGCATCGAATCCCGCGAAGATCCGCTCCTTCGGCAGGTCCACCTTGTCGCCGAACTGCTGCTTCAGCGCGTTCGCCGCGTTCTGCGCATTGTCCGGAAAGGCGTCCGCGATGGCCACCAGCTTGGTGCCGGGCACGGCCAACGATTGGGCGGCCGCACCGCTCCCGCGGCCGCCACAGCCTACAAGTGCGATCTTGATCTCCGAATTCGGGGATCCCTGCGCGTGCAAGACCGAGGGCAGCGACGAGGCGGCAGCGGCGATGGTGCCAGCCTTCAAAAAGGCCCGGCGGTCGGCTTGAAGTGGGTTTGGGGTCATGATCTGTCCTGCATTTACGCGAAAAAATGCAGATTCTTGCGAGCAGGAATTACATAACCCCGGCCGCCCGCTCAGGGGGCGGGCTTCTCGGGCTCCACGAATTCGTCCACCGCGCGATAATCGACCCGCTTGGTCGTCGCGTTATTGAAGAAGAAAATGTAGGACCGCTGCTTGTTGTCTACCGGCCAGCGCGTGTTGCTCAGGGCCCGATCCCCTTCCTTCTCCCGCACGCCGAACCCGACGTCGTAGAACTTCTCCGGGCGGGCACCGGCCGGCCGCAAGGTCTGGCCCTTGCCTGGCTCCAGAACGAACTTTGCCGTGCCCACGAAGCCGAGAACCGGCTTGTCGGCGTGATTGTAGAAATACACGTCACCGGCCTTGAAGGCCGGATCGTCGGCACGGACAACCACGGGCTGATAGCCTCCCTTCGGCGACGGCAGAAGCAGGACGATGAAGGATTTGCCTGCATCCGGCAGCGCTACCTTGGCCAGCACCACGTCCTTGGCGGTCGCACGCAATTCGAAGGCTCGGGCAGGGGCTACCACCGGAGGAGAGACGAAGTTCGTGGGCAGAGCAAAGGCCGCGGACTTCGTTTTCTCCGTGGCAACCACCACATCGCCAAGTCCGGCAGGCGCTCGCTCGGCCAAAAAGCGGACTTTCAGATCGGAAGCACCAGGCTCCTGCGCATGGAGCAAAGAGGAACACGCAAGGGTGAAAATCATGAGGAGACGCATCATGAAAGGGGATCTATCAAACTTCATCCGGGTGAAGCCAGCGAAACGAAGCAACTTGGTAACGGCGACCGAAGGTCTTGTTTGCCTCGCTCCTTAGATTGGCGATCGCGGTTTCCACTTTCTCCGACGGATCCACGAAATTCTTGTCCCGTTCCACCACTGCCTCGCACCAGGCACGAGCCAGCACCTTGCCGTCCTTGTCCACCGATTCCCCGTAGCTGCGGATGATGAAGCTATCCGAGCGCACGGAAAGAATCGGAGCGATCGGTGTCAGGATATCGCCCTGCTTTACGATACCGGGGATACCATAGGATTTCGGCCCGGTTTCAGCCTCCGGGAAGGCGAAGGTACCGGCGGTGCCAGAGACCGCACGGTCTCCACTATTGTAAGCGGCATTCACGCTCACTTCCTTCGAATCGAGAGCCGCTTGGATCGCTCCGGCTCGGGCCAACTCCTTGTTGCTACCCACGCGGCGGTTCACGAAATCCGCCAGCGAAAGGAAAGGACCGCGCTTGCGCACTTCCCGCACGATGGCCTTGGCCAACGAATCAATATCCTCGCCGGTCAGGGTGCGACGGCCCACCCACTGGTTCGGCTCCTTCACGTCGACGTTTCCCTGGCCACTGGCGAGAACATCCTGCGGCGCGAAAAGGCCGGACACCGGAACACCGTCATCATGATCGGTTTTCACGGACTCTCCCCCGCTCGCATCACGCACTACGATCGGGCGACCCTTGAGGGAACCCAGCACGGCCTTCCAAGCTTCCACCGAAGTCGAGTTCACATTGAAGAGACCATCAACGCGTAGCAGGGTCGCAGTAAGCTGGGTGGATCCAGTGGTCGGGTTGGTGCCGCTAAAGAGCTCCGACATGAGATCCGATGTTTCGCGGCCGCCCAGGTCGGCAATGTAGCGCGTTACAGGAAGCGGCGTGGTGCCGTTCAGGAAATCCTCCGCCACCTGCTTCTGGGCCCGGCGCGGGCTGAAATTCGTCGAAGTCTGCGGAGCCATGCCGGAGAGATACCAGTCATCCCACAGCGCTTGGTTTGCCAGATAGGAATGATCTGCCATCGGACGGGAACCCAGATTCGATTGGGTAGATCCGGCCGGAATCACGGAGGGTGCCAGCGAGTTCCCGATCGGATGACTCACATGGGGCAGCATGGGAAAACGCACGTTCGTGATCGCATAGCCATCCGGCGGGGCGTTGACCGCAAATCCGTTTGCAAAGGCATGTTGGAAGGCCCCCATCGAGACGATGGCCTCCCGCGGCACCGAGTGAGTGCTGATGAATGAGGTGCCAAATTCCGCATTCATCCCGCCGCCGAAATAACCATTGCCATTCGTGCTCACTTCCAGACTGCGATTCCGCCAGCTGTTCAGAGGCTGGATCTGGACCTCGAAGGGCATCACGTCCTGCTCCGCGGCGGAAAGATCGGAAAAGTCCACCGCCATCGCCTTCGGGTTGAAGCGAGAGAACACCCGCCCCCCGCGATCGGAAGCATTCTCCGTCTTCGCATTGTAAGAATAGATCATCACCGGCTGCTTCTCGGCGAGTTGGGACCCACTGAGAGGCCGGGTATCGGCCGGCTTGATTTTTGCAAACACTGCCGGATGTCCGGACGCCCTCATGCGGCTGGTAGGCGGCTTCGGGCTCGATTCCTTGTAGGGCGGCGCGAAAATGTAGTCCACGAAAACGCCGCCGATGCCAATCGATTCGCCCCTCTCCTTCCGGTCTTCCTTGTAATAGGTCTCGTGATGGTTGACCGACCATTGCTGGCTTCCTCCGGAGATCTCGCTGTTCGGATTGATCTCATAGCTCAGCGTCTCCGCGCCGGTGACCGTGATGTATTGCTTGTTGCCCGAGGCATCCGTGCCGGTCACGAGTTCGAACGCGTAGCCCCCGCCGAAATTCCATCCCGCGCGGCCATCCACGTAGTTCAGGGAACTCGTCATCGGCTGGGTCGTGGTCCCGGGACCCTGCGAGATCATCATCACCTCACCCGGTTTCATCACGATCGGTTGCACCTTCCCCGCGACCAGGGTGAGATACTGATAGGCGCCGTCATCGGTGCCCGAGCGGGAACCTGTGGCCTTCCGCATGCTTGTCATGTAAGTGCGGCCACCCACGCTGATCTTCATGTCATAGGGAAGTTGCCAGTATTTGATCGAATTGAAGGCAGGAGTCATTACCACCGGCACATCCAGCGGATTCCAGTAGGTAACGATCGGATCGATCACCACTGACAGGCGGTTGGCGCTGCGAACCTGGAAAGAAACTACCGTCTGATAGCTTACGATCTGCGGCTGCTTGTAGAAGTATTCAGCATCGGCAAGTGCTGCTGCCATGGTTCCCTCAATCTGAAAATACGGGGCAGAGGAAGACATCGTGCCGCCTGTGGTGTAGGTGAAGCGGCCGCGGGTCTTCAGTTCCTTGTGCAGGTTATAGTAGAGCCAGAGTTCTGACTCGTTGATACCCGCTTGGTTTCCAACCCGATAAAGGGGCGCACTCGGTGCTTGGGAAGCGCTCTTCTCCAGATACATCGAGAAGTCCTTCCGGAAACCACCCGCACGGACATTCGTCATCAGCCCGGTCGAAAACGGAGCGAGATCGTGGAAGAGAGCCCGCGGTGCATCTTTGTCGCTGGCAAGAAATGCCGCTTGGTTCCACCCCGTCACCTTCGGGATGCGTGCGTCGCTGAGTTCCAGATCTTGGAAGGGCCGCTGTTGGTCTGCCTCGGCGAATTCCACGGCATTCCGCGGTGCTCCCTGCAAGGAACCACGAACCGACGCCACCGATTGGTTTTCCGGAACGGGAGGGGTCGCCAGCGCTGCCTTTGTTCCTTGGTCACCCGTCCACCAAGCGATCCTGGCGCTGCCGCCATTCTGATCCTGCACGCGCAGAGCCGGCACCTCGACCTTGCCGTCGCGGGCATCACCGAGAGTTCCCTTGCCTACCAATTCGATCGAGTCCCCGCCGCTCCCCTGCGCGAGTTCCGGGCGCTCTACCGTGTCGGGATCGCCGGACACCAGCCAAGTCATGAAGTCCGGACCAGGCCGGTTGGTCACACCCGCAGCCCAAGACTTGTATACTCCCGTCCAATGCCTGCGTTCCTCTGCCGACGAGCTGCTGTCCGGATCCGATCCGCTGAGCTGGTCCGCCGTGGTCGTGATCCGCTGGTCCGGGCCGGTGCTCCGCTGAAGCTGTGCGATCGCCATCGACAGGGCCAATCGGGCATTCGACCTCGCGATCGCCAGATCCGTATTCCGTCCGGAAGTGGAGATCGAGGTGCTGGAAAGCGTCAAAAGACTTAAGGCCAGCATCACCATCAGCGTCATCAGCATTAGGGAAACGACAAGGGCGAAGCCCCTATGACGATTCCGACACGCCCCGCGACGCCGCGGCGCTCCATTCGTGTCTAGACTTGGGTTTTTCATCAATCTGTCGGACAACTTAGATTTCGGATGTAAATACACACAAAAAGTTGTCCGACAACCCGATTCTGCGCTCCTCCAGAATTTTTTTTGCGCCTGTCAACCCCCTCCTTGGGGTGGTTCTGGCCACAAACTTCATTTCCGCCGCCGAGCCCCCAGCCGCCCACTAGGCAAGGGTGGGAGGGCACAAAAATGCCCGGCTCCACGCATCACTTTTGGGCCGCCCTCCGAACGAGGCACATATGTTCCTCTCCTAACACCCGTCGCGGGGCTAGAACTCGCAATGACCAGGCGTCCGGGCAAACGGGATCACATCCCGGATGTTCTGCATGCCGGTCACAAACATCAGCATCCGCTCGAAGCCCATGCCGAAACCCGCATGAGGCACGGTCCCGTACTTCCGGGTGTCCACATACCATGCGTAGTCCTCCATCGAGAGGCCATGGCGTTCCATGTTTTCGATCAAGACATCCAATCGCTCCTCGCGCTGGCTGCCGCCAACGATCTCACCGATGCCGGGGACTAACAGATCCATCGCTGTCACCGTCTTGTCGTCATCATTCAGACGCATGTAGAAGGGTTTAATCTCCTTCGGGTAGTTGAAAACCGTGGTCGGCTTCTTGAAGTGCTCCTCGGTCAGCCAGCGTTCATGTTCGCTCTGCAGGTTCAAGCCATACTCCACCGGGTACTCGAAGCTCTTCCCTGACTTCTTCAGGATCTCCACTGCTTCCGTATAGGAGACGCGCTCGAAAGGATTATCCGCCACGAACTCCAAGCGCTCACGCAGCCCCTTGTCCACGAACTTCTCGAAGATCGACAAGTCGCCGTCCTGACCATCAAGCGCCTCTTTGACGAGATACTTCACCATCGACTCAGCCAAGTCCATGTCTCCTTGCAGATCGCAGAAAGCCATCTCCGGCTCGATCATCCAGAATTCCGCCGCGTGGCGTGAGGTATTCGAGTTCTCAGCGCGGAAGGTCGGCCCGAAGGTATAAATGTTCCCCAACGCGCAGGCAAAAAGCTCTCCTTCAAGCTGCCCTGACACCGTGAGATGCGCCGCCTTGCCGAAGAAGTCTTCGGCATACGACTTCGCCTTTCCCGCGACCGGATCCAGCGTCGTCACGCGGAACATCTCTCCGGCACCTTCACAATCGCTAGCCGTGATGATCGGAGTGTGGATGTAATGGAAATGCCGTTCCGCGAAGAAGCGGTGCACTGCATGGCTCATGCGGCTACGCACACGGAACATGGCGCCATAGAGATTCGTCCGCGGACGAAGGTGGGCGATGCTGCGAAGGAATTCCGGCGAATGCCCCTTCTTCTGCAACGGGAAGTCGTCGGGGGCCTCCCCCAGCAGGCGGATCGATGTTGCCTGCACTTCCCACGCCTGCCCTCCGCCTTGCGAGGCTACAAGCTTGCCCTCGACCGATACCGACGCACCGGTGCTCATCTTCGCCAGATCCTCCGATCCTGGGATTCCTGCATCCGCAATCACCTGTAGATTCCCCATGCAGGAGCCGTCATTAAGCTCGAGGAAAGAAAAGCCCTTCGAATCCCGGCGAGTCCGCACCCAGCCGGCGGCATGGATCGACTCGGCAGTTGCGGTGGAGAGGAGCAGATCGCGGATCAGGCTGCGCATGCCCTGCTATCTATCCGCCCGCCCCCAGCCCGGCAAGTGGGCAATGGAGAAGGTCAGAATCGGAAAGCGGCCCGGTCGCCTCACCTATATGCGCAAAGCCTGGCTCGTCTCGATCTTCACCATCCTTTGTCCGCCAAAATCCCCGCCACTTCTTCCAGCTTGGAATAATCGTTCCGCCAAGTGGTGTACATGAAGCCCTTTACCTTCTCCGTGTCCTTCGCCGCATCCAGCCAGGCACCCACGTTCGCGATCGCATCATCATAGTAACCCGCGATCAACTGGGAGTGCCCGCGCTTCGAGAAGAAGGCCAGGCTCTCGGAGCGCTTGCCGAAGTTCCAGTTCATCACCTCCACCTCGGAGGCGAGGCCTTCCCAGGAACCTTCCAGCGATCCATTCACCAGATAGTACTCCTTCACCGCATTGTGGTGCGGGTCGAACATGTCACTCCACACGAGGATCCGCTTTCCAGGCGCGAGCTCCTTCAAATTCGAAGTGCACATCCGGGCATTCGCCGCGGCGATCTGTCCGGGCGTCCTACCCTTGCCGCAGGCCCGGTCCCAGCCAAGCACGCGCCATTCATCGTGGCTCATGAAATGCCCGGGGGCCGTCCAGAGCTCCGCCACCTGCTTCGCCTGCGCCCGCAGCAGCTTCTGGAACTCCGGTTCCTCCACGCAGCCGGAGACCTGACCATCGTGGATCACCGCGGTGTGATAGTACGAGACCCGTAGTTTTTCCCCGTCTTTCAACCTCGGCACCCGGATCCCGGGAGCCTCATGCCATGCCGTGTATTCGCCCGACCATGGCTTCGTCCCCATCAGCGGATCGGTCACCGGCTCATAGTCGGACCCTTCCTTGAGGACCGCGCCGCCGTCCTTCCGGATCACCAACGGAGTGCCCGGACGACGCAGCAGGTTCACCGGGCCCGCTTCCTCGATGAACGCCTCGTCCCACATCAAGGTTCCCTGATGTCCGCCCCAGACCCCGAAATAGATGCCCACATCCGAGTTCCCGAGCGAGTTGAAGGTCACATCCTGCCGGATCCAATCCTGCGTGGCTTCCGTCTTCAGGTTTGTCCACTGCAGCGACTTCTCGCCCGCCAACGCCTTGATTTCCGGAGGAGATCCGCTGTAGCCCTGCGTCTTGATCTTCACCGAAAGCCGGTATTGCCGCCATGGCGCAACCTTCACCCTCTTGGAGATCCGGGCATTGGAGTCCGTGGGCCCGGAGATCAGGTAGCCGTCTTTTGCCACGATCGATTCATCGATGAAATCCCAACCGGAGCGATCCTCCATTGCACCACCGGGCAGGCTGACCGCGGGATCCGCCTGCACTTTCGCCTCCCCGCCGCTCACTACGAAAAGGGCGTCTTTCACCGGTATCCCTTCAGCCAGATTCGGATTATGAAAAAGCAGGTCATTCGAATACCCGACCGGATAGACGCAGGGGATGACCTCCATTTTCAAGCGATCCGCCGCCTCCTTTACCCGGGCGACATTCGGCCCGTAGGAAGGCATCACTGTCTCCAAACGGGAGAATTTCGAATCCGTAACCAGAGCATGCGTGTAACCCACCTTGGCAGCCCGCTCCAAAAGTCCGATCACCCGATCCGCCTCTGCATCCACTTGGAAATTCGCGGGCAGATAAACCCAGCGCTCCTTCCCGGCAGCCCCTGCGAGCGCGGAAAGGGAGAGACCGCAGCAAAGAAAAGGGAGGAAGGATTTCATCCTCCGCAGAACGGGGGCTGCCGGCAGAGTTTTTCAATCCTCAGCCCGGCAGCAGCGCGCCATTAGCCGGCATTCGGAAAGTGAACGTCGTGGCGTCTTCATCCGAACTCACCTCCAGGGAGCCGCCATGACCCTTCGCAATCTCGGAGGCGATATACAACCCCAAGCCGAGGCCTTGTTGGTACTCGGTCTTGCCACCGCGGGTGAAAGGTTGGAACAGGCGATCCCGCACCTCCAGCGGGATCGGGTCGGCCGCATTGGTCACGGAGAGTTCGAAATTGCCATCTCCACTACAGGCCCGGACGAGAATCGGTGCATCCCGCTTCCCGTGTTTGATCGCATTTCCCAGAAGGTTCGCGAAGAGTTGTGAAAGGCGCCGGCGATCAAAGGAGAGCGGATGATCCACGGAGAAAATCGCCTCGATGTCGCGGTCAGGCCACTGCGAGCGGGTTTCCTCGATCGTCTGGCCTAGCACCTTTTCCACCGGCACGTCGCTTCGCAGGTCCAGCATGATGCCTCCGCCCAATCTGCCACGGGCGAAGTCCATCACGTCCTCGATCAGTTCGGACATGCGGGCCACGCTCTTTTCCATCATCGCGAGCAGGGTAAGCGCCCGCTCATCCGTGGCGGATTCCTTCAAGACCAAGGTTCCTACAGACAAGGCCCCCAGCGGATTCCGCAGGTCGTGCCCCAGCACCGCGATGAATTGTTCCCGGAGCAGGGCAGCCTCCCGCTCCGCTTGCAGGCGGGCCTCGGTAAGGGCAACGCGTTCTCCCGCGTCAATGTGCTGTGCGATGAGTTCAGCGAAGAGCGTGAACATGCCGATTGTCTCCGGGGTGTTCACCTTCGCGGGCTTTGGATCGATCGCGCAGAGCGTACCGAAGAAGCGACCGTCCGCGAGAAGGATCGGGACGGAAATATAGCTCTGCAGGCCATACATCCTCGGAGTGGCGTGATCACAGAAAGCAGGGTCGCCCGCCACTTCATCGATCACCACCGGTTCCTGATGCTGGCGGATTTCATGGCAGATGGTGGTCTCCACCTTCAACTCATCGCCGGGTCCCAAGCCGAAGCCGATCTTGTCGAGGGTGCGGCATGCGATCCAGCGGTCCTCCGTCACCCTCGCCACCGCGGCAAAGCCCATTCCCGTGGTGCGGCACACCACATCGAGGATATTCGGTACGGCAGCGATGCTACCGACCAGGGCAAGGTCGTTTTGAAAGTCTTCCACGCGGGGAGTGCTGGATAAGGCTGGGGAGGAGGCCATCTTTCAGCGGAGCTCCGGGAGGATTTCCCGATCCCCATGAACAGGCCGACCGCAACTATCAACTCCCCAGACTGCAATAAGCGAGCGGATTTCTCATTCCGAAATAATGCGTGGTTCTGTTAGGGTTTTCGCGTACCCGGCACGGCCCTATCGCGATCGCCGCGGTATAGGCCACCCCACCTTCCCGCTTGGAACTTCCCCCCGATCCCCGTACCACTTCCGCGTGCCGCGCATCCGCATCCTGCCCGAAATCCTCGCCAGCCAAGTGGCGGCGGGCGAAGTGGTGGAGCGACCGGCCAGTGCTGCGAAGGAGCTGGTCGAAAACAGCTTGGACGCCGGGGCCAAGGAAATCCTGGTAGAAATACGGCGTGGCGGCGCAGCCCTGCTGCGCGTGATCGATGACGGCAGCGGGATGTCCCGGGATGACGCCTTGATGAGTCTGGAGCGCCACGCCACCAGCAAGCTGGCTGAGGTTGGCGACCTCGCCGCCATCCGCACGCTCGGCTTTCGCGGCGAGGCCGTGCCAAGCATCGCCAGCGTCTCCCGCTTCCGGCTAGTCACCCGGGAACCGGATGCCGTGGCCGGCACCGAGATCGCGGTGGAAGGCGGCGTCATGCGGGACGTCAGGGAGGCCGGTTGCGCTCCGGGCACCGTGGTGGAAGTAAAAGACCTCTTTTTTAATGTCCCGGCCCGCCGGAAATTCTTGCGCGCGGAAACCACCGAGGCGGCTCACATCGAACACCAGTTGCGACTTCACGCGTTGGCAGCATCCGGGGTGCGTTTCCGTTTCCGAAAGGACGAGCGCGAGGTTTTCGACCTTCCGGGAGGGATGTCCCGCTTGGACCGGGTGCGCTGGATGACCGGCACCGATCTCGGCCGGGAACTGGTCGAACTGCCGCTGACCCATGGCAACGGGATCTCGGTGGAAGGTTTCATTCTCCCACCTGTGCATGCCCGCAAGGGGCGCCGACATCAGTGCGTCTTCCTGAACGGCCGGCCCGTGGAGGATTCCGCAATTTCCCGCGGGCTCACCGAAGGATTCCGCGGTGCACTCCAAGACGGCATGCACCCGGCTGCCTGGCTGTGGATCGAGATGGAGCCTTCGCTGGTGGATGTGAACGTGCATCCGGCGAAGCGCGAAATCCGCTTGCACCGCCCGCACGAACTTCGCGACGTCCTGACCCAAGCGGTGAAGGAAGGCCTTGCGCGTGCGGAAGCCTCCCGCCGGGCCGCGCAGCTTCCAGCGTCGCGCGCGATCGTCTCTGATCCCACTCCTGCCCAGCAGGCACCGGCAGCCCGCTCATGGCCTGCATCGATCCCGGTACAGCGGCACTTTGAGAATTTCACTCCCCCGTCACGCGCGCCCCGATCCGAGCCGGGCTATTCCCTAATGCGGCCTAGCCCGGAAGTAGGCCCCGCGCCTCCCCTTCATCGTCCTGAGCCGGAACCGGAGCCGGAGAAAGTCCCGCCATTC
The DNA here is from genome assembly GCF_012913485.1 of Luteolibacter luteus. Lineage (GTDB taxonomy): Bacteria > Verrucomicrobiota > Verrucomicrobiia > Verrucomicrobiales > Akkermansiaceae > Haloferula > Haloferula lutea. The sequence goes on along the minus strand of NZ_CP051774.1, from coordinate 4,438,503 downwards.
CGATACATCGGCAGCCTTCAGGACCGCTTTGCCATCCTCGAATCAGCCGATGGTCTCGTATTGCTCGACCCTCGTGCCGCCCGGGAGAGGATTCTCTACGAGCGGTGGCTGGCCAACAGCGGCCCAGTGGAGAGCCAAGCCCTTCTCGTCCCTCTCCTGATCGAGCCCGGCCCTCGGGAATGCGAACTGGCTCTGCGCCATCGTGAGGAATTTTCCCGCGCCGGGATTGAACTCGAAGACTTCGGCTCTGGAACCTTGCAGATTGGTTCGCTGCCGGACTTCCTGAAAATGGCGGACCCCCGCAGCTTCGTCACCAGCTTGATCGATGAACTCTCGCAGGGCCAGACACCCGGAGCCCGCGTAGCCTTCGACGCTCTTGCCAAGCTGCTGGCACGCCGTGCAGCCCTAAGCGAGTCCCCACGTCCGCAAGAGGCCATGCCCCTGCTACGAATTCTCTTCAATTGCGACCTCCCCTATTGCGCCCCCGACGGACGCCCCACTCTTAGCGAGCTGTCCATGAAGGAGTTGGAGCGGCGTTTCGCGGGTGGAAAATCCAGCTCGTTTTAAAAACTCTCTGGATGCGAACTATTTAGGCCTCCTTTAGGTCAGAAAGGATAAAAATTTCATTGTTCCGACGTCCTCGCCCTGCTTTGTTATCGACGTCCATGAGTTCGATCGTTCCGCGCCATTTCCCCGTCTCCGCTTTTTTCAGCAGGACGGGGGAATGACGTTGGGACGGGACTTTTAATGGCCGATTTTGCGACTTTTTCGGCACGCTTTCTTCCGCTTTGGGCCGCGACCATGGGCGCTGGAAACGACTAACTGCCAAGAAAATACGAATAGGAAACCCGCTTAGACAACGAAGTCATCCGGATGTTCAAATTTTCGTTAGAAATTTCTTGTTTGAATCTCCTGATAGTCCATACTGTCTGGCGAAGAGTCACTCCCAGCCGTGATTTTTTGAAAAACGTTCGTGAAGCTGCCCTGCTCCATTCTCGTTTTGCTAGCACCGGCATTTTGCTCGGTGACGCTCGGGGCGTCTTTGCTCGGAGACCGGTTGGAAGAGATGCATCGCGAGCTGCTGGACAACCGGCGCGAGGCCCTGCCGGGACTTAGCGACCCCTTCGGGGCACCTGACCGCGCCCGTTTGGTCGTCGAAGAATCAGCGGCATCCATTCGCCTGTTCCGCGGCTGGCGCAGCAACGTGGTTGGCACCGTCTTCTGGGTGGGAGAACTCCCGACCCAGAACAACCCGGTCCCCAACACGGCCAGCGCCTGGGACATGAACTGGCAGGCAAATTTCGGCGGCTATGATCACCCGGAACGCCGCAGCGGCTACTTCCCGGCCGGCTTCGTCCCGAAGCAGAATCCTTTCTACATCGCCCTCCCCTACAACGACATCGGCAAGGACGGCCGGCACCGCCCGGAAGCCTCCGAAGTGATCCCCTGGTTCTGGCGCGACTATCGCGGCGAAGGGATATCGGTCTGCAAGGGCCGCTGGGTGGCCATCCACCGCGAAGGCAAGGTTTGCTACGCGCAGTGGGAAGACGTGGGTCCCTTCGAGGTGGACCACTGGCAATATGTTTTCGGCAATGAAGGCCCGCGCTCGAACCGCAACAATGCGGCGGGCATCGACTTCAGTCCTGCCGTCCGCGATTTCCTCGGCTTCCAGAGTGGCGAACGCGTCCAATGGCGCTTCGTCGAAGCACGCGACGTCCCGCCCGGGCCTTGGTCCGGCTGGGACGGCGGCCTCCCCGGACGCTGAGCAAAAAGATTTTCCGATTGGCAACTGACAATTGCTGTTCCCGCACCCACCCCGACACACACCCGGACGAGCAATCGTCCACCCTTACATAACCTGAATTTGTCCGGAGAGCCGATGTCCCGCTCGTTTCTCCGGAGACCCGGCGGGGGACTCTGTCCCGAGCGGGCATGGCTGGGCCATTTCTAGGCCGATCCATGCCCGGCACCCCTGCCGGGTCCCCTCCTCTCCAAGCAAGTCCCACGGCTTCGAGGTAAAGGAAGGCGGATTCAACGCCACACCTGTCCACCCGAAACCAGCCATGAAAACCAGCCTTTGGGCTACCCTTGCGGTAGCTGTGTCCGGGGCGTCCGCCCTTTTTTCCGGAATCGCAAACGGCGCCGATAGCCCGGAAGCCGACCCCGCCCTGCCCGTGGGCACGATGACCGCCTTCCCCACCCTCGTCCAGACGGGCACCCACCCCACCCTGACTTGGAACATCATGCACCCGTCGAAAGTCACGGGTGCTCTCGGCGGAGGCGGAAACGGCAATGGCGGCGGAGGTGGCGACGGCACCGAAACCGCTGCGGTCATCAACCCTCCGGGGACGATCATCCCCACCCAAGACCTCTACGTCACCGTGCAGATCGTCGGCACCGGCCCGACCGCCTGCCAGGCTGGCACCACGGTCCCGCCGAGCGACCTGCGCCTGAGCCTGAATGGCGGGAGCTACCAGCAACTCTTCTACGGCACGCAGAGCGCGGTGAATTCCTCCCAACGCCTCTATGTGAAGAAGGTGAGCGCCTACAACACCGTGAACTTGGCGGGCCGCTACGTGACCGGGACTTCGTGGAGTCCTCTCTTCACCACCCGCAGCGCCAACATGCAGGTGATCTCCCTGGTCAACGGAGAGCTTCTCCCGACCGCCTCGAAGATGATCAGCCAGGGCACCATGGCCAACTACCTGAAGCCCTATCTGGACGCGAACAATCGCGTGAAGATCGGACCGCTCAGCGTCCTGGTGCTAATGGAACTGGGTTCCACGAACTACAATAGCTCCTGCTTCGACTATCAGGACCAAGTCGCCCTCGTGACCTTCAGCCGCAAGCACCCCAACAACGGGCACGGCAACAACCTCGACGGCGTCGACTCTTCGAACCCTGGCAACGGCAAGGGCGGACCTAACGGCGCGGTCGATCCTTCCGGCGGCTACGACGACGAAGCCCGCTAACCCAAGTTTCACCTCCTATCGAGATGACCTTGAAAACGATTTCCAGCGCCTTGGGAGTCACGCTCCTCGCCCTTGCCGCTCAGCCGCTCGCCGCGCAGCAGACGGAGATGCGGGATTCCCCCACTTCGGAGCAGCTCGCCGAGCAACTGAAGGTGGCGAACAACGAAGCACAGAAAACCCTCGTCAAGCTCCGGCCTTCCGAGGGCCCCGATCCGGCAAAGGCCAGCAGTGGAGATAGCCTTGTAAAGGACTCCGACTTCCTCGCCTTCAACGGCAAGATGACCTTGGTCCCGAAGATGGCGATCCTTCACACGCCCCCGAACATGGTGGACCGCGTGAAATTCGTCTCCGGCAATCAGTTGATGCCCTTCGGCGACTTCTATGCCGTGAACCGAGCCTGGATCACCACCTATGAAGTCACCCGCGCCCAAGCGGAAGGCAACCAGCCCTTTCCTGAAGACGTGGTGAAGCGCTTCGACAAGAGCACCACCTTGGTAGTGGCTGTCTTCAAAGGCGGCCCGATCTCGGTGCTGCCGCCCAAACCCCAGCCGAGAGAAATGGTCACCGCCGGTGACAAGGCTCCTGCCGGTGCCAACACCACCGCAAAACCTAACCCTTCCGCCCCTCAGAAGCCATGAATGCATCTTCTATCATCTTCGGGCTTTCGCTCGCCGTGCTTTCGACGGCTGGAGCTCAGTCCACCTCTGCCAATTACACCAACTTCATCCGCCAGAAGCAGCTGCCCACCAACGTGAAGTGGGACATGCCGGTCAATGCCTCCGGGCAAGACCAGTCTCACTTGGCCATCAACCCGGGCGGAGCCCAATTCGAGCTATGGACCGTCAACAACGTGACGGCGCAAGACTACAAGCTCGATTCCCGCTACGTGGGTGCCTACGTCCCCGTGGGTAACGTCAAGATCACTTCGGAAGATCCTTACGACGTCATCCCACGGACCCGTGCCGACCGACCCTTCACCGTGGAAGTCCTAGTGGACGGCCTCACGATCGGCAATCCCGAAGCCCCGGAAGCCGCTACCAAGGTGAAGTTCCTGCGTCACGTGCAGTCCTATGGTACCGGCGGCACCGGCGTCGGCATCAACCGCACGCAGGCAACCTTGGAAAGCCAGAGCTACATGGAGCAAAACGCCACTTCCACGATCAGCTACGCGATCACCTCCATTCCCGGTGGAAACCGCGCCAAGGTCCGTGGTGAAGAACGCTTCTCGGTCTTCTCGCTCGAAGATTACCAAGCACCGGCATCCCAGCTCGGCTCGCAGTTCATCCAGATCTGGCCGCTCGCCGATGCCGCCATCCAAGGCGTCAGCAACAACGAGCTCATCCGCTTCAAGCTGCCCGAGATCAATCTGACCCTGAACGACCTCTACCCCGATAGCCACACTTACGCGCAGGTCTACAAGGGCCTCCCCGTGCTCGGCAAGACTGGCGCGATCGTCCCCGGATCGTCCCTGGTCGTGAATGACACCGTGCCCCAGAGCCGGGTCCTTCATCTGACCGACTATGATGAGGTTTTTGATGCGGACGGCCGCTGGACGATGGAGATTGTTACCAAAACACCCTTCGGCCTCGATCGCCTCGCTTATGTTTCCTTCATGCTCGATCGCACGATCGAATTCAATGGCTCGATAACCAGCCAGGAGTGACGCCCTGGCTGTATGAGCCACACCTCACCGCAACCCGGTGAGGACGTGCCTGTCCCGAACACCTGATCAACCACCCCCTCTCCGCCCAGGCATTCGCCAGATGCCCGGGAGCTCCGGAAGGACGGTGGAATCAGGCGTTCTAGTTCCCACCCCGACACACCATGACATACACCCGAACATCTGCCTTCGCGGCAGTCGTCCTCGCTATCAGCGCCGCCTCGCCGGGCACGCTGTTCGCGCAAGCCAACAACGAACCGACCATTCCGGTGGGCTGGCTCACCGCCAACCCCACCGTCGTGCAGCCCGGGGTTTACCCCACGCTGACTTGGGGAATCACGTATCCCTCCATCGTCCAGGACTACGTGGACGTGGACGACAATACCGTGACACCGAAGGAATCCCTCATTTGCGACATCCGCGTTCTGGGCGCCGGTGTAACCGTCGCCAACACCAACGGCAGCAACATGCAGTTCGTGCCGACTCGCGCCGAGGTCAAATACGACAACGGCTCCTACACCCAGATTTTCTACGGCAAGAACACCGACGTCCGCCCGAGCAGCATCGTGTGGACCAAAACGGTGGCCAAGGACAAGAAGCTGCGCTTCGGCGGCAAGTATTACTACAACAACCAGTGGGGTCCCTACTTCACCTCCCAGAGCGGCACCAAGAACGTGCGCACTCTGGTCAATGGTGATGTCCCACCAACCACCTATCCCCTTCACACCGCACCCACGCTTGAGAGCTTCATCAAGCCTTACCTCGATGCGAGCGGCAAAGTGAAGATCGGCCCCATGGACGTCATCGTCTTCATGGAACTCACCCATACGGACGCTCAGATCACCGATCAAGGCTATGACCTTCAGGACATGGTCTTGCTCGTGACCTTCCGCAAGCCCTGAGACCTCTGACAGCCATGAAAACCACACGTTTTCTCACCTGCCAGCTTGCCGCGTCCCTCGCCCTTTCTTTGCTTTCAGCAGGACAGCAGGAGCCACAAGCAACGCCTGAAACCGGCACCGTTCCCGCCAAGCCGGTCATGCGTGATGCGGCCACTCACGATGATCTGGTGATCCGCACCCGCCAGATCGAACAGGAGAAAATCCAGCCGGTATTCACGCCGATGGAGAATGATCCTGCGAAGGCATATCAGCCACAGGACCTGATCAGCAGGTCCGATATCCTTTGCTTCAATGGCATCGCCACTCTGGTGCCGAAGCGGGCCGTGATCCACGTGCCGAAAAACATGGCATCCCGCATCGGCATGCAGGATGGAGCGAAGATCGTCACTTGGCCGGATTTCCTGGCAGCCAATCGCAATTGGGTCACCACCTCTCCGGTTTCGCGCCCGCAGGCGGAAGGCCAAATGCCGCTGTCTGAAGCCACGGTGAAGTCCTTCGAAAAAGAAAGTCGTCTCGTCGTCGCGGTTTACGAGGAGTGCCCTATTTCGGTCCTCCCCGTCCAAGCCCCTGAAGCCAATCCGAACGCAGCATCCAAATGAAGAAATCTCCTCTTTCTTGGGTGCTCGCCGGCACCCTCTGTCTCACCGCCCTTTCTTCCGGACAGGGTAGTGGCACCGCCTTCACCAACTTCGTCCGCCAGCATCAGTATCCCTCCCACACCGAGCGGGATATGAGCGTGACGGCTTCCGGTCTCAAGTCTTCGGCCTTGGCCATCGATCCAGGTGGCGCCCGCTTCGAATTGTGGACCGTGAAGAACACGAATCCACCTACCGCCTACCTGCTGGACAGCAAGTTCGTGAGCACCTACGTGCCGGTGGCCTCGGTCAAGGTATGGAGCGACGACACTACCTACACCTCGATTCCCAGGACCCGGGCGGACAAGCCGTTCTATGTCGAGATCGAGACCAACGGTTTGAGCAGCGACCCCAACGCGCCTGAAGCATCACGCATGGTGAATCTCCTGCACCATGTGCAGTCATACGGCACGAAGGGAGACGGTTTGAATGTCAACCGCACGCAGGCCACCCTGCGCGGTAGCCAGCCGCTCGTAAACAACGGCAAGTTCAAGATCACGTTTGCCATCACGGACATTCCCGGGACGAACCGGGCCAAGATACGCGGAGAAGAACGCGTCTCCGTTTTCTCATTGGAGGACTTTCAGGCTCCCCAGTCCCAACTCGCCTCGAAATTCATCCAGATCTGGCCCGTCACCGACGGCACCATCTCCGGCATCACCAACAACCAGCTGGTGCGCTTCAAGATGCCGACGATCACCGTCCAGCTCAATGATATCTACCCCGGTTCCTCCAATACCGTTCAGGTATACAAGGGTGCACCCTCACTGGGGAAGGAAGGCATCAATGTCCCTGTCTCTTACACCAACACCAAGGCCGTGCCGGATGACAAGACCCTGATCATCGACGATTTCACCGGTGTTTTTGACGAAGGAGGAGACGGCCAATGGACCTTGGAAGTCCTCAACACCTCTCCTTTCGGCATCGATCGGCTCGCCTACGTCACTTTCCAACTCAACCGCACCATCCGTTTCAACGGATCCATCACCAGCCAAGAATAGCCTTCCCACCCCGAAACGCCAAGCCCCCTCCCCCTCGTGAACCAACACTCCCCGTTCTCACTTGCCCCCAGCTCCGGCCTCCGGAGTCTGGGGTGCCAAGAGCTTCTCCAGATCCTGCCTGAGGTTGTCATTCCGGTAGAGGAGGGAGAACGTCGCCTCCCGAGTCTTCCGCAATTGGTCTTCAACCTCCGAGTAGGCCAACAACAGGAAGAGACCCTTCACCGGCTCACGATGGAAGGACAGGTTCCGGGTGGCAAAGTGATCCTTGATTGTCCGGTCCTGCCGGTTGGCGGCCAAGGTGCCATACTCGCCCGTTAGCTCCAGCTTCAGCTTGTTGAACCGCGCCTCCATCTCATCCGCGCTCACCTCAGAATCCCGGTAATGAACCGTCACTTCGAACAACCTCCCCGTGTGAAAACGGCCTTCGACCGCCTGTGCTGCCGCGCCAGGGAGATTTCCCTTGCGTGCGGAAATTTTTACAATGCGAAGCGCTGGTTGATCTCCTGGAAGCGAAATGTTAACGTCCAAGGCATGTCGCGAGGCCCAAGTTATCAATTTTTCTGGAGTATCGCCCCAGCGCAGGCCGAATGGCGGCTCCAGAACAGCTTGGGCGTGGACGTGGCTGGCACCCAGCCAGAGGCAGAAAAGCGCCGCAGCAAGCCGTCGGATGGCGGTGAACACGGGCGGAGGATTCGGCTTTTCCGCGCCACCCGCAAGCCCGGACCTCGTGCTCGCGGGTCCGTTTTGATCGAGGCCACCATGGCCATGACCATGCTCACGGTCTTGGGCCTGACCATGCTCAAGATGTCCCTGAACATCACGGCACCTCGCCAGTGGACTCTTCAGCAAGCGATCACGGATGCCTATCTGACCTACGAGAAGTCCTTGGCCCAACGCCAGACTTTCGAGGACATCACAAGTGCCGAATCCCTCTGGCCTGTCTCCCCGGCAGTGAGCACCACCACCGTCGTCTTCGGGAGGCTCCCCGGTGGTCGTGAGATCACGGGAACCGTGAGCCGCACCCGCAGTGCGGATACCAATAATGCCAACACGGCCAACAACCCGGCCGGCATGCAGGTTTGGCAGCTTCAAAGCGTGGTCCGCTACTCCGTCGGGGGGCGCACCTATCTGAAATCCCGAACCGTCGTGCGCGCCCAATAATGAAAGCCTCCCCTCTCCCCTTGTTCCGCAGGGCCCTGCGGCGCGGCTACACGCTGATCGAGCTATCGCTGGCCATGATGACCGGCATGATGATCGCGGCCATGCTTCTGGCGATCTTCAACCAGCAGGTTGCCTTCCTGAAGATCTTCAATGCGCAGACTTTCCTCACCACGGAGGCACCGATCATCAACAATTACCTGAGCCGCGTGATCGGCTCCGCGGAGGGTTTCCAGCTCTATACGAACATGTCCACCCTCAGGGCAGGCGGTTCGCCCGTGCTCGAGGAAGCGTCGGTGCTGCTTCTTCTTTTCAAGGAGCCCGACGGCAGCTCGCGCGCCGCGATCCTTTCCTATGAAAACCCCGGTACCGGGGAAGGCCTCTACTATCGCCGCGTCACCCAAGCAGGTACTATCAGCGACCCCGAATGGGTGCTGAGCAAGGAAGTGAGGGGCGTGAGCTTCTCCGTTATTCAAGGCGTGTTACGGGCCACTCTCACCGGCCCGAACGAAGAAACCATCACCTACTCCGGAGCCCAGCAGCTATGAAAACGGCACCCCCGCCAAAGAAACTCCGCCGCGGATTCATATCCTATGTACTCGTGCTGACCACGGGTGTGATCCTCACCATCCTGATGATGAGCGCCTACAGGCGCGCTGCTTCAGCCCAGGTGGTCCAGAAGGAGAGCCAGATCCGCGTGGACTATGCGGAGAAGGAAGACGCGGTGCTACGGGCGATCATCAACATCGCGCCTAACCGCGCGATCCGGGCGATGAAAAGCGGCTCCAACGCCAATTCTTCGGTCCGTGATCCCCTCCGCTGGCAAAACATTTTCTCCGAAGCACTGGATCAGGCGAACGCCCGTACCTCGATCTCGACCACCCTTAAGACTAACATGGGAGCCGGTGAGGGCATTACTGCCAATGTGGGAGACTCCACGCTCACCGATATCAATTCGATCTTTGACGCGATCGAGCCCGAACCTGGCTACATGTCTCCAGGCGTGAACCGCTCCCTGGGCACGGGCTTCCCGGTGCCGTTGCAGTCCAACGCCACGATCGCTTCGAACGACGCAGTCTATCCAATCATCTCGACCGAGAAGACCTACGGCACTTTGGCCCAAGGCAAGGTGCTGCTGCCCACCGACGACGTCCGTTTCCAAAAGGTCAATAAGATCCCCTACCCCAATATCCGTTTCGGCTACTGTGCTCCCGGCCAACCTTTCGTCGCGAAACGGAACTGGTGGGCCTTCTCGATGCAGATCGGGGAAAACGATGCCCTGCTGAAGAGCTTCGCTCGCAATGGCGGTAGCGAGGGCGAGCGTGACTTCATCCTCTCCATCTACGAGATCCCTTCCCAGCTCGCGATCTCGGCGGAAGCATTTACCAGCCTGGGCGCTCATGCCGATGGTACCGCTTGGCAGCGCGCCACCATCGAGGGAGCCATTTATTCAACCCGTGCCGACGTCGTCAGCGGCATGAAGCTCGACCGGCTCTCCAGCCGCCGCGGCATGACTCTTGGCAGTGGCGTCAAGGTGGATGGCAAGGAAGTGGGCGAGAATCCGTTCAAACCCGGCGAGCGCGAGAAATTCGAACTCGCGAACAACGGCACCTTCCAACCGGTCACCATGGCTTCGGAGGCAGGTCGCGCCGCCTTCATTCCGATCAACCGCGGCAGCGAGTTCTTCGACCGCTTCACCCCGAATAACCGCGCCACGGAAAGCAACACCGTGTCTCCCACCACATGGAACACCTATTCTTCCGGCGCGATGCAGTGCGCCATGCGCCTCGACATCAATGGGGTGGTCAGCGCGACAAATCCGCAGCCCACCAGGATGAGCTTCAGCTACACCAACAGCACCGGCACACGGGTGCCCATCGACTGGCCGCTGGAGTTCACCGGGTATTCGAACCTTTCCGGAATGAAGGCTGGATTCGCCGCAATGTCCACCGGCACCTACACCTTCAATGAGCCGGTCGACCTCATCTATGGCGTCGGTGGCAAATGGGCCGTCAAATACGGAGTTACCGGCACCGCCACGCTGAACGAGGACTACTTCGGAGGGGATCCCAATCCCCAGTCCACCAGCGCCAATCTCCTCTACTACCGGCCGCAATCCCCGTGGGAAGTGAAGATGCTCCACGGCACGCGCTACTGCGTGGCGGTGTATCCGAAGCGGATCAAGCGCATGCTGGCCCACCTCGGAGGCTCCACGACGACCCCGGAAAACAATCCTTCCCTGGTCGTCAACGTGGACTACACGCAGGCCAATCTGGTTGCGCCATCCTTCCCAGCCAAGTCCACCGACTACGGTGTCTTGCTCTACGAGTGCGACGACCTGACCTCCTTCAAGAATGGCTTCTCCCTGGTTACGAACATGCGCCTCTACATCGGGGACGACTTCAATCAGGTCTCGATGGCCGCACCAACCGGCTCGAATCTTCCCGCGCCCTTCTTCCCGCCCTGTTCACTCTTCGCGCCGGAGAAGCGCTATGGCACGGACCAGGATCCCTTCGAAGTGAAGATCACCGGCCAGCTTGGCCACCTCGGCGGAGACACTGGCAAAGGCGGGGCTCAGGTGCACCTGCTCGATCTGAAAAATGGCAACGAAGAGGAGACCGCTAGGGACCGCATCAATGTGAATCTCAAGCCGATCACGCACCCTTGCGAACTCCCCCCCATCAGCATGATGAACTGGCTGGTGGTGATCGAGGAACGTCGCAAGGAATTTTATTCCTCAAATTGAGAAACGACATCCGCTGACGGCGGGGCGGGCTAGTGATCCCACTCCGCGATCATCATGTGGAAGCTCGCGCCGAGTTGTCCGGGATGTGTGAGCGTCTGGAAAGCTCGCACCGCCTTCATCGCTTCCGCATCGGTGCGACCGTCCATGGACATCAACCAAGGCCGCGCACAATGGGTGAGGAAACGCCCTTGCCTTTCGAAGAGCGTTACCTTTCCACCCAAAGCTTCGATCGCCTCTTCCACCGCCGTGAAATCGACGTGAGCGGTGATATCGATCTCGCCGGGTGATTGCAGCGGATCTTCCGCGGCGCGATGTTGCGAGAAGGTACGCAGCGTGCCCTTGGTACGGGATTCATGGTAGTAATCGTCCCGCGGAAAACCGTAGTCGATCCAGAGCATGCGCCCGCTAGCCATTGCCCCCACCAACGGCGCGAGGAACTCGGGGAAATTGTCCCGCACCTCCGTGCGATAGCCTGCCGGAAAGACCGGGATTCCCTCGACCAGTCCTGTCGGGGCCGGCCCGATGCCGGCCCACGCGAACGCATCTCCCTCCAGACTCACGCCCATTTCCTCCCAAGCCTGCCCGTTGGATTCGATGACGTGAAACGGCAAGGCGTCCAGAACCTCGTTTCCCAGGACAAACGACGGTAAAGGATCCTCCGCGAGCGGACCGGAGGAATCCTCCACTCTCAAAAAACCCCCGCACTTTTCCCGAAGCGCTGCGGCGAGCTGCGGAAGGGGCTCGATCACTACGTGCTCGAGTCCGGAGCCCCCCCCAACCATCTCCTTTAGGGCGGCGTGCAGGTCCATGGCCAGCGTGCCGTCATTCGCACCCAGCTCCACCAGCCGCCAGCGCGGAGGTTTTCCGGCCTCCCGATACCATTCCATCACGCATTCCGCCAGCAAACGCCCGAAAAGCGGCCCCACGCTGACACTCGTGAAAAAGTCTCCCGCACGGCCCACCTGCCCCGCCGGCCGGGCATAATAACCCTCCTCCGGATCATAAAGTGCGGCGGCCATGAAATGCGGAAAGTCCAAGGGGCCCTCCCTCCGTATCTTTTCGCGGATTTTCCCCGCCAAGCCCGGGGTTGCACTTCCGCCTTCCGGGGAGTATGCCATCGGGGCACCGGGCTGGCTCCGGGGACTGTCACGATGGGATTCCGGCATGGCGAACGTCGATAAAAGCACGCGGAACAAGCTGAAGAAGCGCCGCTTCTACAAGCGCAAAGGTTTCTGGCTCACGCTGATCCTGCTGGGGCTGGTCTCTGCGGGCGTGGGCTACGTTTTCTTGGAGCAGTATACCCGCCCCTACCGCGAGCGGGCCTACACCTACGATCTCGAGCGGATCAATGAGGTGGAAATCCCCAGCATCATCTATGATCGCCACGGGAAAGAAATCGGCCGCCATTTCGAGCAAAACCGCAGCCCGATCCCAATCAAGGACGTGCCGAAAATCTTCATCGAAGCCCTGAAGGCGGGTGAAGACCAGAGATTTGAAACCCACAAGGGTGTCGACTACCTCGGCATCGGTCGTGCCGTTTACCTCAACTGGAAGGCGGGCGAGGAAACCCAAGGGGCCAGTACGATCACCCAGCAGCTCGCGAAGAATGCCTACGATCTCGTAAACGAGAGCAAGCGCCGGGATGAACCCCAGTTCAAACGGAAGATCGTCGAGGCCTTCCTGGCGATGCGGATCGAGAAACGCTATACCAAGCAGCAGATTCTGGATTTCTATGTGAACCGCGTGCTATTCGGCAGCGGCTATTATGGGATCCGGTCGGCGTCGCTGGGCTATTTTGGCAAGGAGCCGAAGGATCTCAATGCCTTGGAAAGCGCGGCGATCGTCGGCACGATCAAGAGCCCCACCTGGTGTTCGCCGATCAATCATCCTGAGCGAAATCGCGCCTCCCGGAACCTCGTTTTGGGGCGCATGGCGGAGGCAGGAACAATCACCAACCGGGAAGCGGCACGCCTGCAGGGCGAAACGCTGAAGCTGAACCCGAAGCCCTTGGCGCGCAATACCACGCATCTCTACGAGCGTGTGATGGACGAAATCGAGCGCGAGTTGGGTGAAGACGCGCTGATGGCCGGCGGCTACAAGATTTACACCTCAATCGATGCCGGGGTCCAAAGCGCGATGGAGGCAAAGCTGAGCGAACGCCTCGTAACCGCCGAAGCGCGTAACGGTTACGCGAACCAAAAACGTGCCGATTTCAAGAAGGCAAAAGCCGCAAATCCGGAAAACCCGGGTAAGGCGGAATACCTCCAAGGAGCAGGCCTGATGATCGATCATACCACCGGCGAAGTGTTGGCTCACGTCGGCGGTCGCGACTACGTGGATGTGCCCTACGACGTGATCGAGCTGGGTCGCCGTCCGCTAGGCACTGCTTTCCTGCCCTTCGTCTATGCCGCCGGCTTGGAACGGAATCTCACCGCGGCGACCGTGGTGGAGGACGAGTGGATGGACAACCGCTCGGTCATGGTGGGCGGCCGCGAAGGCGTGCTGGGCGAATGGGGTATGGAAGTGGCCATGCCGAAGAATGAAGGCCGTATCACCGCACGCCGCGCCTTGGAGGCGTCAAAGATCGCCGCGTCGGTTCGTTTCGCCGGCATGGCAGGCTTGGAGAATGTGGTGAAGACCGCGGAAGCGTTCGGCCTCCCCATGAAGGATGTCGAAATCCTGCCACGTCTGGCCACGGGCTTCGAGTCCGCGTCACTCAAGGAAGCTACCCGGGCTATCTCAGCCTTTGCCCGGGGCGGCGAGACCGCCCCTTTGAAGATGACTTACGTGGATCGCGTGGTCGATATCAAGGGGACGACCCGTTACCAGCGGAAGATCGAGATGCCCACTCGCCTGCGTCCGATGGGTGAGGATACCGCTTACATCGTGCACGACATGATGCGCGGCAGCATGGAGCATGGGAATACCGCCGGACTTTCCGACATGCTGATCGAGCGTCCGTTCAGCGGCGCTGGAAAAACGGGCACGACCAGCGATTTCTCCGACAACTGGTTCCTCGGTTACAATGGAAAGGTCGCCTGCGGGATCTGGATCGGCTTCCTGCAACCCGGCAAATCGATTTACGAAGGAGCGTTCTCCCGTGATCTCGCGATGCCGGTTTGGGCGGAAGCGATGAATGCGGCCTCCGAGAACTTCGGAGGCAAGGTCATCTCCCAGCCAGAAAACCTGGTGGAACTGAAAATCTGTAGCGTCACCGGCCAGCGGGCCACACCCTATTGCTACGTGACGGTGCATGACACGGCCACATCGACTCCCCGGACCCGTTCTTCCGAGGTCACCGAACTTTTCCGCAAAGGCACCGACAACCTTCCTTTCTGCCAAGAGCATTCGGGAGGTTCACCGGTGGCCAGCGGATCCGCCGCCGTCGGACTCGCTGCCCTCGCCGTGATCGATACCACGCCGGTGCGCTCCAAGACGCCCGTCCTTCTAGGGGAGGACCCCTATTTTACCGAGCAAGTCATGATGGAGGGAGCCACCCGTGCGGTTCCGCGCACGCGGACAAACGTGCTGGATAGCTTCGATCTGGGAGACAAGGAAGAGCCCATGAAACTTCCTTGGCCCAAGCGCTTGGAGATTTCCCCGGACTATTGACCGTCTTTGCCGGCTGCAGGTGGACGGAACGATCGCCGGAAATGTTAGCTCATCAACAGGCAGCCCGCGGCTGCGGGTAGCAGCCGCAATCCTTCAACTCTTGCCAAGTGGGCGGAGGACTCACTTCTGCAGCCCGGGTCTTCAGGCCATCTTTCCCCAACTCCGTGCACCAGGTCCGGATCCTGCCTTCGATGGCCAGATAGGGTGCGGTTGCGTCCTCCGTGAACTGCACCACCCCGAGCACCGGATACGATCCGCCGGGAAATTTCGCCCGCTGGAAGGGAAAAATCGCCACTTGGGGATCCTGCGGCAGCAGATCGCCTGCAAGCGCCGGAAGCTCCAGGCGGATCACCTCCAGGCAGCGCATGATCAAGTCCATGTCCCACGAGAGAAGCTCGTAGATCGGAGGTTCCAGCGGCGTGAAATAAACATCCATGGAGGGGCGGCTTCTATACCCGGATACGGCGAAATCGTCACGTGTTCTTCAATGGATGGAAACCATCGAAGCCGTGGAAAGTTCGCACGAAAAACAAACGCAGTTCCGCCTCAACCGTGCAGGTGCATGGCTGAGCGATGGGCCTCTGACGGGACGTAGGCTTTCCATGACTCATCCCCCTCCGTGATCATTTCCTGGATGTCACGGCCGGTGAATTGCATCAGATGCTCATCTCCTACCGGCACCGGTCGGACACGGCCCGTTTCGAGGAAGTATTTGTAGAGGCTCCGCGAATCTTCCGGCGGAATGAAGCTGTTCGCATCCACCAACTCCCCCGTTTTGCGGTTTTTCCACGGGTAAACGTAGAGCGTCACCTGATTCTTGAAGAGGCGTCCGAAGGACTCCAGCAGGCCACCCGCAAGATTCTCCGACCACTTGGCTTTGAAGAGTTCATTCAGCAGCCCGATACTCAGCACGATTCCGATCGGCTGCTGCGTGGCGCGGCTGAGATAGGCTGAAAGCCGGTGGAACTCTGCATAGCGCGATACCAAAACCGTCTTCCCCAATGCCTGCAAGGCATCGCAGCGGTCGATGAAATCCACATGATCCACCGTTTTCCCACGGAGCAGATTCGCCATGGTCATTTCGCACAGCTCGATCGTCCGTGCGGCTTCGTTCTCCGGTTGGCCGGAGCAAAACACCCCGTGGGCCTGTTCCATCATCTGCATGTGCAGGCGGGTCACGGGATCAAAGCTCCCGCGCAGGAGCAGGATCGGTCGCTTGTAGAGCACCTCCGCGGCTTGCACCACCTCGCCATCCGGCCTGAACATCACCGCTTCGGTGAGGCCAGCTTCCACCAGTGCCAACGAGCACAGGCGGTTGTCGAAGAAGCCATAACCGTGGCCATGGAATTTCAGCATGTCGATCTCGACGCGGTACGGCTTGAGCCCCTCCACCAACGAGGTAACGAAACGTCCCAAATGCCCGCGATGCCGGAAGGTCGCATGGATCATGTTTACCCCCACGATTCCCAAGGCTTCCGCCTGCTCCGCATTTGTCGCGTCCAGCAGACGCACGTGCACGTAGATATCGGACGGCGGCTCACCCGGCCGGAGTTGGAACCTCATGCCCAACCATCCGTGACACTCACCCGTGTCCAGATAGCCGCGGGCTCGCACCGTATTGCAGAAGGAAAAGAAAGTCGTGCTCTCCCCACGTACCGGACCCAGCCGCTCGATCAGAATGCTGTACTCATGATCAAGCATCTGCCGCAGCCGCTGGCGGGAAACATAGCGATCGCTCTTGCCATAAATGGCATCGCTCATCGTCATGTCGTAGGCAGAGATCGATTTTGCCACCATGCCAGCGGAACCGCTCGCCCGGAAAAACCAATTCGCCGTATCCTGGCCTGCACCGATCTCCGCGAAGGTGCCATAAATCCCAGGATCCAGATTCAGCTCCTGTGCCTTCTCAAGGGTGGTGGGCATCGTTCGTGGCTCGTTTCGGTTCAGCGCTTCTCCGGCTGCAGATCGAACCAACCTTCGCCGACAATTTCCTCGATCAACACCTGGTTATCGGACGACGGATTCTCCGGAAATCTCAGCTTCAACATCACCTTGCGGCGCACCACACCGTCGAGAGCGCGTAGCCGGGCCGTAAGGTCGCTTCCGACCGGGGCATAGCCATAGAGCGAATCGTCGCCGTTGACCGATTGAAGGTTGAACGAGATCCATTTCGACTCGTCCTTGAATTCAAAATTATAGTAAATTGCCGGGTTGGAAACCACCCGGAAGAGCTTTGCCTCGGAAGGCTTCTCCTTCTTGAAGTCCTTCCAGCTCATTTCCGACCAAGCCACCCAGCTCTCCCAGTCCACCCGGTAACCCGCGGGAGTTTTCACCATCGCGATCTGGCGCGTCTCGAAATCGTGCGTGCGGACGTTCAATCCCATGACGGTGGACTTACCGCTGGCAAGAATGGTGGCACCGTCCCTATCCGCGATGCCTTCGAAGCCTGGCGCTTCGTAAGGCTGGGCAGCATACCAAGCTTCAATCTTGGGCCGGAGCTCTTCAGCACGGTAAACCCACTTCAAAGCCTCCTCTACCGTCGCAGCCTTCATGAACCCCTTGGCCGCCGCCTCCATTTGCACCGCATCTGTCGCGGTAGGTGCAGCGGGAGCTTCCGGCTTCTTCTCCGCGGTGGGAATCTCCTTTCCCATCCCGCTTTCGGCGACCGGCAATCCCATGCTTTGGGGCTTCTGCTCCTTCGGCATCAGCATCCACGCGAAAAGCCCGAGCAAAAGCGCGCCCGGAACCGCCAGCATCGAGATCAAGCCCAAGGTGCTTCCCTCTTTTTCCTCGGTAAGCTCCGCGTCATGGTCGTGATCTTCCTCTTCAAGATCCTCCACATGCTCATCTGACTGCAGCGGCGAAGGATAGGCGATCAGCGGCCCCGGATCTTCTCCGGCTGCCGGGAGACGAAGCATCACTTTGCAGCCGGGACAAACGACGCCCCTGCCATCATGATCCCGAGGCACCCGGAAGATGAACCTGCATCCCGGGCACACGAAGCTGTTCCATCGCCGTGCTGTTGTCGCCGTTTCCGCCACGCCCCGACACTGGCGGGGCAATCGCCCGCGCGCAAGGGCGATCGGGTGCCGCTCCTCCGACAGCCTCGGCGGACCACTCCGTGCCACATCCATGGCTGCCGACACCCCATTTCAGCGTCGGCGACCCGGCACGGGCACATCGACCGCACACTCCCGGGAAGAACTACTTCTTGTCCTCGATCTTGATATCCACTTCGCCGCTTTTCTTGTCCCGCTCCACTTGGATGCCCCCTCCCGGCGTATCCACATCCAGCACCTTCTCCTTCTGTTTGCAGCCCGTCATGCCGAAGATCAGCATGCTCCCGGCGAGCAATATCCGGGGGATTGATGTAGCGTTCATGACGATTGGCTTGGCTTGTTTTTCTGGAGAGCCGTCCGGCACGCGCGCCGGCAACCCCGCTTTTCCTAACATACCGCGATTCCGGATCACCGCCAACGGATAGATTCTCCCCCTCAGCGGCCAGCGCCGTTTGTCATCCGCCTTCGGCGTCCCCCGGCGGCCCGTGCAAGGGACGAGCCGGAGGACACCGTGGCGTTCGCCTCAGGGCGTGTCACCACATCCCGGAGGAGCTGCTCATGACAGGGCTCCTATACGCATCATCTCCACGAATCTCCACGATATCTTCCAAAAACACATCGCTCGCATCATGCGATAGGCAAAAGGGCACGCCGGAGAATCTCCCGTCGTCTGGCTTCCCAACGCCGCTGTCGCCATACCAGAAGCAGTGCACCTGCTGCCAGACATAGGGCGGTTACCGACCAGTATGGTACGTGAAATACGTGCAACGGCACCGCGGCGCCTGAGCCCGGATACGGAAAATATCGCGCCTTTTCATACCCCGGCCTCCGGAACCAAGCAGCCCAGCCCTCGGCCGAGGGCTCCGGTTTCAGCGGCACCCGATAAAGATCGAAGTAACGCACGGATTTCGGCATCTCGTGCCACATTACCGTCAACTGCCCGGACCCCGAACGCGCGACTATCCCCAGCGGCCTGATTCCCGCATTCAGATTCTCCTGGACCTTCATAGAGCTCGCCCACGCCCATAGCACCGATGCAAGGATGAAGCCCCCCATCCAGCAAGACGGTGAACGATGCAGCGGACGCCGTGCACTCATGATCCAGTCCTCCTTGAAGCTGCATCGTAGGTCCGACCCACAATTCCACTGCAATCATGCGCTCTCTGCGAAATCCACAACAAGGGCAGGCGCGGGAGAAAGCGGATCATCGCGGCAACGGGTCTCTCCCCCTAACTCCGCGCGACCATGGATTTGTCTGCAGGAAACCATGCAGGGCCGATCACCAGGCCGACACATCACGCCTCTTCAAGGCGCGGGGTCCACCAACGGGTCCAAATATCCCGAGCCATTCACCGCGATCCTTTCCGGCACCGCGACCTCACCCCTCACCAAACTCAAGGCGTATTCGAACTGACCCGCTACCTCAGGCTTGTGGATCCTCACTTCGGCCAGCTTCCTCTCCAGCGCGGGGGCAAGAGCGACAGCTCGGAATCCAAGATTCTCAGCAACCTCGACGGCTCGGAGAGCTTGCCCGAGCGAAGTTTCCGGGTCCAGAGGATCCAAGGGACGCATCAACTTTTCGCGTGCCGCGTCGATACCTTGGAACATGCCGAACTCCGTAAGGGAAATCGCGATACCCTCGCGCAGCGCCTTGTCTTCGATCATTCTGAGCATCACGGCCAGCGCACGGCGATCATCGTCAGAAAGCATCCGGTGCTCGTGCAGCAGGCGTGCTGCCGCGACGGCGCGCTGCGGCATCGAATGAAGTTGTCGCCGTAGACCCGTCACCAGCACTTCATCCGGCCGAGTGTAGCAGAGCAAGCGGCGCACCGGCTCGGAAAGATCACCGGGATCCCGCAACGCCACCTCCAAAAGACCCGCATTGTAGGGCCGTAAGAAGTCCGCCCAACCTGCGATCACTTCAAGCCGCTGCGGCGAGGGATGAGCCCAATCCGGCGATTCCGCCTCCGTGATCTCACGATGGATCCAGTAGTTCAGTTGCCGCACGTCGCCGGTAAGTTGACCATTGTTGAGCGGCCCAATCGCGGTCTCCGCCTGCTTCGCCACCGAGCGCACTACCTTCCGCTGGCCGCTAAGACGCATTGGCCCCGTCACCAGTGCCGCCAGCCCCAGGCTAACGATCGCGGCTGCTGTGAACCATGGCGCGGAACGATTGCTCATCGGACGATCTAACCTAACATCGCCCAATGATGGAATAGGGTCAAACCAGCCGTGATGAAGAATACGTGAAGCTTTTCTGCAGCCGCGCTCTCACCCATCTGTCCTCGTCAGCTCGGGCTACTCCAAGCAGCCAAGTTAGAAACGGCTATCGCTCCATATCCAAACGACAAATGCCAAGGTGTGTTCATACGGGTCCCACACTTCATCTGATGGAAGATCCGGAGACGTCGCCCCCGCCGAGTTCACGCATTAATTTCCGGTGGGAGCTGTACACCCTCCACCGCCAGACGAGGAAGGCCGCCCATGGCAAAGTGTACAGGCCAAGCAGAAACCAATGCGGCAAAATGACGATTGCGCGCGTCTTTACCACCGATCCATAGGCAAAACGCTCCTTCTTGAACGTGATCGGCTGCGGGTCCACCCCGCGATGCTCATGCGGCTGCCGCTTGCGGGTCCACCGCCAGTATTGGAAGGGCAAATTCGGCTCCGGGGATTGGAGCCACCAGCGAAGGTCCACCGTGCCCAGGAATTGCCGGAAGGTATCGGAATCCCCACGCGCTCCCCGGTGTAGCGTGATTCGGCTCTGATACTTCAGGGAATCCAGCCACGCCCAGGAAATGAAGAGAAAGACCGGGAGTCCCAGCCAAAAGGTGCGCGAGCGATGAAGCCTGAAAGTCATGTCCGCAGCGTTCGTCGACAGCCCTGCACTTATCCTTGAAGGAACACGTGGATGGAAAGCCCGAAGTCACCGCCAGCGGCCCGCTGATACTCCGGGGTTTGACGCCTCCCGCTCCGATGCTACAGGGTGCCTTATGAAGACGATTCTTGCGGTCTTGATGATCCCGGCGGCGCTGTTTGCAACCTGGGCCACCCGGTTTGTTCAGGAAGCCGTGAGAGACGCACGCGCGGAATCCGCCGGCGTGGAGGCAAAGGCGGAACACGTCAAAGCTTCCCTGAATCGAAAGATAGAAACCTTCCGTGGTTCTTTCCTAATGGATACGGACCAAACCCTCTCCGTGGGCGCTGCACTCCGCAAAGGCCAAGCAACCATCGACCGTGCAATGGGTCGTACCGTGAGGGATCGCGAGGCCTACGAGGCTGAAAAAGCGGCTCTCGCCAAAGAAATTGAGCGGGAGCGCGCCGAGATTCGCGCCATGCGCGCCGCCGACGCAGCGGTCGAGGCCGCCCGCCTCCGTGAAAACCTCCAGCAGGCCACCGAGGCCCGTCGCGACGCGGTGGATCCTGTCTTGCTTGAAGACGCCCAGCGCCAAGCCGCGGAAAAACTGGAGGAAGCCAAGCGCGAAATCTTGGCCGTACCAACCCGAGCGGAATCATCCGACTCCGATCTTGAAAAACAGGTCGAAGACTTGGAGCGCGAGGCCCGCCAGCTGGAGGCAAAATAAATCCCTTCCGTTACTTCCGGGGAAGGTGCGGATCCCAATTTCGCACCCGACTGTAGAGGTGCTCCAATTTCTCGGCACTCCGCTCCGGGTAGATACCTTCCGCATACGGAGCCAGATGATCAGCGATCAAGACGGCTGCCGCACTGACCTCGATCTCCGCCACCAGCGCTCGCCGGTCTTCGGGACATTCGGACGGAGAGATATATTTCTCTCCAGAGTAACTTCCGAAACGATCCTCATACTGGGCAAGAGCTTGGCGGTGGCGGGACGAAGTCATCGTGACAGCTGGTAAGAGGCTTCAGACGCTGCTGCGGCGGGACAGAAGGCCCACCACCCAAAGAACAAGGAACAGAACGAACGCGATCTTCGCGATCGTTGCGGCCATTCCCGCCAAGGTTCCGAATCCAAGAACAGCAGCGATCAAAGCGATCACCAGGAAAACAAGGGTCCAATGTAGCATGGTCGTAGTAGTTTGGTTCAGCGACTCAGATCGCAGTCGCGGTGCCACCTACGATACACCATCCCAATCCACTGATTACCAACACCGACCAAACCCAATCGCACGCCTCTCCTATCGGCGCGCTTTGCCATTTTGCATTTTGCCCCGTGTAATTTGCACGTCCCCTCTTCCGCTGAATCCACCGTTCGGAAACAGCATGCCTCCGGCCAGAAGTACGATTCCTAGAGAACCGTCAGGACATGCGTCCCGACTTCCTCTTCATCCTTCTGACCGGAGGGTGGCGGGCGTCAGGATTACTTTCGCCGCCGTTGCCGGATCAGCATGCCGGAGGCCATCAAGGCACCCACGGCGAAACTGCTGGATGGTTCAGGAATCGCAGACAACTGCGATGGAATGGACAGGGGGAAATTACCATCGGACCGACAGGTCACGATTTCTCCCTGAAGGGTTGACTCGAAGGCTTTGAAACCTTGCGAGCTGATACCCGGAAAAGCCAAAGGAAGGCGTTCCGGGGACACGCTGGTATATTGAGCGGGCGAACCGATCAATACACTGGCTTGGGTGACGACAGGCAGGCAAACGAGGGTGCCCGCGAACAGCAATGCGGGGGGATGCATCAACGGGAAGCTGTCTCCATTTATTAGCCTTCGTCAATCACGAATATAATATCCCGGTTTCCTTGATAGCTCGTCGGATATGATGATCGCCCCTTCAACAATAACGGGCGATCGGGAGGGTATGCCAAAATGTCTGCTTCCGTTCTTTCAGATCTCATGATATTATGATTTTCCACAATGGACCCCCTCCAGCGTTACCTCTCCCCCCTTTCCCAAGGCTGGCTTCTCCCCGGCATGTGGGTTTGGAATGCCTCGTTTAATCCGCTGAGCGGCGTGACCCAATGTCACGCGATCCAGTTCGCGAGCGTGGGCGGGGGCACGGTGCAATTTGGAACTTCCGACCGCCGCACGACGACCGTTCGCCATGCCGCCTGGGCATACGAGCAGGACGGCGAGGTCATGGAAGAGCCGGCCTTCGTGGAAAGCTTCGAATATCAATTTTTACGCCCGGAAAATCCGGACTCCAGGGCGATGGATGAAGCCGCGGTTCACGAGGTATCTTTTGGTGCTTTCGAGTCGATCGATGTCTTCGTCGCTGAACACGAGGTAAAGGTGACCGGCGGCACCGAAAAGATCGAGGTCTTGGCCGGCCTCCGCTTCAATATGAAGCGTCCTGATGTTGGCGGGAATGATCGCAGCATCGGCTTCCTGCATTCGCGCTCCGGAGAGAGGTTTCGCGTGGGTTTTGCCTCAAAGGTCTTCGCTGATCTGCCTGAGCACATCCGGCTCGCCGAGACGATCATGACCGGCGAAGCCGTCGGGGTCTGAGTTCCTCGCTGGCAGGTGCGTTCCTTCTCCGGACGGTGAATTGGGCGAATCACGCCACATTTATTTCCAATTGCTTCACAATTCCTTCATCCGGCATCGCTATGGATTGGAGGAAGAAGATGCACTCAATCCGGAGAGAAAGACGCAGGTTGGTAGCAGGCATGCTTTGCCTCGTGCTGCTGGTGCTGTGGAAACAGGCACAGGTCGAATGCCACGGCCGGGACGCCGCACAGGGTGCTGCATCATCGACATGCTCCCATGAGGAAGAGGAGCATCAGGACGCGGAACTGGAGTAAAAAAGGCTCGATTTTGACTCGGACCCGGGCTTGTCCCCGCAAGATGAAGCGGGCAAGGTCTTCCCGTAGCCATGGATCCGGCCTCTTCCCCTCCTCCGGCGAAAACGCCTCCGAAAAACCGCTACCTTCTTGTCTCGCTCGTGGCGGCCGCCATCCCCTTGGTGGCTCTCGGCGCTATCCTGATTTTCACGCCGGAAAGCAAAAGCGGGCAACAAGCCTCGCCAGACACCAAGCGTGAGCTACCCCGCGAGAAAAAGCCGGGAGCTCCCGGAAAGGAGCCGGACACCCCGGCTCTCTTCAACAAGGAACGGACCACCGGCCAGGAGGAAAATCCTTTTGATAGAAAGCGACGGATCGTCGCGGACATTTGGGATGGCGAGAGCCGGATGGAAGATCGCATCCGGCGGGTAAGGGATGACACCTCCACCGGCGAGGAAACCAAGCTTCAATTGCTGGGAGAACTGGCTGTTCGGGCGGGCAATGCGGGCTTGAACGAGTCCCGGGAGATGTTGGATGCCGTCTATGCCATGCCGGAGGGACGCCTCAGGAATTCGCTGATCAATGGGGTTCTAGGGGCTCGCGTGGAGATCAATCCCGAGGAATCCCTGAAACTCTGTGGCGTGTTGCGGGAAACGAAAGAGCAGGTCATTGCACGAGCCTTCGTGGTGCGGCATTGGGCGATGAAGGACTTCGATGCGGCAACCCGTGCCATCGAGAAGCTCGCCCTGCCGGAAGAGCGGCTCTTGGCAACGAGCGGCCTGATCGAGGCTGCAGGATCCCGGATGAAGGATTTCGAACGGGTTCTCTCACGGAAGGATTTGAGTTCGGACGTAGCTGCTCCCTTGGCCAACGCATATGCCCGGGCATGGGCAGGCAGTCTGGAAGATCTGAAGAATGCGGTGGCTAGCCATAGCAAGGCGGATGTCATGAGCGCCTTGATGGCAGGCTATGGGGCGAACCATCCTCGTGAAGCCTTGCCCTATCTGCAAGCGAACCCACAGCAGGAAATCGGGGAGATCGCGATCCAGCGCATCGGGGACCGGCTGGCTGGCGACGATGCCCACGGAGCTCTTGAGACGGTGCTGGAGGGCCCGGATTTCTTGGAACGCACCAAACTGGTAAGCGCCATCTTCCATGGCTGGATGCGCCGCGATCTGAAGGAATCCGGCGACTGGCTACGCCAGAACGAGGCGAAGCTGGGCGATCCTCGACGGGCGGATGACCTGAAGCTCCAAATGGCGAAGACCATGAAAGGTGCCGGTGCCGAGGAATCGGCCCGGGCTTGGGCAGAGAAGATCTCCGACACGGCAGCACGTGAAGCCGCGCTGAGGGAGATCGGAAAGTAGCGGCAGGGCACGCTGAAGTTTTTATGAGTCGTGAATCAAGAGCCGAGCTGGCGCGAGAGACGGTAGCCATTCTGGAAGCTGGCGGATACCAGTTCGACGACGGGACCTTGGTCGATCTCGCGGGGCGTATCCGCGAATGCGTGTTCGAGACGGTGCTGTATGAGCCGGAAGCTTTGGAAGGCCTCTTGCAAGAGGCTGAATCACTCGGAAGAGGAACGGATGAAACGGCAGTCACGCTCCACAATGAGACGACGCTGCAAGGAGCCCGCGCCCTGGCGGAGGAGGGTCATGGGAAGATCGCGGTGCTGAATTTCGCCTCCGCTAAAAATCCCGGTGGTGGCTTCCTGAATGGCAGCCAGGCGCAAGAGGAAAGCTTGGCGCGGGCTTCAGCGCTATATGCCTCCCTGCGCACCCAGCCCGACTACTATGAATATCATAGATCGAACAATGACCCGCTTTACTCTCACCGCGCAATCTTCTCTCCCGGCTGCCCTGTTTTCCGCGATGATGAGGGAACTCCACTGCGGGATCCCCTGCAATTGGTGGACTTCATCACCTGCCCCGCTCCGAATGCGGGAGCAGTGAGGCAGAATAGGCCGGAAGCCATCGATCTGATCCCGGAAATTTTCCGGCGCCGTGCCGCCTATGTACTCGCACTGGCACTCCACAAACGCTGCGACGCCTTGGTGCTGGGTGCCTGGGGATGTGGCGTTTTCAAGAACGATCCCGCCCTGGTCGCGGAGGCTTTCAGGGACTTGTTGCAGGGGGAGGTCTTCTCCCGAAAATTCAAAGCGATTCGGTTCTCCGTGTTAGATCCGTCCGGGAATATTTTAGAGACCTTCCGGCAGTCCCTCACGGGCTCGGTTTGAATTGTCGGGCGAGCAATCGGCGACTGCCGCTTCGACCCAAACCTTTGAAACTGCGTAACTTTGGGACTTTCACCGCGGACTTTTCCGGATATCAGGGAGGATGCCGGATGTCCTCAAACCCAGCTTCCGGCCAGGTACGTGTCCGTCCGCCCCGAGCCCGCTCGGGGTGGTCGGCCGCCCCTTCGGCATTTCAAAAACCACGGCGCACTAGTGCGCATTTTTTTGGAAATTACACTCCCCCCGATCGTAAGGATATGCTAACACGGGAGCGTTCCCCAAACGCTTCCAGCCCGTTCCCCCATCTTCGCATGTCAAAGCGAGTCCTCTTTGTGTGCCTGTCCCTTTGCGTGATCGGATTGCTCGCGCTTTGGGAGAGCGTTCAGATTCTTACCGGCATCGATTCTCAGGGCAGGGTTTCGGCCCCTTACGTGGCGATCCTTTTCCTCCCGATCGGTTGTGGCCTCTTGTTCGGCTCCACTTTCGCCCGCACGGCGGCGACGGGTGTTTTCATCCTCAGCTATCTTATTGGAGCCTGGATGCTGCTGGCGCCGCTTTTCGTGACGGCCAGCGCAGCGATCGCCACGGATACGCGTGAGGCCGCGTGGATGTCAGGTTATCCCGTGCTTCTGGTCGGCGTCGTGATCGTGATTTCAGTCCTCGGAATCCTCCACTGGCTGATGTACTCCACGCCCTTCGAGAAGCACCTGTCCTGACCGACTGCAATCAGGCGGCTGGCCCGGATTTCAAGTCGGTCTGATAGAGACGGTCCGCCGCACGGCGTGCATCCATTCCTTGGGGAATACATTCGGCACCAAGCGGCAATGGGAGGCCAAGCTCACGGACCTTGCGAAAGACCTCGCTGTAGCGGACTTCTCCCGTGCCAGGCTCATTCCGGTCCGGCGAGTCGGCGAACTGGACGTAGCCGATCCACTCGCGGTGCTTGGTGAGATTGTCGATGAGGTTTCCCTCGTAGCGCTGCATGTGGAAAATGTCCCAGTTCAACAGGACGCGGCGGGAGCCGACGGCCTTGCATATGGCCACGCCGTCCGCGCTGCCATAGAGGCAGTGGTCGGGGTGGTTGTAGGGATTCATCGGCTCGAGGATGATGGTCTTCCCCTTCTCTTCGAGCACGGGTACGGCGGCGCGGAGCTTTTCCACCAGCGCTGCGTGCATCTGCTCTTTCGTGAAGCCGGGGATATCATCGCCACCCACGACGGTCATGAGTTCGCAGCCGGGCAGCAAATCGGCGGCCTCGCAGGCGGCCTGGATCTCCGCCACAAAGTCGGCCACGGGAAAATCCGGATGATTGACCTGCTGCCCGAAGCCCCAAGCGGTGAACTGCGTGGCCGTCATCCCGTGCTTCCGCAGCGCCTCTGCCCCCGCGATCAGATCCTTGTCCCGCCAAGTCCATAGCTCGATGGCGGGAAAGCCGAGCGCCGCTGCTTGCTCGATGCGCTCGACGAAGGAGCCCTCGAACCACATCTCGATGTTGACGGCGATGGGCGTGTGCGGCGTGCGTCCGGGCTGGGTGGTCATCGGGGCGAAGTAGAGAACATCGGACCGCCAAGGTCCAACATTGAACGGCGAAGGTTTCTGTAGTTCCCAGACGAATCCACAAGGCGGCAGCACCAAATCCGCTCAGGCGAGTGGAGCACCACCATCATCCGTGCTGCCATCCGCCAAGGCACCGTTCTCGTCGAAATCCACCTCGCGGACCCGCTTGCGATCGCGCCAGAACTCGACCTGCTTGCGCAGGGTTTCCCGGAGATTGTCGCCATCACTTACCGCCTTGATCTCGATGCGCGGCTGGGAGCGATCGGAGGTCTCGATGATCAACGTGGAGAGGCCGAACATCCGGTACCAGAACGGACGCTCCATCGAGGTATCCTTCACCCGGTAAAGCTCCACATCATCCATCTTCTGGTTGAAGACACCTCGATAGAGGCGGATGCGCTCGGTGGTGAGCTCATGGCGGACGCTGCGGGTTTCAATGAAGATCCAAAGAGCCCAGCCCAAGGGCAGGATCAGCGCGGCCCATGCCGGCGGGAAAAAGATGCCCCCCACCGCGATTCCCACGGCCAACAGAAGGGCTATGAGGTATTTGCCAAGGTTGAGGACTTGGGACGGACTGCCTTTCCAGAGGAGTTCTTCGCTCACCCTTGCAGGATGAATGAATTTTGGGGGCTTCAACAAGTGGAGAAATGCAGCGCAATTGGAATGTGGAATGTGAAAGGACACAGGCCTTTCTTGAGGCGACATGGGGAAAGAGCGAGCCGTCAGGAAGCGCCTGTTCCGCCTGTTATATCAGGGAAATTAACAGGAGCCGGGGGGGCCCGGGCAAAGAGAGGAAGATGATGGGAGAGCCGAAAAAGCTGACATAGCGAAAGACTACCAAGCCAGAGGGCAGCAAGGAACACCCTCCTGTGGTCCCCGCTGGAAACCCGGAGACGAATCGCGACGGTACGTTGACTCCCGATCTTCAGGCTCACAGTCTGTCGTCATCGATCATGGCCCGGCTTCCCTTCATTCACATCCGCAGCTCAAAGTTTCCGGCGATGCCCGGGGAGGAGGAGGAACTGGTGAACGAAGGACTGTATGGCAAGGCCATCTCGATCTACCTGAATGAAGGCTTGGCTGCAAAAGGCTATCAAATGCCGGGCTATGTCTGCGAAGACTGGGGATGGTGGGTCGGCGTCAAACAGGGGGACTTTTCCAGCGGGGTCTGCGTTTACAGCATTCGCCAAGACAAGGATGTGCAGGAATACTGCGCCTGCCTTCAAGACGCGCCCGGCCGCCGCTGGAGTTGGACGAAGTTCCGCAGGATCGATTTCACGGAGGACGTGACGAAGCTGGATGCGGATCTCCGTGAGATCTTCACGAAGGACCCTGAGATCGAGGTCGTAGGATTCCCCAAGGATCTCCCTTCACCCGAGGACGACAATTTCCAGTAGCCGGTGCGCGCGCAATATCACCTCAGAAGCTCGGAACAGGGATTGCTCGCGTGGGATGTCCGCCGCCTGATTGAAAGGACAAGCAGGCTTGTGCCCTTTGACCTGTCCTTGGATGAGGTCCGCGAGCTGGATGAAAGCTTCTGGTTCGAGAATGAAGGAGACCTGCCGACCTGCCGGAAGATCGCGGAGCATGCGAGGCTGATCGCGGAAACTGATCTTGGCAACCCGATCATCCTCGATCCGGAAGGGCGCGTGATGGACGGCATGCACCGCGTGTGCAAGGCACTGATGGAAGGAAGATCCAGCGTCAGGGCCGTGCAGCTACAAGAACTGCCGGAACCGGATTTCATCGGCACGGCGGCCGAGGACTTACCCTACGAGGAATAGCGCTCCTTCACTGCACCCGGATCGGCGTTTCGGGGATCTTGGCTTCCCGGCCGCGGAGGTGTTTGTCGAGGAAGAGCTTGATGCGATCATTCAGATCCGGGCTGTCAAAGCCGTGCCCGGCTCCGGTCATCTCGATGAGATGGGTTTCCACGCCGGCTTTGGCGAGGCTGGCATCGATCTCCTTCGCCTGGGCGTAGGGGACGAGATCATCCTTGGTTCCATGGGCCGTAAAGAAGGGCGCATCGTCCTTGGTGATCCAAGTCACGGCGGAAGCGGACTTGGCATTCACCAGCACCTCCTCCTCATCCTTGCCGAGAAGCGGCCCTATCATCTTGGCATCGCGGAGCGTCGCGGTCGTGGTATCCGGACCGTAGAAGGTGAGGAAATTTGCGGGACCGAAGAAATTCACCACGCATTGCACGCGGCTGCTCTGCTTGGTGAAACTGCCCAGATCCCCTTCGAGGGATGAGACATCACCACTCGTGCCCAGCACCGAGACAAGCTGCCCTCCGGCAGACATCCCCATGACGCCGATGCGCTCGGGATCGATGCCATACTTGGAAGCATTGCCACGCAGGTAACGAATCGCAGCCTTGCAATCGAAGATCTGAGCTGGCCATGCCGCTTCCTGGGTGAGGCGGTAGTTGATGCTCGCTGCAACGTAGTCACCGTTGGCTGTGATTGCCTGCATCACGCCCAAGCCATCCGACTTGCTACCCGCAAGCCAACCACCTCCATGGATGAAAACGACGAGCGGACGAAGCTTGGTGGCGCGATCTTTCGCCACGAGAAGATCGAGCTTCTGGCGCGGGTTGCCTTTCCCGACATAGTCGATGTCCTTTAGCAAATCGAGGTCCGGTCCCTTGGCCGGTGCCGGGCTTCCGCCACCATTGGACTTGGCGAATTCCTCCTGTGTGACAATGCCATCGTTGTTGGCATCCACGCGCTTGAAGTGGGCCTGCGCGGCCTTAGGCACTTCCGTGAGGGAGAGCTTGCCGTCCTTGTTCTTGTCGAGCGCCGCGAAGGGATCGGCCTGAGCGAAAGCGGCGGGGGTGAGGACGGCGAATAGAAGCCAGCGCATGAGCGGGAGGAAACACTGCTTCAGGGGCGCTGTCGCGGGGAAAGTTCGGGCGGCTGGATGGCAGTTCCGGGGCTGCCGCCAGGAGAAACCGGAATCACCTATCCCATTCCAGCCGCTCCCGCCGCCTAAGGCGGGCCTAGGGGCGACAGCCAATCCACTGACCGATGCGGTGCACCACTCGCCCCCCCCAAAAAAAAGACCCCGCCGAGGCGGGGTCTTCAAGAGGCTATGGCAATCTCAAACCAGATCAGCCCGGGGCGCCGTTCTGGATGATGTCCAGGAAGCTCTGCGGCTCCAAGGAGGCACCACCGATGAGCGCGCCGTCGATGTCCGGGCAGGCCATGAGTTCGGCGGCGTTGTTCGGCTTCACCGAGCCACCGTACTGAATGCGGATCTTCGCTGCGGGGTCGGCACCGAATTGTTCGGCAACGAGCGAACGGACGAAAGCGTGGGCTTCCTGTGCCTGATCGGCGGTAGCGGTGACGCCGGTGCCGATGGCCCAAACGGGCTCATAGGCGATGACGGTGTCGAGCAGGTCGCGCTCGCTCAGGCCCTTCAGACCTTCGCTGACTTGGGTGCGGAGCACCTTTTCCAGCTTGCCTTCGTTCCGCTCTTCCAGCGTCTCACCGATGCAGAAGATCGGGCGGAGGTTCAGCTCGCGGGCCTTGCGGACCTTGGCATTGATGACCTCATCCGTCTCCCCGTAGATCGCACGGCGTTCGCTATGGCCGAGGATCACATAGTGGACGAAGAATTCCTTCAGCATCATCGCGCTGATTTCCCCGGTGTAGGCTCCGGAATCGAACTGCGAGCAATTCTGCGCGGCGAGAGCGATGCTGGAGACATTACCCAGAATTTCGGCTGCCTTGGAAAGCGAGACGAAGGGCGGGGCAATGACGATGTCACAGGGGAAGGTCCGGTTCTGGACCTTGGAAAGGAAGCTGCGGGCGAAATCCTCGGTTTCCGAGGGGCCCTTGTTCATCTTCCAGTTGGCGGCAAAGATGGGCTTGCGAATCATGTAATGTCGGATGGGTGCGGGATGAACAGCGGGAATCGGGCCAAGTCAAGCCTCGGAGAGCGCTGCCACACCGGGAAGCACCTTTCCTTCAAGCAATTCCAGCGATGCTCCACCGCCCGTGGAGATAAAGGTCATCTTATCATCAAGGCCGTACTTGTTCACGGCGGTCACGGAATCCCCGCCCCCGACGATGGTCACGGCAGTGCTGGCGGCCATGGCCTCGGCGACGGCCTTGGTGCCCTTGCCGAAGCTATCGATCTCGAAAACGCCCATCGGGCCGTTCCAGATAATCGTCTTGGCCTTCGCCACCTCCTTGGTGAATTCCTCGATGGCGACATCACCGATGTCGATGCCTTCCCAGCCGTCCCAGGTTTCGCCACCCTTTTCATAGGGTTCGGTGCACTTGGTTTCGGCACCTTCCTTGAATTCCTGGGTCACGCGGGTGTCGGCGGGGAGATAGAACTCCACGCCCTTCGCCTTCGCGGAGGCGAGGATCTCAAGGGCAAGTTCAAGCTTGTCGGCCTCGACGCGGCTGTTGCCGGTCTTGTAGCCCTGCGCCTTGCGGAAGGTATTCGCCATGGCGCCGCCGATGAGGAAGGCATCTGCCTTTTCCATCAGCTTCGAAATCACCTGGATCTTATCGGAGACCTTCGCGCCGCCCATGATGACAAGGAAGGGGCGCTCCGGATCCTGCAGCTTGCCGTCGAGGTATTCGAGCTCGCGCTCCATGAGGAAGCCCATGGCGCTCTTCGGGATGAAATGGGTCACACCTTCCGTGGAAGCGTGGGCACGGTGCGCGGTGCCGAAGGCATCGTTCACGTAAATCTCGGCGCTGCCGGCGAGGGCCTTCGCGTATTCCGGATCGTTCTTCTCCTCCTGCGGGTAGAAGCGGGTGTTCTCGAGGATCAGGACCTGACCGGGCTGGAGGGCGGCGCGCAGGGCGGCGGTTTCCTCGCCGATGCTGTCCGGGGCAAGCTTCACATCCTGACCGAGGATTTCAGCGAGGCGCTTGGCGGCGGGAGCGAGAGAATACTTCGGCTCCGGACCACCCTTCGGACGGCCGAGGTGGGAGGCGAGGACGAGCTTCGCGCCGCCGGAAAGGAGGTGCTTGATGGAAGGGACAGCACCTTGGATGCGGGTGTCATCCGTGATGGCTCCATCTTCCAGCGGGACATTGAAATCCACACGCATGAGGACTTCCTTGCCGTTGACGTCGAGATCGCGGATCGAGAGCTTGGCCATGGGCCGGGAATGGCCGGGGCAGCCCGCCAAGTCAAGCACCGCTTGGGACCGATCCTGTCAGGGCAGCCGGGTCGGTGATGATCTCGGGGATGGCACCGGGTATCACTTCGACTGCCACCACGCAGACGTCGTCATCGTGGTGCTTTCGTTTTTGGAAGGCGGCCACCTCACAGACGATCTTCGCCGGCATGGCAGCCAAGGGACCGTCCAAGGACTCATCGAAGGTTGAAATCAGGCGCTGGATCCCGAAATCCTTTCCGCCGGGATTTTCCGCCTCCACGACTCCGTCCGTGAAAAGAAGGAACACATCCCCTACCCTGATCTGCGAGGAGGACGATTGATAGTTCACTTCCGGCAGCAGGCCCAAGGCAGGCTGGCGCTGCGCACCGGTCCAGAGAAGCTGGGGAGGATTCCCGGTACTGCGGCGGGCGCGGAGCGGTGAAGGATGGCCGGCGACGGCCCAGTGGGCGCGACATTCCTTCGTATCCAAGACCATGAAGAAGGCCGTAACGAAAAGAGTCTGGTGGCTGCGCTCAATGACCTCGTGAAGCTCGCGGTTGAGGATGCCTAGAAATTTCCCGGGATCCCCGGCAGAGATGACGTGATTCCTCACCACCGCGCGAAGGATGGCCGTGACCAACGCGGAACGGGCTCCGTGGCCCATCACATCCGCGATCAGGACGCCGGTGCGGTGCTCGTCCAGCTCGATGAGGTCGAAGAAATCCCCACCCACGGTCGAGGCTGGTTGATAGAAGTGCGCGAAGCCAAGGCGCATGGGGTCCCGGACCTGGCCGACTGAAAAGCCGGGGGCCAAGGATGGCATCAGAGCGGTCTGGAATTCGCGGGCCATTTCCAGTTCCTCCCGGATCAGCGAGGTTTTGGCGTCAACCTCCTCCTCCAGCTCCCGGTTATAGCGCATTACCCGCGAGGTCATGATTCCGAGGTCGGCCGCCAGCTCCTCGACCTCGTCCCCGGTGCGGATCGACTCGATACGCGCGAGATCCTCCTCCGCGGTCTTACGCAGCGCGAAGGCCTCATCATCGGAAAGCGTGACGTCTTTCCTGAGACGGGCGGTGGCAGAGACCGAGCGGGCCGCCTGGCCGAGGACGGAGAGCGGGCTCAGGATCTTCCGGCTGACCAAGGCGTAGCCGCAGAGCAGGCAGAAGCCGGTGGCCAGGCCGGCACCAGTGCCGATCATGAGAATCTGCCGGCGCAGCGGTGCTACGACTTCAGCCTTCGGCGACGAGAAAAGCACATATCCACCCGGCTCGAAGCGCTGGCGGTCCACGGAGCGGGACTGGATGGCCGCAAAACCGGTCATCATCTCAACATCGTCATCCCCCGGCTTGGTAAGAGTCCATCCGCTCCGTCCGATACGGACGGCAAGCACGGAATCCGGGTCGAGCGGCTTCCCGACATCCCGGTAGCCTTTTCCCCCGCGCGCAAGCAGGCGCCCATCCGGCAGCAAGATCTCCAGGCGCCCCCCTCCTGCCTGGCTATCCGGGCGCAGGCGCTGGAACATGGGGGTCACATCGAGCACCAGTTTCGCGACTCCCTTCAGACTCTTTTCGCGATAGACCGGCAGGACGAGGTCGAGTGAAAAGACACCCGCACTCTCATCGAAGTGGAGTTCGTCGGTCCACATTCCCCGCTCTTTCAGGGAGCGGCCGATCTGCCACCACTCCTCATCGGACTGATCGTAGTCGGATGTTTTTCCAGAGGCGGCAATCATCCGCCCGGTATTGTCGGCGATGAGAACCTCCGCGACCTGGCGGTGAGCCCCCGCAAAGCGCACAAGGCTGTTGGAACCGCGATTGGTGAGGATCGATTTGAGAACCGGATCTTCGGGGGAAAGGCCTCTCCAACGGGCTTCGAGGTCCTTTGTCGCCTGGGCATCTGCCGGCACCGTATCCGCCTGCGCGACGAATTCCGGAACCGAGGGGTCCGCCGCGATCCAGCTCCAGAAATTCCCGGCCTGGGATTCGACGGAGCTTTCCAGCGAGCGAGCGAGCGCGGCCGCCTCGGCCTCGTGCTGGCGGCCCTTCGTGGCGAGGAGATGCCGGAAGCCAAAGGTCTGGAGGACGATCAGCCCCACCGCCAGCGGCAGGACCGCGGCGATGGCAAGTGCCGTGGCGAACTTTCCTCGTAATCCCATGGCCCGCATATGATTCCTAGCACACTAACTCGCGGGATCGGAAATTTGCGAGAAGCTTTTCGGTCAAGGCCTCGCGGGTTTTTGGAGCGCTCTTCGGGGAAAAAGGAACACCCGGTCCCTTTGCGGGACCGGGTGCTTCTGAAATCACGCTTGTGGCGCGAAGAACAGGCTTAGAGGCCCTTCTTCACGACGTCCGTGAGGAGGTCGATCACGCGGTTGGAGTAGCCCCACTCGTTGTCGTACCAAGCGACCAGCTTGAAGAAGGTCGGGTTCAGCTCGATGGAGGAGCCAGCGTCGAAGATCGAGGAGTGGGCGTCGTGGATGAAGTCGGTCGAAACCACTTCGTCTTCGGTGTAGGCGAGGATGCCCTTCAGGTAGGTCTCGGAAGCCTTCTTGATGGCTGCCTTGATCTCCTCGAGCGAAGTGGCCTTGCTCGTCTTCACGGTAAGGTCGACCACCGACACGGTCGGGGTCGGGACGCGGAAGGACATGCCGGTGAGCTTGCCCTTCACTTCCGGGCAAACGAGGGCGACAGCCTTGGCGGCACCCGTGGTGGACGGGATGATGTTGATCGCGGCGCTGCGGCCACCCTTCCAATCCTTCTTCGACGGGCCGTCCACGGTCTTCTGGGTGGCGGTGTAGGAGTGAATGGTGGTCATGAGGCCTTCCTCGATGCCGAATCCTTCCTTGAGAAGGACGTGGACGACCGGGGCGAGGCAGTTGGTGGTGCAGCTCGCGTTGGAGATGATATGGTGCTTGGAAGCGTCGTAGAGCTCGTCATTGACGCCCTGCACGAAGGTACCGTCTTCGCCCTTGGCCGGGGCGGAGATGATGACCTTCTTGGCACCGGCGGTGAGGTGGCCCTTGGCCTTCTCTGCATCGGTGAAGAGACCGGTGGACTCGATCACGACTTCCACGCCGAGTTCGCCCCATGGGAGACCTTCCGGGGAACGGGCGGACACGACCTTGATCTCATGGCCGTTCACCACCAGCACGTCATCTTCTTCCAGCTCGGGCTTCGACTTCTTGGAGGAGACGGTGCCGTTGAACTTGCCCTGCGTGGAGTCGTACTTGAGCAGGTAGGCGAGGTTGTCCGCCGGAACGATGTCACCCACGGCGACAACGTTGAAGGTGGTTCCGAGGTGGCCCTGCTCGACGAGGGCGCGGAAGACGAGGCGGCCGATGCGCCCGAACCCGTTGATGGCGATGGTGGTCATGGTGGTAGGTAGTGGCCGCAGGGAGCGGCCGGTTTCCCCGGCAGGTCCTTCGCGCCGGGGGCGGAATTGTGCACTTGCTCCCCCGCACGTCAATGCCCCCGTGGGTCAGGAAATTGGGACAAATCCGTCGCAGCAGGCGCTGTGCCGGGACACTCGTGGTGGAAGGATGGCCGATCAAGCCCCCGGAGCTTCCGGAGTCAGGCCTCCTCGACGGCAAGATCCTTGAACTCGATCTTCATTTTCACACCCGGATGGATCTGAAGGCCGAGGGGACCTGGCTCGGATTTCGCGGTATCCGAGACGTATTCAATGACCTGCTTGCCGTTGAGGGTGACCGTGTAGGTATTCCCCTTTGCCACGATCTTCATTTTGTTCCATTCGCCGGTCTTGAGGAGATCCTTCACGCCCTCGGCTTCTTGGGGATACTTGCCCTTGTTGCCGATATAGGGGGAGCCGGTCATGTCCCGCTTCAGCGAACGGGAGGTGCCGATCTGGATTTGCTCGTTCTCATTCCGGAGAAAGACACCGGAGTCGATGTCACCGGAGAAGCGGAATTCGAACTCCATAGTGAAATCCTTGTAGCTCTTCTCGGTCCACAGGATCGAGCTCTGCTTCTTGTCGTCGCTTTCCCCTTTGAGAATGCCATCGGCAGCGGTCCAGTAGTCGGAGCCCTTGAGCTTCCAACCGGTGAGGGTCTTGCCGTCGAAGAGTTTTTCCGGCGCGGCGAGGGAGATTCCGGAGAGAAGCAGGGAGGCGAGAAGGAGACGGATTTTCATTTCGGGTCTATTTACGGATTTGTCGGACAGATCTTTTCCGGCGGGAAGAAAATTAGCGCGGGCACATCTCATCCCCCAAGCGCAAGGCACGACGTGTCCTTGCGTCCGATCAAACCCGACATCTAAGCTTCCGACAATGAAACCCGTAGTCCTCGCCATCGGCCTCACGACCCTTGCCACTTTCGCCCAAGATGCGCCCATCCTCCCCGCCGTGAGCGCGGCCATGGACAAGGTGATCGCCGACAAGGAAATCGCGGGCTCAGTGACCCTGATCGAAGACAAGGAAAAGCCCCTGCACCTGGCAACGAACGGCTACTCGGATCTGGAGAAGAAAACCCCGATGGCGAAGGACTCGATCTTTTGGATCGCCTCGATGACCAAGCCCGTGACCGGCACTGCGGTGATGATGATGCAGGAAGCCGGCAAGCTGTCGGTGGAAGATCCCGTTTCGAAATATCTCCCGGAATTCAAGGATCTGAAGGACGCAGAAGGCAAGCCGGTGACGATCACGATCAAGCAATGCCTGACACACAGCACGGGCCTGGATGAAGTGCGCGGGCCGGAACTGGCAGGCGTGGTCACACTGAGGGATCTGATGCCAAAGATCGTGGCAAAGCCGGTGAAATTCGCACCGGGCAGCAAGTGGGAGTATTGCCAGACGGGGATCAATACGGCGGCCCGCGTGGTGGAAGTGGTATCCGGCAAGGATTTCCCCGGCTTCCTGCAGGAGCGCCTCTTCACGCCGCTCGGAATGAAAGACACCACCTTTTACCCAACCGAAGCACAGGCAGCACGGATCGCGACCAGCTACCGCCGCACGGATGCTGGCGAACTGGAGAAAGCCGGGTTGATGTTCTTGGGAGACAAGCCGGTGACGAGCAAGGATCGCTACCCCTTGGCCAACGGCGGACTTTTCTCCACGGCCGAGGACTACGGCAAATTCGCCCGGATGATCCTGCGCGGGGGCGAACTGGGCGGGCAGCGCTACCTGAAGGAGGAATCCGTGAAGCAGATGACAACGATCCAGAGCGGAAACCTACAGACCGGCTTCACGCCCGGCAATGGCTGGGGCCTGGGCTGGTGCGTAATCAAGGAGCCGCAGGGCGTGACGGCTGCAGTCTCGCCCGGGACCTTCGGCCATGGCGGTGCCTACGGAACCCAGGCATGGATCGATCCGGTGAAGGGGAAAGCCTACGTGATGCTGGTGCAGCGGGCGAATTTCGCGAACTCCGATGCCTCGGTAGTGCGGGAAGCCTTTCAAAATGCCGCGAAGTGAAGGGCTTACGTGCCCCCTGCGTAATCTCCGCCGCACGCGATCACGTGATTCCAAAAGGGGGTAAAATCGGACATCACTAGTTCCGCAGGCGAGACCATCCCCCCAACGGTCGATCCAGCAAATCCCCCCACAGACATCCCCCCGACAACCCCCAAGGGAAAACCCGCCGCGCTCGTTCCCCCCCCCAACGATTCCGGCGGGTTTTTCTTTGTCCGGCGAGCAGGCTACTTTTTCCGCAAGATCCCGACGAGGGTGATGAGATCGTCCTCGGAAATATCGACGAAGGAATCGAGCTCACGAAGCGCAGCGATCACTTCATCATGACTCGGCGAGGTGGCGGAGGGCGGAGCTACCGGGCGATTCCACGCAGCGGGGTAACGCCGCCAGCCGAAGAAGGAATTGAAGAAAACGGCGGCGCCGAGCATGACGAGGCAATTCGCGAAGACCGGGCAAAAGACGAAATTGTAGCCGAGGTCGTGGATGGCAGGTCCACCGAGCACAGCGGTGAGCGCAGTGGCCCCGCCAGGAGGGTGAATGCACTTCAACTGGTGCATCACCGCGATGGTGAGGCCGACAGCACAGGCGCCAGCCAAGGCAGAGGAGCCGATCCATTTCGCACAGGTGACACCAATGAAGGCAGCGAGGCAGTGGCCACCCAGGACCGGCCAAGGCTGGGAAAGCTGCCCGTGCGGCACCGCAAAAAGCAGAACCGCACTTGCGCCCATGGAAGCGATGAGGCCGGTGGCATGAGGCAAGTGCAGGGATTTCTCACTGATGAGAATGAGGAACAGGATCGAGATGAAGCCACCTAGCAGAGAGACAAGCTTCTCGCGCTTGCTGACTGCGCTGAGCTCGATGCCGAGCCATGCGATAGGGAATTTGAAGCGCTGGATGGTCAGCGGGAGATCGGGGTCGCTTGAGTTCACGGGAGGCAAGAAAGCGCGCAGCCCTGCTTGGTCCGGGCAACGCGGGGCTTGCAATGTATCGTGACCCGATACATTGCAAGCCCCGGATGCCTGCACGAACCCGGAAACTTTCGGACGCGGATTACGAGCGCCTCGCGGATTTCCGCTACGCGCTGCGCTGCTTTTTGGAATTCAGCGAGAGCGCCGCGATCCGGGAGGGCCTGACTCCGCAACAGTATCAAGCCCTGCTGGTGATCCGCTCCAGCCCCGGGGCGAATGCGACCGTCCGACGTCTCGCGGACCGGCTTCGCATCAAGCACAATACCGCTGTCGAACTTGCACAGAGGCTAGAGGCAGGCGGCCTGATCCTGCGCTGGCAGTCGCCGGACGATGGACGGGCACTCTGCCTCACGCTGACGGATGAAGGCGAAGCAAAGCTGGAGTTGCTGGCGCAGGTGCATCGCGCGGAACTACGACAGCTTAGCCCGGAGATCGTGGCACTGTTCCAAAGCCTGGAAACTGGCGAAGCATGATGAAGGATACCTTGGAAAAAGTCCGGTTGCCGCTGCTAGCCATTCCTGTCGGTGCCTGCGTGGCAGTCGCGGGCATCGGCCTGCTGAACCTGATCTGGTTGATCACGAATTTCTGTTTCCACGGAACGATCTCCATTCACGAGGGAGCGGCAGATTTCTCCACCTTGGGCGCATGGGGCATTCTGATTCCCTGCGCGGGTGGCTTGATCATCGGGGCGGTCGCTCGCTACGGTAGCGAGGATGTGCGTGGTCACGGCATTCCCGAAGCAATGCAGGGAGTGATCCTCAAGCGCAGCCGCATCTCGCTGAAGGTGGCGATTCTCAAGCCGCTCTCAACCGCTATCTCGATCGGCACCGGCGGCCCCTTCGGCGCGGAAGGCCCGATCATCGCCACGGGTGGAGCGGTGGGGTCACTCTTCGGCCAAGCGATCCCATGCAGCACGGCGGAGCGAAAGGTCTTGCTGGCGGCTGGTGCGGCGGCAGGCATGACGGCGGTTTTCGGCACGCCGCTCGCGGGTGTGCTGCTCGCGATCGAGTTGCTCCTTTTCGAATTCCGCAGCCGCAGCCTGATCCCGGTGGCGATGGCCGCCGGCAGCGCAATGGCCCTGCGAGGGTGTTTTCATGAGCCTTTCCCCATGCTGCCCTTGGTATCGGTTGATGCACCGGGGCCGGCCCTTTCCGCGGGCTCGGTGTTCATCGGCCTCGCTTGCGGAGGCGCGGCGGTGCTGATCACCCATGCACTCCATGCCATCGAGGATCTCTACGAGAAGCTGCCCATCCACTGGATGTGGTGGCCGGCCCTTGGTGGCTTGGCCGTCGGTGTCATCGGTTGGATCGATCCGCGGACAATGGGTGCAGGCTACCATAATCTAAGAGCGCTGCTGGAAGGGGACGTGACGACCGCGGCTCTGGCCAGCTTGGCGGTCTTCAAGTTTCTCTCATGGTCGCTCTGCTTGGGCAGCGGAACGGCGGGCGGGACGCTTGCCCCGCTGATGACGATCGGGGGCGTGGTCGGAGCTCTGGTTGTCCACCTGCTTCACGGGGTCCCTGGTTTCGAAAGCATGCCTGTGGGCATCGGGGCACTGGTGGGGATGTCGGCCGTCTTCGCTGGGATTTCGCGAGCGCTGCTGGCCTCGGTGGCCTTCGGATTCGAGGCGACACATTCGACGTCGGCTTTCGGGCCGCTGTTGTTAGGCTGCGGGATTGCGGTGCTTGTTTCACGGCTCGCGATGCATGAGTCGATGATGACGGAGAAGCTCTCGCGGAAAGGGGTGAAGGTTCCGTCCGACTATGAGCCCGATCTGCTGCATTCTTTTACGGTGGGACAGGCGATGTTGCGCAAGCCTCTGACAGTGCCCCCCACCGAGAGCGTATCCGCCTTGGCAGACCGCATGGTGGGCAGCGAGACGAAGTGGAACACGGCGCGGCTCTTTCCGATCGTGGATGAGGGGGGCATCCTGTTAGGAATTATCAGCCGCGCGGACGTGTTGGCTGCCGTGCAAGTGGCTCCGGATTCGACGGTGCTAGAGGCAGGAGTCGAACGACCCGTAGTCGCGCATCCGGAGGAGACGCTCGCGGAAGCAGCGGACCGGATGATCCTGCACGATGTGGGACGCCTGCCCGTGGTTTCCCGTGACGGATCTCACCGGCTCTGCGGCTTGGTGAGCCGCCGGGAAGTTCTCCAAGCCCGGCAGCACCGCCTCGATGCCGAGAAGCGCGAAAGCTGAACGGGTGAGCCTACGGGTATTCCGACGGCACGCGATTGCGTGATTCCAAAGCGGGGCAAAATCGGTCATTACTTTTCCCGTGAGCGAGGCCATCCCCCCACGGCCGAACTGACAAAAAATCCCCCCGAAAAAATCCCCCGAGGATTGCCCGCTGCTCTCGTTTCCCCCGGACGAAACAGCGGGCTTTTCGTTTCCTCCGGATGGGAGTTCCGCCTCAGTCCAAACGCACCACTCTCCAGAAGAACTTTGCCTCAGCGGGCTTGGCGACAGAGAACGAGGTCGAACCACCAGTCGGATCTGCCGGCAGTTCCTGAACGGGAAGCCATTCCACACAATCGGGCGACTTCTCGATCCGATACCGGTTTCCCGGATTGCTGCCCCATTCGATCTCAAAGCCGCCTCCATCGAGCCCGGAGAGGACTATCGGAAAATCTCCGTTGTTCCGGTGGATCACACCAATCGCATCGAGGTCGAAGCCCGCGGATCCGGTGGTGGGATAGGGATCGAAGATCGGACGGTTGTCGCTGTCCTTCGAGGTGCCATTGCCAAGGATGTCGATGAGACGCACAAAGCGGACGTTGTTCTTGTCCAGCGTCGGCGGCGCGCTGAGGTCAGCGAGATCGAATGGCGTCCCGAAGCCACCGCGATGCTTGCCCGCCAGACCACGCAAGTTGGTGGGATCAATCGAGTTCGTGGCAGAAGACGTGAGCGAAGCCGAAGGGAAACGGATGAAATTCACCCCATCACTCGACACCTCGACAAAGGCGAGTTCGAGGAAGGTATTGCTGAAAGAGTTCTCGAAGACGGCAAAGTCTGCCCCCTCCCCGTCCATAATGGGATGCGGAAAGTAGAGGGTGATCTTTCCCCCGTCTCCCAGACAGACAATGTCGAAGACGTCCTCGGTCGCCGGGCCGTAAGCTTTCGCTGGAGTCCGCCAGCTGTTCGTGACATTTGCGCCGAGAACGTAGTCGAGATGGCCGCTGACCCACTGGACGAAACGTGGATCGTCCTTCGAGATCGCATCGCTCCCGGAGGCTCCAGCGGCCCCTGGATAGGGACCGGCCACGGCAGAGGTGGCGAGCAGGATCAGAATGAAAATCCGGTCGATCATCAGAGTTCGCGGCGAATGCCGATTTGGAATTGCCTGCCAGCGGCGGGGTACCAGACCCCGCTGTATTTCACCGTGGCATAGCGTTCGTCGAAGAGATTGTTCACGCGCGC
The DNA here is from genome assembly GCF_012913485.1 of Luteolibacter luteus. Lineage (GTDB taxonomy): Bacteria > Verrucomicrobiota > Verrucomicrobiia > Verrucomicrobiales > Akkermansiaceae > Haloferula > Haloferula lutea. The sequence goes on along the minus strand of NZ_CP051774.1, from coordinate 4,396,329 downwards.
GTAAATCGAAAGGCCGGGTTTCGGCTCGTAGCGCAACAGGAGGTTGGCGACACCGTAGGATGGCAGTTTCTCCTGCACGTTTTGGAAGTCATTCCCTTCAAAGGCGTCGCTGACATACTGATACTCGGCCTGAACCGTGACACATTCGATCGGGCGGCAGGCAAGCGTCGCCGTCAGTTCGTGCTTCGGAACAAGGTAGACCTGCTTGCCCTCGTAAGGCCCGTTCTGGAACTCCGCGGTGAGCGTCGTGTAATGGAACTGTGCATCCCAGATTCCCGATTGATAGCCTGCGGCAGTTTCCAAGCCGACGCGGCGGGTGTCGGCGAGGTTCAGATTGAGGTTCTGCAGGTAGTCGAAAATGATCTCGCCTTCGAGCCACTGCGCGAAGCCATTCATGCGGAACATCCATGGTCCCGGCTTCCACTCGGCACCTAGCTCCACATTGTGGCCCGTCTCGGCTTGGAGCTGGTCATTGAAAGGCACGCTCAGAGGATAACCTTGATAAGACGCGATCTCATCCATCGAGGGCAACCGATAGAGCCGATCATAGCGAAGCCATGAGCTGAGATCGGATCGCGGCTCCCAACGCAAGCCAATCTGATAGGCTTGATTCGTCTCGTCATTCCCACGGGAGAAGTTCAGATCAGGATCCTCCGGAAAGGCAAAGCTCCGGGCCGAAGCATCGACTTCCGAGACTTCCCAGCGGGCCGAAGCATGAAGATACCAGCTCCTCCATGGCTCCCATTCCCCGTTCGCGTAGAGACCAAGCACATCGCGCGATAGCTGAGCGGCGGTTGTTTGGTTGATCCGGGCGATCTCGGAAAATTGATCGAGCTCGAGCGAGTCGTAACGATACTGCGCCCCGGCCTCCGCGGACCAGGCTTTCCCGCCGGCCATCACACGAGGCGAGACGAGGATGGTCTCCAGCAGATTATCCGAATGCATCCCGGGACCGAAATTCCACTCTTGATCCCTACGGGTGAAGGAAACCGGCAACTCGAAAGAAAGGTCGCTCCCCTTCCCTAGCACGAGGGAGGAATCCGTGGACCAGCGGCGCTGATCGCTGAAGTATTGATCCGCTTGACCCGCGAGCGCATAGATCGACTCGCGGGGATTCAGAAGGTAGCGGTCCTTCGTCAAAGGTCCGGGGAAACCATTGAACTCATCAGCCCAGGAAACGCCGAAGATTGCTTCCGCCCCCTTTGCGAGCTCCTTGTTCCAGCGAAAGGCGGCGGACTCAAGTTCGCTGGCAGCATTGTCGCGCCAGCCGTCCGTGAAGTTCCGCTCCAGATCAAAAGAAATACCATGACCATCGTAGGTCCCCTGATGGCTGGCGCGGGCCATCATGTAACCATCGCTGCCGCCTGCGGCTTCGATTACGGAGGCAGTCTTTCCACCCTCCTTCGTGATCAAATTGATCACTCCCCCCACCGCATTGTTTCCAAAACGCGCCGTCTGGCTCCCGCGTAGAATCTCCACGCGGGCCAAACGGGAAATCGGCACCTCCAGCCAAGATACCCCGCCCATGTCCGGGCGATTGATCGGGCGGCCATCGACCAGCACCAGCACGCGCGATGAAGCATTCTCGCCAAAGCCACGCAGGTGCACGGCGGAGCCCGAGCTATTCCCCGAAGTGCTGGAAAGGCGGATACCTCCTTTCGTCGCGAGCAGATCCGCGACGGAGCGCACACCCGCCCCGGCAATTTCCTCCTCATCGATCACCGTGGAGCTCCCCGCGAAATGCGCCGGTATAACCGTTTCCGCATTCGCCTCCACGATGATCTCTGAAAGCGACTCCGACTCCTCCGCGCCAAGGGCGGGAGAGAGCAGGAAGATCGCGATGAAAAGACGAGGATTCACTTCGTCCTGAGAAGCCGCCAGAGGGCGGATTAAATCAGCGCTTGCGGCGGCGGATCACCAAAAGGCCACCAGCCAGGGCGAGAACGCCCATCGATGGCTCCGGAACCGGAGTCACCGTCGGCTGGGTGGTGAAGTCCGAGTATTTCAGGGCATCCCATGAACCCGGTTCGATCACGCGATAGGGAATCGAAAGGCCGCTACCGGATGACCAAGTACCGCTACCAATCGGGCTGGCAGACGGGAAACCCGCCTGGCCACCGGAAACCCACTGGGTCCAAGAAGGAGAGTAAGGTGGTTCGGACACGCCGGTCTCCGTGGAGCCATTCCACGTGATGGCATTTACAAACCAGTTCGGGGATTCCTCGCTCCCGAAATTGAAGGCCTCGATCGAAAGATCGCTCTCGTGCGAGTCCACGATCTGCAGCAGGTCCCACGAATCCATGGGATCCGAGGAATTGTAAGTGTAGTGGATCTCGTAGGTGCGGGTGCCGACGTTCGGCGACTCCAGCACGAAATAGGAGGTATCGGTACCCGTGCCGATGACGATATTCGCCGCGTGGGCCACGGCAGTGAAGGCGCATGCGAGGGCAAGCGCCATGAATGTGCTCAATTTCATCTGATTCTCTTCGATTGGTTGTTCCCCGAGAAGAGAAGAGGATGCCGCTGCTGGTGACGGTGTCACCCGCTGGCGATCTCCGCTCCCGTCACCTTTCTTCAGCGGAAAGGCCATCGCGCTGCCGCCTTCGGAGGTGCGGCAACGTGGACGAGTGAGGAGGGACGAAGTATTCGGGCTCCCGACTATGAAGGGGCGGCTTTCACCGCTCCTCCGCCTCCTTCCCGCCTTCACCCGTGCTTGCGCCGGATTGGCCGTGTGGGAATTCGTTCGTCGGATACCGCAGCGCGACTGCTCCGGATTCTCACCGGATTCCATGCGCCCGCCTCAGGTCATCGGCGGGATGCCACCAAGCCCCGGCGGGATAGGCAAGGATTTTGCGGAGAGAACGGCGGACTCACCAGTCCTCCCGCAAATCCTGCTTCACGCGGCGACGATCAGCACGATGCTCGATCTGGCGTTTCTGCTTGGGAGTCAGCTCCTCCTCCCGATCCCGCCAAGAACGCCCGGAATCCCCCGCCATGATGCAGCCGAGCGGGCGAATCTCGGCAACGATCTCAGCGAGGCCGAAATGGCGGATCTGGTCTCTTACCTGCGCGGCATTTTTATAGGCCACGGGAGTTTCGCTCAGATCCGGCTTGCCGCAGAACCAGCGGACATCGAGCCCATCTGTGCCCCGTTCGATGGCGGTGCGGCGGGCAGCTTCGTCACGGAACTTCTTCTTCAGGGCGGTGCGGGAAAGATTCCGCCCGGCCCCATGCGGAGCGAAGGAAAGGAACTCCTCGCGATCAGCCCCGAGCACCAGCAGCACCGGCTCCGCCATATTCAGCGGGATCAGGCCAAGCTGCGGCCTGCCTTGATCGTCCTTCCATGCAGGGGTCGCTCCTTTGCCATGGTAGAAGGTATCGCCGCGCTGCCAGACGAAATTGTGTTCGTTCCCGACTTCCGCGACTGCCTTTCCGCCGATGCGCTCAAGGAAACGCTGATGAATCGAACGGTGATTCGCCTTGGTCCAGCGGGCCGCGTATTCCAAAGCATGCCAGTAGTCGCGGCCTGTATCCGATTTTGCATCGAGCCAGGCAGCCGCCTGGGGAATGTGCTGCGCAGTGCGGGCGACGTGCTTCTCCGCGGCGATCTGGCCGCGCTTGTAGACATGAGCGCCGAGGCTGCGGGAGCCGTGATGAGTCACCAAGACGCGATAGCGCTTCGTCCCGCCCTGAACGGGAGGCGTGAAACTGGAGGCCAGATCTCCGTGCCCGGCGAGTCGGAGCGTGACGAGCATGGCTTCATCCACGTCAACCTCCCCGACAAAGGCGAAATGATTGCCATCGCCCTGATCCGCGATCTGCGTCCGGGCACGATCCCGCAGGCCATTGAGAAAGCGGTTCTGCCAGACATTTTCATCGATGACCGGATCGTAGACGAGATCATCCAAATGCCGATGCTCGGGACCGAAACGGGTGGAAGTCATCAGGGCATCGAGCTCCTTTGCCACGCTGCTACGCTCCTCGTAAAAGGTGGCATACATGGAACAGCAGATGTCCGCGGAATGGGCAGACGGGATGATCGCATTTTCCACCGCGATGGCACCGCCGACCGGGATCACCGCGGCGCCGGGTCCGGACGGACAGGCATCCGGCATGATGGCACCACGGGCGATAACCGGCGTTTTCAGCAGCTGGCTCATCTGCCGGCGGACTGCTTCCACGTTTTCCTTCTCTTCCTTGTTGGAAGCCAAGATCGCCTCGGCGAGCGGTGAAGGCTTCTCGCGCATCACGAACTTCACCGGTGGTGGCGCGACGTCCCGCTTCAGCAGCTTGAGGGCATACTTCGCATCCGTGATGCCGCGAGCCTCATACTCGGCGACTTTTGCGAGGAGGTCTTTGAAAATCAGGCCGGGCTCATAGCCGGCACCGATCAGGTCCTGGGAGGAGAGAAGATTCATATCGTTGCAAGGTTCGTCCGCCATTGTCCGGCGGCAATGCCGTAGCGGACTTCGTCGAAGCACTGGTCCCCGCGGGATGCACCGAGTGGCGTCGTGCCGAGGTAGAGCAGGCCGGCCTTCTGCATGACACGACCGGATGCAGGATTGTGAATGAAGTGGTAGGTGACGATGACCGGGAAATCGAGATCCTCGAAAGCGTAACGGATCACGCGGCGAAATGCTTCGGTCGCGTAGCCCTGTCCCCAGTGCGGCACCCCGATCCAGTAGCCCACCTCGTTGTGGCGATCCGAATCATTGAAGATCGAGATGGCACCGACGAGTTCCCCGCTGTCACGCAGGCAAATGACGAAGGATGCCTTCTTTCCCTCGATCCACTGCTGTTCGGAGAGATGGACCCAATGGATACAACTGCCCTTTGGATACGGATGAGGAATGAGCGCGGTCATCTCCGCGACGCGGCGATCGCTGATGAAGGACTCGATCGCCTCTGCATCCTCCGGCACGGGAGGACGGAGGATCAGACGTTCGGAGTGGAGGACAATGGGAACGATGCTTTTCATGGAAGAGAATCAAATGGCGACGCACATTCGCCAATCTTCGGCGGTGATGCGGTATTGGACACTATCGTAGAAAACCCCGTCCCTGCTGCTGCCACCGGGAATGACGGTATCGAAATGGAGACCTGCCTTCAGCATCACCCGGCCGGAAGCTGGATTGTGCGCAAAGTGGCGAGCCCCCAGACAGGGCAGCCCGAGGTGATTGAACGCATAGCGGACGAGCCGGTGCAGGGCCTCGGTGGCATAGCCGTTTCCCCAAAAGGGAACGGCAATCCAGTAGCCCGCCTGAAAATCGCGAGGGCTCTTCCCGAGCAGACTGATCACCCCAAGGATCTTTCCATTCTCCCGAAGCGTCACAACGAAGGTCGCAGCCGTGCCCTCTGCCCACCGATCGTCCGACATCGCAACCCAATCCAAGGCGCCACCCCGCGGATAGGGATGAGGGATGGCCGCCGTGGTTTCGGCGATGCGCCGATCACTCAAATAGCACTCCAAAGTCGCCGCATCTTCCTCTACCGGCGGACGGAGAAGAAGGCGCGGGGTCTTGAGAACAATGGGAAGGATCGGCTTCATGTGGGGACAAGGTCGGCATTTGATTTCAAGAAAGAGGATCTCCACTCCTCCGCGTGGATGTAGCGCCGGATGCCAGGCACGAGGCGCTCACCATCGCGATCAATGAGATCCACCTTCACATGCTCCCGCATGCCTGCCTTCTCCATCACGCGACCGGAAGCCGGATTGATCGCGAGATGTTCGGCCTCGATGCGATCGAGATTCTTCACCTCGAAGCCGAAGCGAAAAATCTCCCTTAGGGCCTCGGTAGCGAATCCCCTGCCCCAGATACTCGGACAAAACCAGTAACCCGTGCTCGCATGCCCGGGAATGAGCGTCGGTCGAATACCAATGGCACCAATGAAGGCCAGCCCGTGACGCGTGAAAACAGCGAAACCGCCCATGCCATGCTCCTGCCATCTCAATCCCGTGCCCTGAATCCAAGCGCGGGCATCGTCCGCACAATAGGGGTGGGGCATCAGGGTCATCTCGGCCACGCGCCAATCCGAAGCGACTGCCGTAATGGCATCTATGTCTTCTTCGGTTGGCGGTTTCAGGAGCAAGCGGGCGGTTTCAAGTTTCATGCGTGGGATTTATGCCTGCGGGCGGCAGTGCCGCTGCCGCAGACTGCGGGTTGGAGAATCAAGGAACTGAAGGGAAGCAAGGGATGGACAAAGCGGGCACGCCATGAAGCGCGCGGGAAGAGGTAGCGAAGAGAGAGAGTCATATTTGGAATGAGGTGATGGTTGAAACAGATTGGAGAAAGGTCGTTGGCATCAGCCGGTGGCGTTCTTCCACTCATCGGCAGAAATCCCGTAGTTCACGCGATCGAAGAAGATGCCTCCGCGCTTCATGCCATGGCTGACAACGCCCTCGAAAATCATGCGAGCCTTCTGCATGACCTTACCCGAGGCCGGGTTTCCGATCATGTGACCGGCGGTTACGTAACGGATGCCGCGATCGGCGAAGGCATAACGCAAGGTTTCACGCAGGGCTTCGGTGGCATAACCACAGCGCCAGAAGGGAAAACCGATCCAATAGAAAACCTCGGCGCTCCCGCGATCCGGACGAGGGATGAGCCCGATCATGCCAATGAGGCCGGGCACTTCCCTACGCTCGATGGCGAAGGTCTCGACCGCACCGCTGGAAAAATCCGCCTCGATCTGGTCAAGCCACTCGAGCGCATGCCCGATATGGTAGGGATGAGGAATCGTGGTGGTCTTCAATGCCACCCTGGGATCGCCCGCATGACGGACGATGGACGGGATGTAATCGTGATCCGGCTGCCTGAGGAGAAGACGCCGCGTCTTCAAGCTGCCGGCCCGGTTTGTTTCTGGGATCATATCGTCTGAAAAGATGGGAGCTGCAACGGAGCACCGCAGCCCACTGCGGCTCCTTTCCATTTCCTGTTCGTGCCGCCACACGATCTCTTTTGCGTCCTGCCGCAGTGGACTGTGGCACTCCGTTGCATGGCTTGGTGAGGGATTAAGCGATGGCGTTCTGCCACTCGTCGGCAAAGAGGCCGTAGTTCACGCGGTCGTGGAACTCGTCGCCGCGCTTGATTCCGCCGGCGACGATGTTCTCGAAGATCATGCGGCCCTTCTGCATGACCTTTCCCGAAGCCGGGTTTTCGATCATGTGCCAGCCGGTGACGTAGAGGAGCCCGCGATCGACGAAGGCGTGACGGAGCACTTCGCGAAGCGACTCGGTGGCATAACCGCAGCGCCAGTACGGGACGCCCAGCCAGTAGCCGACCTCCGCGCTGCAGCGGTCCTGCCGCAAGGCAAGGCTGATGACACCGATGAGCCCCGGGACGGTCTTGCGCTCGATGGCAAAGGTTTCCACCGCGCCACCGACCCGATCAATCTCGATGGCATCCAGCCACTCCAATGCGTCGCGAACCCGATAGGGATACGGAATGGCAGTGGTCTTCAGGGCCACGCGCGGATCACCTGCATAGCGAACGATCGCCTCGACGTCGTCCGGTTCCGGTTGTCGGAGTAGAAGGCGCGCAGTCTCGAGGACGGCGCTACGCTTGGTTTCAAGAATCATGGTAAAAATGGAAATGGAATGAAAAGGGATGCTGTTTAGTTCCCGCTGAATTCGAGCCAGACGAACCGGACCGCGAACGCGAAGACCAACAGGGCGAAGATGATGTTTGCTTCGTGCATGGCTTGATTCGGGTTGGGGTTGCTCCGCGGGATTTCCGACCGGGCGGGTCTCGTGAAAGACGCCACCCGATCGGGTCACTCGCGGAAATGAAGGAAGTGGTTCCAATCGTTGATGTTCCAGAGGTTGCGGATGCGTAGCGTCGAGGGGACGGAGCGCGGTTTCCGCGGCTGGCTTAGCAAGCGCAGCCCGGCTTCCGCCGGAGTGCGTGCGCCCTTGCGGGCATTGATGGTGCGATCGGCGAGCACACAGTTTTCCCAATCGTCCCGCCCGCCGCGCGAACGGGGAATGATGTGGTCGATGTTTGCTTCCGAAGGGGTCAGCTTGCGTCCGCTGTATTGGCAGCGTCCGCCATCCCTTTCCCACAACGCCCGGAAGCCGAGGCGCGGAACGTGGATCGGCACGCGATCATAACGCGAAAGCACGATGACCGTAGGGATCCGGACCGGACCCCGCGTGGTGCCGACGACCGTTGCTCCGTCTTCCACAGGCAGGCTGCGCCAGTCTTCCCAGTCAAAGGCCTGCATTGCATCGCCCTCGATCTTCAGGGCCCGGGCGCTGCCGGTAGCCAAGTGGCCAAAAGCTTCTGCCGGGGTGATGGTATCGATGGCGAGCCAGTGGCGGTTCAGCACCAGGACGGTCGTGCGTTGGAGTGCGTGCGTGGTCATCGGGAGTCAGGAAAAGGGTTGGTGGGGTGACCTACGGGAATCGAACCCGCCCTGCCGCGTCCACAACGCGGGGTGCTACCTCTACACCAAGGTCACCATTTCGATGCCCGCCATATGACAACAGTTCTCCCACGCTCCAAGATATGCCATTTCGATCAACCGCTAACTTGGCGGGATCGGGTTCAGGCTTCCGGATCGGAATGAATGGGTCCGTCTAGCGGGACGGAAGGGTCAGGGGATCTTTAGAAAGGACACAGGGTCACGGTTTCTGGAAAGCTGGGAAAGGGGTTGGCTGTTGGAATTCGGGGAAACAAAAAGCCCCGCTTCCGGTAGGAAGCAGGGCTGCGGGAAATCCTTGGATTTACGCGGCTATCAGGCCACGTTCGGCCTGAACCTGCTTCGGTTGGGCGCCGGGTTACCGGCAAAGGTCATCGCTTGATACGCTAGAGGGCACAGGCCCAATTGTTCCAATCCGACAACCCGGCGCCACGACCAAGTGACCTCTGAGACGAGGTCGGCGTGACGTTTAATCTGGGATCGGTGGAGACGCATCGGAGCGGAATGAAGTTGGGCGTAGATATGCGTATGGGTTTTACGCGTCAACGGTAAATTTCGATTTTATTATATGATAGGATCTTGGGTGACTTGCTGAGGAATGGAGTGCGGGCGTTTGGAACGGCGACTCCGCCGTCGATTTCGTCTTTCAGCGAAAAGCCAATTTCCCCTATGGATCGGTAAGATGATTCGCCTCCTGCCACTTCTGTCGGTTGCCTCGGCTATGGCTGCGCATGGGGGTGATCCCGTGTCGGCCTCCGAAAGTCTGCGCAGGGCACTCAGGACAGGCGGGCCGGTGAGATTGTTCCACCAAGCTTCTTCCGAAGGCTCGGAGGATCCCTTCGCCGACCCGACAGCCCCGGAGAAGATCCAGGTCGTCCATGGCTTCAACCTGGTCGAGCTGAAGAATCCCGAAAGCTTCCATGATATGGAACTCCTCCGCGACGTCATCTCGGACCCCGAAAGCCTTGTTCCCTTTCCACCGGAGCAGGACACGAAAGGAGGCTTGCGCGATTTCGGAAACCCGGAAGTGCTTTCATGGGATAGTGGCGGTCAATCCGTCTACGCCCTGTTCTCCTATCAACGGGGGGAGATCGCTTTTGTATCTGATACGGCCTCTCTGATCTATGGAGTCAGCAAGCCCGCTTATAAAAAGCTCACCAAAACGCTGTTCCACACCGCACTGGATTCACCTCCGATACCGGAGAAAGCAGCGACCCTCGAGGAGGCTAAACCCAGCCTGCAACTGCTGGGTGCCACCAAGAAGATCTACCTTCACGAGGGACTACCAAAGGAGGGCACCGCCGCATTCGACGACGCGGTCCGAGATGGAACGGCAAGAGAGCTAGGACGCTTCTACTTTTACCAGCCTTATCGGGATCCCGGAATCGATGAGAAGGAGAGCGCTACGCTTAAAGAGCTGCTTTTGGACGGAGATACCTTGCACCCGTGGGAGGGGGAAAAGGAATGCGAAGGATTTCATCCGGACTATGCGGTACGCTGGGGGAACGATGAAAATCCAGCGGTCTTGCAAATCTGCTTGGGTTGCGGAGAAGCCATCCTTCTACAAAGCAACAAGGAATTGCGCTATGACCTCGGCCTTAAAGCGCAAGAGGATTTCAAGAAATTGCTCCCGGTCGTGAATCGAGGTTTGAACAGGACGCTTAGAGAAATCTGGGCTGCGGTTGATATGGAGCGAGAGAAAACGGTACCGGGCTACAAGAAGCTTGTCGACAAGGCCACGCCTGTCTCCGCTTCGTCACGATGGCGCGAATCACTACGAGAGGGAGCAGCTATTAAAATCCACGAAGGGGTACCGCGGATGATGTCCTCATGGGCCTTTGACGAGGAGATGAAGCGTCACGACGTCACGACGATCGCCGGCCATGGTTTTTACGCCCCTGCCATCAACGCCAAGAAGGCCGATGCCTTGCGCGAGGTTATCGCGGATGCGAAGACCTATGAAAAGTTCGTCTCTGAGAAGGAGTGCGGTGGCTTTCATCCTGACTTCGGCGTTTCCTGGAAGTCGGGAGACGAGCTCGTCCACGCCCTTTTCTGCTACGGCTGCGGCGAGGCGATCTTCACGAACGGGAAGATCACCGTTCGTCACGATCTGGACTTCGAGGCCATCCGGCAGCTGTATCCTCTGTTCGGCGCTTACGCTTCGAAGCGCCCCGCTCCTTTTACTCCGGATGATCCCGAAGAAATTCTCAGCTTTCAGAAAGCACTCAAGAACGGCGCGGAGATCACAGTGATGGCCGGACTTCCGCGTGAAGATGATCCCAGCCATGGGGAAGAATCCAAGCGCGGTGATGTCCGCAAGATCGCCAACGAATGGTTCTACCAGCCGGGCTCTCCCGCGGCGAATCCGGATGAGCTCCGAAGAATCCTCACCGATGAATCGCTCACGAACTCGTTTGCCGGAAAGAAAGGCGGATCCTATTTCCACGGAGACTACGCAGTTTCATGGATGGAAAATGGAGAACGAGTCGACCTGATTATATGCTTGGACCCGCCCGAGCTGATTTTCTCCCGCGGCAATCAAGAGCTCTACTACGGACTCAGCATGTCCTTCGAAGACGATTTAAAGAAGGCCTTGGAACCACATCGGAAGACCAAATAGGGAAGAGCCGACGGGATCATTTCCTCTCTCCCCACGCCTTGAGCACCTCAGCTTCGCGTTCCTCGGTGAGCCCCGCGCGGAACTTGGATTTCCGTTCTGCCGGCTGGTTGTTAAACCACGCAAGCGCATCTGCCGCCGTCGTTGCGACAGGACGGAAGGTGAGACCAGCCTTTACCGCACGCTCATTGCTGGTGCGGGAGAAGCCGGCGCTATCTCCCTGCCCCGGCACCCAGCAGGGAAGATCTCCCCACGGCATCACTTTCTGCTTCTGCAGGAACTCCGTGGTGACGTGGACCAGCTTCGCCTCAGGCTTCACCCCGCTGCGGATCTCCTCCAGCATCTTGCCCATGCCGAGCTCCTTTTCCGGACCGCAGGCATTGAAGACGCCTAAAGTCCGCTGCTCCACCATGCGGATGGTCCACTCCGCGAGGTCGCGGGCATCAATGACCTGGACCGGGTCATCCGCGGGAGGCGCAAGGATTTCACCGCCTTTTGCGATACGCACCGGCCAATAGGTAAAGCGGTCGGTTTCATCACCCGGGCCCACGATGAGGCCGGGACGAATGATGGTGGTGATGCCGGGAAATTGTTTTTCCGCCTCGCGCTCACTCTCCGCTTTCAGAGGGCCGTAAAGAGCCATGTTCGCACCTAGGGTTTGGCGGGTCTCGGCCATCGCATCGGGACCTTCGTAGTTCTCGAGCGGCGTGGATTCATCCCGCCCCGGCTTCGAGCTGTCGCGATAGACGGAGACGGTAGAAATGAAGACGTAGTGCTTCACTTTTCCCGCAAGCACCTTACCGGCATCGCGCACCCACGAGGGTAGGCCTGCGGGATTATCGATACAGACGTCCCACTCTCGGCCTTCGAGGGATTTCAGGTCGCCCTTGTCGCGGTCTCCGGTGAGTTCCTCCACTTCGGCGGGCCAGTCCTGGGGCCGGCGGCCACGATTGAAGAGGGTGATCTTATGACCTCGCGACAGCGCGTAACGGACTTGGTAGGGTCCGGTGAACCCGGTGCCGCCGAGGATAAGTATCCTGAGAGGCCGGGGCTTTTCTTGAGCAAGAATGGAAGATGAGGAGGCAGCCATGCCAGCTGCGGCGGCGAGCTTGAGGGATGCACGACGGTTCATGGCGGAGGATCTACACTCCAACATTGGGCCGCGGAGGCCCGGCGCTCAATGTCGAAGTTGAGGGCTCCTCCTCTTGGGGAGATCCACATCGATCCCTGTTTCAATCTTCAGTCACTAGCACCCGCAAAAAGCGGCGCGGCTGGGCGGGATCGCTGATGGCGTAGGCATCGACCAAGACGACATCCACCACGGGACCGCCTCCGTTCTCCTGGACACTGATCCCGGCTTGCAGAGGCGCGAAGGGCGCTCCGGCCACACTCCGAGCAAGATCCGTCCATGTCCCCTCGAGGGCATCACTGGCTTGCACGGTGATTGTCACATCCGTAGCCGCCTCATCACGGGTGAAGCTAAGCTTGAGACGGTCGTTTTCTACTTCGCTCCGGAGCACATTTCCCGAGCCCTCAGCCAGCGGGTCCGTGCCGAGGGCATACTCCGCCAGATTCGCGAGACCATTGCCGTTCGGGTCCGCATCCGGCCCCGAAACAGATGGGTCTCCCGCCAGCGCGCCGAACTTCGCGGTGCGCCATGAACCGAAAGCGGAAGGCATCGTGATGAAGATATCATCGAAGGTCTTCACCTGCCCATCGTCCGCGGTGAGACGCAGGACATAGTTACCCGCCATGGAGAAGTTCACATTCGTCACGAGGGAGTTCGCATTCGTAAAATCAACAGTGCCGGGACCGCTGATCTTCGTCCAACGCGTGCTCAAAACACCCGGTGGGTTTGGCTGACCGTCATCGGTCGAACTTCCGGTCAAGGCCGCCTGGAGGACGGTGATGTTTTGATCGGGACCCGCTGCGACGACTGCTCCGACGTTTCCGCTGCGCAGGCCGCTGATACTGTCGAAAGTCGCAACATTGAGCGCGGCGCTGTTGCTTGCTTCAGAATTCGAAACCGCGAAGCCGAGCAGCACGGTGCTTGGCAGCGCCGGAGTGATCGGCCCCTTCTCTGTCCAGGTCACGCCGTCGTCCGAGATGTAGCCGCGAATGCTATCGCCGCTGCGAGCCAGGCGCATCCAGGTCGGCGGCGTGTTCGTGACGGCACTGCCGATATTGATTGTGGTGCTTCCGCCCGTGCTCGCCCGCTGCATCAAGTACGTGCTGCCCGTGCCTTCCTGGGAGACGGCGGCATGAATCGAGTTCGCCGTCAGGCTCTGGCGAGCCATCAGAGCGGTATGCGCGCCGGTAGCGCTGATCGTCTTGCTCGCCAGACGTGCCCGGAAATCGAAGTCACCAGTCACTTCCGTGTAGTAAAAGTGGAACTGGTCGCCGGAGCCGTAGATGTCGTTGCCTGCGCCCGAAACCGTAACCACGCCATCCGACAAGCTGCCGCTGCCAGCCCGCGGCGCGTTGATGTCCGCATTGATCAGCTGTACCGGCGTGACTCCGGAATGGACTGTTAGATCTTTCGTGGACTCCAAGTTTCCATCGCTCGCCGTGAGACGCAGGACGTAGTCACCGGGTGCCGAGAAAATCGCCGTGGTATCTTCCGACGAAGCGTTCTGGAAGTTTACCGCCCCGGGACCGCTGAACTTGCTCCACGTCACCGACAGGGTGGCGGGCGTGTCATCAAGGACCGTCGATTCCAAGACCAAGCCGACATTCCCAGGAATCGAGATCTCTGCTGCGAGCGGGCTATCGAGCGAAATAATAGGAGCTCCCGCCGCCGCAACCGTGACGAGGCGTGCATTTGAATCCACCGTTCCCGCCGTGTGCGCGATGCGGGCGCGCAAGGCATGGGTGCCAGCCAAGGGGTTCACCCAATCCAGCGAATACGGTGCCGTGCTGTCTTCACCGAGGAGCGTCTCGCCATCGAAGAACTGGACCTTGGTGATCGTCAGCGTGTTCTCATCCAGACTAGTAGTGATCGGGAAGGTCCCGGGCACGAAAAGGAAGGCACCTTCCTCCGGGGAGGTGATTGTGATCGCTGGCAAAGTGCCGGATGACGGGAAAGCCGTTGTCGCGTTCCGCGGGATCAGGACCGTTCCCGGGATGACCTGTTGGGCGATCCCCGGACCCTGCCATGCCACCGAGACATGGTCGCCACCGCCACCTTCCTGCTGCACCGCTTCAATGTAGTAGGCGCGTCCCGCCTGCAGGAAAATGGGCACGGACTTTTGTGAGGATGATGAGGTCCACACCTGAAAGCCGGTGTAGCCCGAAACGCTGGCGATCGCCTGCTTGCCGGGCTCCTTTTCATCGCTGCCCAGGAAAAGCGTGCTCCCGTCATCAGAAGCGATCCAGAAGGTATAAACACCGCTTGCAGGCGGAACCAACCAACCGGAAACGCGGCGGATGTAGTTCTCCGCGGCATTCTGACCGGAAGTAAAGGCACTAAAGGTATTCGTGACCGAGGGATTGCCGGCCATGGAGGCACCCGTCCAACGTTCCTCAAGCACACCGGTCGAGCGATTGCACAAAATGGTGCCAGGCTCCTCGGCATCCATGGCGATGAATTGATAGAATTCCGTTCCGGGTGAAGCATCCTCGCCCACATGAAGATTGGCTGGCGTGGAGAGTGAGTCGATCGAGGTGTTGTCCGTCCAAACCGGATAGCCTTTCGCGGCGATGGCGTCCTTCACGGACTGTGTGATCTCTTGGCCCGCGCCCACCTTGCCGAGGCCGTAGCGCTGGAAGTAGGTATCCAGATTTCGACCGGTGGCATCGCACATCAGCATGTAGAAGCGGTTCCGCTTGAAGTTCGGATCACTGCTGCTGAGAGCATTCAAGGCCGCATCCGTTGCGCTGCCCGGGCTCTGCAGGTAACGCATCAGCCGGGAGAGCATCGTCTTGTATGCCTGCCAGCCGAAGGCCTCGGAGAGATTGAAGTAGAAGTCGTAGGCGACCGGGGCGATATCGTGGGCCTTTTGCCAGGTCCGCTCCGCGTCGGCTAGCGCCAGGAACTGCTCCCGCTTTGGCAGGCGGCTGCTGGCATCATAGGTCGAGTGGGCACCATCCCACGCCGTGCGATCATGCAGCAGCGTGTAGATCATGCCCGGGAAGAGGTTCACATCCACCTCTGCGCTCAGCGCAATGACGAAAGCGCTATCGAAGATGTCCTGATAATTGTGCCCGAGCTCGTGATAGTTGCCCCAATGGCCATTAAGGCGGGCACCGTTCAACATTTCGTCGGAGCCGGTCCCCCACCCTGCCTCGATCGGATAGCTGGCGTAGGCAGCACCTGCGGCGACATATCGCGCGGTGGCGATGGCTTCCCCACGCTTCCGGTAATTCGTATAACCATATTACTCGTCCGCAATGTCCATGACCTGCTTCCAATAAGCAGTCACGGCCTCGGGGTTATTCATCGCCGCGAGCTGGGTCTTCGGCACGTAGATGGTGAGCTTGCTATTCTGGATATAGCCGTAGGGAGCAGGATTATTCTTTAGCGTTGCATTCCATTCCGGGTCCGTATTTTGGCCGAGCACGAAAGCCGGTGCCTCAATCGCACCGCTAATGGTCACATTGAAATTGCCGAGATTTTTTCCTGGCGGGACCAACAGCGTGATGAGGCCGCCAAAGACGTGGCCGGTCCCGGTGGATTCCTGGGTGAGATCGATACGACGCCAGAGCTTCGGAAAGAAGGTCCAGTTTGTGATGTTGAAGGTGCTATCCTGGCTGCCATTCGGCGAGATGTGGGCCTGGATGCCTTGGGAGGTCTTATCGCCGGGAATGGTGATGGTGACCGTGGCACCTGGCGCAGCGTAGAGGCCGGTCTCGAAACGGGTGGGTCGTCCCCCTTGGTTCATGTAGAAGTCCGTGGGCGTATTCCCGTTGATCGTCACCGTCTTCGTGACGGTGCTAGCACCAGCCGCTGGCAGCCCCGGGAAATCCGCTGCACTCGGATGGACAAAAAGCTCTGAGGGTGTGAGTTGGTCGAAGGTCTTCGACTGGTAGCTCGCGAGCATTTTCTCCACCGGCTTGCTGGTGGTATTGATGGGAGCCGCCGCCGTGGGCGCGATCATGCCGTAGTGGGCGGCGTCGCTGAGCAGGGCAAGCTTGGTGGCGAGTGCCGCGATATCGATGCGAATCTGAGTGACCTGGAAAATGGCATTGGCCGCGGCGCTCCTGTTCGCAGCCGTCATCACCGCCGTGCCCTCCTTGTCAGCGATCAGGGCATCTGCTGCGGGCAGCGCGGATTGGAAGGCCGGATAGGCCGTAGCCGCTACCGTCCAGGAGGAGTCGTCCGAGTAGTCCAAGCTGTAGCAGAGCCCGAAGGAATCGAGAATGGAGTTCGCGTTGGCGTAGTTGCTCGAGCCCAGAGCCCAAGGAGTAGAGGTCATCACGATGCCTCCGCCCGCCGCTGCGAAGTTCTTGATATTGGTCACCGCGCTCGCGGTGAAATTCGAGTGGGCACTGAGAACCAGCACTTGGACGGAGCTAAGATTTGCCGCCGTGAGATTCGTGCCCACCGTGGTGGTCGTGTAGCCCAGCCCTGAGATAAAGGAGGAGGACACTGCATTGCCCGCGATGGCAACGGTGACCCCAACCGGAGCAGCCTGCTTGCTCGCCCACAGGATGGCATTCGTGAAGAGGGTGCTGCGAGGACCTGCGGCCGTGTCAAAGAAGCCCGTGTGGGAAAAGGCGACTGCGCGGGCTGCGGCCGGGTCATAGCTATCGCCATAGCGCCCTGCGGCGGCGGGAGCCTGCATCGGAGCAGCCGTACCTAAAAGGATGGGAAATGAGGCCGCGCCAAAGGGAGCCACTGTACCGGAGGTTCCGGGCGAGGCGATCGCTTGGGACTGCGTTCCGCTGGTTATCGCACCGAAATCAGCGGGGATCTCGGCGTGGCAGACGGAGACCGCCAAAACAGTCACCAAAACCACTTTAAGAGAGGAGAACATGAGCTTCACTCAGACACCCGTAGTCAAAATCTTTCACCTTGGAAGAATAATTGCATTATTAGTCAAAAAATGCACAATAAAACATCCAATCACGCCACACCCAATCAAAGTTCGGCGCAAATACCACCCATCAACACATCCTGATATGACGATTTGTCTCTTGCGAATTCGTTGACCAGTCCTAGCCTGCGGGCATGCCGCGCCCCGACCCTACGGCCGAACTCCAGCAAGCCCTCCGCCACCGCATCCTCGTCTTGGACGGCGCAATGGGCACGACCATCCGCACCTACGGCCTGAACGAAACTGACGCGCGGGGGCCGCGCTTCGCGGACTCCAAAAAGGACCTGCTGAATAACGGCGATATCCTCTCCATCACGCGGCCGGATGTGATCGGAGACATCCACAAGCGCTTCTACGAAGCGGGCTCGGACATTTGCGAAACGAATACCTTCTCCGCGACCTCGATCGCCCAGAGCGAATTCTTCATCGATGACCCGCGGGAGCACGGTGGGATCAAGGATCCGGAGTTCTTCCAGAAGATCATCGAGAACCCGATGCTCCGTGATCTTGCTTGGGAACTGAACGTGGAGTCCTCCCGCCTCTGCCGGAAGTGGGCGGACAACATCGGCAGCGACACCGGCATCAGACGCTATGTGGCCGGTGCCATCGGACCGCTTACGGTTTCTCTCAGCACCTCGCCAGATGCGAATGATGCGGGCTTCCGCACCGTGACCTTTGATCAGGTCAAGGAAGACTACGTCCGCCAGGTGCGAGCGCTCATCGAGGGCGGCTGCGATATCCTGATGGTGGAAACGATCTTCGATGCACTCAATGCCAAGGCAGCCTTGGTCGCGATCCAGGAAGTCTTCGATGCCGATGGCCTGAAGCTGCCGATCATTGTCAGCGCGGCCGTGGGCCGTGGTGGCGAAACGATGATCTCCGCGCAAAAAGTGGAGGCTATGTGGAACGCCGTCGCCCACGTGAACCCGCTGGCGGTTGGCTTGAATTGCTCGCTGGGCCCGGACCTGATGAAGCCGCATCTTGAAGAACTGGCGAAGGTCTCTGCGACCCACATTTCCTGCTATCCGAACGCCGGCTTGCCAAATCCCTTGGCTCCAACCGGCTTCGACTTGGAGCCGCCGCACATGAATGCCTACATGAAGGAGTTTGCCTTGGATGGCCTGCTCAATCTCGCAGGCGGATGCTGCGGCAATACTCCCGAGCACGTTGCTGCCATCGCCGAAGGCGTGAAAGGCGTCGCCCCGCGCGAAGTGCCCGTTCTGGAAAACTGAATCTCCCCTTTCCTTCCCATGTCCACCATTCCCCGAGTTCTCAGGCTTTCCGGTTCCGAAGCGTACAATCATACGCCCGACAAGAACTTCCTGATGATTGGCGAGCGCACGAACGTCGCCGGCTCGCCGAAGTTCGCGAAGCTGGTGCGTGAAGGAAAGCTCGATGAAGCGCTCGAGATCGCCCGCCAGCAGGTGGAGAGCGGTGCCAACGTGATCGATATCTGCTTCGATGACGGCCTGATCGACGGCAAGGCGATGATGGCGCGCTTCCTCCAACTGGTGCAGAGCGAGCCTGAAATCTCGAAGGTCCCAATCATGGTGGACTCCTCGAAATGGGAGATCATCGAGGAAGGACTTAAATACCTGCAGGGCAAGGGCATCGTGAATTCGATCTCCCTGAAGGAAGGCGAGGAGAAGTTCATCCAACAGGCGAGGCACATCCGTCGCTTCGGCGCGGCGACCGTCGTGATGGCCTTCGATGAAAACGGACAAGCGGCGACTTACGATGAGAAGATCCGCATATGCGAGCGCGCGTACCGGGTGCTGGTGGACAAGGTGGACTTCCCGCCGGAGGACATCATTTTCGACCCGAACATCCTGACCGTCGCAACGGGAATCGAGGAACACAACAACTATGCTCTCGATTTCATCAACGCGACCCGCTGGATCAAGACTCACCTGCCCCACGCCAAAGTCTCGGGCGGTGTCTCGAACATTTCCTTCTCTTTCCGCGGCAATAACGTGGTGCGCGAGGCCATGCACTCCGCCTTCCTGTATCACGCCACGAAGGCGGGCATGGATATGGGCATCGTGAATGCCGGCATGCTGGAGGTCTACGACGAGATTCCGAAGGAGATGCTGGAGCACGTGGAAGACGTGCTACTGAATCGTCGGCCTGATGCCACCGAGCGCATGCTCGAATTCGCTGAGCGCTTCAAGGGCCAGGGTGGAAAGAAGCTGGAGGAAGACCTCAGCTGGCGCGAGGCGTCCGTGGAAAAACGCCTCGAGTACGCGCTGCTGAAGGGCATCGACAAATTCATCGACGAGGACACCGAAGAAGCGCGCCTGAAGTATGGCCGTCCGCTCAAGGTGATCGAAGGCCCGCTGATGGACGGCATGGGTGTGGTCGGCGATCTCTTCGGCGCGGGAAAAATGTTCCTGCCGCAGGTGGTGAAGAGTGCCCGCGTGATGAAAAAGTCGGTCGCATGGCTGACCCCCTTCATGGAAGCGGAGAAGGCGGAATTCCTCGCGGAAGACATCGCGGGCATCCTAGCGGAAAATCCCTCCATGTCACAAGAGGAGGCCGTTGCTCTCGCCGGGCGGCGCCGTTCCGCGGGACGCTTCCTCATTGCCACCGTCAAAGGCGACGTGCACGACATCGGCAAGAACATCGTGGGCGTGGTGCTCGCCTGCAATGGATTCGAAGTGACGGACATGGGCGTGATGGTTCCATGCGACAAGATCCTTGCGAAGGCGAAGGAGATCGGCGCGGACGTGATCGGGCTTTCCGGTCTTATCACGCCCTCGCTCGACGAGATGATCCATGTGGCCAAGGAGATGGAGAAGGGCGGCTTCAAGCTGCCGCTCTTGATCGGCGGTGCAACCACTTCTTCCACGCACACCGCGGTGAAGATCGCCCAGCATTACTCGGGCCCGGTGGTCCACGTGCTTGATGCTTCGCGCTCGGTGCCGGTGACCACTTCCCTGCTTTCGCCCGACCAGAAGGAAAGCTTCATCGCCGAGAACAACGAGCGGCATCGGAAAGCGCGTGAGGCCTTCACCGGCGGCCCGAAGAAGGAAACGGTGGGTATCGTCGAGGCCCGGGCCCAAGGCCGCTTGACCGATTGGTCAAGCTACACGCCTCCGGTGCCTGAGTTCACCGGCACGCGGACGATCGCAAACCAATCGCTGAGGGAACTGGTGGACTACATCGACTGGACGCCCTTCTTCCACGCATGGGAGCTGCGCGGCGTGTGGGATCGTGACGCCGGGGTGCTGAAAACCCGGAACGAGGAAGGCGCGAAGGAAGCTGCGAAGCTCCATTCCGAGGCCCTCGAGCTGCTGGAAAAGATCATCGCGGAGAAGCGCTTCCTCGCGCGAGGGATCTATGGATTCTTCCCGGCGAACGCGGATGGGGACGATGTCATCGTTTGGAAGGACGAGTCCCGGAGCACAGAGCAGACCCGCTTTCACTCGCTACGGCAGCAGATCAAGAAGGACAGCGGCAAGCCGAACGAGGCGCTGTCCGACTACGTGGCACCGCAGGGAGCTGGAAAAGATTACATCGGCGGCTTCGTGGTCGGCATCCATGGCGCGGACGAATGGGCTGCGGAGCTGGAGAAAGAGCACGATCCTTACAATGCGATCATGGCAAAGGCGCTCGCAGACCGCCTGGCAGAAGCTTTCGCCGAGTTGCTTCACCACCGCGCGCGCGTTGCATGGGGCTACGAGCGGCCGAATGAATTCGGCGCCAACGAGCTAATTAAGGAACTTTACCGCGGCATCCGCCCCGCTCCGGGCTACCCGGCCCAGCCGGACCATACCGAGAAGCCAATCCTTTTTGACCTATTAGGGGCTTCGGAGAAAACCGGCGTGGAGCTTACGGAAAGCTGTGCGATGCATCCCGGAGCCGCCGTCTGTGGTCTCTACTTCAGCCATCCGGAAAGCCATTACTTCGCGATCTCTGAGATCCAGAAGGACCAAGTGGAAGACTACGCCCACCGCAAGGGCATGAGCGTGGAGGAAGCGGAGAAGTGGCTGGGCCCCTGGCTGGGGTATCAGTGATTGCCTCTGTCCTGAACACTAACCGCCATGAAGAACTTCACCTTCAATATCCGTTGGAAAGAGGAGTTGGATGGATTCGTGGATGGGCACCGCTTCACGGTGGAAATCACGATGGGCTCGCTTCACGTCTACTTCCCCAATGAAGTGACTTGGGAGCGGGATGCACCCGATTGGGCGAAGGGAATCTGGCCGGAGGCGTCTGATGCGGCGGCGCGATGGGCGACAGGCCAGTCGATTCCTTTCGACATCGATGATCGTGCTTGGGTGAGTTTCGCGAAGGAGTGAAGGCTCCCGGACTCCCCGCAGGGAGGGAACGCGGACAGTCCGGAAGCTTGCCAGGGAACAAGGCTTAGCTTTTGGCAAAGGCCAGGAGGTCGGCATTGAAGCGCTGCATACTCGTATCACCGACGGCGTGGCTACCGCCATCGTAGATGAGCAGCTTGGAGTTCTTCACCAGCTTCGAAGAAAGAAGGGCGGAGTTTTTGATGGGGACGATCTGGTCGTCGCTGCCGTGAACGATGAGCGTGGGGACATCGATTTTCTTCAGGTCCTCCGTGAAGTCAGTTTCTGAGAAGGCCTTGATGCAATCGTAGGCGCTCTTGTAGCCGGACATCATGCCTTGGATGAACCAGGATTGGACGAGACCAGGGGAGAGCTTCGCGCTGGGGCGATTGAAGCCGAAAAAAGGTCCCCCAGCGAACTCGAGGAAGAACTGGGCGCGGTTGGCGAGGTAATCCCGGCGGAGGCCGTCGAAGAGTTCCATCGGCAAGCCCTCGGGGTAGGCCTCCGTCTTCAACATGATCGGCGGCACCGCTCCCGCAAGAACCGCTTTCGAGACGCGCTTCGTGCCGTGGCGGCCGATGAAACGTGCGACTTCACCGCCACCGGTGGAGTGTCCGACCATGATTGCCTTCTTGACGTCGAGCCTCTCAAAGAGCTCCGCCAGATCGTCAGCGTATTGATCCATGGTGTTTCCTTCCCAGGATTCACTCGAACGGCCGTGACCACGGCGATCGTGGGCAATGCAGCGGAAGCCATGGGAGGCCATGTGGAAGATCTGGGGATCCCATGCGTCGGAACAGAGGGGCCAACCGTGGCTGAAGGTGACGACCGGACCGTTCCTAGGTCCAAGGTCCTTATAGAAGATGGTGGTGCCGTCTTTAGTGGTGATAGTGTTCATGAGCTTGTTTGCGTTCTTTGATGCAGGTTGGACTTGAGCCAGAGCAGAGGCCTTGGCTTCAGGCGGAGTGGAAAGCCCCGTGACAAAAGCGGTGCCTGCCACGGTGGAGAGGAAGTGCCGGCGCGTGGTGTCCGCTGCCGTTTTCGGCGGTGGCATCTTCGGCGAGCGATTGGATGATGAATCTGTTTTCATAGTGCGAAGGTTTCCGTCGCGGCCGCGAACCTATGGAGGTTCACGACCGCGCAGAGTCATGAGCCGGGCCAGACATAGGATCTCAGGCGTCAAGATAAGGCCTGCTGCGGGACGACCAGATAGAGAGGACGATCCCGATCAGGGCTGGCAGCGTGACGGCCGGAAAATCCTGGACGATCACTGACGGAGGACAGATGCCAACAGCCACTTCCCAGAAGTGCAGGATGGCATGGGCACAGAGCCAGACCGTGGCCGCCGTCCACAATGCAAAGCGGCTCATGAGCTGGAACATTCCAATGCCGAAGGCCAAGCCAAGCGCCATCTGGATGAGTCCAATGTCCTGGACGAAGTGCTGGTTGAAGGGACCCGTGTGCGTGACCCCGGGAACCGTGCGATACCAAGTCTTTGGCGCGAGAAGCATCACCAGCCCGTTTCCGAAAAGGAACAGGGCATTGATCGATGCCATCACGAAGAACGCGATCCCCCAGGCCCGGCTGCTTGCTTTGGTCTTCATAGCCGTATCCCCTTTCAACGTTTGGCGAGCGCGGTCGCCGACGCTTGCGGTTGTCCCTTGCGGACCGATTGCGCGAGCCAGGCCTCATAGTGCACGGCGCCAACCCGCGGATTCGTGCCAGGCGTCAGGCTCATATCGTCCACGGCGGCGCCGAAGTAGAGGGCTTGCGGATCCGCAACCACTTTCCTTTCCTCGCCATTGGCGGCGAGGTATTGCCTCACCATTTCGTCCTGACGAATCCGCTCAGGCCCGGCAATTTCCATCATGCCGTTAAGGGGATCATGCAGAGCCAAATCGGTAAGTGCCGCTGCAACGTCGTCGGATGCCATCGGTTGCATCATGACCGGGGGAAGGCGCACCGCGTCTTCTTCTTCGGTGGCCGACTTGGCGATCGAACCCGCAAACTCGAAGAACTGGGTCGCGCGAACGATCGTATATGGGACCGGAGAAGACTCGATCAGCTTTTCCTGAGCGAGCTTGCCGCGGAAGTAACCGCTCGCCTGCAGGCGATCGGTGCCGACAACCGACAACGCGACGTGGTGCTTCACGCCTGCAGCGGCTTCCGCTGTCAGGAGATTGCGACCGGAAGTTTCGAAGAACTCCAGAACCGCGCGGGCCTCGAAAGATGGAGAGTTCGCGACATCGACAACAACGTGCGCTCCTTTCATGGCTTCTGCCACGCCTTCTCCGGTAAGCGTGTTGACGCCTGAGGAAGGCGCGGCGGCAATCACCTCGTGACCCTTGTCGCGGAGATTCTTCACGACCTTCGAGCCGATGAGGCCGGTGCCACCGATCACAACGATCTTCATCGCGTGCGAGGCACTTCCGTTTCCGTTTCCATTTCCCGTGTTCATCGTAGTATTGGTTTGATGTTGGATTGAGGAGACCGGCTTTCATCGGAGCGCTGGCGGCGATCCGTGAAGACGGCGCTTCAATCCGTGCTTACGGAAGTGCTTTCGCGGTGTGACAATGGAGTTGCGGCGGTCTGAGTGCCTCGCGGGAGGCCAGCACTGTTTTTTATGGTCCCCGCCAGAAACACCCGGTTAAGAACCCTGAAAACCCCATGCGGAGCGCTGCCTGTTCCGCCTGTTATAACAGGGAAATAACAGGCGCCCCTTTCCCACCGACGGCGCGTGAGCGCTTTGCCCGAGGTATAACAAGGTGACAGCTTTCCGGAAGCTATGGCAGTGGTCCCCATTCGAGGGATCACGGCAGCCACCATCGCTCACTTGCGGTACTCCACCGGGAGGCGGAGCTCGGGCCCGCTTGAAAAGTCACTCCACCTCCAGAATGCCACCGAGCTTGAACCAGGTACCATTGGGACGCTTCATCAGAAGGTCCATGGGATCACCTCCGCGAAAGGGAACAAAAAGGGTCATGCCATCCCTATCCCTCAACTCGGTCCCGGAAACCCCATCGACCATGAGACTGCGGGAGACTGAATATCCCTTGCTGCCGCCATCAGGATGAGTCTCAGTCCAAGTCGTGCCTTTCCTTACCCACTTTCTCTTTCCGGGGTCCGGCGGGAAAGGATAGTTGAAGGTGAAACCCGCGGGCATTCGTTCGAGCACACTTTCCACATCCCCAAGATCACTGAATCGCCCCGGTTTTTCACGAAGCAGGGCCTGGAAGTCGGCCCGCTCTCCCAAGACCGGGATGTCCCTCGTCTTGCAAAAACTTCCGATCCCCTCGTAGCCGTTCGCCACCGCTTGCCTGAGCATTCTTACGGACTCCTTCTTATAGGCTTCGCCGACGGAACTCGTGGTACGATCACCACCGAAAGCCTTGAGGGACCGAACAAAGGCGGACGCGGCCCATTCCCAATTTTCCCACTGTTCGGGCGCGAGCCGCGCGACCTGCCAAGTGGAAGAATAGGCCGCCTGGTAGTCCCCAAGCTTCAGTTGGATTTCAAAAAGCCGTTCAAGCTGCCCTTTCAAGTGACTCCGCCACTTGTCGGGCTCACGTTCGAAATCCTTGCCCCGGAGTTCCAAAGCGCGGGCCAGAAGCTTCTCGGCATCAGCCATCTGATTCGCCTCTTCTTTCAGAGAGGAATTTTCCGTTAGAGCCGCGATGTAGGAATCACGGTGCGAGCCGTTGGAAGAATCCACCGAAAATTTGTCGAAGCATTTGATTGCCTGATCGAATGCGGCCGAAGCCTCGGCATTCCTCTTTAATTTCCGGAGGGCGTTTGCCAACTCCAAACGGGACACCCCCTCGTGATTGAGATAGATGTGTTCCCGGGGAAAATCCAAGGCAAGGACACCGAAGGCATCCGCACCTCTCTGCAGGGCGGGCACCCCTTCCTCCAAATTCTCCATCCGGCAAAGGAGCTTGCCATGCTTCACCTCCAGATGGGCGAGAGAGGTCCTGAGATCTTTTTCATCGGGGTTCTTCCGGACCAGCTCCCGATAAATCTTCCGCGCCTCGCGATACATGTTGTCCGCCTTGCCGCGATCTTCCTGTTCATCGAGGAACCCCGCGGTCCGGGCTTTCAAAAATGCGAGCTGCAGCATCTCGCGAAGTTCACCGCTCTCAGCCTGAGCCTCCTCCTGAACCTTCACAGCCCGCTGAAACGAGGCCGAGGCTTCTTCAAGATGTCCCCGTTCCTGCTGGGAATTTGCCAAAGAATGAAGAGCCAAAGCCAGATTACGACGGACATCCCGGCCCTTCGGATCCTTCCTGTAGAGCTCTTCCATGATCCCCACTGCCCGATCCGTCATCGCGACCGCAGCTTCACTTTCGCCAACGCTTCTCAGGATCACGGACAGGTTATGGGCCCGCATCGCAGCCGAATGAGCATAATGAACTTCATCCGGAAAATCCGCCACCAGGCCACGATCTATTTCCTCTGCGGCGTGGATCGCAGCGATGGCCTTCTTCCGTTCTCCGATCTCATTATACAGGATGCCAAGCCTGCCCAGGGCCCATGCGCGATGGGAACGGATCTCAGGAGCATTCCCTTTCCGAGCACTCGCTTTTTCATAGAAGGAGGTCGCCCTTTGCAGCAAGTGGATCTTTAAACCCTCAAACTTGGGGTCGCCGAGCTCCTTGTAGGCCGTCGCTGCACTCAGGAAGGTCTCCACCGCCTCGTCGGCATCCTTGAGATTCTCCTCGGCTTCCTTGCGATGAGCTTCCGCCCGCCGGGCTTGTGAAATGCTGATGACCGTGCCCAAGACCAAGGCGAGAAGGATGAGAAAGCCCGCGACCAAAGCGGGCCCATTCCTGCGGGCAAATTTCCCGCAGCGATAGGTCCACGTGGGGGCCGCAGCCGTGACGGGCTTTTGCTCAAGGTAGGCTTGGAGATCCGAGGCCAGCGCGTTTGCCGTCTCATAGCGGCGCTGGCGATCTTTCTCGAGCGCCTTCATCGTGATCCAATCGAGGTCACCACGAAGCGATCGAACAAGCCGCGCGGCATCGGTTCTCCGCTGTCCTGCGACTAAATCCGCGACATTGTCCGGAGCCTTGCCGACACACAGGCTCGGCCGCAGCGGCTCCTGCTCCCGGATCACGCGGAACATCTCATCGACGGCCAGACGCTGCCCATGTGATGCCAGCGGCGTGGTGCCCGTCAGGAGCTGATAAAGGATGACGCCCAACGCATAAATATCGCTGCGGGTATCCACGTCCGGCGTGCTACCCGCTTGCTCTGGGCTCATGTAATCCGGTGTCCCGGCAACAACGCCGGCCCGGGTAAGAAGCAGGCTGGAGCGAAACATGTCATCGGCATCCGCGCCGAGTGCCTTGGCAATGCCGAAGTCGATCACCTTCGGCACAATCTTGCCGTCTTGTTCTGCGAGGAGAATGTTCGATGGCTTCAGGTCACGATGCAGGATCGCTTTCTGGTGGGCGTGTTGGACCGCTTGGCAAACTTCGATCAGGAGTTCGACCCTCTGCCGGAGCCCGAGCTTCAGCTCATCACAACGCGTGACGATCGGTTCACCGCGGATCAATTCGAGCACGAAGTAGGGCCGCCCGGTTTTGGTCGTCCCCGCATCAAGCACCCGGGCGATATGGGGATGATCCATCAGGGCCAGTGCCTGACGTTCCGCGCCGAATCGAGCGATGATCTCCCGGCTATCCATCCCGGGCTTGATAAGCTTCAGAGCTACCTTCCGCCGAATCGGCTCCGTCTGTTCTGCCAGCCAGACGTTTCCGAAGCCACCACTCCCGAGCAGGGAGATCAGGCGGTAGCGACCGACCCATTCGCCGGGCTCTTCGAGGACATGCTCCGCCGGCTCGTCCTCATTTTCATCTTCCTCCGGCACGCCGAAGCCGAGACCAAGCAAAGCGAGCTCTTCCTCCCGGGTCTCGGGATGCCATCGACCGCTGCTTTGATCCTGAGGCATGGGAGAGAGAGCCGCGTGGCTCCGGTTCAGGAAAGAATCATCCTTCGCTATCCACGCAAGGCTACCTTGAGCGCACCGAGTTCTTCATCGATGCGGGCGTCGTCCGGCTCGTGCAAGGTGGCCGCAATCTGTTCGCGGAGGCAAACGCGGAACTTCTTCCGGAGACGGCTGACAGCTTGTCGTGCCGCCTCCGCGCTGAGCCCGCAGGCCTTTCCGGCAGCCTCGTAGTCACGATCTGCAACCGAGTCCGGAGAGAGAAAGGAACGGAGAGCTTCGAACTGATCACCGCGTCCCGCGCTACGTTCGCCTTCCTCCAAAGAAGCAAGCGTTATGCGCAGGAGTGACTGCGCCCAAGCGCGATCGTAGAGCAGCTCCGGTGTTTCATCGCTGCTCAGATTTCGTGAGTAGAGTTCCTCGCCATCCTCAAAGGTAAGTGGCAGGTGCTCGCGCCCCCCGCCACGCTTCTGGGCCCGTTCACGGTCCCGGACATCGCTGGCGTAACGCTGGAAGATCTTGAGGAGAAAAGTCCGCAAGGTCCCCAGATTGCGATCCGCCAAACTGAAGACCTCATGCTCCAACGCATGGATGAAGAAACCCTGCGCAAGATCTTCGGCATCTTCCTGGCTGCGGCCTTGCCTCCGTGCGAAAGCATAAAGCGGATACCAGTAATCCTGGCACAACTGGGCGAGTGCCTCCCTGCGGACAACCTCATCGTCCTTGGCAAGCATGTGCAGCACTCTCGTCCAACGCGTGGTCGGAAAGTAGGAGTTACCGGGTTGAGGCGACATTTTCCTCCGTCAGAGGAGTAGCCGCAATGCACCGGATCACAACTCCGGAAATACAAAAGGCGCACCATGAAGGATGCGCCTTTGAAAATTGGCTCCGGCGGTAGGGATCGAACCTACGACCTAGTGGTTAACAGCCACCCGCTCTACCGCTGAGCTACACCGGAATTTAGGAAACCAACCCCGGGAACCGGGGCGGGCGGAAGATGGGACTACCCAAGCTTCACTGGCAAGGGAAAAATAGAAACTTTCCTCACTCTTCTTTCATTTTATTCGCGACCGTAGCGCTCGCGGAATTGGCGGAGTAAATCATCGATGCGGTCGCCGCCGGAACTGGCGCCCACCGGCTCGGGATTCTCCCCGGAGGCAACAGCAACTTCGGGCTCTGCCACTTGGAAAGGCGATTGGGAGGGCTGGAAATGCGGGGTCTCCACCGCCATCACGGGCTCCGCCGGGGAGAAACTTTCAACAGACTCTTCCCTCTTCTCCGAAAAAGGAGAAACGGATTCATCTTCGATCCCGGGCTCCGGTTCCAAGGAAACGGCCGAAGGCGGGATCGGAGGTGGAGTCGAACCCTGATGGAGCGGCGGCGGCACGACTTCTACCGGTGTCTCCACGAAGACGGACTCCTCGATGGGCGGCACACCCGCGTCTTCTTCCCGGAGTGACGAGACAAAGGAATCCTCCATGGCCGGCGCGGCGGAGGCTGCACTGGCGACCGTGACGACGGTGACCGGCTCGGCGATCGATTCCG
This sequence comes from Luteolibacter luteus, assembly GCF_012913485.1. Classification (GTDB taxonomy): domain Bacteria; phylum Verrucomicrobiota; class Verrucomicrobiia; order Verrucomicrobiales; family Akkermansiaceae; genus Haloferula; species Haloferula lutea. The sequence continues at coordinate 4,367,469 of NZ_CP051774.1, read as the reverse complement.
ACGCAAGCAGACGAACCGGAGCGCCATCCTGTTCTTCCGCGAGTTCGGAGGCTTTTTTCAGGACCCGGCGGGCATAAAACTCCCCCGGGGCGAGGGCCAGCTTGTGCGCAAGGTGGGCAGAGTCCTGCGGGAGACGGGCTTCGAGAAGGGCGAAGGCGGAAGCTTCATCCAAGGGCTCCAGGCGGATCTCGACCTCGCCAAGGCGATCGAGCAAGCCGCCGCTGAGTGCGGGAACGAAGGCGCTCTCCCAAATGTCGTCATTCAGCGAGACGATGAGATCGACGCGTGGCGCATCCTGACGGACGGACGCAAGGAAGCTGGCAAAGCGCAGGGCCGAGGTAGGCTCGGCATGCATGCCTTCCAGATCATCCGCTGTCACGGCGACGCGGCTGATAAGGGAAAGCAGGGCGAGCAAGGCGGCATAGCGCTCCACCCCGGCCTCGGTCACGGCGGACTGAATGATCATGCCGGTGCGGCCCGGGTGCTCCGGCACGGCAACAGCGAAGCGGAAGAACGAAGCGAGCCAGAAGGATGCCTCATTCAGCGAGACTCCGGTGCGACGGCTAAGCTCCAGCGCGAGGCGAGGACCCAGCACTTCGAAATTCTCCTTCGTCCAATGCGCGGTGACAGCCTGGGAGTGATGGAAATCGAAGGTTTCCACCGGCCGCTGGCGCAGAGCGGACAGCGCGGCCTCGCGATCCTGACAGGGAACCTCACCTGAAGTGACCAGTGGCTGGAGAGCCAAGGAGAAGAGGCGGCGTGCGAGCAGATCCAGATTCGTGAGTCCTCCGCCGGCAGGTAGCGGACGGGTGAGGCGGCGGAGCGCGGCCTCGATCGCGCCAGCAGCATCCGTGCGAGAGCCATCAAGCGGGGTCAGGGGAAGGAATTCGTGGGAGCTGCCCAAGCGCTGCTGGACGTGGGAAAGCAAGTGGGTCTTCCCGTAGCCGGCGCGGGGCGCGCGGAGAAGGATGCCCCGGCCGGGGGCGTCGACGGGAGACTTCAGCACCCGTTCCATGCGGGCTGTGGCGGCGGCATTCACCCCGGGGGCATGCGGGGCGGCGGGCTGCCCGAGAGTATCGAAAAAAGGCTGTTGGGTCAGTGAATCTGCCATGGGGGAGAGGACCGTGTAGGAAAATCATGGGCAGCCGGCCCTTTCTCCACAAGGAAAGAAAGGCTGCTGCCACAAGCTAGGGAGGGAGATAACAGCACCTTGTGTGCCCCCTCGGAAAAGGATTAAAGCCGGGGTAGGGACCGGGTCAGGAGCCCCGGAGTTCCACACGGTACGTTCCACGCCCGAAAAGTTCCCGCTGATTTCCGATTGACACCGTTTGGGCGGCTCACTAGCTTGCGCGCCCCTCCGCCTCTGGACGCCAACTCCGGGAAGGCGACGGGCAATTCCGGTTCCAACATGAAGACGTTTTCCGCCAAGCCGACCGACATCGAGCGCAATTGGTACGTGATCGACGCCAAGGACAAGGTCCTGGGTCAAGTCGCGGTCGAAGCTGCGCGCCTGCTCCGCGGCAAGCACAAGCCCATTTTCACCCCGCATATCGACACCGGCGATTTCGTCGTGGTGATCAACGCGGACAAGGTCGTCCTTACCGGCACGAAGGAGCACGACAAGATTTACACCCGTTTCACCGGCTACGTCGGCGGCAAGAAGGTGGAAACCCCACGCATGGTCCGCAAGCGCCGCCCGGTGCTGCTGGTCGAGAACGCCGTCTGGGGCATGATCCCCAAGAACCGTCTCGGTCGCGCCCAATACGGCAAGCTGAAGGTCTACGCCGGTGAGTCCCACCCGCACGAAGCCCAACAGCCTCAGGCCTACGAAATCGCCTGAACCGGAACCGGTAGTCCCGAACTCTTTTTGACATGAGCGAAGCCAAGAATCTCAGCGCGACCGGCCGCCGCAAAAATGCCGTCGCCCGCGTCCGCATGACCGAAGGCAGCGGACAGATCGTCATCAATGGTCGTTCCTTTGAGGAATACCTCCCGACGCTGCCCCTCCAGAACACCGTTCTGGCTCCCTTCCAGCACGCCAATCTGCTGAACAAGTTCGACGTGGTCGTTTCCGCTTCCGGCGGTGGCGTTCACGGCCAGGCCGGTGCGATCCGCCTCGCCGTGGCCCGTGCACTCACGATCTTCGACGCCGAGCTCCGCAAGGTCATCAAGCCGCACGGCTTGCTTCGCCGCGACCCGCGCATGAAGGAACGCAAGAAGCCCGGTCGCCCCGGTGCCCGCAAGCGCTTCCAGTTCTCCAAGCGCTAATCGGCACTTCGCTCTTCACGAGAAGCCGCACTCCGAACGGGGTGCGGCTTTTCTGTTTTTCGCGATGTGGATACCGCTCCCGGGAGGCCGCGATTCAGAAAGTTGAAATGGCTCTACCAAACGGGCGGGGCACTCATTCCTACCTTTCTTTTAACTTCCCCCACCCCTGCCCTGCCCGCTTTGCTTCCGGCCATGAAGCTCATCTCTTGGAACGTAAATGGCATCCGCTCGGCACTCGGCAAAGGCCTGCCGGAGTTCATGACTTCCGAGCACCCGGAAATCCTGTGCCTGCAGGAAACCAAGGCACGGGAAGAGCAAGTGGCCCTGCCGCTGGAGTTCGGCGGCTATCGCTCTTACTGGAATTCCGCGGACAAACCGGGCTATTCCGGAGTGGTCGTTTTCACGCGCGACGAGCCGCTGAGCGTGCGCAGGGGCATGGGGATCGATCATCACGACAAGGAAGGGCGCGTGCTAACACTGGAGTATCCGGACTTCCATCTGGTGAACGTTTACACGCCGAATGCCCAGGATGAGCTACGGCGCCTGCCTTACCGCATGGAGTGGGATGAGGCATTCCGACTTTACCTCGGAGGCTTGGCGAAGACCGGGAAGCCGGTGATTTTCTGTGGGGATCTCAATGTGGCGCACCAGGAAATCGACATCGCGCGACCGAAGGACAACCGGAAGAGCGCGGGCTTCAGCGACGAGGAGCGAGCAGGCTTCGGAATGCTGTTAGAGAGCGGCTTCCACGATACCTTCCGCCACTTTTACCCGGACAAGAAGGATGCCTACTCCTGGTGGAGCATGCGTGGCGGGGCCCGCGCGCGAAACGTGGGCTGGCGGATCGACTATTTCGGCGTGAGCCCGAACGGGATCGGCGGCGTAAAGAGCGCGGAAATCCTGCCCCATATCACGGGGTCGGACCATTGTCCGGTGACGCTGACCCTCGGGTGAGCGACTCCAATCGCGACACGGCTTTTTTCATTCACCGCGGGCCCTGAGAGCAATAGGTGCGCCGCGATCGATCATGCAAGGACACGAGCCCGACAACAGCCTAGGCATTGAGGACCTTTCCTATCCACCCGACAGTGGAGGGCGGGTGAAGATGATCCTACTTGGTATCGTTCTACCGATCGCGCTGGCTTGGTACGCGCAGCTGGGGTTTGAGAGGGAGTTGTTCTACATACCGGAACGTCGCGGGGGCTGGGACCAGATCCACGGAACCGCCGCGAAGTGGCTGGCGCTCTGTCATTTCGGTGCCGCCGCCTTCGCTCACTTCCGCTGGTGGTGGGGACTTGTGCCGTCTTACCGGATCTTTTCGTGGGGCAGCACGCTGTCTCTGATCCTGTGGATCTCCGGGTGCAGCGGGACGATCTGGAGTCTTTTCTTCTACTAAGCCGAAGGAAGTCCGGCAGATGCAGGGCAGGAGGAACTTCAAAAAATCCGCTTGCCTTCAGGACCCAACTGTATCAGTCATACTGATACAGTTGACATGCTTCCTTTCCGTTTCCATCTCCTCGACGGCGTTCCGGTCTCCGACCAATTGGTCAAGGCGGTACAGCGGGCCGTGCTGACCGGCGAGATGGCTCCGGGGGAGAAATTCCCTTCCGTGCGGGTGCTGGCCCAGGAATTGAAGATTTCCCCGACCACGGCGCACAAGGCGGTGCTCGAGCTTCGCGACGCGGGTTTCCTGGCGACCCGGCCGGGAGCGGGAATGGTGGTGGTGAAGCCAGCCGGATCCTCACGGGAGCAATTGATTTCCCAACTCCTCCCCGCCTGCCGCGACCTTATCCGCCAAGCGGGCCTGCTGGGCTTGAGCGCGGAGGAAACCCAGGAAGCGCTGCGGCGAACCCTTTCCGAAGACTGAATCTGCGATGCCTATGAACTCGTTGTTAGAATTCCATCAGGTCAGCCGGCGCTTCGGCCGCTCCAACGCGCTGAAGGACGCGAGCTTCCGCGTACCCGCGGGATCAATCACCGCGCTGCTGGGGCCGAACGGCGCAGGAAAATCCACGGCGCTGAAGATCGCGCTGAACCTAGTGCGTCCTTCCAGCGGCGAAGCGAGGGTGCTGGGCGCGGATTCCCGGAAGATCGGCCCGGCGGAACTCGCACGCATCGGCTACGTGGCGGAAGGCATGGAGCTGCCGGACTGGATGACGGTGGATCAATTTCTCGGGTGGTGCCGCCCGCTCTATCCGAAGTGGGATGGAGATCTGGAGCGGGAACTCCGCAAGCAGTTCGCGCTGCCGGGTGACCGGAAATTGAAGCACCTCTCCCGAGGGCAGCGGATGAAGGCGGCGCTCATTTCCGCGCTGGCCTACCGCCCCGAGCTGCTGGTGCTGGATGAGCCGTTCTCCGGGCTCGATCCGCTGGTGCGGGATGAATTCATCACGGGGCTGCTGGAACTCGCGGGCGGGGAAGGTTTTTCCGTGGTGCTATCTTCGCACGATATCGAGGAAGTGGATCGCCTGGCGGATCATGTGGTGATGCTGAACCACGGGAAGGTCCTGCTGGACGAAAGTACCGAGTCCCTGCTCGCGCGGCACCGCCGGGTGGAGGTACTGCTTCCCGAAAACTTCGGTGATCTGCCCCTGTTACCGGACACGTGGATCGCCCCGCAGTCCTCCGGGCGAGTGCTGCGCTTCGCGGACACCGCCCATGAAACCGCGCGGTTCCAAGAAGCGGCAGAGCGGGTCTTCCCCGGTTGCCCCCCGCCGGATGTGCAGCCTTACAGCCTGAGGGAACTCTTCGTCACGCTGGTGCGTGCGGGGAAAGCGGATGCAGGAGCCTAACAACCACTCGTCATGAACCTGCGCATCGTCCTGCATCTCCTGAAGACGGATTGGCACCGGCTCCGCTGGTTGATCCTCGCCTGCTGGCTATTGCTCCTTTTTGCCGCATGGCCTGCCTTGAGTTTCTCACCGGAGAAGTTCGAGATGCCTTTGAGCCTAGGGTCGCGGGGATGGAGCGACAGCGAACTGGTCGGAATTCTAGAGAAGCATGGCGCGATTCCGGTCGTGAGGAACTGGATCTTTCTCACTTTCGGCTGGATAGCCACGGGAGCCGTCCTGCTGGTGGCGGGCAGCTTGGGTTTTCATTCCCGGATGTGGTCCGATGCGAAGCCGGTACGGAAGTTGGAGAGCGCGGCGGCCAAAGGTAGCGGGCTGCTGTTGTTCCTGATTATCCCGCTATCGGTCGTCTCCATTGCGATCCCTCTGGTCCACGGTTTTTCCCTGAGTGACGCCCTCGCCGCGGGATGGACCATAGCGATGGCAAATCTGCCGAAGCTCGCGGGGGTGATGCTCTTCGGAGCCATCTGCGGGAGCTGGTGGACTTGGGTAGCAGGCATGTTCGCCATTGCCGTATCCTTCCAGATTCTTCCCTTTCTCCTCAGGATTTCACCAGGGCCATCGTGGTTCGGCAGCCTACTCAATACCGGACCACTGACTCCTCACCTCCTTGTCCCCTTGTGGGTAGCGGCCGCTGTCGTCGCCCTGCTGGTGATCTTCATCCCGAGACAACTGGCCCATGCGAAAAAGGTTGCGACCGTGATCCTTCTGGTCCTGCTCGCATGCCATTTCGCGCGACCCAGGCCACCCCTGCCACAGATGCAGCAAGCAAGCCTGCCGGACTGGAGCGGGCAGGTGCGGGCCGAGGTGAAGAATGACCGGCTCCAAGGGAGCATCGGTAGAAGCTCCTATGGGCGCGGAGCTTTCACCAATAGCAGCACCTCGGTGGGCTCGCCCGTATTGAGCATGCTCATGTCACTGGAGGTGACAGGGCTTCCGGAAGGATGCTTTGCCACATGGACGCCGGGAGCGAAGTCCGAGCTGCTGTCCGGAAACCAGGTGATTAGCGAGACCCCTAAGTCAAATCCTTGGGAACCGATGTATCATTCCCTTCCTGATTGGAAGGCGCTCACCGCGGCTGTGGCCCCGGAGAGATCGGAGCTCAAATGGGACGGCCCGAGCTCGCTATCGGACAGCGCGTTGCTGGCCGAGACCTTCACTCCTATCGAGCTCGGAAGCCATGCCGATGCGAGCCTGAGAATGACGCTCCATGGAAAAATCTTCCGCTTTGAGAAGCTCATCGACGTCCCCCTCGGAGATCCGGTCCAGATCAAGAGGAAGGACATGGAAATCCATATCCGCCGGCTCGACGTCGAAGACCGCATGCCCATCGCGGATATCTGCACGGTGATGAGGAGCAGCGGCCCGGAGATCCCTGACGAGATACCGATGCTGGATTGGACTCCGGTAATTTATTTTCCCTCCCTGGGGATGGCGCGGATCGCGTGGACTTCTCACCAAGGCCGGATGTCCTTGTCTCCCGGCATCCTTGCCATGCGTTACTTTTATATCACCGGGCAAATCAGCAACGGCTCGCGGGATCTCGAAGGCTACGACAATGCACGTTTCATGCTGCTCAAGAGGGTGAACCTCGCGAAGACTGAGGAAGAAATCCACACGAAGCCCCTTCCCCTGCAACTGACCCTTGAGTGGGGAGATCCGAAAGTCCGGGACTCCTTCGATCCGCCTCCTTTTGAGGAGCGACCTGATCCAGCCACGGCGAGCTTCCAGGAGTTCGAGAAGTGGATGATCGCCTCCTACTCTTGGTCGGATCAGTCCGGCTGGGAGAGCAGGAACATGGCCGACTTCGTGCCGCGATATCTCGACCGGCTCCTCATACGATCAAGCAACACGCAGCCCTCCTCCATCCCTGAAGGCACTGCCATCGCATTGGCCTGCCCCGAATCACGGAAGGGAGAAGTGATCTCGGCATTGCTCGAACAAAACGTAAAGCCCGATGGAAACTGGATCCCCGACGTGCTGATCCGTCGCGGCTGGGTCGAGGATGCCAAGCCGCAGATCCTGCAGATGGCGACAGCCGGAGGCATCAAGGAAGCCCCCTTCAGCCAGATCATGGTGGCGATGTTGGAAGACCCCCGGACCTATCCGGCACTTCTGGAGCAAGAGCCTTGGTTCGACATCTACGAAAAGATCCGCCAGCTCCCCGGGATCGAGCCCCGGCTCACGGAGGTCTTGCTGAAGAATTACCGGGGATTGGCAAACCGGCGCTTTCCCGTCAGCGGTTTGGACTACCGGATCTCCTTCTACTATGCCCCTGCCGCCCATGGCATCCCGGAGGCGTTCTCGGATCTGCTCAGCCTGTGGAAGCAATTGAGCGATGAGGACAAGCGGCGGTTTGCGGAGCAGATGCGCAAGGTCGTCCTCATTCCCGGTGAGCCGGAGGATTGGAAACAAGTGATCGGCACTTTGGCGGCGGGAGAACCTGCAGACTTTCACTACGACCCGCTAGCGCGGCTCTGGATACCGATTTCCCCTGAAAGCCCCTGACCCTCCCATGAAAACCTTTCTCCATTCCTTCCGCCTTACCTTCCGGCGATTCCGGTGGGAGATCATCGGCTTCTGGATCTTCAGCGTCGGGATCGTCATCTACTTCGGCACGGGGATCGCGTCCCTAGCTTCACCAAGGGAAGCAGGCTATCCCTACCTGCCGCCGCTACCGAACTACATGATGCTGGAGATCCTGGCAGCCTGCTGGGTCATTCTCCGCATCATGTTTTCCGAGCCTGTCTTCCTGACCCAAGGCGGCTGGAGGACGCGCCCCCTTCCACGGGCACAGGCATGGCTCGCTCCCTGTGCCGTGCTTGCCATGGCGCTGCTCCCGTCACTGCTGGTTAGGCTGGCGGCGCTTGAGATATCCTTGGCACCCGAGCCCGGGCAGTGGTGGAAACTTCTTAGCGGCAAGTTCCTGTGGGGCATTCTCTCCCTCATGCTGATTGCCGCCGTCCTACGGGCGGCGGGAGGCTTGCTAGGAAGCAAGGCACCAGGACCTGCGAAGAAAATCGCGCTCGCCGTCACCTGCCTCCTGCTGGTCGGGGCATGGTTTCACCCGAAGACCGCGCATCTCTTCCGCGGATATCCCTACGGGTCTTACGGCGGTGGCGGCGGTCGCTACAACTATGGGGACCTCCTGCCTGGAATTCGTGAAATCTTGCCGCCAAAGGCCAACTTCATCGCTACGGAGGACTATGCATCCCAACCGGAGGTTCCGCGTATGCGCCTGGTTTCCCGATTCGCACCGGTGGAGGGAACCGTGATCCGCGGTGGCGGGCTCAGGCTCAAAGTTCTCCGCGTCGAACCCAAGGGGAAGAACCTCGCAATCGACGTCGAAGCACTTCTCACACAGCCGGGCACAGAGGAACAACGGGGACTTTCTGCGCTTCTTCTCCATTTCCCAGGGGACGATTACTCCTTCCGCCAGAACGGAGCAGTCATGTACAACACCGTTCCGCTCGCGCTCTACCCGGTAACCCGGAACCGGATCAACGGAGAATATGAGGCGCCCATGGAGAACCCCGACTGGGATCGATTGCTCCCGTCACTGGAACTTCTGGTCTTTGAAAGAGACGAAGAGGCTCCCTTGATCAAAGTCTCCCCAACGGATAACGAGAGGCCGAGAGCTCCCAAGCCCCTGCCTCCCGTGCCCTCAGGGATCGCTGGGGATGTCACTACGGTCTTCAACGGCTTGGATCACGATATCCAATGGACCAACCGCGGTCCCATGAAGGCAAAGGGGGAAACAATCCCTCGTGAAGGCATGCCTCATGTGTTGGCACGCCATCCATGGTCGGACCTCGCGTGGGATCACTTCGTTAAGGCTTTCCTCCTCAAGCACGCGGTCGATTCCGACAAACCAGCCCTGTTGGAGCGCATGACAACCGATCCGCGGCTTGGGGAGATCTTTGTGGCCAAGGGCTGGAAGGCTGACGCCTTGCCCCTGCTGAAACGCTTCGCGAAGGAGAGGCTGCCGATGGACGAGGCTTCGCTGGCAGTCCTGTTAGAAGACAAGGACCCGGCGTTGGCAGGGGATGTGGCGGCATTGGTGACGAGGCTGGACGGCGGCGTGGAGAAATTGGAGCCGCTGCTGCGGAACTACCCCGGATTGGATTGGAAGCGTTTCGTCCACGAGGGCTGGATGCGTAGCAAGTATGCCTTCCGAATGAGACGGGACCCACAGCCCTTCGATTTCTGGGCAGCGCAGGCCGGGGACTTTTCAGCGTTCCGCTCCATCGCGGAGAAGGCCGCGAAGAAAGAGCAGGGGCAGGAGGATCGCTTGAGATCTCTCGTCGCGGGTGAGCCTGCGGATGCGGTGGGATTCGTCCGAGTGAATCTGGAGAAGATGAGATTCGACGAGGGCAGCGGGAAGTGGAGCTTATGAGAGACAGCGGAGGCGCCCTGAGCGACACGTGACCGACCAGAAGACGAACAATCAAAAACACAGAAGGCGGCCCCAAAGGCCGCCTTCTTCGTTTCGAAATTCGATTTCCGAGGTTTCGATCAAACCTTCATCACTTCCTTTTCCTTCGCCACGACATGCTCATCAATCGCCTTGATGTACTTGTCGGTGAGCTTCTGGACTTCGGCTTCGTGGTCTTTCTGGCCGTCTTCGGTGAGGAGGTTGTCAGTCTTCATCTTCTTCGCGGCGTCCATGCCTTCCTTCCGAACGGCGCGCACGCGGACCTTGGCTTCCTCGGCAAGCTGCTTCACGAGCTTAACCATCTGAACACGGCGTTCTTCGGATAGCTCGGGAATTGGGACGCGCAGGGAGCTGCCGGCAGCGGCAGGATTCAGACCGAGGCGGGATTCGCGAATCGCACGCTCGACGTCCTGGGTTGTGGAAGGATCGAAGACCTTCACTTCCAGCAGGCGGGCTTCCGGAGCACTGATCACGGCGAGCTGCTTCAGCTTCATGACGCTGCCGTAGCTGTGGATGTGCACGTCGATGTTCTCGATCAAGCCGGGAGAAGCCTTGCCCGTACGGACGGTGGCAAACTCGTGGAGAAGGTACTCCACGGCTTTCTCCATGGCGTCTTCGGTTTCAAGGATGGCGGTTTCCGGGTCCATAGCAGGAAAATTCGAATGGGAGTGAAATCAAGCAACCACGGTTTCTTCGGAACTCACCACGGTGCCGATCGGCTCGCCGCGGAGAGCGCGCGTGACATTGCCCCCAGGCGCGAGGTCGAACACCACGATCGGGATGTGATTGTCCATGCAGAGGCTGAACGCGGTGGAATCCATCACCTTGAGCTGCTGGCTGATGCACTCGTGGAAATTCACGCGCGCGTAGCGCTTGGCGGAAGGATTCTTCTTCGGGTCGGAATCGTAGACACCATCCACCATGGTCGCCTTGAAGACGACATCCGCACCCATCTCGCTGGCGCGAAGGGCGGCGGTGGTGTCCGTGGAGAAGAAGGGGCTTCCGGTGCCGGCAGCGAAGATGACCACACGGCCTTGATCGAGATGGCGCTCTGCCTTCCGGCGGATGAAGGTGTCGGCCACGTTCTTCATTTCAATGGCGGACTGGACCACGCAGGAGACGCCGTGGTGCTCCAAGGAACCTTGGATCGCCAGCGAGTTCATGACCGTGGCCAGCATGCCCATGTAATCAGCCGTGGCACGATCCATGCCGCGGGCGCTGGCCGCAGCCCCGCGCCAGAAATTCCCGCCGCCGACGACGATGCCGAGTTGGAGATCTCCCGGAGCGAGGGCATCCCGCACTTCACGGGCGATACGCTCAACGATCTCGGGCGAAATATTGTCCGTGCTGCCCGGTTCTCTCAGCGCTTCCCCGCTGAGTTTCAGGATGGCTCTCTTGAATCGGCGAGGGGAAGCTTCGGGGAAACTCATTCGATGCGTGGCGTTGCGTGATCCAAACAAGCCAGCACGGGGTTTGAAAAGGGAAAAGGCGGACGAAAGCCCGGCTTAGGGAAAGCGACTACTCCCCACCGAGTGAGTATTCCGTGTCCAGATCCTTCAGCGAGGCGGTTCCCTCGTCCACCCCTTCGATCGATACATGCACCTTCTGCGGTTCAGACTGCGATTTCTGGAACTCGTCCAGAGTCTTGCGGATGGCCACCAGGGAGAGCTTGAGAACTTGGCGGACGGTAAGATCAACATCCTCCGGAATCGAGAGCTGGGAGACATTCATCCTGATCTTCAGGACCTTCTCCTCCGTCATTTCAGCGGCGATGGGGATGTTGCAGAGGACGAGGAGGTTCACCTCCTCCACCTTGTAGTTCGGATTGTTGCTGGGGAACTTGTGGGGCGAACGGATCGACTCGACCAGAATCTCAGGAAACGCCCCGGTGAGCGCCATCGGCCGACTGGCCACGGTGGCCTGAAGAGCCTCACCCGTATCGGTGATGCCATCATCCACATCGGTGCCGTGCATGCTGAGAGGCTCGAAGACCGGCACCACGGAAATCGTGGTGGCGGAGAGCGGCAGAACGAGGGCCGACAGAAGAGAGATCAGCGTCTTCACGCAGATATCATGACTCTCCCGATCCGCAGAATCGAGGGAAATGAAGAATCCTCACTGGAAGGCAGGAAGGGACCGCAGCCCCTTGGCCCAAGCAGCGGCGGGCATGCGCTTGGAACCGTCCGGCTGAATTTCTCCTAGCAGGAGGTGACCGCGGCCACAGGCAATGCTCATGCCACCATCCGGCGTAAGTGTCACGGCGCCCGGAGCACCGGAACCACCCTTCCCTGCTGCGGCGGGAAAGATTTTCACACGCTTCGGGCCGCTGCCATCATCGAACTGCGTCCAAGTCCCCGGCCATGGCTCGTAGGCGCGGATGCGGCGGGCGAGACGAGAGGCATCCCAAGACCAATCAATCCGGCCGTGGTCCCGCTCCAACTTGGGTGCGTAGCTGGCCAAGGCAGGGTCCTGCGGAGTGCGGGGCGCATTTCCCGCCAGGAGCAACGGTAGCGCCTCCGCCATGGCATCGGCAGCCACGTCTGCCATGCGATCATGGAGAATCCCGCCGGTATCGGTCCCGGAAATCGGCATGCGGTGAGCGAGGATGATATCCCCGGCATCTAGCTTCGGCACCATGTGCATCACGGTGACTCCGGTCTCCTCGTCGCCATCGTCGATGGCAGATTGGATGCAGGAAGCTCCGCGGTATTTCGGCAAAAGGGAGGCGTGAAGATTGATGCAGGCCACCCGCGGGATCTTGATGAGCGCCTTCGGAAGGATCTGGCCATAAGCCATCACCACGATGAGGTCCGGCGCGAGTTCCCGAAGGACGGCAAGGCTCTCCTCCTCCCGGACGCTCTCCGGCTGAAGCACGGGGATGCCCGCTTCCACGGCCACGCGCTTGATCGGCGGCGGGGTCAGCGTGCTGCGGTGGCGGCCCGCCGGTTTGTCCGGCTGGGTCACCAGTGCGAGAGGACGCGGGCCCTTTTCGATCAGGCGACGGAAGGATGGAATGGCGATCTCCCCGCTACCAAAGAAGACCACTCGGGCATCAGGCTGACTCACGCGATTTGCTGGGAGAACTCCTTGAAAATGGGAAGGGAGACGATCTTGCCGATGATGTCATTGAGCACCTTGACCGGCGGCTGGGTGGCATCGATGTCCGTCACAAGACCGTTCGAATAGTAATCGAGAATCGGCTTCGTCTCCGCCTCATAGGTGGCGATGCGCTGTTGGATCACGCGATCCGAGGCATCGTCGATGCGGTTGTCCTTCAGGGCCCGTTTGCGCATGCGGCGGGCGAGTTCTTCCCGGTTCGGACAGGAAAGGTGGAAGACCTGATGAATATCCAGGAAGCTGCCGATCATTTCGGCCTGGGCGACATTCCGCGGGATACCATCAAGGACGAGGAAATCGATATCCGGCTTATAGACGTGGGAATCCGCCCAGTTATCCACCTGAGCCTTCCACAGCTCGATGGTCAGTTCATCGGGCACCAATTCGCCCCGGCTCGAGTAGTGGACGAAGCGTTGGCCGATGGAGGTCCGGGTATCAAGCGAGCGGAAGACGTCGCCGCAAGCGCAGTGGAAAAAGCGAGGGATCGATCCGAGGACCTTCCCTTGGGTGCCCTTCCCTGCCCCGGGAGCGCCGAGGATGAGGAAAGCCGGACGTTTGATGCCGAGTGCCTTTGACATGGAAGGGAGAAGCTAGAAGCGGCCCGAGGAGCCCGCAAGCGCGGATCAACCCGCAGAAAGCGCAAAGAAAACCGGCAAAGGCGCCACCATTGCGAGATCCGCCATCACTCGCAGGGCATCAATTGAGAATTTTTCCCGCTGCCGGTTCAGGATGTAGAGCAGGGCCGTGGCGGTAAGGACGGCGTAGAAGAATGGACGGGTGGTGGAATCCGGATCCCGGAGAGCGAAGACCAAGCAGGCCAAGGCGAGCACCGCCAGCGGCAGGACCAACGAGAGATCATTCTGGGCGCGGCGCTCTTCATCCGTGGTCCGGCGGGAGTGCTCCCAAAAATGGATCGCGGAAATATTCAGGATGCAGAGGAAGGCGAAGGCCAACATCTCCGGGGTGATCAGGAGCACCCAAGCCCCCTGCGAGGGCTCGTAAAGCGGAACGTAAACGTGGGCGGCCATCGCGGTGCCATAGCCAAAAATGAAGCCCGCCGTGATATTCCGGAAGACCGGGATCTCCTTGTCCTGCAGGGCGAAAACCGTGAGGACGAAGAAAGCCACAAGCAACACCAGGACAATCTTGCCATACTGGAAGATCTCCGCCGGCATGAAGAAACCGGCCAATACGCCGGCGGCGATGACCGCAAGCAAGGCCAGCCAGCCAAGCCAAGGGAGGCAGCGGCGGTGAAACTCGTGGCGGGGGCCCAATTTCTCATCGCCCTCGCCCAGCAGCTTCAAGTCAATGATCCGATCCAAGACGTAGATTCCCCAGACAGAGAGCCCCAGCGCGGCAAAGCCATGCCACGGGAGGTACATCCTCCACGTCCTCTCAAACATGAACAGCCAAGCCAGCGCGACGAGCGGGGCGTCGAGACTGAGTAGATTCGGCCAGAGCCAAGAAGGTGTGCGACGGCTGTCCGGCATTGCGGGCGCCGGAACTTTCGCGACATGGCCCGCCTTGGCAAGTCCCCAAAGCCTTGCGGGAGAAGAGTTTTTCACCTGACAGGGGAGGCCCGCCCGTGCTGCCGTGCGGCGTGCTGATCCGGGAATGCCGCTTCACAGCGATTGATTTCGAGTCGGCGGGAGCAGCCCGCGGACGAACCGACGTACCCGTGCAGATCGGGCTGGCGTCCTGGTCGATCGAGCGCGGGCATGGGGGAAATTTCGTGTCCTATCTGGCCTCCGAGGTGCCGATCACATGGTCTGCCCGGAAAGTGCACGGGATCCGGGACGAGGACTTGGCAGGGGCACCGGGCCTCCTGTCGCTATGGCCGGACCTCAAGAAGTCGATGGCGGATGCGGTGGTGGTAGCTCACGGAAAGGGTACGGAGAAAAGATTCCTGCGCGCTTTTCCGGGACATGGCTTCGGCCCTTGGGTGGATACACTGCTTTTGGCGCGGGCCGCGTGGCCGGAATTGGGAGATCATTCCCTTTCGGCACTATGCGACGCGCGCGGCCTTTCGGCAAAGGTGGCGGAGATGATCCCCGGCCGACGCTGGCACGACGCGCTCTACGATGCGGTGGCTTCGCTGCTGCTGCTGGAGGATGTGGCGCAAAGCTTCGAGTTGCTGGAGAAACCGGTGGAATGGCTGGTGAATCCGGATACGAGGGAATGGTATCGAGGGCGGCGGATCTTCTGATCGCACAAAGGGGCGTCCCGGGTCCAAGCGGAACTCTTTGGTCATGGTCACGTGCAATTTGCATGTGGTGGTGGCGGCTCCCTTTTTCAAAACGATCCCTTGCCAAGATAGGGTAATCCCTCCCGCTCTATCCTGCGCTCTTGCTAAAAATTTTTCAGCCGTATTAACTGACGGGAAGAGTTCAGGAACTACGTAAAATCGGAGTGACTGCGCCATTTACAACCCTGTAGTTTCCAAACCCACTCCTCCTGTTAGAGACTTGATCCTGATTTCCGTTAGGCTGCTTCCGACCTTTCCCCGTTTACCATTGGAGTAGCCAATGAGGGCGGGAGGCACGGCTCAAGTTCCTCTTTCAGCTCGAGAAGCCATCTCCAAATGAACGTTGCTGTTATCCTCAACACGACTCCTCACGTTGAAACCCTCCTCTTCCTCTATCTGGCCCTGGACAGGCTGGAGGGAATCAAGCCCGTGGCATTCCCCCTTGATGGAGACCGCTGGGGACTGAAGGCGCTGCTAGAAAAGGGCAAGATCCGCTACTCCTTCCACACCGAAGGGATGCGCGATCATTTCGACGCGGCGGTGGTGATTACGGCATACCCTTCCGGGATCGACCTTCCAGCCCTCCCCTTTGCGCGGCATCCCTTCCTGAAGGAGTTCTCCGGCCGCCGGATCCTCATTACTCATCGCGCCAACGCTCCGCTTTCCCGATATGAGTCAACCCGCGTCTTGTGCCTTCACCCCGCCGGCCAAAACCAAGGAGTTCCCCACCTGTTCCCCTGCGAGCATCCGCTTTTGGGAGCTGGCATGGAGCTTTCCCCCGGATCAACCATCCGGCTTCTGGTTCAAGGCAAGTTCGACCGCCGGCACCGGGAGCTTTCGTTGATCAGCGCAATCCTCAAACAATTTCCACAAGGGATCCACATCGTGCTCTTGGGAAGCGGAGCATCCCTATGCGGCTTCAAAGACCCACGAGTTACCACTCTGGAGAATCTCAACGAGGTCGAGTTCTACGAAGCAGCGGCGAGCTGCCACTACATGCTGCCTCTTGTGGATGGAACCACCCTGAAAGGG
Source organism: Luteolibacter luteus (assembly GCF_012913485.1). Lineage (GTDB taxonomy): Bacteria > Verrucomicrobiota > Verrucomicrobiia > Verrucomicrobiales > Akkermansiaceae > Haloferula > Haloferula lutea. The sequence continues at coordinate 4,351,523 of NZ_CP051774.1, read as the reverse complement.
AGCTATATCCATGAGAGATTCTCGTCATCCTTGGGGATTTCCTTCGCCGACCTGAAGCCGTCGATCGTGCACGAGAGCCTACAAGGCGTCTATTCCTTCCCGCTTGGCCATATCTACAGGGATCTGACTGAACTCATGGAGATCTTGCAGGGACTGACCGAGGGCGCCCAAGATTACCCGGGCATGAGGGAGCAGATGAGAATGAACCGCGACTTCATGAGGCTTCACAATGAAGCGGTCCTCTCCGACGCGCTACAGGAAGCGACGTCCCCGGAAAACCCGGAAGCTTCCGTTCTCACCGAAGGCTGACCTCCTCGTTACGGAAGGACTGAGCCTCTGCTGGCGATGGAGGCTCCATCTTCCGACGTCTGAGCCCACGGTATCGACGCAGGCTCAGCCTCCATGGAAGTCCTGCGGCACCATCATGGAATCATGACGCATTTCTAGGCGCAGCTCGTTATCGCTGGCGCTCACGAGCGAAGAAGAATATCGGAAACCGCGTGAAAATTAGGGCTCAGGAAATCCATTTCTCCACGGACGAAGGAATCGCCGTCGTTGGTTTTCAAGATGACGACTCCCGCTATGTGCTGCTTACCCGTGCCTTGGATCCCGGGGACCAAGCCCGGAACCCGGGCCTCCAAGGAATCCATCTGGAAGTGGAGGATCAATCGCGGTCAGGATACGATTTGATCGCGACAGCCAAGGCGTCTCCGCGAGGCCTCGAGCTGCTACTCAACCCGGAGGGTATCAACCATATCGCCGAGGCTGAGATCACCGTGGACTTCGAAATGCCACAGGAAGCCGCCGACCGCTTTCGCGAAACGATCAACCGGCTCTTCGAGGGACACGCGGGATTTACCTACCAGCCCTAGCAGCCGGAGAACAGGCGTCTCGAGGAAGACGTGGATCCTTCGGTGGAGGCCTGCCGATGGACGGGAATCCGCTGCCTGGGGTCATTCCCGCAAAGGAAGAAGTTCACTCCACCCGTTCCCATCCCAGCAGATTGGGACCATCATAGAGCGGATAGAAGAACCAAGGGAGAGCTTCAGTGGACTGGCCCGGCGGAACGTATTCCTGCATCCCCGGCTTTCGCCATGGGGTATTCTGGGCGGCAATCCATTCGCCAATGTCGCATCCGGACAGCTCGAACTTTTGACGTTCGACAGAGGGTCGGTTGATCATGGGTGTAGGAGTAGAGTAGCGGGGGTGGACGCTACGGGGTGGGACAGATTTCCGGATGAACGGGAGAATCTAGCACAACCGCGGATTAAGCGACAGTTAATCCGGAAGGTATTTTAGCCCTAGAGGGGCGAAATGCGTAGAAGCCCTACCCTATCTCAGAGGCCGCTTGCGTCCGGCATCATCGACGCTGACATAAGTGATCACCGTGGTGAAAATGGGCGGTGCCGCAGTATTGCGCCGGTCAAACACCTCCACCTTGTAGCTCGCGGAAGTACGGCCTTCATGCCCCAGTTCGCAGCGGATGTTCAGGATCGTCCCCTGCCGGACGGAGTGACGGAACTCCACCTTGTCCATGCCGATGGTCACGAACTGGCAGTGCGGGTAGTCCAGCGATGCGGCAATCCAACAGGCCTCATCAACCCAAGCCAACAAGCGGCCACCAAACAGAAACCCAAAGTGATTCAGGTCTTCCGGTAGGACAAGACGATGCGTTTCCATGGGGAGCAGAGGGCTTGGAACTGAGAGAAGGGAGAAAGAGTCCCGGGGGCGAGGTTCACTTTCCGCTTCCCGCGCTTTACTCCATGCTCATTTACCGGCGGCGCTTGCGCTTGTCCGTGGAGATCGTGGCATCCAACGAATATTGGCCCGCGCCGGTGATGATCAGGACGAAGGCGGGCAAAAGATAGAGTACCGCCATCTCCTTGGCCGCGCCGCCCGCCGAGAAGAAGGGATCGGCTGCATGAACTTGGAAAGCGGCGACGCACATGGCGAAACCGAGGACAAAGGCAGCCGGACGGGTCAGAATGCCAAGCACCAGCAGTCCGGAGGCAAACAACTCCGCACCGATGGTGGCCATCAGACTCATCGGCATGGTCATCTTGCTCAGCGGCCAGATAGCGGGCACCACCGACCACTTCTCCGCATAGGTCGCGTAGTTTTGCAATTTTGGCAGGCCATGGCCAAAGAGCATCATCAGACCGAAGCCCGCACGCAGCACCAAGAGCCCGATGGATGCGAGGGGATCCCGCGTCCCGCAGTCGAAAAGGAATCGCTTCATTCGTTTTCCCCCTTGGAAGTCTCGTCGCTCGATTTCCCGCGGGGGCGGATGATGATGCGCTTCAGCCGGTCGTCACCACCGGGGGAAACGCTCTCCACGTCGGTATCATCCACCAGAACGTTATGCACCAAGCGGCGGTAGTAGGCGTTGAGAGGACGCATCTTGAAGATCTTGCCGGAAGCCTTCACGGCCTCGGCGGCATTGCGCACTTCGGCGGACAGCTTGTCTTCCTGGATCGCGCGGTAGTGCTCGCAGTCGATGCGCACGCGCGGGGCCTTCGGGAAGTGTTTCCGGAGCACCCGGTTCACCAAGTACTGGAGGTCGTCCAGACGTTCGCCGTCCTTGCCAATCAAAAGCTCGCTGCGGGGGGTATGGATCTGGAGGCAAGGCTCCTCGGGATCATCGATCACCTCCACTTCCACATGGAAGCCGAGCTGGCCGAGCATCGTGTCGAGAATCTTCCTCGCTGCCGCGACGGGTGTCATGGCCCCTATCTAACGACCACAAGGCGCTCTGGTCAATGTCGGTGCTCAATTTGCACTCCAGGCCTCACCCACACGTGCGGCTATCGCGCCCAAGCGAGACTTCTCATCGTCGGAAAAATCATGAGGCGCATGCATGCCGACACCCAGAGTTCCGAGAACCTTGCTCCTATCCGGGGAGAAGACCGGGACGGCGAGCGAACCGGAGACCTGAGTCTGCCGGGCATCCGGGCGTGCGACCCCGCCGAGGTCTTCCTGAAGGTTGCAAAGTTCCACCGGCTCACGGCGCTCCGCTGCGACCCCGGCGATTCCCTTTCCGAAAGGAATGCGGGTGATCTTCGGAAGGAGGAATTCCGGGACACCGGACTGCACCACGAGATCGAGGAATCCGCCATCCGCCTTGTGCAGGGTCCCGGTCTGGCAATTGAAGGCGCAGAGGACCTCGTCAAGCCATGCCTGGGGGTCGCTGCTCGTCTGAAAATCGAGGCTCATGGAAGGTTTTTCGTCCCGATCCCCGGCCTGCGCCAAGGAAATCCGCGCGGTCGGCAATTTACGCGGAGGAATCAGCTTACGGTGAATAAAGGGTGTAAGCCTTCCTTGATTTCCAAGAGCCCCGAAACATCAGTCGCCGGAGCGCCGGGAGGCCGGCGCGGCATCCGCAAACCCAATGAATCCTTGCTCCAAACAGTCACTCTGCCCAAGGATCGACAGAACGGGAATGAGGACGGGATTTCGGATTTACAGCCCGACCTAACCGATTCCACCCTTCAACCACGTTTGACAGACCCATGAAGACGAAACCCTTGATGACGCTGATGGCCGCCACACTTCTTGCAGGTGGCTCCCAATTTGGAACAGCCTTCGCCGACAAAATTGCCGTGGAATCCTTTGGAAAAATAGCTGCCGGTGAGACCCAGGTCTTCACCTTGACCAACAAGAATGGGCTCCGTGCCCGAATTTCCGACCTCGGCGCCACGCTGGTGTCGATGGAAATCCCCGACAAGGCCGGGAAGATCGCCGACGTGACCCACGGCTTCGATAACGCCGAAGGTTACCTTTCGGAGGGAAATCCGTACTTCGGTGCCACGGTCGGTCGTTTCGGCAACCGTATCGCCAACGGCGTGTTCAAGCTGAACGGCAAGGAGTATACCTTGGCCACGAACAACGAACCGGGCGGCATCCCCTGCCACCTGCACGGTGGCAAGGTCGGCTTCAACAAGAAGATGTGGAAGGCCGAGCCGAAGGAGGACAAGAATGCCGTGACCTTCACCTACGTCTCTGAAGACGGCGAGGAAGGCTACCCGGGCACCCTGACTACCAAGGTCACCTACACCCTCACCGATGCCAACGAGCTGAAGTGGGAAGTGGAAGCCACGACTGACGCACCGACCGTGCTGAACATCGTCCACCACAGCTACTGGAACCTGAGCGGTGATCCGACATCCTTGATCAACGACCACATCCTGACGCTGAATGCCGACAAGTATCTGCCGACCAATGCGGGACTGATTCCGACCGGCAAGCAGGACCCGGTGGCCAATACCCCGATGGATTTCAACAAGCCGACAGCGATCGGTGCCCGCGTGGGAGAAAAGTTCGAGGCCCTGAAGCTCGGCGGCGGCTATGACCACGCCTGGGTACTGAAGCCCGGCAACGGCGTCCGTCTGGCAGCCCGCCTGAAAGATCCGAAGAGCGGCCGCGTGATGGAAATCTCCACCGACAAGCCGGCCATCCAGTTCTACGGCGGTAACTTCCTCGACGGCACCGTGGCTGGCAAGAAGGGCGTGAAGTATCCCTTCCGCAGCGCTTGCGCCCTCGAAACCGAAGGCTTCCCGGACGCGCCGAATCATCCCGAGTTCCCGTCCGCCGTGCTGAAGCCCGGTGAGACCTACAAGCACGTGATGATTCACAAGTTCCTCGCCGAGTAACCCGGCCTGGATTTCCTAGCCTCGCGTGCGCCCCTCTCCGTGCCTAGGGGGGCGCACGCACTCGTCTCTTGCTAGCGGGCGGCCTCCCGCTTCAAATGGCGCACTGCCTCCCCAACCCACCTGCCAGACCTACCCAAGATGTTCCTAGAATTTACATCGCTTCTAGCCTCCACCGGAGGCGCCATCTCCACCGAGGGGATGGCTAAACCGGATCTCAACCTGATCGACTGGTCGATCATGGGGATCTACCTCGCCTTTGTCATCGGCATCGGCTTCGCGCTGAAAAAGTACATGAACAGCGCGGAGGACTTCTTCCTCTCCGGCCGTTCCATCCCGGGTTGGGTCTGCGGCCTCGCTTTCATTTCTGCCAACCTCGGAGCCCAGGAGTTGATCGGCATGGCTGCCTCTGGCGCCGAGTACGGGATCATGACCTCCCACTTCTACTGGGTGGGCGCGATTCCGGCGATGGTCTTCCTCGGGATCTTCATGATGCCGATGTATTACGGTTCCAAGGCCAAGTCGGTGCCGGAATACCTGAAGATGCGCTACAATGAACCGACGCGCGTCTTCAACTCGGTGTCCTTCGCCTTCATGACGGTGGCCTCCTCCGGTATCTCGATGCACGCGCTGGCGGACCTGCTGCACGCGCTGCTGGGCTGGAATTACTATGCCTCGCTCGTGATCACGTCCGTGATCGTGCTGGCCTACGTGCTCAAGGGCGGCCTGAGCTCGGCGATCTACAATGAGGTGCTGCAGTTCTTCATGATCGTCTTCGGCATCGCGCCTCTCGCCTACATCGCCCTGAAGGATGTCGGCGGTTGGGAAGGCTTGGTCGGCAAGCTGCAAGCTTCTCCTCAAGGCCAAGGTGCCCTGCACTCCTGGGCACAGACCGGTGGCACCGCAAACCCGATGGGCGTGCCGTGGTATGGCATCCTCTTCGGCCTCGGCTTCGTGCTCTCCTTTGGCTACTGGACCACGAACTTCGCCGAAGTGCAGCGCGCACTCGCTGCCAACTCGATGGGCGCTGCCCGCCGCACCCCGATCATCGGTGCCATTCCGAAGATGCTCTTCCCCGCGATCGTGATCCTTCCGGGCATGATCGCCTACGGCCTCACCAGCGACGCGGTCGCCGGCGGCTACTCGATCCCGATGAAGGAAGGCGTGCCGAACTACAACCAGGTGCTGCCTTCGATGATCTTCCACTACTTCCCGAACGGCCTGCTGGGTCTCGCGCTGACCGCGCTGATGGCCTCCTTCATGTCCGGTATGGCGGCAAACGTCACGGCCTTCAACACGGTCTGGACCTACGACCTCTACAAGACCATGAAGCCGAACCAGACCGACCGGCAACTGCTCGCCATGGGCAAGTATGCCACGATCTTCGGCATCATCGCCGCCATGGGCTTCGCGCTGGTGGCCTCGAAGTACAATAACATCATGTCGGTGCTGCAGCTCGTGTTCGGCTTCGTGAACGCGCCGCTGTTCGCGACCTTCCTGCTCGGCATGTTCACCAAGCGCTCGAACGGCGTCGGCTCCTTCTGGGGTCTGGTCGTCGGCACTTCCGCCGCGGTGATCTTCCACGGCCTCAGCTTCGCCACCGGTAACACTCCGGGCGTGAAAGGTGGCTGGCTTGGCCTGACGGTCGAGTTCCCGAAGGAAATGTCGCAGAACTTCTGGATCGCCATCGTGGCTTTCAGCACGACCTTCGTGGTGAACGCCGTGCTTTCCATGATCACCAAGCGCACCAAGACCGACGACGAACTCCGCGGCTTGGTTTACTCGCTCACTCCGAAGCATCGCGACGAGAACGAGCCTTGGATCTTGCGCCCCGCTGTCCTCGGCTCGATCGTGATGATCGCCGTGATCATCCTGAACTTCATCTTCTGGTAAGAACCCCGAAACCTTCACTACCATGGATCTCCGACTTCCAATTGGTTACGTCTTCACGATCTACGGCCTGATGCTTACGGGCTACGGACTCTTCACCAACGGCAACGCCATGTATGCGAAATCGCTGAACATGAACGTCAACACCGCTTGGGGTGTCGTGATGCTCGTCTTCGGCCTCGTCATGCTGTTCTACGCCAAAAAGGCGGGAAAGAACCAGGGCTGAGCCCTCCGTCATAAACTTCCCACGGGGCCAATTCCGCCGCATAAAAGGCAGGATTGGCCCCGTATGCTGTCGCGCTCGAGGCAGCCCGATTAAACCCGTCCCCGATATCAAACCTGCATGAATCTACCTTTCTCCCTGCTTGCCCAAGCCAGCCTCGAAGCTGGAAAAATGAGCACGCTCGACGTGATACTCTTTATCATCGTCGTGGTTGGCGTGATCGCCTTCGGCATCTGGCAGGGCCGGAAAGAATCCGCTGATGCGGCGGAAAGCGGAGGAGCAGCGGGCTACTTCCTCGCGGGTCGCGGCCTCACCTGGTGGCTGGTGGGCTTCTCTCTCATCGCGGCGAACATTTCGACGGAGCAGTTCGTGGGAATGTCCGGGCAAGCAGCAGACTGGCTCGGGATGGCTGTTTCCTCCTGGGAGTGGCTTTCGGCAACCGCACTAGTGTTGGTCGCCTTTGTGTTCCTGCCGAAGCTTCTGCGCTGCGGGATCTACACCATTCCGGAATTCCTTGAATATCGCTACGGGCGCTTCTCCCGGATCGTGATGGCGGTTGCCACGCTGATCATTTTGGTCGGCGTGCCCACAGCCTCGGTGATCTATTCCGGAGCAAAGGTGATCTCGGTCTTTTTCCAAGGCCGCATGGTGATGGGCGCCGATCTCGGGGATATCACGATCGGTTGCTGGATCATCGGCATCTCCGCCGCGATCTACGTTCTCGTCGGCGGGCTGAAGGCCTGCGCTTGGACTGACCTGATCTGGGGTGCCGGCCTGATTGCCGGGGGTGCAGTGGTGACTTGGCTCGCCTTCGGTGCGCTGAAAGACGCTGATCCGAACCAGCTGATCTTGACCAAGGTTCAGAATTCCACTGCCACCGTCTCCGATCTTGAAGCTGCCAGCGGTTGGGGGCGCTTCATCCTGCTGAACGACGGGAAATCCGGAGAAGCCGCGGCCATGGCGGGGGAAAACCTCTCCGGTGGCAAGCTGCACATGGTTCGTCCCATCCACGACCCCGAATTGCCATGGACGGTGCTGCTGCTGGGAATCTGGGTTCCGATCTGTTTCTATTGGGGGCTTAACCAGTATATCGTCCAGCGGACGCTGGGATCGAAGTCTCTGGCAGAGGGCCAAAAGGGCATCATTTTCGCCGCCACGCTCAAGCTGCTGATCCCCTTCCTGATCGTGATCCCCGGGATCCTATGCTTCAATCTCTACAACAAGGACCTGCGGGCGGAAGCGGTGAAGAAAAACGCATCAACCCTTCTGGAAATGCGTGGAGCTCCGGCCAAGGTTTATCCTTTCACCGGCAACTTTGTCGCGGCGGACACAGCCACCGCCCGCGAGATTCTGACCCACAATGCCAACGCGGCCAAGATGGAGATCGCAATTCCCACGGAAGCCACAAGCGATCAACTTCTCGAACTCAACAAAAAGGTACTTGAGGAAGCAGTCACCAAGCAAATCCCTGCTGGCACCAAGCTGATCGGTTACGATTACGACGCGGCCTTTCCAACCTTGATGCGTAATCTGATGCGGCCGGGCCTCACTTGGTTCGTGCTGGCCGCCATCTTCGGAGCCGTCGTTTCCTCGCTAGCCTCGATGCTGAATTCCGCGGCTACCATTGCCACCATGGACTTGGTCCATCAGGTGAAGAAAGACATGAGCGAAAAGTCCACGGTGCTTTCCGGCCAGTTCTTCACCCTACTCTTCGTCTTGATTTCCTGCCTGATTGCACCCGGTCTGGGTGATCCAAAATTTGGTGGAATCTTCAAGTTCATCCAGGAGTTTCAAGGCTACATCAGCCCCGGAGTGCTGGCGGTTTTCCTGTTCGGTTTCCTTTCCCCGCGCACGCCCCGTTACTTCGGCTGGGTGGGCATCCTCTCAAACGTCGTCCTCTATCATTCGATCAAGCATTGGATCGGACCCATACTCGGGAAGAATGGCATGTGGTTCGCCCCTGATGTGTCCTATGTAGACCGCATGGGATTGTGCTTCCTTTTCGTGGTAGCCCTCGGTCTGGTAGTGACATTGGCGAATCCACTCTCGCAGCCGGTGAAGCTGCCTGTAACCGAGCTGATCAGCCTCGAATCCTCGAAATCCACCAAGGTCTGGGGGGCGATCGTGATTGTGGCGACCTTGATCCTCTACGCGATTTTCTCCTGAGTCAGGCAAGGTCCGGCATCGGAGACCGCAGGATGGAGGAAGGGAGAAGCTGCCCCCTTCAATCAGGCCCCTTGCAGACAGCTTTCCCCTTTGCCAAAATGCGGGATTTGACCACGCTTCCGGGCGTCGGCCCGCCCCCCGATGAAAGCAGCTCCGGCTCCGCGCCCAATGAGGCTTTCTTCGGATTCCAAGGCATCGGCTGAACCAGATGGCGCCTCGCTCCCGCCTCCGCCGAAGACCGACACCGAAACACGCACCAGCCCATGTCACTCGATCTCGCCACTTCCCTTGCCGACCTTGCCGCCGATGCTGCCGCCGGCCTCAAAGACCATTTCGGTGTCGATGCCACCGTCACTGCAGCCGCGCCCGGCCGAGTCAATCTGATTGGCGAGCATATCGACTACTGCGATGGCTTCGTGATGCCCTTTGCGATCGATCGCTACATCGTGATCGCCGCAGCGCTGAACGGAACGGAAAACGCCCGGGTCGCCACCGCGCTCGGAGGGGAACCGGCGATCCTGCCGCTGAACATCAAACAGGAAGTTTCTTCCCCGAAATGGGCGAACTATCTGCGCGGCGTCTTCCAAGGATTCCAGGATCGCGGCCATCATCTTCCCGGTTTCGACGCCTACATCATTTCCTCCGTCCCCGGCGGTGCAGGCCTCTCCTCTTCTGCGGCGCTGGAGTGCTGCGTGGCCACCTTGCTTGAAGGCCTGGTGGACACAGTGCTCGACACCAAGGAAAAGGCGCTGCTCTGCCAGAAGGCGGAGCATGACTTCGCCGGCGTACCCTGCGGTATCATGGATCAGTTCGCCTCCGCTTTCGGCAAGGCGAACCGCCTGATCCTGATCGATTGCCAGAGCGGCGAGCCCGAGTTGGTGCCCTTCGAAAATCCGGACCTCACGGTCATCATCTCGAACACGATGGTGCACCACGAACTTTCCGACGGCGGCTATGCAGCCCGCCGCAAGAACACCGAAGACGGCCTCGCCATCCTGGGCAAGAAGTCCTGGCGCGATGTATTGATCGGCGAGGTGGAAGAATCATGGGATCGCTTGGGCGAACCTGTGAACCGCCGCTCCCGCCACGTGGTCGGTGAAATCGCCCGCACGATCGCGGCGGCGGAAGCTCTCGCGAAGAACGACTACGAAGCCCTGGGACCGCTCATGGCTGCGAGCCACGATTCCCTGCGGGACGACTTCGAGGTCTCCTGCAAGGAACTCGACATCATGGTCGAGATCGCGCGTGCGATCGGCCGCAATGGGGGCGTGATCGGTGCCCGCATGACCGGCGGCGGCTTCGGTGGCTCGACCGTGACGCTTTGCGAATCCCGCAAGGCCCCTGAGATTGCGGCGACACTTGCAGAGAAATACAAGGAAGCCACCGGCATCACGCCGCAGATCTTCGCGTCCCGACCCTCGATCGGCGCGCACTTGGTGTGATCATTGGAGGGATCGAAAATCCCTTAACCCTACGGCGGGACGATCGGCTCGTCCCGCCACTTGGACCTCACTGATACTGCGGATCGACCCAGAAGGTCCAATCCGACTCGTCGTCCCCGTTCTCATCCACAACCAGAACGAGCTTCTTGCTCGGCTTGAAGGAGATCTCGATCTCCTCCTTCGGATTGGATGCACTGATCTCCTTGCTCCGGAAGACCTCACCTTCGTCGGACAAAATTGAAAAGATGGCACTGGCGCCACCGGGAGCCTCCTTGGGAATAAGCACCACCGCACGGAAACCGGTCACCGGTTTCGGGAATTCATACTCGTACCGGCTCGGTGCATGGGCATAGAGAAACCGGCGATCTTCGAGTTCCTTGCCATCCAAGGTAATGACTTTCTGCCATCTCCCAAAGTATTGCTTGAAATACTTGCCGCCCTCGGCCGATTTCCAATCCCGCTTTTTCAGATCCTGCCAAGCATTCTTCAGATTACGGGGCGCTTGTTTGACGACTGCGGCCTCACCCGTGTCAGCCGCTTTCACCGCCTCCCGAGCCTCGGCTAGTTCCATGCTTTCCCTGCGGGAATCACGCTCCGAGCGCACTGCTTCCGCGTCCTCGATCTTGTCCGTCGCTACCAACTGCTTCTCGAGTGCGGAGAGCCGGATGTCGTAGGCTTGGAACCACGCCACGACGGCACGCTGCTTCTTGAGCAAGCGTCCCACCTGCGCGGTCCGGTAAACCTGGTAAAGCTTCGCGATCTCCGGAAGCTCCGGCTCCACCAAAGGAAGGTCCCCTTCTTCTTTCCAGCGCACGAGTTCGGCATCGAGGATCTTCACCGCATCCAAGTCGCCGGTTTTCTTCACATTCTCCCGGCTTTTTCCCAACGCGACGACAAGCTGCTCTTTCAGCTTCACCAGATCCGCGCGATACGCCGCGTCGATCTCCTGATGCTGCGCGTCAAAGGACTTCTGGACGCTTGCAAAGCTGTCCTGCGCGGCCAGCGGAGCCAGCATCCCACCGGCGACGAAGAAGATAGGAAAGATCCATTTCATGATAACTCCGGATTCCAGAAATCCGCGTATGGGGCGGTCTCCCTGCTGTCAAACCCATTCGCCCTCTCTGGCCGGCCAAAAACCTTGAAAGCCTGATCATCTGGAGGCCGTTTCGGTTCTGAATCGTGTCGTTCCGCCCTGCCATTCCGCTTTTCATTGCCAGCACCTTGATGGTCGCTGCGGACGAGTTTTCGGAAAAGGCGACGCCCCTGCTCGCGAAATATTGCTACGACTGCCACGGCGAGAAGAAGCAGAAGGGGGGGATCGAGGTTCACCATCTGGACTCCACCGATGCGGCGCTCAGACAGCACCGCTTTCTGGAAAACATCGCCAAGCAGGTGGCGGATGGCGACATGCCGCCGGACGATGAGGATGTCCTCCCGACGGATGAAGAGCGCAAGCTGCTGGTGGAAGAGATCCGCGGCGTCTTGAAGAAGCTGGAGACCGGCGACTTCCCGCGCAACCCGGGCCGGACCACCGTGCGCCGCCTCAATCGCAACGAATACAACAACACCGTCCGCGATCTCTTCGGCATCGATTTCCAGGCAGGTAGCGATTTCCCCTCTGACGGGGCGGGCGGAGAGGGCTTCGACAACGTAGGCGATGCCCTCTTCGTCCAGCCATCGCTGATGGAGAAGTATCTCACCGCGTCGAAGAAGGTCATCGCCACGCTCTACGATGACCCGAAGAAGCTGGAGCGAGTGATGACCGCAAAGCCCGGTGACAGGACGCCGCCGGAGAAAGCAGCGCGCACCACTCTGCTCTCGCATGCTTCGCTGGCATTCCGCCGGCGGGTAAGCGACGAGGATCTGGCTCCTCTCCTGGAGATGTTCGCGAAGCGACTCGCCGCTGGAGAAAGCTACGAAGCCGCGCTTCGGACGCCTCTGCAGGCACTTCTCGTGCATCCTTCTTTCCTGTTCCGCGTGGAAGAGGATCAAGCGGGCAAGGGCGAATGGCGGGTGGGCGACTTCGAACTCGCGACAAGGCTTTCCTATTTCCTCTGGGCATCCATGCCGGACCGGCGGCTACTGAAGCTGGCGGATGAGGGCAAGCTTTCCGATCCGGCCACCCTGCGTGCGGAAACGATGCGCATGCTCACCGACAAGCGCGCCGAGAGCCTTTCCCGTCACTTCGCGGGACAGTGGCTCGGCTTCGAGGATCTGCGCGAAAATGCCGAGCCGGACCAACAGCGCTTCCCCACTTTCACGCAGAGCCTCCGGGTCGCGATGTACCGGGAGTCGGTGGAGTTCTTTAATAACCTCATCCGGGAGAACCGGCCCGCCCTCGAACTGCTGAATGCGAACTACACTTTCGCGAACGCGGAACTGGCAAAGCACTACGGGATCGAAGGGATCAGCGGCAGCGAGATGCAGCGGGTGACGCTCAACGATCCAAATCGCGGTGGAGTGATCGGCCAGGCATCCATTCTCACCGCCACCTCGATGCCGCTGCGCACGAGCCCGGTAAAGCGCGGCAAGTGGATCCTGGATACCCTTCTCGGCACCCCGCCACCACCTCCCCCGCCCGATGCAGGCGTGCTGCCCGGTGATGACAAATCGACCGAGGGCCTTTCTTTCCGGGAAATGCTGGAGGTCCACCGCACGAAGGCTTCTTGCGCCGGTTGTCACTCGAAGATCGACCCCTTGGGCTTCGGCCTGGAGAATTTCGATGCCATCGGCCGCTGGCGGACCACGGATGCGAATGGCAAGCCGATCGATTCGAAAGCCACGCTCCCCGGCGACATCAGCTTCTCCACGCCTGCCGAACTGAAGAAAATCCTGCTGGGCTCGGATGAACTTTTCCTGCGGAACCTCGCCCGGAAAATGCTCGCCTACTCCTTGGGTCGCCCGCTGGAATATTACGATGAGGCGGTGGTCGCCGATCTCGTCGCAAAGCTTCGCAAGGATGACCTGAAGATGCAGACGCTCATCCTTTCCATCGTCGAGAGCCACCCTTTCCAGAACCGCAGTGCCAATCGTTAAAATGCCTTCAAAGATCCAGTTCCTTTCCCTCGCTGCCCTGCCGCTGCTGGCATCATGCTCTTCGACGAAGGTATTTGTTCACCCGGACCAGTCCCTGACCATTTCGCACCGCGCCGGAGGACCGCTTGCCATGCACCGTGATCTTTGGATCAAGGGGGCCGTTCCAGGGAAGGTTACCACGGCATCCGACCTGAAAGTTCACATTGCCTATACTGGTCTCAAGCCGATCGATTTTTATAAGACCTGCATTGGCTACGTGGACTGGACTCGCGAGGATCGCATTGCGGTTCGTCTTGCATCGAATACCGACCGCCGCTGGACCTTCCAAGGAACGGGGGCCGCCGCTCGACTGGTATCTGAACCAGGCCCCTACCGGATTATTGAAGACAAGGTTCACCGCGTCCCAAAACCGGAGAAGCAGTGAGATTTGATTGATCTTCCCCTCATCCGTCCCGTCTTCCCTCAACCCTCTACCCGCTGAAACCATGGCTAACATCCAATCCCAGAAGTGGCTCATGCCGCGCCGCGCCTTCCTCCGTGGAACCGGTGCCACGCTTGCCTTGCCTTTCCTTGATGCGATGCGGCCATTGATGGCGGCAGGCTCACCGGGCTCGATCCCGATCCGCATCGCGCTGCTCTACATGCCGAATGGCGTGCGTGCCGACCGTTGGACACCGGATGGCAAGGGCAAGGGTTTCAAGCTCTCGCCGATCCTCTCCCCGCTTGAGAAACATCGCGAAGACCTGCTTATCCTCACCGGGCTGCAGAACAAGGCATCCTTCACCGGCGACGGACACTACGTGAAGACCGGCGGATGGCTAACCGGCACCACGATCACGAAGACCACGGGCTCCGACATCGCGGCAGGCGGCGTTTCCATGGACCAGATCGCAGCCCAGCAGATCGGGCGGGATACCAAGCTCCCCTCGCTCGAACTGGGTACCGAACCGGTGGCCACCGGCATCGATACCAATGTGAACTACACGCGCCTCTACGCGTCCCACATTTCCTGGAAGACATCGACCGTGCCCCTGCCCTGCGAGATCAATCCTCGTGTGGCCTTCGACCGCCTTTTCCGCAGCCGCTCGAAGGACGGGGAGAAGCAGGCAGCCGATGACAAGTCGGTGCTGGATCTGGTGAGCACCGATGCCAAGCGCCTGCAATCAAAGCTAGGCCAAGCCGACAAGCACAAGCTGGAGCAGTATCTGGAATCGATCCGCGAGGTGGAACGCCGCATCGAGGCGGAGGCCGCCATGCTCGGTGCCGGAGAGAACTTGCCGCCCGAGCTTCTCAAGCAGCTCGACGTGCTGGACAAGCGGATCTCCAAGGCGATGGGCAAGGCTAGCCGCGAGGAAGAACTGAACTCGCGTCCTCGTTTCGATCATTCCGAGCACTGCCAGATCATGATGGACCTGATGGTGCTCGCCTTCTGGTCGGACTCGACCCGTGTCTCGTCCTTCATGTTCGGCAACGACGTGACCGGCCGGAATTTCTCCTTCCTCGAAGGTGTGAACGGAGGACACCATGATCTTTCCCATCACAGCAACGACGGCAGCAAGCTCGACCAGTATGAGAAGATCAACCACTGGCACGTGCAGCAGTATGGCTACATGCTCGACCGGATGAAGGAGATCAAGGAGGGCGATGGCACCTTGCTCGAACACTCCATGGTGACTTTCGGCTCGCCGATCCGGGATGGCAATTCGCACGATCCAAAGAATGTCCCGGTCGTCATCGCCGGTGGCTCCAAGGCCGGGCTGAAAACCGGAACGCACGAGGTCTATGAGGAAGGCACGCCGCTCTGTTCTCTGTGGCTGGGCATGCTGGACAAGGCCGGAGTGAAGGCGAAGGAACTTGGAGACGCGACGACGCCTTTGAAGGGGATCGGGTAGGAGACGAGGACCACGAAAGTCCAGATCGTCCTGATAGCCCCGTCAGGACGAGCGCGACCTCGTGAGGAAGGCTTCCGGTGGAGGATCCCCGGCTGCGAGGGATCTTTTCTTCACCCCATTGATTCGGGCGGGAAGCGACGCGACGGAGCCTCCAGAAACCGGGAGCGCGACTCTGAAACGAAATTGTCACCTTTCGTGAGGCGCTCATACTAAACCCCGGACGCTTATTCCACGTTTGTCACCCGTGGAGAAATCGCTCCACCCCGCACGGAGCCGTGAACGGTGCCGGCGGGAGGTGTTTCAGCTTCTCAAAAACCCCACCGGCTCCCCGGCCAAAAAACACCCTGCGCATGAGATCCACCCGGTTTCTTCGGATGGCCGCACCGGCCTTGTTTCTGATTTCGGGACTCGCTTCGAACGCCCATGCCCAAGCCTACGGCTTGTCCGCCAGGCCGGACGTGGATGCCTACTATGACGGGACCTTCCCTCCGCAGGAGCCCGTGGTCGCATCGGACTGGTCCACGGTGCTCGCGTTCCCGAATCTCACCTTCCTTAACCCCGTCGGCCTGACCGCCATCCCCGGAACCAACAAGCTCATCGTCTGGGAACGCGAGGGGAAGATCTGGGTCTTTGACAATACCCCGGCAACAAGCACCAAGACCCTGGTCGTCGACATGTCTCCAAACACCCAAGGCTGGGATGACTCCGGTATGCTCGGCGTGGCGGTGCACCCGGACTTCGCAAACAACCGGCAGATCTTTCTTTGGTACAATTGGCGCGGAGGTGTCACGGGCGGCACCGGCGACAATGGTCCGGTGCTGGGAGACGCCGACAATCGCCCGCCAACTGGCACCCCCACACGCAACCGGCTTTCCCGCTTCACGCTCGACAGCAATTTCCAAGCAGCCAAGGCGAACGAGCATGTGGTCATCGACCAGAAGGATACTTCCGTCTGGCACAACGGCGGCGGGATGTTCTTCCACCCGCAGAACGGCTTCCTCTACATCACCAACGGGGATGACACCAATACCGATAACTCCCAGCGCGTCGATCGCTCGCTATTCTCCTGCGTGATCCGCGTCGATGTCGATCAGCGCGGCGGAACGATCAGCCATGCGCCTACGCTGCGACCGCAAAACGAAGTCTCCCCGAATTGGCCGCGCTATTTCATCCCGAATGACAATCCCTTCGTGGGCCAGGCAAACGCCCTCGAAGAAATCTACGCGACCGGCCTGCGGAGCCCGCACCGCATGAGCATCGATCCGGTGACGAACCGCATCTTCATCGGCGATGTCGGCGCGTCCTCGCGCGAGGAGATCAGTGTGATCGAGCCGAATGATCCCGCCGGCCTGAATTTCCAGTGGAGCCGGATTGAAGGCCTCGGAGGGAATCTCACGCCGCCGTATGTCGGCACAAGCAAGAGTCCGATCATCGACTACCCGCACGGCACCGATGACGGCAGTTGCGTGGTCGGCGGCTATGTCTATCGCGGCACGCAATTTCCGGAATTGATCGGCAAATACATCTTCGGGGACAACATGAGCGGCCGGATCTGGTACTTGGATGAATCCACGGTGCCAGCCACCAAGAAATTGCTCGCCACATTACCCGATGGGCCTGGCCCGAATTCCGGAAACGACTACCGGGGCCTCGGCTCCTTCGGGCTGGATGCCAGCGGTGAACTCTACATCTGCCGCCTGAGCAGTACGGAAGGGCGTATCTATAAGCTGCAGCGCGGCGGAGCGGCACCGGGCACGCCCTTGCCCCCGACTCTCAGCGCTACGGGATTTTTCAGTAACCTCGCCACCCTCACGCCGAGCGATCGCCTGCTTCCCTATGATATCAATGCGCCCTTCTGGTCCGACAACGCGGTAAAGAAGCGTTTCGCTGCAGTTCCGAACGGCAGCAATGTGGGCTTCCAGGCAACGGGCGATTGGACCTTTCCCGAGGGCAGCGTTTTCGTGAAGCACTTCGACTTGCCGGTGAATGACGTGGATCCGAATGCGAAACGCCGCCTCGAAACGCGCTTCATCGTGAAGAAGCAGGACGGTTCGGTCTATGGAGCCACCTACAAATGGCGCCCGGATCAAAGCGACGCCGATCTTCTGGATGGTTCCCTTACGGAGAACATCCCGATCACGACCGCTTCGCTCGGGACCTTCACCGGCGAGGACATCGGCAGCCCCGCCCTCAGCGGATCAACCGCTCGCGATGGCAACATGGTCACCATTACCGCAGGTGGTACCGATATCTGGGGCAACACCGACCAATTCCACTTCGCCCATCAATTGCGCAATGGCGACTTCGACATCTCTGTGCGCGTGGAGTCGGTCGTTCAGGCGGACCTTTACACGAAGACCGGCCTCATGGTCCGGGAATCCCTGGCAGCAAACGCACGGCACATCATGGCGCTCGTCTTCCCCAGCAATGCGGCGCGCAACAACAACGACGGCGGCTACGAATTCCAATACCGTGCCAGCACTGGCGGCAACGCGACTGCTCTCTATCCACCGCAGCCACAGCCGCGCGTAAACTACCCGGAGACTTGGCTGCGGATGAAGCGGGAGGGAGACACCTTCATCGCCTACTCCGGCTCGGATGGCTTCACGTGGACCGAGTACGCCCGGACCACGATGGTGCTGCCCGCGGAAATCCACTTCGGCATGGCGGTCACGGCACACACCGCATCCCCGCGCACTACCGCAAAGTTCCAGATCGAGACACGCCGCCAACCCTGGTTCTACCCGAGCCGCCAGAACTGCGTCACCTGCCACAACACGCAAGCAGGCGGGGTGCTCGGCCTGAGCACGCGTCAACTCAACAGGGACCTCCTCTTTCCATCCAGCGGCGTGACCGACAACCAGCTCCGCGCTTGGAATCATGTCGGCCTTTTCGATAATGGTCCCGCGGAAGCGAACATCCCCGCCCTGGAGAAACTGGCCCATCACACCAACGTCTCCGCCTCGCTGGAAGATCGAGCGCGCTCCTATCTGGATGCGAACTGCTCTTACTGCCACCGCCCTGGTGGCGTGCATGCCTTCTGGGACGGCCGCTACGAGACGCCCTTCGTGGATCAGAATATTTACTACGGCACCGTGGGCGATGACCTCGGCATTCCGGATGCGCGCGTGGTAGTACCGCAAGACTTGGAGAAATCCATCCTCTATCACCGTGTCAGCATCACCGGAGAACACCAGATGCCCCCGATTGCGAGGAACATGGTCGATCACGCAGGTGTCGACGTCCTGCGGCAATGGATCCAATCGCTCGAAGCGGAAGCAGTCGAAGGCCCGGATACCTTGGTCGCAGTTGCCGTGTCCCATTCACAGGTCGACCTCACTTGGCAGGATCACTCCGACAATGAAGCGGGCTTTGCGGTGGAGCGTTCGATCGATGGACTGAATTTCGAGATCCACGCCATCGCCGAGGCAAACGTGACCAGCTTTAGCGACACCAGCGCCGAGCCCTTCTCGACGAACTACTATAGGATCCGCTCGTTCGGGAAGTACGTCTATTCCAC
The DNA here is from genome assembly GCF_012913485.1 of Luteolibacter luteus. GTDB lineage: Bacteria > Verrucomicrobiota > Verrucomicrobiia > Verrucomicrobiales > Akkermansiaceae > Haloferula > Haloferula lutea. The sequence continues at coordinate 4,332,708 of NZ_CP051774.1, read as the reverse complement.
GCCGTCCAATGTGGCCTCCGCGGTCACGGACATCGGTCCGCCCTCCCCGGAAATTCGCCTGCTTGGAAACGGCCGCATCATCCTGAAAGGCGACACTACCCCCACCTACGAAGACGGCACCGACTTCCGCGTCGTCATGCCACCTGCCACTGCCACCCGCACGTTCACGATCGAAAACATCGGCAACTCCCCGCTCCTTCTGAACGGCGCCCCGCGCATCGCCATCACCGGCCCCCATTCGACTTCCTTCGCGGTCCTGGGTCAGCCCGCGGCCAGCCTCCCAGGCCCCGGCAATTTCAATTTCCAGATTCGTTTCAGCCCGCAAGGGACGGGTACCAAAAACGCGACCGTGACGATCAGCTCGAATGACCCGGACGAAGGTAGCTTCACCTTCGCGATCACTGGCAGCGGAGTCGCACAGGATCTCGTCGGATGGTGGAAATTCGACGAGACCACGGGCACCTCGGCCGCCGACGCCACCGGATCGGGGCGCACCGGCAATCTCAATGCACCGCCACCCCTCTGGAATTCCGAAGGACACTTCGGCGGAGCTCTACGCTTCACCGGCGAATCCGGCCAAGGCGTCGTCGTGGGAAACCATGCTTCTCTCAATCTCACCGACGCGATCACCATCAGCGCTTGGGCAAAGGCACTCGATTGGGACGGCAACCGGCGCATCGTTCAGAAAGGCAATACCGATAATCAGTACCGGCTCCTCGCGGAGGGAGGGAAGCTGGTCTGGCATCTTGCCAATGTCGGACGCCTTGAAGCCACTTTGCCGGAGACAAACCAATGGTTCCACATCGCCGCAACTTATGAGGGGACCATGATGCGCCTCTACGTGAATGGCAGCGAGGTACTCAGCCAGGAAGCCGGCGGTGAAATCGGCACCTCTAACAACGCGCTGAACATCGGCACCAAGACGACCAACGCTCCCGAGGGCGATCATTTCCATGGGGACCTCGACGACGTGCGCATCTACGCCCGCGCGCTGGCGGCGGATGAAATCGCCCTTCTCGCCGCCCAAGCGGGCGAGGTGAATATCACCGTGGCCGATGGCGTCGCGCAGAAAGGCACCACGAACACGGCGGCCTTCACCATCACCCGCAGCGGCGCGACCGATAGCGCCGTCCAAGTGGGGCTGATCACGACCAGTGGTGCCGGCTACGGCATCCCGGGGGCGGATTTTTCGCTCAGCCCTGCGCAGACTGGCTTCGCGATTCCCGCCGGTCAGAGCTCCGCAACCCTTTTAGTCAATCCCTTGGATCGCAGCTTGGTCACCGGCCCGCTGACGGCGCAGATCACGATGGCGGAATCGACCGGCTACATTTTGGGCAGCAACAGCAGCGCTCAAGCGCAGGTGCTGGATTCTCCGCTCAACCAGTGGAAAGCCTCAAGCTTCGGCAGCATCGCCGCCGCCCAAGAAGCCGACGCTGACGATGCTGCCGACGGAGATGCGGACGGGCTGAGCGTGCTAATGGAAGCAGCACTTGGGGGAAGTCCGGCCACTGGAGATTCCTCCCTCCTTCCGACAGCGAAGACCGAAATCATCGAGGGACAGAGCTACCTCACGCTCACGTACAAAAGGCCTCGTCCGGTACTGGGCGGAATCTCCTTGGTGCACCGCACCAACTTCGATCTAGCCTCCGGAATCTGGGCACCCGCGGTCGAACTCCCCGGCTATCCGGTCAATAACGGGGATGGCACGGAGACCGTCAAAGTCCGTAGCGCGGAGCCGATCAGCAGCAATCCGCGGCAGTTCATCCGCCTCGAGGTGACACGCCCCTAGCCCCTCCGGTACACGCGCTGTTCCGCCGACTCAGCTTCCCGTATTCCCCTGCTTGTGCAGTGGATCCTCCACCTTGTACCGGTCCGAGATCACCTCTCCGTCCTCAGCGGTCACGGTCTCGCGCACCAAGCAACCACCAGACATTCCCGCAAAAAGCAGCGCGCCAGACATCAGGAGCATTCTCATTGATGACATCCTGCCTGTCTCCCTCCGTCCGGCAATGCCAGGATCCGGGTCTTTCTGCTTCCGGGCGGATCTGGCTCAAAAATGCTTTTGACACTGCCTGCCCACAGTTCTTCACTTCCCGCAGCTGAGATTCATTCTCAATAACACCTCGATCGCCGTGAGCCCCTTCATCTACGCACTCAACATTGGCACCTTCGCCACATGGCTGACGGTGGCAGGCGCGAGCACGGTGGCCTGCACGATCCACCTCTCCGAGCGCCTCCCGGAATTGATCTCCATGGGGCAGCTCATTGATGCCGATATTGGCACCGAGGTGGATCTGAGTGATATGTCGCAAGGCTCGGCTCCCGCTTCGGATCCGACCGAAGAAGTCACCGACCAAGAAAGCGTGCCTGAAGAACAGGTGGCCGAGGCCGAGCTTCCCGAGGTTCCGGACGAAGCACTCCCGGAAATCCCCGACGTGGCGGAAATGGAGCCGCTGCCCGAGATTCCTGATTTTCCTCAACCGACCCCACAGAAGCCGGCAGTGAAAGCACCGGAGTCGGCCCCCAAGCCGAAGGTTGTCGCTCGAAATACCAGTGGCAAAGCCAAGGAAAGTACTCCGGGTGCGCGCAAGGCTTCCTCCAGCGGTCAAAGCGGTGCTGGAACCGGTTCCGGTGCTGGCAATGTGGCAGGCGGCGGATCCAGCCCGATGGGCTCCGCGCGTTTTGCCGGCGGTCGCTTTCCCAAGCCGAACTACCCTGCCGAAGCACGGAGGGCGGGCATCGAAGGACGTGTGGTGGTTTTCCTGACTGTCGATGAACGCGGCAACGTGGTGGATGCGTCGATCCGCGGTTCTTCTGGAAATGCTTCGCTCGACGCAGAAGTCATCCGATGCGCCCGCCGGGCGAAATACCCCCCGGGCACACGCGCCACCGCGACCAAGTCTGTCTTATTCCGTTTGAATTCCTGATCCATGGTCCTCGCCAACGTTGTCGTAAAGTATTTCCATGAAGGGGGCTGGATCATGTGGCCCGTGGCCGCCACCTTCTTCCTTGCCGTTTGTGTCCTCTTGGAGCGCACCATCTGGTGGGTCGCTTGGAAAAAGTCCCTACGCCCCGATGCCCAGGAACAAGCCCGTGAGGCTCTGGGGACTGGCAATTTCAACGCAGCCTGGCAGCTCGGGGAGCAGAACAAGGATCCCTTCCTTGTGAATCTCAACGAAGGCATGTCCCACGCGCACACATCCATGCTGGCGGCGATGCACATTCATGCCACCCACTGGATCGAAAAATCCGAAGCCCGGATGTGGGTGCTTGGCACCATCATCACCCTCGCCCCCCTGCTCGGCCTGCTTGGCACCGTGGTCGGCCTGATGGGCTCCTTTGCATCCCTTGGCGATGAACAGCTCGGCGTGACAAAGGTGACCGGCGGCATCGCCGAAGCCCTCATCGCTACCGCCTGCGGCTTGGCCATCGCGATCGGCTGCCTGCTTCCCTACAATTATTTCCGCAAGCGGGTGTCCACCCTGCGCGGCGCCTTTGAGCGCTGGATCAACCATGCCGAACTGCTGGCTCAATCGGCCAAAGCTCACGGTCACGATCTGGAAGTCTTCGCGAACGACCGCCATCTCAACAAGCGCTGATCCGGCATGCCGATCAAACTCCAGAGTAGCGGTGGCGACGACCATGAGGAGGACGCACGGATCGAGATCGTGCCCCTGATCGACATCATGTTCTTCCTTCTCGCCAGCTTCATGATGGTGAGCCTGAGCATGACCCAGATCAACCGGGTCAACATCAAGCTGCCGGTGGCTGCCGCCTCCGAGCAAACCCAGAAGGCTCCTCCGATCCATCTCGCGATCGATAGCCACGGGGTGATCACTTGGGACGCAAAAATCGTGACCCCCACCGAGATCACGGATCGACTGATTTCCCTGCCGGTAACCCCGGACACCAAGGTCCTGATCGCTGCCGATACCAGTTGTAACATGGGCCAGGCCATGGCCGTCCTCGATGCCGTGAAGGCTGCGAAGGTCGACAAGGCTGCCTTTGAAACCAAAGCACCCGCCCAGTGACCGCCGCCCGACTGCTGCCGATCATCAATGCCGTGGGCTGCGCCGTTCTGGTCGCCTTCATTCTCGTCCAGTGGGTCGGTGGCACCGCCCTCAGCAAGAAGCTGCACGAGCTGGAGACCAAGCTGATCCAAGAGGAGAACACCCGGACCAGCTTGGAATTCGACAAGAAGAAGCTCCAGGCGGACGTCGATGGCTTGAAGATTTCGATCGATTCGATCCGCAAGGAATCCGAGGAGAACACCAAGGATCTGGAAGAGAAATCCAAGGAAGTGGAGGCACTCAACGCCAACATCGTGGACGCCCAGACCAAGGTGAAAGAGTGGGAAGAGGCTCTGAAGGCCCGTGACGAAGCGATCGCGGACCGAGACACCAAGATTAAGCAGTTGAATGAGAGCTTGGTCTCTACCCGCAATCGTCTCAACGAGGCGGTGGAGCAACTGAAGAAGGCGGGGGCCCGCTGAGCCGCTCAGATCGGCTCGTGGGATCCGGGTGCGCGGCGAGGCCGGTCGCACCGAGGGAAACATGATCGCGTAATGGCCGCTCGCACAAGAGCGGCCATCATCGTCCTATCGCTAGCTTCATTTTTCGGAGGCCGACCCCGAAATGGTGCCAGCTTAGCCGATCGGGATACGCCACCTCGGCAAACCCGCGAGCGAGAGCATCCTCCCGAACTCCATGACAGTTGTGGATCACCCCCTCGCAAAGCCGCTGGCACCCCGGGCGCCTAGCAGCCGGTCAGCTTTCAATTGCCGCGACGGCGGGCTTTCCTTTCCGCCACGCAGCGGCAGGAAGCAGAGATGACCAAGCCTCCCGATCGCCCCGGAAACCGGCTGCCCGCCCCGATTTCAGCTCCTCCCGGCAAGTCCCCCCTTCCGTGTCCCCTCAAAAAAAACTTTCCACGGAGAAAGGATCATCCGCCAATCTCCGTGTTGGCAGGCTGCCTCAAAAATTCACCCGCGTCGGGACCACCCGCGAAAAAAACCACCCCAAAATCCTCAGGCCCGATTCCAGTCCGGATCGGAGCCGCTCCTATAAACCCGTTTGACACGAAGGTTCGAAGGCTTACCCCCTTCTCATACCCCTTGAGGCTGATGACGCACTTCACCGGACACCGCTCCACGGTGTCTTTACAGGGTGTATCGAAAGGCGGCAAAGCCTTGTACCAAGCCGGTTCCACGGCCCTTCGAATCCCTCAAATGCTCCCGAACTCCCGCTTGACAAGGGGGGAGGGAGCGAAAGAATTTCTTTCCCCATGCGAATGGAAAAACTCACCGTCCCCCGTCATTTGCTGAGCGCCTTCCTGCTATCGGCGTCACCCGTTTGGGTGATGGCCCAGGAGCCAGCACCCGCCCCGGCGGGACAGACGGTAGCCCCGGCTGTCCTCAACAAGCTGTTCGAAGACGCCGAAGCTGCCTTCGCTAGCAAAGATTACGCGACCGCCGCCGCCAAAATCGACGAATTGCTGAAAGCCCTCGGCAACAAGAAGGAAGCTTCTTCGGAAATGCTTCATTTCAATCTCGGTCTGGCACACCTGCTGGCCGAGAACTACGAGGCGGCGGAGAAAGCCTTTACAGACTGCATCGTTAAATTCCCGAACGGCGAGTACACCTCCCGTTGCTATCTGGGTGTCGGCACCGCGGCCATCAAGCAAGGCGGCGAGGAAAAGCAGAACCGGGCTACCGAAGCGCTGCGAAAGGCAGCCCTCGACCCGAAGTACCGCACCCAGGCAGGCCTCCTGCTCGGCCAGCTTTACACGGACACCAACAAGCACGAGGAAGCACTGAAGGTCTTCCGCAGCCTGATGGGCTCGGACATCCAGACTCCGGAGCAGACCCAGGCCGCCGTGGAAGTGATCGGCCTGCTGGCCGACACCGGACAGCTCGCCGACCTCATCGCCTACCTTGATCGGATCATCAACCAGCCGGGCATCCGCGATGCCATCGCTTGGTATTCGAACCAAGTGATCGTGAAGGGCGATGAACTTGTGGGAGCCGAAAACTACGAGGCCGCCCTCGCCATTTATCGCTCGATCCCGCCGCGCGCGCAGATTCTGCAGATCCAGGCCGCTACGCTGGCAGCAAAGAAGCAGGAACTCGGAAAGCTGGAGAACCTCGCCAAGGCGGAAGAGAAAAAGCCGCTCGGCCAGCGCTCAAACGTCGGCGAGCGCCTCAACCAGACCCAATCCTCCATCAAGCTCACCGAGGAAGCCATCGCCGCGATCGAGAAGCTCACTGACCTCGACGCCGCCCTGCTGATGCGCCGCGGGCGCTGTTTCTACTACCTCGACCGGAACGAAGAAGCTCTCCTTTGCTTCCGCACGCTGCGCGAGAAGTATCCGACCGCCAAGGATGCACAATCGGCCGCCTATGCCGAAATCGTGATCTACAACGGCCTGAAGGACACCGATAAGATCCAGACGCTGGCAAACGAGTTCCTCACGAAGTATCCGGACGCTCCGAACGTCGAACAGGTAGCTACCCTCGCTGGCGAAGTGCTGGTGCAGACGGGCAAGTGGGACCAGGTGCTGAAGTACTATCAGGACCTTGAAAAGCGCTTCCCGAACTCTCCCTCGCTGGACCGCTTCGTTTTCTTCCAAGGTGTGGCGCTCTTCCAGAGCGGGGACTTCCAAGGCTCCGCCGCCCACTTCGAGAACTTCATCAAGACCTATCCGGACAACCGGATGGTGGAGGACGCCGTCTATCGCATCGCGATGGCCTACTTCCTCACCAACAACTACGAGAAGACGCTCTTCTGGTGCCGCGATTACCTGAACAAGTATCCGGACGGGCGCTACGCGGGCGACATGCTTTACCGTCTGGCCTTCGTTGATTTCAACGACAAGACGGAGGACCAGTCCCAGAACATCATCAAGAGCCTGGGCGATTACCTTGAAAAGAAGCCGGACGATGCAGCCGCGGGTTCCATGTACTGCCTGATGGCGGACACATGGAAGAAGATGAAATCGAACGACCCCGCGACGGCCAAGACTTACGAGGACAACGCGCTGGCCAACTACATCAAGGCCGTCTGGAGCGACAGCCCGGACGACGTGATCCAGTACGCCCTGGAAACGGCCACCACCATCCTTCAGGGCCGCAAGGACTGGGACGGACTGGCGAAGCTTCACGAGGAGTTCCTCTCCAAGCGCCCGAATCACCAGATGGCGATGATCTCTGCGACTTGGGTCGCGAAGGCCATGGCCCGTCAGGGCAAGGAAGCCGAAGGTGCCGAGATCCTTTCCAAGACGCTCTCGAAGAGCATCGCGGACCCGTCGAAGGAGCAGGTGGAATTCCTCATTGATGAGATCGTGAAGAGCCTGACCCCACGCCGCCGTCCGAAGGACCTCGACGTGAAGGCCCTTGAGCAGCAGCTCGTGGACATGCTGGACAAGGCCGCGGAGGGCAAGGAGAACCAAACTACCTATGCCCGGATCTACTATGCGCGAGCCCGCATGATGATGATCCTGAAGGAAACGCAGACCGCCAACGACTACCTGCGTAACCTCGCGATGAACACCGACGTGAAGGCCGCCGACCTGAGCCCGACGCTCTTGGCCCTCTGCGCGGACATCCTCATGAAGTCCGGCGATTTGGATCGCGCGGAAGAGAACTTCAAACGCCTCGCGGAGCGCTACAAGGACTCGCCCTTCTCGGACGCCGGCCCGGTGGGCTTGGGCCAGATCGCCCTGCTTCGCAAGCAGCCGGACCAAGCCCTGGCCATCTTCAAGGATGCCTTGGAAAACAACAATGGCACCTCGCGCTTCAAGGAAGCGACCCTCGGCAAGCTGGAGGCAATGTATGACCTCGGCCAGAACAAGGAAGTCGTGGAGCTGGCGGACAAGATCATCAAGGACCGCTCCTTCAAGGGTGGCCCGGCCGTTCCAAAGGCCTACATCATCTGGGCCGATACCGAGCGCAAGATCGCCAAGGACCAGCCGCCAAGCGAAAGCATCGCGACCCTGAAGGCCGCCTACGCCCGCTACGAGAGGGTCTGGCGCGCCTACCAGCGCGAGACCGACCTCTTCGCCCGCTCCTTGTGGGGGAGTTATGAAGTCGCCAAGGATCTTGGCAACAACGAGCTGGAACAGCAGTGCCTGAAGGCACTCGCGGAGAATCCGAAGCTGCAAAACACTGAAGAAGCCAAGAAGGCGAAAACCCTCGTCCGATAAACACCCCGGCCCATGAAAAACCTTTCCTCGACCGGCTGGTCCGGCGCCTTGGCCTTCGCTCTCGTTTCTTTCATCGGTGGCAGCTTGCAAGCGCAGGACGCCCCCAAAGTCGAAAATCCGAAGATCGTTTTCTCCAACGGACGCGGCATCACCGTGGACGCCCTCGCTGTCGAGGGTGGCAAGTTCGTGCTGAAGAAGGATTCCGATGGTGTGGCCGCCGGCCAATCCTTCGCCCTGAACTCGGCCAGCCATGTTTCCGGCGAAAAACCGGCAGCAATCAATCAGGCCATCGCTTTGGTCCTGGAGGAGAAGCCGAAAGAGGCATTGGCCCTTCTTGAACCCATCCTCGCGAGCCAGAAGGCCTCTGCCAGCGTGCCCGGCAACTACTGGGTGGAAGCGGCCCGCGCCGCGCTCTATGCGAACTCGTTGTACAACGAGCCCGCCAAGGCGGAGACTCTTGGCAAGGAAATCTCCGACGCGACCCCGCAACAGGGTAACGACCCTTCCATCCGCCTCGGCAAGGCGATGGCACTGGGCAAGGGCGTGAAATCCACCGACCGCATCGGTGCCTTTGGCGACCTTGTGTCAGAGGATCTCCCGGCTGAGATCAGCGCCGTGGCATCCTTCTGCCGTGCCAAGCTACTTCAACAATACGAGCGTCCTGACGAGGCGTTCCAAGCCTACCTGACCGTGGGCTGCCTCTACCCGACGGGAGGCATCATCGTTACCAGTGCTTCCGAATTGCGCGCAGCCCAGATTCTCAGCGGGAAGAACCGCCGGGAAGAAGCCGTGGCTCTCCTGACCTCCGCCGAGCGCGGTGCCAAGGGAACAAGCATCGGCGACGAAGCCGCGAAGCTTTTGGAAAGCATGAAGTAAGACCCCGCCCTCACCGCCTCTCGACCCAAAAACCTCTTAAATCGACAAACTCGCTAATGAAAAAGACCATCCAGGCAGCCACCGCTGTCGCCGCCCTGCTCGTCCCCATGGCCGTATCCGCTGCGGAAGCTGCCCATGCTCCCGGCGAAAAGAAAACGCTGATCGACACCTACATCGAAGGTGGCTGGGTCATGCACGTCCTGCTCGTCTGCTCGATCGCGATGGTCTGGCTCATTATTGACATCTGGATGCGGACGAACCGTCCGAAGATGACGCCTCCGGAGGACGTCACCACCGCCCAGGAGCTTTTCCGCGCCGGTGACTACGTGGGTGCCTATCAGGCGATGAAGGCGGGTATCAGCCCCTTCGCCGAAGTGGTGCGCGCCGGTCTGGGTTCCGTCGGTCACGGCAAGGATGCCACCGAAGAGGCCCTCTACTCCACCGTCGACAAGATCAACTCCACTCTTCAGACTCGCATTAACTACCTTTCGGTTATCGGTGTGTGTGCTCCGATGATCGGTCTGCTCGGCACCGTGGGTGGTATGAAGGGTGCCTTCGGTAGCCTTGGTTCCACCGGTCTCTCCGGTGGTGTGGGCGAACTTGCCGGCCACATCGGTGAGGTGCTTGTGGCTACTGCCACGGGTCTTCTCGTCGCCATTCCGGCCTTCGCCGCCTTCTACTTCCTGCGCAACAAGCTGCAGGGTGCCATCCACCACCTCCAGGAAACCTCCGAGCGCCTGTTCCGCAACGCGCCTTACGAGTATCTCCAGAACACGGACGTGGGTCAGGAAGAAACCTACGCCGCGCTGCCGAACTGGATCGACGCCCCGGAAGGCTGATCCAGGTCTACGCCCATTCTTAAAAAACAACCCTTTAACAAACTGATCCCATGGCCGGTGGAGGTGGAGGAGGAGACGGGGAACCGGAGTTCCAGATCGCTCCGATGATCGACGTGTTGCTCGTGCTGCTCGTGTTCTTCGTCATGATCACCTCGGCTGAGGTGCTCAAGGTCGACAAAGCCCTCACGCTTCCCGTTTCGCCGAATGCGAAGAAGCGGGAGCCGGAAATGGCCAAGCACGAGTATGCCGTGAACCTCCGCTTCGACGCGGGGACCAACAAGGGTATCCTGGTCGTGGACGACAAGGTCTACACCGATTGGCAGGAGCTCGTGCCGGTTCTTCAGGAAAACAAGAAGCGCGATGAAAAGCTCCGCGTCGTGGTGCGTGGCGACAAGGATGTCCCTGCGGGCGAGATCCAGCGCGCCATGAACCTGATCGGTGAAGCCGGGATCGCCGACATCGCCTTCGCATCCTCGAACAAGTGACACTGCCATGAAAAAGAAACGCAGTCACCGGCGGAAGCATTCCTCCGAGGTCAACCTGGGCTTCCAGATCGCGCCGATGATCGACGTGGTGTTCGTGATCCTTCTCTTCTTCATCGTCCAGGCTGGCGATATCCAGGTCGAGAATTCCCACGTCACCCAGCTCCCGGGCAGTGTCGAGTCCGAGACGGCGGTCGAGCTTCCTGACGAAGTCTCGATCGTGGTGGAAGACGACGGCCAGATCTACATGAACGAGGAGCCGATGGACGAGCCGGGGTCGAAAGACTTGCCCCAGCTCGCCAGCACCCTCAATGGCCTCCGCGAAGCCTCGGAAGCCACCAAAACCAAGGTCCTCGTGACCATCTACGCAAACGAACTGGCGAAGTACGAGCGCGTGGTGGATGTTCTGGATGCCCTCACCCGGGCCCAGATCAGCAACGTAACCTTCCAAGCCGGCGCGCCGGAATAGCCCGCTTCCTGAAGCGACTTTCGTCACATGGGCTGGTAGGATCCAAGGGAAACCCAAAAGCCACCAGCCCATGAAGCCTTCTGTAGAGACTCAGAAGAGCTAGAGGCACCATCTAGCCCTAGCTCTGAGAAAAGCAGGAGTTACCGCCAGCACTCCGGAATAAGGCGGATCACCACTCCTCCCCCCTTCAATCCCTTTCCAAGAAATCCCGCCGCTCCTGCGTTCCAAGCGTGAAGAGCCGGCAAAATCCGGTTAGGATCCGGAAAACTTCAAAACCCATTCCCAGCCATGAACGACGACGAATCGTTTGAATATTACCAGAGCGAGGAAGGCGAGCACGCCCACGCCCATACCATCTTCGAAAAGAAGAAGCTGAGCCTCTGGAAACGGATCGGCGGCGGTGCCCTCTCGATCGCGATCCTTTTCCACGTGGCCCTGCTGGTCCTCGGAGCGTTCTGGGTGTTCCAGATCATCCAGGAACCGAAGAAGAACGTGGACTTCATGCCCTCCGGCGGCGGCGGCGGCGGTGGCGGCGAGCGCGGCATGCAGTATGACGTGCAGCAGAAAAAGCGCGCCCAGATCACGCCCTCGACAAACGTGAAGCGCGTCTTCGCGGAGGGGGCTACCTCGAATTTCGCGATCCCGGATCCGGGCGACAATTTCGGCGAAATGTCCTCCCTGAGCTCCCTGAGCGGTGGCGGCATGTCCGGCGGCCTCGGTGGTGCTGGTGATGGCAGCGGCTTTGGCAAGGGCAGCGGCGGCGGTCGCGGCGATGGCAATGGCTTCGGTTTTGGCGGTGCGGGTGCAGGCAAGCTTTTCGGCCTGATCCCCGAGTCCATGCGCAAGCGTTGCTCGAAGGAGGACCGCCTCCTGCGTCTCTCTGAAAACGGCGGCACCCCGCAGTGCGAGGAAGCCGTGGTGAAGGCGCTTCAATGGCTAAAGTCCAAGCAGAATCCCGACGGCTCTTGGGGTGGCAACAATCAGACGGCGATGACCGGCCTCGCGCTGCTGGCCTACTTCGGCCACTGCGAGACCCCGGTCTCCGAGGAATACGGTGAGTCCTGCATGAAGGGCATCGTCTATCTGGTAAATCTTGGCGTGAAGACCGAGGGCAAGATGTCCGAGAACCTCGGGGACAAGCATTGGAGCTACGAGCATGGCATCGCCACCTACGCGCTGGGCGAAGCCGCCACCTTCTGCAAGGACCTCAAGATCGATGTCCCGAACCTGATGGAAGTCACCCAGAAGGCGGGCCAATACATCATCGACAACCAGCACAAGAGCGGCGGCTGGGACTATTCCTACGACACCGAAGGCGATCGCGGCGGCGACGTTTCGATCGCTGGCTGGCAGATTCAGGCGCTCAAGGCCTGCACTCACTCCGGCATCAAGTTCCGCGGCATGAACGGCTCGATCAACCGCGGTCTGGAATATCTCGTGAAGTGCCAGGCTGATGACGGTGGCTTCGGCTACAGCAACAAGGACGCCTCGGGAGGCCTAGACTACCACACGCTCACCGGCGTGGGCATGCTCTGCCACCAGATGTGGGGCAAGGGCGGTCGCTCCGAAGTCCGTAAGGCCGGCGACTACATTCTGGAGAAGACCAAGTTCGAGTACAACGGCAAGTTCTGCGACCTTTACGGTCACTATTATGAGTCCCAAGCAATGATGCAGCAGGGCGGCGAGGCTTGGAAGAAATACAACAAGCTCTTCCGTGATCAGCTGCTGGAAAACCAGGAAACCGACGGTTCTTGGAAGGTGCCGGGTGGTGGTCAGCAAATCCGCGCCGTGGCCGCCCGCTACGCGGACAACAATGAGGACGGTCGCCTTTACCGCACCACCCTCTGCACGTTGATGCTGGAGGTTTACTACCGCTTCCTCAGCACGGACAGCGGTGGCGGAGCCGTCAAGAAGCGCGGCATCTAATTCACCGTAACGAAACGGAACAAGATATCTCAAGGAACCCCGGTCGCGATGACCGGGGTTCTTTTTTGCTCCCGAAAGGTGCCGAGACACTGGCATCCCGTGGAGCTTTTTGACCTATGAAATACGTTTTTGTGAAGATTCCGCGACAATAGGCCTAAGGGTTTGGGAAGTCCTGCGTTTGTCCCCTCGGAACGCACCCGATGAATCAAGAAGAAGAAGATTTCACCTACGAAGGCGAGCAACCGACGACCGTAATCTATGAGAAGGCCAAGCTGTCTTTCTGGAGAAGGCTTGGCGGCGGGTCGCTATCGATCTCCATCATCCTCCACGCCATCCTGCTGGCCATCGGGGTGGTTTGGGTATTCCAGATCATTCCTCCGGAGCCCAAAAAGGCGGTGGACTTCATGCCCGCAAGCGGCGGCGGCGGAAGCCCGGATTCCCAGAGCCAGACGCAGCAAAAGAAGCGCGCCAACATGATGCGCCAGAATATGCCGCGCGTGGTAGCCCAGGATGTCGCGAGCGAATTCACGCTGCCCGAACCGGAAGCCATGACAGAGATGGCTTCAATGGGTGAGATCGGCTCGGGCGGCATGGCAGGAGGTCTCGGCGGCTCCGGCAGCGGTGGCGGCAAGGGCGATGGAACAGGCCAAGGATTCGGCTCGGGTTCCGGCATGGGCCTGACTCCCGGCGGTACCGGTCTGGTCAATCCCTTCGGGATGATCAACCCGAACGAGAACGCGCTTGAAGGCACCTTCTACGATCTCAAGCAGACGAACAAAAAGAAGCAGTCCGAGGTCACGACCGAGAACATTCGCGACATCATCAAGGAATTCACCAATCGGGGGTGGAGGGAGAGCGTCCTGAAGGACTACTATCAGGCTTCCCAGAAGCTCTATCAGACCAAGATCTACATCCCGATCATGGCCGCGGAAGGCGCACCTGCCGCATTCAATTGCGAGAAGGAAGTGCAGCCGAGGCTATGGGTGGTAGTCTATCGCGGCATGGTGACCCCGCCCCGCAGCGGGAAGTTCCGCTTCGTGGGAGCGGGCGACGACGTGCTCGTGGTCCGCTTCAACGGCAAGCATGTCTTCGACCACGGCTTCACCTCCGGTACCACAGGAGTTCACCTCTCCGGCAAAGGCATCCAGGTGCTCAAGGAAGAAGTCGAGGACGACAACATGCTCGCCAAGCTGAAGGAGGGTGACTACCCGGTGAAGCTCCCGGTAAAGTTCTACGAATATGACACCACCCGCAACTGGAACGGTGCGATCGGCGGACTCGCGGTCGGCAAGGAATTCGAGGTGGAAGCCGGCAAGAAATACCCGATCGAGATTCTGATCAGCGAAATCCCCGGCGGTCTTTTCTGCGCTTCTCTTCTCATCGAGGAAATCGGCCAGAAGTATGAGTCGAGCCCGAGCGGATCCCCCATCTTTCCGCTCTTCCGCCTGGACGGTGGCCTGCCGGAACCCACCAATGCGGACAACGCGCCGCCCTACGACCCCAAGGGCCCCGTTTGGAAGCGCGTTCAGGGCCGCGGCAAAGTGGAGTTCTAAGGAACCTCAGGTCGATCTTTCCATTCTGGAGAAGGGCGGGCAGCGATGCCCGCCCTTTTCTTTTCCGGAGAGCAGGCTCGACAGCTCCGAAACAGGAAGATCAGGCTCTCCGCCGCAACAAAACAAAGGAGGTTGCCATGACGACACCAAAACCAAATCAAGACGACTGCTGCTTTCTATGAACGCAGCAGCAAGCGCCGTAAGGGCTTCCCATCCGAAACGCGCGTGAAGCGCGGTCACCGGGTGGTCAACGGAGACAAGGAACTCAGTGAAAAGCTCGGCCGGAATGATCCGTGTCCCTGCGGTTCCAGTTCCAAATTTCAAGAACTGTTGCATGCGCACCGGCGACTACGATGGTGCGCTGCGGGACCACTACTTTTAGGGAGTGATTCTTGATTCACCGGGGTGTCGGCACCGATGCGCGGACACCCCTTTTTGCATGATCGACGAACAAACTCCTTCCGATTTTATCGCCGCCAAGAGCATACGGATCTCCTAGTAGATCGCAGGAGATGCTGGATTTCATCAGGGAAGCGGTCGGGCCCTTCGGAGCAACCTTCGCGCTATTCCTCATTGCCCCGGGGGATCATTGCGATGTTGCGCGAGGGTTGGGGCGACAAAGATTCCAGAAGCACCAGCAGCGAACACGCATCGTCACAAGGACTCATCCGGCTCGCCATGCTGCCTCTCGCATCCCTTCTCGTTGCCTGCTTGCTTTTCAAGCCAGCACTTCTCGCTGGCCACTGGCCTAGCATCGCGGGGTTTACGCTCGGAGCCGCCTTGGCAATCTTGACCTTGGGGAAGGCTGCACTGCTTCCAAAGAAGTAAGCTCGCCCGATGGGCAGACTGGTTTATTCCACCTCGATCTCGTGGATGATCAACCAATTCTCCTGGGGCTTCGTCACGCGAATGCGCAGGCTGGTGGTTGCCGGCGGAAGAGGGCCTTCGGCGATGCCCTCCTTGAAAGAAGCAACCTCGGCCCACTTGCTACCATCCGATGAGGCTTCCAGAACACCTTCCCCAAGCTTGTCCCCATTCCGACTGGCCTTGCCGCCCGTGATGACCCGCGCCTTGCCGGAGACTGCAGCACGAAGCGTGAGCGTAAGGTGGTCGCCCGCCTTCAAGGACCGGTCAGCCCAGAAGAAGGTGTCGGGCTTGCCATCGTAAGCCAGTTCCGCCCAGTGCTCTTGATAGCTCTCGAGCGAAGTCTCGACCGTGCTGCCATCCTTTGTCTGGGGCTTCGGCGGATCGAACGGCTCGGCCCGCTTCACCTTGGCGGCATCATAGTGTTTCAAGACACCATCCAAGCGGGCACGGAAGTCATCGTAGTTCTTTCGTTCCACCGGTGTCCAGGCGATCTCGGCCAGAGCTGAGATCCGGGGAAAGGCCATGTATTCCACCTTGTCCCAATCCTTCATATACTCCGTCCAGAGCTGGGCCTGCACTCCGAGGACATGTCGGGCTTCCTCGGCGGTCAGCGCCTTGGGAACCGGGTCGTAGGAGTAGACCTTGGAGATGGGGAGGAAGCCTCCGATTGCCTCGAACTGCTTGCCCTTGGCCGTCTCATCGGCAGCCGGAGCTTGATAGTGGTCGAAGTAAAGATGGCTATTGGAGGCCATCACCACGTCGTGGCCCTCCTTGGCAGAAGCAATTCCCCCGGCCTCACCTCGCCACGACATCACGGTGGCATTCGGAGACAGGCCGCCTTCGCGGATCTCATCCCAGCCGACAAGCTTGCGGCCCTTCTTCTCCAGCATCGTTTCCACGCGCTTGATGAAGTAGCTCTGCACATCGTGCCCATCCTTCATCTTCTCCTTCTTCATCAACTCCTTCACGCGTGGGGATGACTCCCATTGGTCCTTGGGTGCCTCATCCCCGCCGATGTGGATGTATTGCGAGGGGAAGAGCTCGCAGAGCTCGGTCAGGACGTCATCCACAAAACGGAAGGTTTCCTCGGTGGGAGCCAGCGTGTAAGGATGCACACCCCAACGGGTCTGCACCTTGGGGGCGTAGCCGGAGATGTCCGAGTTGCCCAGTTCTGGATAGGCTGCGATCGCCGCGGCCATGTGTCCGGGCATGTCGATTTCCGGCACGATGGTGATCTGGCGGGCTGCCGCGTAGGCCACCACGTCCTTGATTTGTTCCTGCGTATAGAAACCACCGTAGCGCTGGCCGTCGTCGGCATAGCGGTTGCCATAGGGCGGCGAGGAATCGCGGAAGCCCCCAATCTCCGTGAGCTTCGGGTACTTCTTGATCTCGATCCGCCAGCCTTGGTCCTCCGTCAGGTGCCAATGGAAGGTGTTCATCTTGTGAAAGGCGAGCCAATCGATGAAGCCCTTGATGTCATCCACGGGAAAGTAATGGCGCCCGACATCCAAATGCATCCCGCGCCAGCCAAAGCGCGGCTCATCGGTGATGGAGACAGCAGGAATCGGCACGCCCTTCGTCGTGGCCCATACCTCGGCGCCCGACGCGGGCATCATCTGAATAATACTACGCGTGCCGTACCATGCACCCGCCACATCCTTGCCTGTTACCAACACGCCTTTCGGAGTGACCTCCAGCTTGTAGCCGCCTGACTTCAGCGGAAGGGAGTCATCGAGGTCCAAGCGGATCTCGGAAGGCAGCATGATGCGGAGTTCTTCCCGAACCAGCTTCACCTCGTGCTGTGAACGAGCCTTCAAGTCATCCGCGAAGAGCTTGGCGACCGGTTCCAGATCCTTATCGAAACGGATGCCGGTCTCGTCTCCAAACTTGAAGCTCCCTTCGCCCGTCTTCATCTCCTTCGGCAAGGGAATGATGGTCGGCTCCGCAGAGGCGACAGCGGACAGCAGAGCGGTGGCAATCAGGGCTTTACGCATGGTCGCACTTCAACGGATCGCCGCAGCGGGAACAATCGCGAAAATGCGAAGGGTATATGGGAATTTGGGAGGAATCGAGTCCTGTGGCCGTAAGCGAAGACGATGATCTTCAGGTCCGCCGGTGTTTCGCTCGCCCTTGCCACGGCGCTTCCGGGCGGGGAATTCAACAGCCCTCCCTTGGAGGCGGTCAGCTCATGGATCGGGAACTCCTACGGCGGAGCAAGGAAGTGGATCCAGCAAGACATCGCTGCGCTTACCGTAATGGGAGATGGCACCGTATTCACCAACGTCGAGTGGGATGAAGCCGGCGGGAATGCTGGAGAATATCGCGATGGTGAACTGATCCGCTACGCGATGCATACCCATGGCTGGGGAAACAACGGAGGCACCGTGGTGGCTGCAAACTCCCGCTACCTCTATCTAGGCATGCAGGTCGGCAACGAAGGCGGCGGACTCAAGGACCCCGAATCGTGGCCTCCAAAGGGCAAACAGTGGTTCGGCATCTCGCGACGCCCTCGTGCCGATATCACCAGGGATGCACCCTTCGCCGGAGGAAAAGGAGGCGAGGGCGACACGCTCAAGGACTCATTTCTCGTGGTCGCCGAAGTGTCCGACGATCTAAAAGGGGCCCTGCGCGGTATCTGCGCTGACGAGACGCGTCTCTTCATCGCTGATCCCTATTCTTC
This sequence comes from Luteolibacter luteus, assembly GCF_012913485.1. Taxonomy (GTDB): domain Bacteria; phylum Verrucomicrobiota; class Verrucomicrobiia; order Verrucomicrobiales; family Akkermansiaceae; genus Haloferula; species Haloferula lutea. The sequence goes on along the minus strand of NZ_CP051774.1, from coordinate 4,314,817 downwards.
CACGCTGAAGGTCTACGACGCCGAAACCATGCAACCCATCGCGGAGTGGCCGACCGGGGAGACAGGTCCTCTTGCTATGGATCAAAAACTCCACCTCTGGATGCTCGTCCGTGCGACCGACGCCAAGCCAGCCCACATGCTCCGCATCGACACCACCAGCGGTTCGCAAAGCCGGATAGAGGGCTTCCCCAACGATCTCCGCCCAATCGCCTTCTGTTTCGATTCCAAGGGACGCCTGTTGGTGGCGGACGACGTTTCCCAACAGATCCGGATCCACGAGGAGAAAGAGGGCCGTCTGATAGAAATCGGCAGCTTCGGCAAACCGGGCGGGATCCTCGCGGAAAAGCCGGGGGCCTTCGGAAACCAGAAGCTCAATCAAGTCAGTGCCATCGGTTGCGACGCGAAGGACAATCTATACGTCGCCCACGACGCCCAGAGTGGTGGAGGAGGAACGGTTCTGGAAAGCTACCAACTTGCCGATGCCACCCTGAACTGGCGGCTCTTCGGCCTGACTTTCGTAGACATGGCCGACCTCGATGGCAATAGCGCCTACACCAAGGAAGAGCGCTTCTCGATGGACTTCAGCAAAGGAACCGGGAAGGAAGCCACCTACTCTGCCTATACCATCAATCGCACCAAGTATCCCCAAGACCCGCGCCTCCACATCTGGTCCGCCGGAGCATGGATGCGCCGCATTGAGGACAAGCCTCTGCTCTTCGTAAACGACATGAATGCGGAGCACCTGCAGGTCTATCGTTTTGCCCCGGAGACTGATGGTGAAATCGCCATTCCTTCCGGTTTCTTTGCAAAGAAAAGGATCGAACCGAAAGACACCTGGCCCGCTTTCCAACCGGGGAAAGGAGCGTGGATCTGGCGGGATCAAGACGGTAATGGAGCCTTCGACCCGGCAGAGTTCGACAAGGGCGACGGCCAAGATCTCCCCGCAGCGCAAGGATGGTGGGTGGATCACAGCGGAGGCATCTGGCTCGCGACCGAGCAGAGCGGCCTTCGCTATTTCCCCTGCCAAGGCCTAGACCCTCGCGGCAACCCGAAATGGGATTTCGCCTCAATGATCCGCTTCCCCCACCCCGCCGAGTTCAAGGAGGTAAAGCGGATCCGCTACGATGTGACAACGGACGCCCTCTATCTCGGCGGCACCACCGCGGAAGATACCAACCAACACTGGAAACCGATGGGTCCGGCGCTGGCCCGCTACGATGGTTGGCTCAATGGCGAGCACCAGCTGACGTGGAAAACAATCCTGCCCTACGCGAAGGGCTCCTCCGGCCATGAATCCTGTGAACCGATGAGCTTCGATGTCGCCGGTGATTTCATCTTTGTCGCTTACACGGGGGCTTCCAAACAGGAGGGCGTGAAAACCGGCCGCGTGGAGATCTTCCGCACCCGCGATGGAAGCGCTGTCGGCCACCTCGAGCCTGGCAGCGAGATTGGGGAAGTCGGCCTCCAGGACATCCGGGAAACCATCACCGCACAACGCCGGGAGAATGGCGAATATATGGTGATGATCGAAGACGACTACAAATCGAAGGTCGTGATGTACCGGATCAAGGAGCTCAAGTAGAGGCTCACTTGTCGGTCGGCTTCGGCGGCTTCGGGCGCTTCACGGCTGCCTTCTCGATGAAATCGATCACCATGTCCGCAACCGGCTTGCCCGAGGATTTCTCGATGCCTTCCAAGCCCGGCGAGGAGTTCACCTCCATCACCACCGGTCCATGGTTCGAGCGCAGGAGATCAACCCCCGCGAAATTGAGCCCCATGATCTTTGCCGCGCGGATCGCCACGGAGCGCTCCTCCGGAGTGATCTTCACCTTTTCCGCCGTGCCGCCCCGATGAAGATTGGAACGGAATTCCCCCTCAGCGGCTTGGCGCTTCATGGAAGCGACCACCTTGCCGTCCACCACGATGCAGCGGATGTCAGCTCCCTTCGCCTCTTTGATGAACTCCTGGACGAGGATGTCAGCGCGCAGGCCCTTGAAAGCCTCGATCACGGACTCGGCCGCCTTGGCAGTTTCCGCGAGCACCACGCCCACGCCCTGCGTGCCTTCCAGCAGCTTGATCACCAGCGGCGCACCGCCGCACATCTTGATCAGCTCGCCGGTAGCATCGGTGGAGTGAGCGAAGCCGGTGATCGGCAGGCCCACCCCTTTCCGGGCCAGAAGCTGCATGCTCCGCAGCTTGTCGCGGGAGCGAGCGATCGCCACCGAATCGTTCACGGTGAAAACCCCCATCATCTCGAACTGCCGCACCACGGCATTGCCGTAAAAGGTGTGGCTGGCTCCGATCCGCGGGATCACCGCATCCGCCGTCAGCTCCTCACCCTCGATGAAAATCTTCGGGTTGTGCGCGGTGATGTTCATGTAGCAGCGCAGGTAATCCACGACACGGACGTCGTGGCCTCGGGCCTCCGCGGCTTTGACGAGAGCGGAGGTGCTGTAGAGGTTCGCATTACGCGAAAGAACGAGAATTTTCATGAGCGGTGACAACCGGGGAAGTGCGCTTCGAGATCGCGCAGCGCTCCCTTCAAATGATTCCCCTGCGGGTCAATCAGAAAATATCCTGAGAGCGCCTGCCGGCCCAAAAGCAGGGGACTTCTCATGTCCTTGCGGTTCGCCAAGGTAAGACGGATTCGCCAGGTAAAACCGCCGGCGAGCATCGCCGCCGTCTCGATCACATAGCGCCGGCGCGAGACCCCCGTGGAGCTTTTCACCTTCGTCGATTTGACGATGGGGGTCTCACAGGTCACCCGGCGCCCGTAATGGTCGCTCGTGACGAAATAGACACGCTGGCCATCCGGCGTCACCTGGATCTCTTCCGCGTGAAGGCTGGAAGTGCGGGCACCGGTATCGGTCTTCGAATTCAGCGGGCCTACACCGAATTCTGGCAAGGCGATCCATTCGCGGCGGCCGAGGACTAACCGGGGCATCCCCACTTGTTTCCACGGCAAGCCCAACTCCCCGGCCACTTGAGCGGAAGGCGCGTCCACCAGCACGGGGGTCGCCTTGAAGCTGCGGGGCTTGCGTTTCATGAAGGGGGAAAGAAGGAGGCAACAGAAGGGCGGACATCCTTCTCAAAGAGCCGAGCGAATCAATCGATATAGCGTCGCTGATTCGCCACCCAAGCCCAACAAATCACCAACGATGCAATCATTCCCAACGCGGCACCCCACTTCGCCGATTCCGACCATTCCGTCGAGGCCACCGCATTCAAGCCCAACCAAAGGGCAGCAATACTTGCCACCAAGAAGGGAATGGCCAGCGGCCTCGCGAAATTCAGGGTCCAGCCAAGGGATCCGATCCGCTTCCTGACCAAGAGCCGGGGATCACGAGGGGCAAAATAGATCACGCCCAAGAACCAGCTCCCGGGAGACCGGTGAATTTCATCCAATTCGCTCAGCTTCATGACGGGATGTTTGGCTAGAGCCCAACTGATACGATTTCTTTCAGGCCTCCGCCAGCAAACTCGCCGCCATCGCCCGAGCCGAATCCCCTCCTCCGCCCAGCATGCGGACGAGTTCGGAAATGCGGCCATCCCCATTCACGGGGAACATCCGCGAGCGCGTGCGACCACCAGCCACCTCCTTTTCCACCACGTAATGGCGGGCTGCCAGCGCGGCGACTTGCGGGAAGTGCGTGATGGCCACCACCTGATGCCGGGAACCAAGCCCCGCCATCTTCTTGCCCACTGCTCGGGCAATTTCACCGCCGACGTTCGCATCGATTTCGTCGAAGACCATCAGCGGTGTGGCGTCCTGCTCCGCCAGTGCGCTCTTCACCGCCAGCATCACGCGGCTGATTTCACCGCTGGAAGCAATTTGCCGCAGTGGCTGCATCGGCTCACCCGGATTTGGCCCGAAGAGGAACTCGATGCCTTCCAAGCCGGAAGCCACCGGCTCCTTGTGCAGCAGCACCTGGACATCGAAGGAAGATTGCTTGAAACCGAGGTCCTTCAGCTGGGAGGCGATCTCCTTCGCCAGCTTCGGTGCAGCTTTCTTGCGCTTGGCGGTGAGTCCATGGCCTGCCTTGTCAGTTTCTTCACGCAGCCGGGCTGCCTCGGCGGAAAGCTGTTCCAGACGTTCGCCGCGGTTCTCCACCGAATCCAGCCGCGCCGCAGCACGATCCCGCTGGGCCAGTACGGCTGCAAGGTCCCCGCCATACTTGCGCTTCAACGTTTCGAAAAGATTCACGCGTTCTTCCAGCCGCGCCGCTTCCGACGGGTCGATGTCCAGATCCTCCGCGTAGTCGGCAAGCGACCGCTCCAGCTCCTGAAGCTCCATCACCGCATTCTCCAGCCCCTGCGTCCGCTCCCGGATGCCGGGATCCAGCTTCTCCAGATCCCTAACAAGCCGCTGCACCTCCACAAGATGCGTCAGCACGCCCGTTTCATCGGAGCCAAGCGCCGCGGAGGCAGCACCTGCCAGCTCAACAAGTCGGGTCGAATTGCTCGCACGTCGATAGCGGTCGGCAATCTCGTCTTCTTCCTCCGGCTTGAGGTTTGCGGCATCGATCTCCGCCACTTGGTGGCGCAGCAAATCCAGCTCCTGTGTGCTCGCCGTCTCCGCCTCGCGCAGATCTTCCAGTTCGGTTTCCTTGTCCCGCCAGGCTCGCCAGGTGGCGCGATAGGCATCCAAAGCGGCATCATTGCCCGCATAGGCATCCAGCATTGAGAGCTGGCGTTCGGTGGAAAGCAACGACTGGTGATCGTGCGGACCGTGCAGATCCACCAGATGCTCGCCGAGACGCTTCAGCAAAGCCAAGGTTACCGGGGAATCATTCACGAATTGGCGGTTCGCGCTCTGTCCAATCACACGGCGCACGATCAGTGAACCATCCTCACAGGCCTCCAGCCCCCCTTCGGCCAGCACGGCATTCACCTCGGCGGCGTCTCGCAATTCGAAGACCGCCTCCACCGTGCAAGCATCCTCCCCGGTCCGGATCAGACCTTTGTCGGCACGCTCGCCGAGCACCAGCTTCAGGGCACCTACAATGACGGACTTGCCCGCGCCCGTCTCCCCCGTCACCCCAACCAAGCCGGGACCAAGTTCCCAGACGAGTTCATCGACCAGAGCCAGATTGCGGATTTTGAGAAGCGTGAGCATGGACGTTGCCGAGGCGCGCGCATGATGCGCGGACCTCGCGGGGAGTCAATCGCGCTGGCGCCACAAAGCTGTTCAGATGCACTATTTCTGTGGTCCCCGGCTCGTCCCTGCCGCGTATTTCCCTTTGCCCCTGCGGTGGCCGGTGCCAGTCTCGCCGCCAAGAATCGATGGCGGCGGATTTTGAACTGACTTTCCTGGGCACGGGAACCTCCGTGGGCGTGCCGGTGATCGGTTGCCCCTGCCGGGTCTGCCACTCGGAAGACCCGCGGAACAAGCGCACCCGTTCATCGATCCACCTGCGCTCCGGTGATCTTTCGATTCTGGTCGATTCCGGGCCGGACCTGCGGGAACAAGCGCTGCGTGAGAATCTCACCAAGGTAGACGCGGTGATCTATACCCACTCCCACGTCGATCACGTGGTGGGCTTCGATGAACTCCGTGCTTTCTGCTGGCACCGCGAGGAACCGTTGCCCTTGCACGCAACCGCCGAGTGCATGGCCACGATCAAGAACATGTTTGGCTGGGCCTTCTCGGAGGAGAACATCTATCGCGGCTACATCAAACCCGCACCGAAGATCATCGAGGGCCCCTTCACGCTCGGCCACCTGGAGATCACTCCCCTGCCAGTGGTGCACGCAAAAGCAGACACGAACGGCTTTCTCTTCCAATCTTCCGGCCATCCCTCGATCGCCTATATTCCCGATGTGAAACGGGTGCCGGAGGAAACCATGCCGCTGCTCCGCCAGGCGGACATCCTGATCATCGACGCTCTCAGGACAGCGCCGCACCCCACCCACATGTCGACGGACGAGGCCCTTGAGGTGATTGCCAAGGCCGGGGTGAAGCGCGGCTATCTCACCCACCTGAGCCATGAGAGTGACCACCACGAGCTCTCGGCGATCCTCCCGGATGGCGTGCAGGTCGCCTATGACGGATTGAAGATCCGAGGGTAAGACAAGAGGGGAGATTTCGCATTCTCCCCGGCTTGCCTCGGGCGGTGCTCCAGTCATTGTTTGCGGGTGATCCGGATTCTCGGTTTTCTGTTATCTTTCACTCTGGCGCTGAAGGCAGCGCCGGCACCGCTCGACGTCGAGTCGGTGGCAATCCTCTATAACTCCTCTTCGAGGGATTCCAAATCTCTCGCCGAGTACTACGCCGGGATCAGGAAGATCCCTGAAGAGAATCTCATCGGCCTGCCCCTGCCGGATGCCGAGGAGATGTCCCGCGCGGATTTCGAGAAGTTGTTGAAGGCCCCCTTGGTCAAGGAATACGACCTCCGGAAATGGTGGACCCGCTCGAAAAGCGCGGAGGGGCAGGTCGTGCCCCTGAACTCAAAAATCCGCGTGCTGGTCTGCATGCGGGGCGTCCCTAGCAGGGTCGCCGCGGATCCCACCCTGCCGATGCCGAAGCCGGAAGATCAGGCAGCCTACCTGCAGGCAAACCAGGCAGCGGTGGATTCCGAACTCGCCCTGCTTGGCATGGAAGGCCTTCCCATCAAGGGAGCACTAAACAACCCTTATTACAAGGTCGAGAAAAGCATCGCCGAAACAGGCCTGCCGATGACCCTGGTAGGGCGCATCGATTCCCCTTCGCTTGCAACTTGCGAGCGCATGATCCGGGACGCGGTTGAGACCGAGAAAACCGGCCTCTGGGGAATGGCGGTGATTGATTTCTCGAAGAAATTCGCGGAGTCGCCGGAAGGAGATCCCGCCCTGGAAAACATCGTGCGCTACCATCGCGAGGCAGGGATCCCCACGATGGCCGATCGCTTTCCGGAGACGCTGCCCCTGAACTATCCGCTGCGAGATACCGCTATCTATTTCGGCTGGTACGATTGGAATGTTAGCGGACCATTCCTGAACACGACTTTCAAATTCAAGAAGGGAGCCGTGGCGGCGCATTTGCATTCCTTCAGCGCGGCTCAATTGCGCGATCCCGCGAAAAACTGGGTCGCCCCCCTGCTGACGCGTGGAGCAGCGGCGACCCTCGGGAATGTCTACGAACCATTTCTCCAGATGACGCACCACTTCGATATCTTCGAAGCGCGCCTGATGGCGGGATACTCGCTGGTAGAGGCGGCCTATATGGCGCTGCCCGTGCTTTCCTGGCAGAACATCGTGGTAGGTGATCCGCTCTACCGGCCGTTCCTGCATCTGGATGGATCGGGAGAACTCGCTGAAGAAGACCGCGCCTACCGCGCCATCCGCATCGCAAAAATGCGTTGGAAAGATGACCCTGCGAAGTATGAGGAAATGCTGCGCACCGGGGCCACCAGCTTGAAGAGCGGCCCGATGATGGAGGCGGTGGGGCTGATGAATGTGGAGCAGCACAAGACAGGAGTCGCCGCCATGGATTTCCAGAAAGCGAAGCTCTTCTACACCTCCAAGCCGGACCGCCTGCGACTGGACATGCACATCGCCGCCATGGATCGCGCCGCGGGCCGGAATGCAGCCGCCGTGAAGCTCCTGCGTGGTGCCCAAACGCTGAACCTCGACATTCCGGAAGTGTCCGCTCCCGCTACCTGGCTGAATATCCTCGAGCCACCCGCTCCCAAGAAGTGATGCACTACCGCGGTCTCCTCAGCGCTGCATGGGATGGGCCCGTCACCGTGGCCGAGTCGCCGCACCCGCCCTTGCCAGCGGAACTGGAGCTCCAGGCATTATGGTTCTCCGGTGCCTTCGGGAGGGATTTCCAGGATGACTCCGGAGCTACGGTACGCATCGTACAATTCGGTGAATGGAACCGTTCCGCCGGACCTGACTTCCTGCATGCAGCAGCTGAAATCGGCGCGGTACTGAAGGAAGGCCCCGTCGAACTCGACCTGCGGCCTTCCGATTGGGAGGCACACGGCCACGGAGCCGACCCTGCCTTCGAGGAAACCATTTTGCACGTGGTCTTTGGCAGCAGTGGCGCGGAAAGCTTTACGCGCACGGCAGGACACCGCCGGGTGAGCCGGGTAACGATTTCCCGGCAGCAGATCGAAGAAGCCTTGCTCCGCCCGAGACGTGAAACCGCCATCGCCCGTCCGGGCCGCTGCGTGCGGCCGCTCGGAGACATGCCAGCCATCGCAGTCGCCTCGCTCCTGAGGGAAGCCGCGACCCATCGGGCGGCCCTGAAAGCTGCGCGCTTCCTGCGCACGGCGGATGCCCATGGCCGCGATGCCGCACTCTATCAGGCAGTCGCAGAGACCTTGGGGTATCGCGCCAATGCCCTGCCAATGCGCCTGCTTGCCCAACGCATGCCGGTCGCCGCCTTGCGTGAATCGAATGGCCAAACCGAAGCGTTGTTATTTGGCGCCGCAGGCTTCCTCTCGCCTGACCTTCACGAAAAAGCACCGGCCGACACACGCGAGCACTTGCGCGCTCTTTGGGATACCTGGTGGAAAGCCCGTGGACGATGGGAGTCGTCTCACGCCATCCCGTGGAAAGCAGGCGGACAGCGCCCGGCCAATCATCCGCACCGCCGAGTCGCCGCGCTTGCCGCGTTGGCGAAGGATTGGCCGAAGTTCCGCAAGCTCGCCTTCTCCCGCCCCTTGGATGTGAAAGGCCTCATTAGCTACCTCTCAAAGCTCGATGATCCCTTCTGGACGAAGCGCCATACGCTTTCCTCCACGACCACGGCTCGCCCCGTGGCCCTTTTCGGCAAGGCCCGTGCCATCGAGCTGCTAGCGAATCATCTCTTTCCCCTCGCCCTGCATGAGGATGAGCCTTTCGAGAACTACCTGAAGCTCCCGGCAGGCGCGATCAATGAACACGTGTTGCGTTGCGCGATCCGGCTCTTCGGCAGCGAGGAAGCCGCGGCGACATGGCTGAAGAAGGCGGCACATCATCAGGCCATGATCCAGATTTAACGGGACTTCTGCCTGGAAGACGCCAGCGACTGCGCGGAATGCCCCTTCCCCGAGCAGCTCTCGCAATGGAGAAAGAGCGAGTGACTTTTTGTTAGGTATCCGCCATCGATTTCCCCATGTCCCCGCTCGAAGCCATCGTCGCCCTGAACCTGCTGCCGAAGATCGGCCCGGTAAGGGTGCGGCGTTTGCTGGAGCATTTCGGGAGTCCCGAGAGTATCCTCGCGGCATCAAAGGACCAACTGCTCCGCATCAATGGCATCGGCGAGGATACGGCGGCAATCTTGGCAAAGTGGCAAGACCACGCGGACCCCGTGGCGGAACTACAGGAAGTGAAGGAACGCGGCTTATCGATCGTCACACCCGGCGACTCGTCCTTTCCCCCTGCCCTCCGCGAAGCATACGATGCCCCGCTCCTCCTCTACGTATGGGGCAAGCTGGAAGAGCGGGACCGCCACGCCATCGGGGTGGTCGGCACACGACGCTTCACGATGTACGGGAGACAAGCGACGAAGAAGCTCTCCTTCCAGCTCGCCCATGCAGGCTTCACGATCATCTCCGGCCTCGCCCGTGGCATCGACACCATCGCGCATGAAGCCGCTCTCGCCGCAAACGGTCGCACCGTGGCCGTCCTGGGCTCGGGGCTCGCAAAACTTTTTCCCGCCGAAAATCTCCCGCTCGCCGAGAAGATCGCGGACGGACACGGTGCCGTGATCAGTGAATTTCCCCTGCATACCCCGCCGGACAAACAGACTTTTCCGCAGCGAAACCGAATCGTCGCCGCTTGGTCGCGTGCCTTGCTGGTCACCGAATGCGCGCAACGCTCCGGATCGCTTATCACCGCAAATCTCGCGAGCGAATACGGCCGCCCGGTCTTCGCGGTGCCCGGGCCAATCGATCAGGATTCTTCCGCCGGCTGTAACCAACTCATCCGCGATGGAGCGACGCTGGTGATGGATGGAGGAAATATCATCGATGACCTTGGCGAGCTCCCTTTCGCGCGCTCTGCCGCTGCGTCCGGGGAAGAAGCCGCAGCCCTGCCCGAACTCCCTGAGGAAGAGGCCCGGGTCTTCACTGCCCTTGGCGAAGGAGAGTCCGGTGTCGATCGGCTGATCGACTCCACCGGCCTTCCTGCCCCGGTGGTCACAGCCACCTTGATGAAACTGGAGATGCGGAAGTTGGTCCGTGCGCTGCCAGGCTTCCGCTACGTGAAACGCTGAGTCCACATCATGGGGCAGCTTCTCTTCACCCTTTTCCTGGATACCGGAGGAACTCTTCGTTTACCTCATCGCCGTCCCCTCTCTCGCCCAAGCAGGGAACATGAAATGCTGCGAGCCTTCACGAGCAACACTTTCACCGGGGAGACCGCAGGCTGATCGGCGGATATGAACGACAGGCTCCGGAGCTTCTTGTTCAATGGGTGTCTCGGCGTCCCCGGCTCACTGCTCCAGATTGTCGCTTGGTTTTTCCTGATCTCCGCCATGGGAGAAGTATCCTCGAGAGGATCGGCGCTCGACCTTCTTGCAGCTCTAGCCGTGCCCGTGGTGTTGGCTGCGTTCCTTATCGGTCGATTGATGGTGCTGGCCCGCGATCTCCTGACGGGTGCCCTTAGGGTTCCCCAAAACAAAAAGGATTGGATTCTGAGCCTGATCAATCCGATCGCCGTTTGGATCTTTCTGGCAGGAATTATCTCACAGGTCGTCGTGCTCTGTTCGTCTTTCGCAAAGGACAACCACGCCGCTTCCGTCCGGAGCGGGGCGACCTTGCTGGCCTTCATGGCCGCTTCGATCGCGGTCCAGATCTCCGACGATCGCTTGCAGAAAAGAATACGTCAGGAATGGAAGGAGCAGTGGACCGGGAGACCGGACAAGGAAGGATCGTAGTTCTTCCGCAATGAGGAACATACTGTTAAGCCTCCATCACCGACTGCCTTTCTTTTCGTCCCCGCAAACCAGCCCGCATCCATGCCCTCTTTCGTCCGTTTCGTCGCCGGCTTTTTCTTGGTCTTCCCGGGAGCAGCAATGTGGTTTTTCGGGGCGATCTTGCTGCTTTCCTACTCCGCGGCGATTCCTGCGCTGATTTTCAATGGCACTCCGCCGGATGCCCTTATCATCCAAGTCTCATTTATGGGCGTCGCTATCGCCCTCATCGCTTTCGGCCATTCCATGATCGCGGCGTTCGACTTGCTGACGTCCGGACGCCGATACCAATTGCCTGGCAAGCACATCCTCCCCTGCATTGGGATGGAGTTGCTGCTACAGATTCTGGGGGTCACCTCTTTCGGGATCTCGATTTCCGCGCTCCTGACCTTCTGGGATTTGGGAACGATCTCTCCGTGGGCGCCTACATTACTGTTCCTCGCCGGATTTGCGGGATGCGTGGTGGCGATCTGGATCCACCGGTATTCCCTCGGCCTCCGGGCTCGCTGGAAAGCAGCACACGTGTCCACTCAATCGGTGGAATTACCGGCGGAATGAGCAGACTTTACCGGCGGGCTTCCTTGCTGGCATCTTGCCATCGATGCCTCCTCCCGCCATTCGCCTGATCGCCACGATTTTTATCGGGCTGCCCGGCCTCGCGCTTTGGCTTGGCGGGCTGATTACGATCGGCCTGATGGCGGCAGCGCTCGCTTCCGCCGCCTCCTCTCAGTGGCAGGAAGCTGCGCTGATCTCGATTGGCGGTGTTCTCGCTACCGCTCTTGGCTCCGGGATGCTCATTGGCTGCAGGCTCTTCATTCATGGAAACCGGCATCACCTGCCGGTTTCTCGTCTCGTGATCATCAATGCGGTGGCTCTCGCCGGTCAGATCGCGGGAGTAATCGCCATATCCTGCTTGATCCCGGGAGGCTACCAGCTCCTTGCTCAGGAAGGAAAAGGGGCGCTGCTCCCGCTCGGCGTGAGTTCGGTTTCCATCCCGCTCTCTTTCCTTCTCCATCGGCTCGGCTTCGATCTCCGGCTGAAGTGGGAGCGCGAGCACAGTGCGACCCTGCGCGCGTGGAAAGAGGCCCGACGCTCCACGGCACCGTCGCAAGTGTAACTTACGCATCTTCCACCAGGCAAGGCGACGGAGCCTCCCCAAGGCCGCGCGGCGGCCACTGCCGACAAGATTTTCCGCACTTCTTCATCTTCTCTCCTCGATCCGGAGATAGCCTCTGAAGGATACCCTCTCTCCTTACAGTCCTGACCCGGCTCTTCCTCGGGATCCCGGGCTCGCTCCTGTGGATCGCGGGCGGAATTGGCAGCGCCTTCTTCGGATTCACCGCCTTTCTGAAGGTAAGCCCCCCAACGTTCCCGGAATTGCGAAATCTCGGGTTGGCGGTCGTCTCGGTCTGCGTTGGATACCTGATGGTGGCGGCAGATGAGATGATTTCCCCTTTAAACCGCCGCCGGGTCGTCGGCGACCATCTCCCGGAATTGATCGGCATGGAACTGGGTCTCCAATTGGCCGCCATCCTCTCCCTCTGCCTCACCGTGGGCTGGGTCGGAAGAATCGGAGCCGGGGATGCGGCAACCATTGCTGCGTTTTCCATCGCTTCGATCCTCGCGATTCTGGGAATGACCCGGCTCTACCAACGCCTCAAAGATTGCATCGAGCGATGGGAAAAGGAGTACGAGGCTCTTGAAGCCACAGAGACACACCTTCCCGATTAGGTCGCCCTCGCTCCGCCATGCCGCCCTTCATTCGCCACCTTGCAGGTCTATTCATCGGGGTGCCGGGAGCAATCCTGTGGGCGGGAGGCTGGATCGCGGTGGCCATTCAGGGAGCCCAGCTTGGCGCGGAAGGTCGAATCGAGGCGAACTGGCTCATTTCAGGCTCGATCGCCTTGGTTGCTGCCTTGCTGGGATTCGCGATGATTGTCGCCTTCGATCTGCTGATCACCGGGACCCGTTACCGCATCGCTACCCGCCACTTGGCACCCTGCCTGGGCTTGGAACTCGGGGTTCAGGGTCTTTTCGCCCTCTCCCTGTCGTTTGTCTGGGGCGGCATCATCAAGGCATTCAGCCAGGGAAGTGGATGGGCCTTTCTACTGGAAGTCTTGTTTATCATCAGCGCCGTAGCAACCACCCACCTCTTTAACTTTCTCAAGGTGAAACGCTTCAAATGGGAACTGGAAGCTCTGGCCGATGAAAGAATGATGGATTGACCGACCCCTTTTTCGCCGGATTTTTTCTTTCGGGACCAAGCCACAAAAACCGCCACTTTTCGCCCCCCTGAAAAAACATCCCCTACGGGGATCGCTGATTCCTTCCCGGAATCCCCTTGCCAAGCCGCCGCCTCGCCGTCTAGTCCCTCGGCCCGGAGCCAGCCGACCAACCCATGGGAAAGACCCTTATCATCGCCGAGAAACCTAGCGTCATGACCGACCTCAGCCGGGCATTGGCGAAAACTTTCGGCAAATTCGAAAAAGAAGGGAAAGCCCGCGACACATGGTTTGAGAACGAAGAGGCGATTATTACCTCTGCCGTCGGCCACCTCGTGGAGCTCCGCATGCCCACCGGCCCGAACGGGAAAAAACTCCCGTGGAATTTCGACGTGCTGCCCGCAATCCCTCAACAATTCGACCTCGACCCGATCCCGGACTCCGAGCCGAGATTGAAACAGGTCCTGAAGCTGGCCAAGCGCAAGGACGTCGACCTGATCGTCAATGCCTGCGACGCCGGCCGCGAAGGCGAACTGATTTTCCGCTACATCATGGACATCGGCGGCGTCAGCAAGCCGGTGAAGCGCCTGTGGATGCAGTCCATGACCAATCAGGCCATCCAGGATGCCTGGGAGCGCCTCCGGTCCGACGAGGAAATGCGCCCGCTGGCCGATGCTGCCAAGTGCCGCTCCGAGTCCGACTGGCTGGTCGGCCTGAATGCCACCCGCGCCCTGACCTGCTTCCGCTCCCGCCACGGGGGCTTCAATATCACTGCCGCGGGCCGGGTGCAGACTCCGACGCTGGCGATCCTCGCCCAGCGGGAAGCGGAAATCCAAGCCTTCGTCCCCAGCCCCTATTATGAAGTGCACGCCACCTTCGACGTCGCTGCCGGTGACTACGCCGGTCGCTGGATCGACGAGGCGTGGAAGAAGGACGACAATCCCCACGGTCGCCAGGAGCGCATCTGGGATCTCGAAAAAGCAGACGCCATCAAGGCCCGTTGCGAAGGGAAACAAGGTGCCGTTTCCGAGGAAAAGAAGGCCCAGTCCCAAATCGTCCCGCAGCTTTACGACCTCACCACGCTCCAGCGTGAGGCCCCCTTCTCCGCCAAGGGCACGCTCCAGCTCGCCCAAGCGCTGTATGAGAAGCACAAGATGATCACCTATCCCCGTACCGACTCCCGCTACCTGCCGGAGGACTACGGGGACACCGTCCGCGAGACCCTGCGGGATATCGCGAGCTCCGACCTGCCCGTGGCGCAATACGCCCGTGCCGTGCTGGAAGGAAAGGCCGAGAACGGCCCGCGCTTCTTCAAATCCAAGCGTGTTTTCGATTCCTCGAAGGTCTCCGATCACTTCGCGATCATCCCCACCGGCAAGATCGCCAAGCTCAGTGAGGCTGAAGAGAAGCTTTACGATATGATCGTGAAGCGCTTCATCGCCGTCTTCTTCCCGAATGCGGAATATGAGCAGACGACCCGCCTGACCCGTATCACCAGCCCGGACGCCGTGGATACCTTCCGCACCGATGGCCGCGTGCTGGTGAAGCCCGGCTGGCTCGAAGTCTACGGTCGCCGCCCCGGCGTTGCCTCCGGCAAGGACGAGCTCACCGCTGTCGCCGATGGCGAAAAGGCGGACACCAGGGAAATCGAGGTGCGCCATGAGCAAACCAAGCCCCCGGCACGCTTCTCCGAATCTACCCTGCTTTCCGCCATGGAAGGCGCGGGCAAGCTCGTCGATGATGAAGCCCTGCGCGAAGCCATGTCCGAGCGTGGACTCGGGACACCCGCTACCCGCGCCGCGATCATCGAAGGCCTGCTCGCCCAGAAATACATCGTCCGCGATGGCCGTGAACTGCACGTCACTCCGAATGGCATGCGTTTGATCCACATCCTGAAGGAGATGCAGATCGTCGGCCTGACCTCTCCCGGCATGACCGGCGAGTGGGAGTTCAAACTCCGCCAGATGGAGCACGGCCAGCTGCAGCGCGCCGCCTTCATGAAAGAGATCGAGGACTACACGCGCGACATCGTCGTCCGCGCCAAGAGCCTCGCCGCTGAAATCAAGAACCGCGCCTTCCCCGATCTTCAAGCCACCTGCCCGAAATGCGGCGCGAAGGGCCTGAAGCAGACGGACGACACCTACGAGTGCCGGACCGTGGATTGCGGCTTCAAGATGAAGAAGTACATCGCCGGCCGCCTCATTGCCGAACTAGAGGCCGCAGAACTCTTCAGCAAGCGCTTCGTCGGCCCGCTGGAAGGCTTCAAGTCGAAGTTCAACAAGCCTTTCGACGCCGGCCTCGAACTCGATGACAAGTTCAAGGTGAACTTCGTCTTCGAGGGCAAGGAAGACAAGATCGTGGACCTCACCGAGGACATGGTGCTTGGCAATGCGACACTGGCCGATGGCCGCAGCGTAAAAGTTTACGGAACGGAAAAGGCCTTCATCGTCCCGGACATGAAGACCAAGAACGATCCCGAAGGCCTGCGCTTGGGACGTTCGATCCTGAAACAGGAGATCCCCGTGGATCAGGCATTCAAGCTTCTGGCGTCCGGAAAGACGGATCTCATCAAGGGCTTCGTCTCGAACAAGACCAAGCGCCCCTTTGACGCCCACCTGACGCTCGACCTTGCCACCGGCAAGATCGGCTTCGAATTCCCCGAACGCGCCCCGAAGGCGAAGAAGGGTGCCGCGGAGCAGAAGTAGTCCCAAAGAAGGCTCTCGCACTTCGCGCGCGAAGCTTGGGGCTGGACGCTGGAGTCTGTGAGCAGCGGAACCGCTTCGCTCGGAGAAGGGGCGTAGCGGCGTCAGAAAGCGTCTCTCCTTGAGCCTTCGGGAGATGCGTGGCGAGAGCCCTTCCCTGTGGGATAGAGGCTCAAAACGCTGTGGTTTCCGGGGGGCCGTAGTGCCCCTTCGCCTCTGCTTCCGCTTCAATCGACTTCGTATCGCCGATTTTGGCCGTCATAGATGACAACTTAGATGAACACAAAGCCGATTTTTGCGCATTTTCCAAGTTAGTTGGTATTTAATTTTTCTTAACGACTTGAAAAAATTCCATTGTCCCTCAATGAGTTGTTAGATTGACGATCATGGAAATCGAGACTGTCGGAAAATGGCAATCATATAGGAAATCGCTCATTTTCTTCTCAAGAAAAGTCTTGCCAGATAAAGCAAACAGCCGTTGACTCCGCCCGTCCCGCAAGGGACCAAGCCACGAGCGGTTCGACCACCCCCCGTAAGACCGCAAAGGGCTACATCGACCAACTGAAGGAACGCCCCCCGATCCCGAAGAAGGTCATCGAGACACCGGCAGCCGAGAGAATCCCCCCGATCAAAGCTGCCACTTTTCCCCCAGAGTTCGTGTGTCAGTGTGTGTGTGTCAGCCGTCCGGCGGGTCAACTCCCCGATCCGCCGGGCGGACTGCTCGACAAAGAAGAAGCCGCCTCCAAAAAGGGCGGCCTTTTTGTTTCCCGCCATCGCCGGCCCATTGGGATCATTGGGCAATTTTCCACTATCCTTGCAGCGTTTCTCCAACTGACCTACTTCCAGACATGGTTCGTTTTACATTGTTCGGGATTCCAGTGGAGATCCAGCCGTGGTTCTGGATCACCCTTGCGATCCTTGGAGCACCTCGTGGCGGGGATGGAGCCACGCAGGAAGGGATTCTGGTGATGTTCCTCTTCGTTCTGGCAGGTTTCATTTCCATTCTGGTTCACGAACTGGGCCACGCACTCACCGGCCGGAAATTCGGAGCACAGACCGCCATTACTCTCCATGCCTTCGGTGGCTACGCCATCTTCCCGGCCGCCCGCTTCTCGCGCTGGCAAGATTTCCTCGTCACGGCGGCAGGACCAGCCGTCCAGATCGTCCTCGGGGTGATCTTCTTCTTCATCTACATGAAGACCCGCGGGACGATTTCCCCCTTCGCCGCTCACTTCCTCGGGGATCTCGCTGGCATCTCGATCTTCTGGGCAGTGCTCAACTTGATTCCGGTCATTCCTTTGGACGGTGGCCGCTTGCTGGTTTCGATCCTCGGCCCGTCCCGGATCGAGCTGAGCCTCAAGGTCAGCATGGGCGTGGCCATTGCCGGGGCGGTGGCCTTGTTTGCCTCGGGGAAAGGCCCCTTTTTCGCGCTATTCCTCGCCTTGTTCGCTTTCCAGAACTGGCAGGAGTTGAATCACCGCCGCCGGTCGTGAGCGATGCTGGTCGGGCGTAAAGAACAGGAGACGCCCCGCGGCAAGGACAGCAAAGCTGATCACCATCCACTCGAAAACCCGTTGGGAGACCCGCTGGATCAGCCATTTCCCGATGAGGATCCCGGCTACCACGCCGGGCACACACTTGGCGTTGTCCATCAGCGTCACCGGAGTGATCAGGTTGAGGCTTCCGCTGAGCGGTAGCTTCATGATGTTCACCAGCAGGAAAAAGCGCGCTCCGATTCCGAGTAGTTCCATCTTCGGAAGCCGGCGGGACAGCAGGTAGAGCTGGATCACCGGTCCCGCGGCATTGGCCAGCATGGTGGTGATGCCCCCGGCCACGCCGGCAGCCGAGCCAAAGGAACGGGAATGCGCGAGCCGATCCGAAAGCGCAGGCTTCCAGATCCGCAGAGCCTGCAAGAGGACCATCCCCAAGATGCAGCCACCGATCACTCTGCGGGCGGTGGGCTCCGAGGTAATCACCCCTAGCAGCCACCAGCCTATGGCGAGGCCTGCCACCGTGGCAGGCAGCAGACTCCAGACCGGCTTCCAGCTCCCATACTTTTTGAAAGCCGGATAGACCGCCACATCGGCGAAAATCAGCAGCGGCAGCACGATACCCGTGGAAGGCACCACGCCGTAAAGCTCCGCCATGATGAAGACCGAGATCAGCGAAATCCCGCTGAAGCCCGCCTTCGACATCCCGATGCAGAACGCCGCAAGTAGCGCGAGGAGTAGTTCACCGGGGCCGGAAAGCACCCCCGAGGCCTAGGGAGCCGCCGCCCCGATGACAAGACAAGGAACGCACCTCAGAGGAAGCTCGTCAGCCCCTTCACCGTGCTATCGTCCAAGCGACGGACCAGAGCCGAGGTGAGCGCCACCAGGTGCAGGTAGTCGTTCAGGTCGATGATCGCATTGTGGGAATGAATATAGCGCGCTGGCACGCCCAGCACCACGCAGGGGACCCCATTCTGGGAAAGATGGAAGGACCCGGCATCCGTCCCACCGCTCCGGCGCACGGTCACCTGATGCGGGATACCCTCGTCCTTCGCGGTCCGGATCGCCAGATCGGCGAGGCGCGGATTCATGATCGCGGAGGGATCGAAAAGACGGATCTGCACGCCACCACCCAGACGCCCTTGGCTTTCCGCTCGGGAAAAGCCGGGTGTATCGTCTGCGGGTGGACCCTCGAGAATGATCGCCACGTCCGGCTTGGCATGAACGGCCGCGGTCTTCGCCCCCCGCAGGCCTACTTCTTCCTGCACCGTGCCGGCCAGGATGATTTTGTTAGGTCGGGCTCCGGCCGAAAGCATCTTCCCCGCTTGGATGGTCCCCGCCATACCCACGCGGTTGTCGAAGGCCTTCGCCATGTACCAATCCTCACGCTGCAGCGGGGTGAAGGGCGACCACGGGGCAACAGGATCTCCGAGCGAAATGCCGAATTCTTGTTCGACCTCCAGCCGTGAGGTGGCACCGACATCAATGAACATCTGATCGATCGTCATCACCTGCCGGCGCTGGGCCTCCGGCAGGAAATGCGGCGGGCGCGAAGCCACAACCCCGATGATCTTCTCACCCGCGCGCGTGCGGATCTCGACACGCTGGGAAAGAAGGCTGTGCTCCCACCACCCGCCTACCGGCAGGAATTGGATGAAGCCGTCCGGCGTGATGTTTTGCACCAAAAAGCCGACCTCATCCATGTGACCGGCCACCAGGACACGGGGTCCCTCCCCTTGCAGCTCGCAGAACACGCTGCCCGTGCGATCCGCCGAAAGCTCCCCGCAGTCTTCGAGTTCGTCGACGAAGATCGCGCGGACCTCATCTTCGTGTCCGGGCACCGAGTGGGCCTCCGTCAATTCCTGCAGCAGGGAAATCGCCTTCTCTTTCACACCGGCGACGCTATCGACACCCGGCCCGGAGGCAATGACCAAGCGCTGGGAACAGGCGACCTAAAAGCTCCAGACAAGATCCACGGTGAAGCGATCCTTCATGATCCCGTCTTCCTCACTGGTAAGCGGAACCTCATAGGCGAAACCCAGATCCACGCTGTCACTCACGCGCGAGCGGAAGCCGACCGCGGCAGTGACAAAGTCCCGGTTCTGCGAGGCATTGGATGCACCGAAGTTCAGGAGATCAGCACCTTCGAAGGCCGCAACCACCGGAACCGCCCCGCCTGCTTGGCTGAAGAAATTGGAGCGCCCATTTCCCGCTTCCAAAACGTGGTGCCAGTTTACCTCGACCAGCGGTATGAACCATCGCGAGACTTCATAGCTGGCGTGGGCACTGACAAATGAGGTCGTCGCCATTTGGCCATCGAAAGGCAGATGAAGCCCGGCAGCCCCCGCCACTTGGAAATCATCCCAGAGCTTTAGCCCGGAAACGATCACGTTTGCCGCACCATCGCCTTCCCCTTGGAAGACATCATGATTTCCCGTCGGGAACTCGAAGGTCACGGTCCCGCTTAAAGCCGTGGAAGTGGCAGGATCATAGATGAAGGCGTATTTGAGACCCGCTCCGAGGTTGGCGAAGCCGGACTCATCCGACCACAGCGGCTGCGTATCTGGATTGATGTCGACGTAGCCGTCCTTCGTCGCGACCAGCGAGAGCCGCTCGTTGAAGGCGATCTCGAACTGCAATGCATAGACCTGAACGTCACCTCCCATTGGCAGCTGCCCCAAGGTGGTGTTCACAGCATCGGGTAGCCGCTGGTACATCACGATCGGGTGAATGTTGGTCGTGGGGAGAGCCAGATCAAAGAGCGTCGGATTGCTGATCGGGCGACGGGCATTTTCAAAACCGCCGGAAGTCATCGGCGCGGCCTCAGGAGCGGTGATGATCGTGCCTGCGAGAGAGGCTTGGCAAAAGGAAAGGACAAGGATTGGGGCGAGTTTCATGAGGAAATCCGGTAATTCGGAACAAAGCCATGCTGCACCGGCCACGCCCGTTCATCTAACCACCCCGCCCGCGATGCTCCGCGTTTTCTGCTACAAGCACCCTCCATCGAGCGGCCACGGACCTATCTTGCACTCATGACGATTCCATGACAAACCGGAGGCCCTAAACAGGCATTGTCGTCCCATGTCCAGCAACCTGACCCGCTTCTCCAAGCCGATGGCCCTGTCGATGCTGCTTCCCCTCGCCAACCTGCGAGCCGAGGACGAATCCCTGCGGAACCTCCTCCGCGATGCCCTCTATACGGAGGAAGTCAGCCGCGAGCCCGACAAGGCTGCACAGCAGTACGAAGAGTTGCTCGACAAACTCGATCAGCAACGTGCCTTCGCCGCTACCGCGCTTTTCCGCTTGGCCGAAGTGCGACGGAAGCAGGGCCGCAAGGATGAGGCCATCCAACTCTATCAGCGCCTGATCCGCGAGTTTCCCGCCGCCGGACCCGAGACCAAGCTCGCCGCTGAGAACCTCGCCGCACTCGGTGCGAAGGTTCCGGCCAGTGGGGATCTCTCCTCGGATGAGGAGATGGCCGAACTCCGCCGTCTGCAAGCCTTGGCGGTGAGCGGACCCGACGTGCTGCGTGATTCATCAATCATGGAGCAAGCCGCTTCAAAGGGATGGTCGAAGGTAATCGGATATCTCATCGGCCTTGGCCAAGATCCTTACAAGACCAATGCACTTCCATATGCCGCGAGCGCCGGCTTCCTCAGTGTCTGCAAGGAAATTCTTGAAGCGAAGGGCTCGCCACCCGCGGACATCGCCGACATGGCCTTGGAAAATGCCGTGCGCGGAAAGCGGGTGGAAATCCTGAAGCTGCTCCTTGCCAGCAAAGGCTTCGAACCTAACAGAATCCATGCCCTCTCCACTTCGGTGAAAGCCAGCAGTTCCGACTGGAATCCCGAGGTCACAAGCGATCTGGTAAAAGCCGGCGCGGATCTGAACGACATGCCCACCGAAACGACCGTATCGACCCAACCGGGCAAGCTGCGGGGAGCGCCTCTTCACGAAGCGATCGCATGCGGGAATATCCCCGCCACCAATTACCTGCTGGACCAGGGCTCCAAGCCCGATCTGACCACACCGGACTACAATGTCTCGCCACTACATTACGCGGTATCTTCCCAAGATCCGGAAATGCTTCCGATCGTAAAGCGCCTGTTGGCCGGGGGAGCCGATGCAAACCGGGAGGTTCTATGGCACCGGGATGATGGCATTCCTGGTTGGAGTCGGGCGACCCCTCTCGAGATGGCAGTGTTAAAAGAAAACAAAGCGGCGGTGGAAGCCCTGCTCGCGGCCAAGGCCGGAGTGAACCGGAAGAGCCTGCTCGAGAAAGCAGCCATTCAAGGCAATCTGGACATCCTCGGCCTGCTCTTCGATGCCGGGATGGATCCCAATGCCTACACCTTCCCAATCCTCCACAACCCGGCCGCGGTCCCCTTGATCGACGCTCTGATTTCCTCCAGCCCGGAGATCCAACTAGAGAATCAGGATCCGATCCCGCTCCTGACCATGCTGATTGAACGCGGAGCCAGGCCTTCGGAGGATTCGATCCGGTCCCGCTTTCCCAACGTGAATCCGAGATACAGGGAGCTGATGCTTCGCCGCTTCGTCTATCCCGAGCTCTCCAGCCGTCCGGCGATTACCGCGATCCTGCCCCGCCTGAACGTGTATGACCGCGAGAATGAACTCGCGAGGAAAGAGGGCGAAGCTAGCCCGCCACCATTCGCTTCTTTCTACGACAAGCTGGCGACACTTCTGAATACGATGCCGAACGGGATTTCCTCGCTTCAAAGCGCGACGATCATGCGTCTCCGGAAGGATGGCTCTTATCTTGAGATCCCGGTCAATCTAACCAAATCCGAGCTGCCTCCCGTGCTGGAATGGGGAGATGTGATTGAATTCGACGACGACCAGCGTTCGACAAGAAGCAACGAAGAAGTGTCCTGGCTTTATCACAGGCATCTTTCTGCCTCTGTTTCCATTGGCATCGGCGGGGAGAAGAAAATCTACCGGATGCTGGGCAATCGCCTCATCTACGATGTCACGAGCAATGAGATTCCATGGTGCGATGCGGGAGAGTTGGTGGATCTCCTGTGGAATACTCCTTTCTCAAAGTTCGACGAGCTTTCCGACGCAGGGATCACGATTTCCGTGACAAGGAAAGACTGGCCCGTCCTACGCATGGCCTACCCCTCCGCGGAAGCATCGAAGTTCCCTCTGCAAGACAGAGATGAACTGAACCTCGAACTCCCGCCCGATATGGAAGCACGCTTCAAGGAGCGCCGGAAGCAGGTGGTGGAACTATGCGCCCCGGGATTTCCTTACCGAACATTCTTCCCAGCCTACGTCCGGCAGGATCAAGACCTTCCTCCTGTCCCTTGCTTGCCCACTTTGGCACAGCTGCTGGTGGAGGCCTACGGGGGAAAGGACGCGATCGATCCGCGGTATTTTTCAGGAGACGAAATCCGCTCGCTCGGGATCCTCATGGGCCGCCTGCAAAGTCGCAGCATGCCAGTGCTTCCTTACCCGGATCTTGGCCAGATCGGAATTCGGCGTCTCCGGGAGGACGGCACGGAGGAAGTGCTCGCTATCGATTGGTCGAAGGCCATCGCCGAGGTGAATGCCGGGCAGCCTGCTGAGGAGTGCAAGAAACTCGATATCATCCTCCAAGCGGGAGACGTCGTGGAGCTTCGCGTAAGAAAGGATCGGCCCGCCGAAGATTGGCGGGGCTTCAGCCCGCAGGAAGAACTCCTGCTCTCGAAGATGCTCGAGGGGAAAATCCAACTCGTCGACGCGCAGGGGAACATCTCTCTGCAGCCACTCGCCTACAAGGCACCCATCTACATCGAAACAGCCGCAGGATGGCTTCCCATGCAGCCCCCGGCAGGCTCACAGAGCATGAAGGCCCGCACCGTATTGAGCGGAGATCGGCCTCTTGATTCACTTCAAATCACCCGCGGTGGTGAGACTTCAGCAGCCCTGTCGTCGGACTCTGTCTTCTTAAGGGATGGGGATGTTGTCCGGGTCTCATCAGGACAGCCCGGACAGCCGATCCAGCGACAACCCCGTCCGCGGCCATCCCCTCCAGTGCCTCGCCCCGGCAACCAATGAAGCGCTCTTCCGGATCGCTCTCCTTGGTGGGACAGCTTCTTATCGTTCTTGTCCCGCTTGCCCTTCTGGCCGCGCTGGCGTGGCGCGGCGCGCGGGCACAAGAGCGGGCCGTATGGGAAGATCTCGGTCGGGAAGCGGAACTCTACGCGACGGCGGTGGCAGACCGCTTGGCTCGCCGCTTGCCGGAGGCAGTGGAAACTGCTCCTCGCTACCCGGATCCTCCGGCTCCGGGCTCGGTATCTCCGATGGATCTCGTACTTGATGGTAGCGATATCCCGGCGCTGAAGGCCCTCAGGGATTCCCCGGAAGCGGGAAACTCCCCGGCCGGCCTGCCACGCCGCGCTTTGGCCACACTGAGAATCATGGAACTGGCGCCACAGGAGCAGCCGCCGAAGGAATTAGAGGAGCTGCTCGTCCACGACTGCCCATCGATTCTCACCGAGACGGGTTTGGCAAAGCTCGACCCGGAAGGTAGCGGAGCCCTCCGTCATTGGCGGCGTGGCCAAAAGGCTCTGGCGCTCCTGGACCACGAACAGCGCACCGGATGGATCCTTGAAGGCGAGAAGCCTTGGTGGCTGGAGCGGGACGAAAAAGGCGCGAAGTTCATCGCGCCGGAGACGGTGCAGGGATTGATCTCCGGAGAACTGGGCAATCTTCAACATCGGGATTTCCTCGCGAGGCTCTCCTTGGAAAACAGCGCCGGCACCACCAGCGCCCCCTTCCGCTCCGCTCCCGTCGCCTTTGCCCGGGGACTCAGGGTGGATGTCAGCCTGAAGTCTCCCGAGTCCGTGGCCGCGGCAGCCCGGGGACAGGAAAGGCGTATCATCTCGCTGGTCGCACTTGCGGCAGGCATTTGCCTCTGGGGACTGCTGCTGATTCAGCGCACCCTCCAGCGCGAGCGGAAGCTGAACGAGATGAAAAGCCAGTTCGTCGCCAGCGTCTCCCACGAACTGCGGGCACCGGTCGCCTCGATCCGACTGATGGCGGATGCTCTCGAAGAAGAAAAGGTCCCGCCTGAAACGGCGAAGGAATTCCATCGGCTCATCGCACGGGAGGGAGCACGGCTTTCCACACTCGTAGGAAATGTCCTCGACCACGCGAGGATCGAGCAAGGCCGGAAGGTCTGGAAAATGGAATCCTGCGATCTGGCCGCGCTTGTGAAGAATACCCTCCGGGTGATGGAGCCGCTGGCCAAGGAGAGGGAGATTTCCTTGGAAGCCGGGATCACCCCCGTGGAATCCAGCGTCGATGCCGATTCGATCCAGCAGGCTCTGGTCAACCTGCTCGACAACGCGATCAAGTTTTCGCCCAAGGGCAGCACGATCTTCACTTCACTATCGATCGACGAGGTCCTCCATGATTGGACCTTGTCCGTCAACGATCCTGGGCCAGGGATTCCGGAGGATGAACAGGCCAGAATTTTCGAACGCTTCTATCGACCGGGCGACGAACTCCGCCGCGAGACCCAAGGAACCGGCATCGGCCTCAGCTTGGTGAAGTCCATCGCCGAAGCCCACGGCGGCACCGTGATTGTAGCGAGCAAGCCCGGCGAAGGCAGCACCTTCACGCTGCGCATCCCCATTTCCGCATGAGACTGCTGGTCATCGAAGACGAAGCCCCCATGCGTACCGCCTTGGTGGAAACCCTCAAGGCAGAGGGCTACCGCGTGCTTGCCGCAGAGGATGGCATCTCGGGACTCGAGCTTGCATGCACGGAGCCCTTCGATCTCGCCTTGCTGGATGTCATGATGCCAGGGCTAGACGGGTTCGCGCTCTGCCGGGAACTTCGCAAGCGGGGAAAAACCATGCCGGTTCTCATGTTAACCGCCAAGGGGCAAGTCGATGACCGGGTGGAGGGCCTCGACAGCGGTGCCGACGACTATCTGGTGAAGCCCTTCAGCCTCCGCGAGCTGTTGGCGCGTGTGAGAGCCTTGCTCCGCCGAAAGGAACGGGAGCACGCCCTCGGAAACGAACTATCGATCGGAGATGCGGTAATCGACTTCGGGCGCAACATGCTTCACCGCAATCACAAGGATCAGCCGATCTCTTCGAAGGAAGCCGGCATGCTCCGACTTCTGGCGAGCCATCCGGGAGAAACCGTCAGCCGCGAGAAATTCCTGGATGTCGTGTGGGGATACAACGCCTACCCAAGCACCAGAACCGTCGACAACTTCATCGCGGCATTGAGAACCAAGCTTGAAAAAGACCCCTCCAAGCCCGTGCATCTGATCACGGTGCGAGGTGTCGGCTATCGCCTGGAACCCTGATCCACGTCCTTCACAGGACAAGGCTCAGATCCTTCACAAAGGCCCTGAACTCAGCCTCCTTCCGCATTTCATCCGGCAAGCGGAGGAGATAAGATGGATGCACGGTGAGTATCACCCGCTTCGCCAAATGCGGTGCGTCGACGATCCCCCGCATCTTCGTAATTTGCACACCGGCTCCCAATAAGGAACGTGCGGCCGTACCACCGAGCAGGATCAAAGCATCGGGGGAAATCTTAGCTAGCTCCGCGAGCACCCATGGTTTGCAAGCGTCGATCTCCCCTGCGGAGGGCTTCTGGTGCAGGCGGATCTTTCCTCGCGGGACCCACTTGAAGTGCTTCACGGCATTCGTGATATACGCCCCATTTCGATCCAAGCCTGCCTCTTTCATCGCTCGGTCTAGCAATTGGCCAGCCGGACCAACGAAAGGGCGCCCTTCCAGATCCTCGCGATCTCCCGGCTGTTCACCCACGATCATGAGCCGCGCATCCGCCGGCCCCTCACCTGCCACGGCACAAGTCGCGTTTTCCCAAAGCGGGCAATGCCGGCAAGCCTGCACCATCCGCGCGATTTCCTGGATGGACGCTTCCGCAGGTTCCCTGATCTCCGGCACTGCGGACAGATCCTGCAGTCGCCCTAAATAGGCATTCCGCGGAACGGGCCGCACCACGCGGGCTTCCTCTGCAATCATGCCGCTCATCCGATTGGCACTCGACCTTGTCAGCTCTTCGATCAATTCCGCCTCGGGCAGATTCTTCCAATAACGTTTCGGCATCTCGGCCTGCATTGCCTTCAGCTTGAGGCGGGCGGGATTGAAAATACTGCGATAATAGGTCCGCCAGATCGCGTCCATTGCATCGGGATCATTGCAGGGATCGCGCTCCACCCCGGGTGAAAACTTCAGCTCTTCCCCCATCCAATGGGCACACCCTTTCGGCGTGAAAATGGACCAATTCATATTGGCAAATCGCTTCGCGAAAAAGCCTGCCGCGAGTTCGATACAAAAATGATCGGGCTCGAACCAAGCGACAAAGCACTCCCGCCCTGTTTCATCCTCGCCGGCCTTCCGAAACCGAACAAAGGCGTGCATCTTGTGAATCTCACGCCGCACGTTCTTCGCCATCATCCGTGCTTGGGCCACGTCTCGATCACTTGCAATCTCCAGCAAACTCCGCTCTCCCAGCTTCGCAATCCGCCAGAGGATTCGGTAAAGCAGAGCCCAACGCCTTCCGTCCGCATGGCAAGACACTGCCCGGGCCAGTTCGATGAACGCAGGGGACACCACCAGCTTAATGGTTTCCGGAGCGCCTGCTTCCTCGTCACCAAAGAGACTGCCCATGCCATCGCTCTCCCATAGCACTTCTGTCGGGGGCACGCCTTCACCAATCAGCCGACGCGCGGCGCTTCGCCACGTGTCAAATCCCGGGCCTGGATCCACACAACGCATCATCAAAAGAGCTCGAGCTGGGTGGGCTTCGGCCGGAAGCGCGCGAGAAGCCGGTCGCTATCTAAAAGATAGCGCGCGGGATGATGATCCGCGGTAATCAGGAAGGGTTTCACTTTCTCCAGGGAGATCCGCAGCCGAACCAGATCTTCCAGACGGATCGAAGTGTGGCGGCGAATAAGCAGGATCCTGTCGACGTTCTTCACCCCGATACCCGGGATACGGAGAATCCGCTCACGCGGAGCCTTCTGCAGATCGACCGGGAACTCCTGACGATTCCTCAACGCCCAAGCGAGCTTCGGATCCAGCGACAGATCGAGGTTCGGCTCCTCCGGGGTCAGGATCTCCGAATTACGAAATCCATAGTATCTCATCAGCCAGTCAGCCTGATACAAACGGTGTTCCCGGACCAAGGGAGGGGCCGCCAGAGGCAAGACCGACGAAGGTTCCGGGATCGGACTAAAGGCGGAGTAATATACCCTCTTCAGGCGATACGCCCGATAAAGTTCATCGGAGCGCGCGAGGAAATCCGCATCGGTCGCGCCATCCGCTCCCACGATGACCTGAGTACTCTGGCCGGTGGCGTGCCGCAGCTTTTTGTCCCCCGTTCGCTTTTGCTCCGCCGCATCCTCCAGCTTCACCCGGATCCGGCCCATCGCTTGCTTGGTGCGGCCGAGATTCTTCTCCGGCGCAAGCCGGTCGAGACTGCATTGGCTGGGCAGCTCCAGATTGATGCTGATGCGATCCGCGTAACGCGCCGCCTGCTCGATCAATTCCGGCGACGCTTCAGGAATGGTCTTCAGGTGGATGTAACCCCGGAAATCATGAACCTCCCGCAGGGTCTTCGCAACCTGCACCACCTGCTCCATGGTATGATCCGCGCTACGGATAATCCCGGAACTCAGGAAAAGCCCCTCAATATAGTTCCGCTTGTAAAAATCCAGAGTCAGGGAAATTGCCTCCTCCGGCGTGAACGCAGCCCGGCGCACATTGCTCGACCGGCGGTTGATGCAATAGTGGCAATCGTAAAGGCAGCGGTTGGTCAGCAGGATCTTCAGCAGCGAAATGCAGCGCCCATCCGGTGCATAGCTGTGGCAGATCCCCGCACCTCCCGCAGACCCCACGCCCTTACCCCCAACAGAATCCCGACGCGTTGCGCCAGAGCTGGCGCAGGAAGCGTCGTATTTCGCGGCGTCTGCGAGAATGGCCAGCTTTTGGTCGAGCGTCATGCTATTCGCATGAACACTACAAACCAGCCACTAAATCACCAGCGGAAATCCGCCGCAAATTCCCGGTGTCTCTTCAGAGCGGGATCTCGTCCTCGGCCTCAGCCTCGGCAGCACGCATTTCGTCGCTCTTGCAGACCGCATAAATTCCCGCGGCGATCACCCCCACGAGAATCGCCCCACCTAGCACCCCAAGCGCCTGCTTCGGCGGGCTGGAGCGGAAATCCCGGAGCCGGGACGCCGCATAGGAACCTCCGGCGGAGAGCTGGCTGCGGGCACTATCAGCCAGTTCGCGCGCACCCCGCGGCAGAGTGTGGCGGGTGGTGTGCGTCAGCAGATTCGCCACATCTTGACGGAGATGGGAAATATCGTCGCGCACACGGGAAAGAAGTCCGGAGGCGCGGTGGTCCTGAAAGGGAAAATGAATCATGGTTCGGAGGTTTAATACTACCTCCCATTGGAGACGCGACTCGGCCTCCGCGCAAGTTGTTCTTCCCTCCGCGCCCGCGAAGCTCAAGCCTCCGGAATCTTTACCGGGAAGATCGGATTCTCTGCACTCTCCTGCTTGAGGATCCGCACCGCCTCTTCGATGAGCTCCGGCTTCTCCTTTGCCAAGTTCTTCGTTTCCGCCCGGTCCACGGGAATCTCGTAAACTTCCCAAGGATCGGACTGCTTCCGGTTAAGGCCGCGCTTCAGCACCTTATAATCGCCGATTCTCACGGCCACTTGCCCGGAGGTCTCCGGAAAGACCCAGACCAAAGGCTTGCGATCCTTCTTCACGGCCCCGCCTTCCAGCACCGGTAAGAGGTTCTCCCCATCAAGCTTGGCAGGAGTTTCGATCTCGGCGGCAGCACACAAGGTCGGGAACCAGTCGGCAAAATACCCCAGGGCATTCGACTCGCTGCCGGCCTTCACCTTGCCGGGATAGCTCACGATCGTCGGCACGCGCAGCCCTCCTTCATACACGCTCCCTTTGAAGCCTCTCAGCCCTGCCGTGCTATTAAAGAACTTGGCATCCACACCACCGACATTGAATCGCGCCTTAGGCCCGCTCTCCATGGTGGTGCCATTGTCACCGGTAAAGACGATCATCGTATGGTCCGCAACCCCCGCCTTCTCCAAGGCCGCCACCACCCGTCCCACATAGGAATCCAGATCTGAAATCATCGCTGCATACGCCGCACGCGGCCGCGGATGGGGCAGATAGCCCGCCTCTCCACGATGCGGCTCCGTATCCCATTCCTTCGGAAACTTGTTCACCGATTCCAACGGCGGATGCATCGCCACGTGCGGCTCGATGAACGCCAGATAGAGGAAGAAAGGCGATCCCTTCTTGTCCGCGATGAACTTCTCCGCTTCGGAAATCATCAGCTTCGGCGCATAGGTCTCCCCGATGTAGTCCTCCGCCTTCACTTCACCCGTGATCGGCTTCACATGGCCGGGGATCGGCTTGGCGTTGATCTCCACCTGCTGATCATTCCGCCAGAGATATTTCGGGTAGTAGCTATGGGCGACCGCCTGGCAATTGTAGCCGAAGAAAAGATCGAAGCCGTGCTGGTTAGGATCCCCGGTACTCCCCACCGGACCCAGTCCCCACTTGCCGATCGCCGCCGTTGCATAGCCCGCGTTCTTGAAGAGCTCCGGTATCAGCACGGTGTCCTTCGCTATCGGATGCTGGCCTTCGCTGAACTGCGGAAAGGAAACCTTCGCCTGCCGGTTGCCGCGGATATCGGCATGTCCCAAGTGCTTCCCGCTCATCAGCACACAGCGCGCCGGCGCACAGACCGGTGCTCCGCTATAGTGCTGGGTAAGCTTCATCCCGCCGGCCGCAAGCTTGTCGATATTCGGCGTCGGAATCTTCTCCTGACCGAAACAACCGACCTCCCCATAGCCCAGATCATCAGCTATGATGAAGACCACGTTCGGCTTCTCTGCACCGAGGCTATTCGCCACAAAAACGACACTTAAAGCCACTTTTAAAGTATTTCCGAGACGATTCAGCACGGATCTACTACGCCAGCAAACGCCTCCCCTTTCAAGCCGAAGATTCTCCCGCCGAAGAAGAGGCCTCCCAAAAGGCGATCCATTCCGCAAGAGCTCGACGGTCCTCCGCCGTCATGGAAATCGCCCCGTCCTCGATCACGTTCACCGCGAAGTAGTAATCCTCCTCGCTTCGCAAGCGCCCCCTCTTCAAGACGCCTGCAAGGTTCCGTGTGAACTCGGCACGGAGCGAGGTCAGCGTCCGCAGATTCCCCGCACGAAGCTCGCGATCAATCTCTTCGATCTTCGAAAGGGGCAAGTCCGCCGCAGACGAAACACAATCCCGCACCGCTTGCCTGATACCTCCGCGAAGCTGCCCGGCGCTGAGCCCTGACGCTTTCATCTCGCGATAGACCGAGATTGGATGGGCGCTATGCTCCAGATGAAAGCCCCAGATCCGGGTGGCCCACCATCCCACAAAGGCTAATAGCGGCTCTTCCTCACCATCTGCCCCGGGCTTCATCCTAGGAAGGGATCATCGCCGCCTCGATTGCAATCAGCGCGGAAAGCTGCGTGTTGAAATTGTGGATCTCTGCCCGCGGAGGCTCCTGCCACTCGAGCGGATAGAGCCCGTCCTTGAGCTTGCTTCTCAAAATCGCCTGCACGCTCCCGCGGATGACGCGGTCCAATTCATCGGCGGCCTCGGGATGGATACCCTTCTTCCGGAAGCTTCGCAAAAGGATCCCGAAATAACGGACGCAGATCCCCTTGAAAAGACCCACATCCCAGCCCTCGGTACTAAGCTTCTCGTACAATACACCACCCTCGCCCACCACACCGGTCTTCCCGATGATCGTCATGGCGATTGCCGCCGCTTCATCGAGATACTCCTTCTTTCCGGTCGCAGCGTGAAGGGCTTCCAAACCGCCAAGATAGGCGCCCTGATTGTAAGTCCAGTAGTCGGCCACATGACCCGGCCTGTCCACGATCCCGCTGCCATCATAGAGCTTCGCTTCCTTCTCCCAAGCCAAGGCTTTCTCCGCCCAAGCGAGGAAGGCCTTTTGCTTTGTCACCCGGTAAAGCCTCGCGGAAAGCACCACAAACAAGCTGTTCGTAATCGCGTTCGGATCCCGTTTGTCGGCGTCTTCGGCCCAGGAAACACCACCTTCCTTCCGCCAATTGTTCGCCATGTGCTCATGAATGGCCCGGGCGGTCCTCAGGTATCGCGCGTCCTTGGTGCGTTCGTGGAATTTCAACCACGCGATTCCCCACCAGGCAGAGTCATCCAGATACTCGTTCCGGAATTCGCTGTCGTGCACCCGCTTCTGGTCCAGCGCCTTCACGCGCCGCTTCAGCTTCTGCTCGTCCCGCTCGTTCCAATCATCCTTGGCACGCAGGGCTTTCGCCAACTCGGGCAAGCGGCTTCCCCGCAGGACGTTCCCCGCATGAATCTCTCGCAAGCGCGAATCGTAAAGATCAGTGCCAGTGAGATTCATGAAATCCACCATCGCCTCCGCGACGTTGGCACAGGACCACCAGGGCGGATTGATCCCGCCATCGAAGTGCCCCCGCAGGTCGCGACCGGGACGATCAAGCCAGTTCGCGATCTCGGGCACCCAAAAAACCTCGTCCAGCTTCGCCATCCCCTCGCGAAAGCGGTTCGCCAACTCGCCTTGCGGGAAGGGCGAGCCTTCCGCAGACAGCCTCGGAATAAAGGCAGACGCCGCGAGTAGTTTGAGGAACTCGGAACGGGTGATCATGTACAAAGCAGCAGGACTACAGGACGATCAGACCGCTCCAACCTTCACCGCCTTGCCCTCCTTGATCGATTGATAGATCGCCTCAATAACCAACAGATCCTTCAAACCTTCTTCACCGGAGGGCGCGAAGGGCTTGCCGGCGATAACCGCTTCGGCAAAGGCGTCCATCTCGGTCGCGAAGTGATCCACCGCGGGAAATTCGATCTTCACGTCCGGCCTCGAAGTCCATCCCTTCAAGCCATCATAGCTGTAAGCCGGATCCATTCCGAAGCGCCCGCCCTGGCAGGTCGCGGTAAAGTAATTCGCTCCGTTGAAAGCATAGGTAGTCATCACCGAAGCCACCACACCTGAAGCAAACTTCATTGACCACGAGATGGTCTCATCCACCTCGGCAAACTTCTGCAGGTCTGTTTTGACCTCCTGCGCGATGACCTCCACGGGCTCCTCCCCGGCGATGTAGCGGCACGCTTGGAGTGCATAGATGCCCACGTCCATCAGGGCACCGCCTCCGGCAAGCTTTTTGCGAAGGCGCCATTGGGTCGGATCGCCGATCTGAAAACCGAAACCGGCATCGATGAACTTGAGATCACCGAATGTCTTCTCCCGCGCCAAGCGCATGCACTCCCGGTGGTGAGGTTCATACTGGCAGCGGTAGCCCACTCCGAGTTGCTTGCCCGCCGCCTTCATCGCAGCGATCATCCGGCGGCACTCGTCCGCGGTGTTCGCCATCGGCTTCTCGCAGAAGACATGCTTTCCCGCCTTGGCCCCGCGAATCACGAACTCCTCGTGCATCGAGTTCGGAAGCACCACGTAGATCACATCCACGTCGGGATTCTCCGCAATCTTGTCGAAGGTCTCGTAGTTGTAAACGTGGCTGTCCGGGATGGAGTATTTCTTCTTCCATTCCTCCGCCTTGGCAGGCGTGCCGGTAACGATCGAGGAAAGCCTGCAATGTTTCGTCTTCGCAAATGCAGGAGCCAGTTGATGGGTGCTCAGCGAGCCCAGTCCGACCAACGCCCAACCCAGCTTTTTCTCCCCGCCTTCTTGGGCACGGGCTCCGGTGGTCAGGGCGGCGGCAGTGGCACCGAGGGTGGCGAGGAAGGGGCGGCGTTGCATGGTTGTCGGGTTATATCTTCTCCTGAATTCAGGAAACCGGGTGGATACGCAAGCCCGTTCCCTGACCTGTCGCTATTGGCAAGACTTGGAGCAGACTGTCCCCAAACCCCAGGTCCCATCAAAGGTCCCGCGTCTGGAAGGTATTGTTCGGATCGAAGCGATCGCTCTCGAGTCCTTTCTTGAACCAGCGGACTCGCTGCTCCGAGCTGCCGTGAGTGAAGGAATCCGGCACGACATGGCCCTGCGCTTGACGCTGCAAGGTATCGTCACCGATGCGATTTGCAGCATTGAGAGCCTCCTCAAGATCTCCTTGTTCCAGAAAATCGAAGCGCTGTTGCCCCTTCCGGGCCCACATCCCGGCAAGGAAGTCCGCTTGGAGCTCAAGACGCACGGAGAGTTGGTTTCCCTCCGCTTCGCTGCTCCTCTGGCGTGCCTGATGAACCTGATCCGAAATACCTAACAGGTTCTGGACATGGTGTCCCACTTCATGAGCGATCACATAAGCTTGGGCGAAATCCCCCGGCGCCCCGAAGCGCTCGTGCAACTCCCGGAAGAAAGAAAGGTCGATGTAAACGGTGCGATCCGCCGGACAATAAAAAGGCCCCATCTGCGCTCCCGCGAAGCCACAGCCACTCCGCACCTGGTTTGTGAAAAGGATCAGCTTGGGCTCCTCATAGCGCTTGCCCATCTTGGCAAACTCCTCATTCCACACATCCTCGGTACTTCCCAAGACCGCCTTCACGAATTCCACCCGCTCCTGATCCTCGGGAGACATGGATTGCTCTTGGACCGGCCCTCCTCCCCCGCCCTGCTGCTGGAGCAGGGGCGTCGGATCAAATCCGAAAATCAAAGCGAGAACGATCAGCACCAGCGTACCGACTCCACCAAGTGCGATTCCTCCTCCACCACCGCCGCGTCCGCGTTGATCGTCCACATTCTCGCTCCGACGCAGATTTTTCCAGCGCATGATCTTTTCGGGGTTTTCCGTCTCTATCATGAGCCCGGTTGAGGCCAATCCGCAACTGAGAATCAATCCCCCCACTCCTTCTCTTCGTCTCGTCCCGGAGATGGTCAGGCCCTTCGAAAGAAATGCCCGGCACGACAGAACCCCTTGAGACTTGGCACTCCGCGACATTCGCAACCTTCCACGCTTAGCCCGTGCCCGGAGCCACCGCCTTCTTCTGCCGCCCTCCCGGAAAAAGAAAACCCGATCGCACTTTCGCGCGACCGGGTTCTGAATTCTTACTTGGATCGGGCGATCAAGCGCTCTCGACCGTCACGGCGTCTTCCGATTCCGGGGCTTCCGGAATGAAGAGCGGCTCCGGCTCTTCCACGGTGAACTCGATGTCGGAATCGCGGTGCGATTCGAAACCGGAGCCAGCCGGGATGAGGTGACCCATGATCACGTTTTCCTTGAAGCCGGTGAGGTAGTCCACCTTGCCGAGGGTCGCCGCTTCCGTCAGCACGCGCGTGGTGTCCTGGAAGGACGCCGCGGAGATGAAGGAGTCGGTTTCCAGCGAGGCCTTGGTGATCCCCAGGAGGACAGGCTCGGCTTCCGCCGGCTTGCCACCGTTGGCCACGATGGACTCGTTGATCCGGTTGAAGGCAGAACGGTCGATCTGGTCGCCCCAGAGCAGCTGGTCCGCATCGCCCGGGTCGGTGATCTTCACCTTGCGCAGCATCTGGCGGATGATGATCTCGATGTGCTTGTCGTTAATTTCCACGCCTTGGACGCGGTAAACGGACTGCACCTCGTTCACCAAGTGCTCTTGGAGTTCCTGGGCACCGCAAGCCTCGAGGAGGTCTTCCGGAGACACGGGACCTTCCGTGATCTGGTCACCACGCTTCACGCGGTCACCATCGGTCACGATGATGTGGCGACCCATCGGCACGAGGTGCTCGACCTGTTCGCCGGAGTCGGTGTCGGTGACGATGACCTTCTTCTTGCCGCGGACGGTGCCACCAAAGGAGACCTCACCCTCGATCTTCGCGATCACGCAGGCATCCTTCGGCTTGCGGGCTTCGAAGAGCTCGGCAACACGTGGGAGACCACCGGTGATGTCCTTGGTACGGGCCACCTTGCGCGGGGTCTTGGCGAGCTGCGTGCCCCCCGTGACCACTTCGCCTTCCTTGACGGAAAGGTGAGCGCCGACCGGAATCGAGTAAGACGCGCGGACTTCCTTGGTCTTCTCGTCCACGATCACCACCTGCGGATGGAGGTCTTCCTTGTGCTCGGTGACCACCATGACCTTCTTGCCGGTTTCCTTGTCGGTCTCGTTGGTGACGGTGATGCCGGAGATCATGTCGCGGAACTCAACCTTACCCGGCTTCTCCGTAAGGATCGGCACGTTGTAGGGGTCCCAGGTCGCGACCGTGTCTGCCTTCTTCACATCGTCGCCATCCTTGATCTCGATGACGGAACCGATGACGATCATGTGGCTTTCCAGCTCAAGGCCGTCCTTGTCACGGATGGAGATGGAACCGTTCTTGTTCAGAACGACCCACTTCCCTTCGGCGCTTTCGACGACGCGGAGGTCCTTGTAAACCACGCGGCCGGTGTTCTTGGCCTTGATGATCGGCTGCTTGAACGTTGCGGCAGCCACACCACCGACGTGGAAGGTACGCATCGTCAGCTGCGTGCCGGGCTCACCGATCGACTGGGCGGCGATGATACCCACGGCTTCACCAATCTTCACCGGCTTGCCGGTGGCGAGGTTCAGGCCGTAGCACTTGGCGCAACAACCGCGCTTCGACTCACAAGTGAGCACGGAGCGGATCTTGAGCTTCTCGTAACCGATACGCTCGACGGCCTTCGCGGAGTTTTCGTCCACGAGTTGGTCGTAATCGAGCACGATCTGGCCGGTCACCGGATCCTTCACCTGCTCGCACGAGGTGCGGCCGTAGATACGGGTGGCAAGCGAGGCTGCCTCTTCGTCGCCGTCATAGATCGGCGCCACGATGATGCCGCTGGCGGTGCCGCAATCCTGCACGGTGACGATGACGTCTTGCGCCACGTCCACGAGCTTGCGGGTCATGTAACCGGAGTCCGCCGTCTTGAGTGCGGTATCCGCCAGACCCTTGCGGGCGCCGTGAGTCGAGATGAAGTACTCGAGCACCGACAGACCTTCGCGGAAGTTCGAGGTGATCGGGCGCTCGATAATTTCACCGGACGGCTTGGCCATAAGGCCGCGCATCCCGGAGAGCTGCTTGATCTGGCTCTTGTTACCACGTGCACCGGAGTCCACCATCATGAACAGCGGGCTCGCGCCCGGCTTGCCGTCGTTGAACTCGATCTTGCGATAGAGCGCGGAGGCGATGGTGTCGGTGGCGTGCGTCCAGATGTCGACGACCTTCTGGTAGCGCTCGCCATCGGTGATCACACCGTTGCGGTACTGCTTGGTGACCTTCTCGACCTGCTCGTAGGCATCCTTGATGATCGCCGGCTTTTCTTCCGGAACCACCATGTCCACGATACCGATCGACGTACCGGAACGGGTAGCTTCGCGGAAACCGAGGCTCTTCAGCGCATCCAGCGTCTGGACCGTGCCCTTCTGGCCAGCCACTTGGTAGCAGCGCCAGATGACGTCGGACATCTGCTTCTTACCGACGGTGCGGTTGATGAAGCCAAGGCCAGCAGGCCAGATCTCGTTGAAGCGGACACGACCCGGAGTGGTCTCCAGAATCTTGTTCTCGCTGTCGCCGAAGACGGTGTTGGTCCCGAAGTTGGGGTTACGGATGCGGATCCACTGGTGGTAACCCACCTTGCGGGACGCGATCGCGAATTCAACTTCCGAAGAGTTCTCGAACAGCGGGAGGTGCTCCTGCTTTTCGCGATCCTTCTGCGTGCGCACCGGAGCCCAAGTCAGGTAGTAGGCACCCAGAATGATGTCCTGCGACGGCGTGGTGATCGGGCGGCCGGAGGCGGGAGAGAAGATGTTGTTCGGCGCAAGCATCAGCTGGCGCGCTTCCATCTGGGCTTCCACCGAGAGCGGCACGTGCACGGCCATCTGGTCACCGTCGAAGTCGGCGTTATATGCCGTGCAGACCAGCGGGTGAACGCGGATCGCCTCACCTTCGATCAGCTTCGGTTCGAAAGCTTGGATCGAGAGACGGTGCAGCGTGGGCGCGCGGTTCAGGAAGACCGGGTGACCCTTGGTCACTTCCGCAAGGATGTCCCAGACTTCCGGGGTCTTGCGATCGATCATCTTCTTGGCCGAGCGGACCGTGTGGCAGTAACCCAGCTCCTTCAGGCGACGGATGATGAAGGGCTCGAACAAGGTAAGAGCCATCTTCTTCGGCAGACCGCACTGGTTGAGGGTGAGGTCCGGACCGATCACGATCACGGAACGACCGGAGTAGTCCACACGCTTGCCGAGCAGGTTCTGGCGGAAGCGGCCACCCTTGCCCTTCAGCATGTCGCTGAGGGACTTGAGCGGACGGTTGCCGGCACCGGTCACGGCACGGCCATGGCGGCCGTTGTCGAAGAGCGCGTCAACAGCCTCTTGCAGCATCCGCTTTTCGTTGCGGATGATGACCTCCGGCGTCTTTAGCTGGAGGAGGTTCTTGAGACGGTTGTTACGGTTGATGACGCGGCGATACAGGTCGTTCAGGTCGGAGGTCGCGAAGCGGCCACCTTCCAGCGGAACCAACGGACGAAGGTCCGGCGGGATCACGGGAAGAACGGTCTGGATCATCCATTCCGGACGGGACTTCGACTGGGCGAAGCCTTGGGTGATCTTGAGGCGCTTCGAGAGCTTCTTCTTGTTCTGCTTCGAGCGGGTGGTCTCAAGCTCCTGCTCAAGCTGCTTGGCAAGGTCCACCAGATCCACCTGCGCGAGCAGGTCTTGGATGGCTTCCGCACCCATCGAGGCGCGGAAGGAAGACTCGCCGTAAGCATCTTCGGCATCACGGAGTTCGTTTTCGGTAAGGAGTTGGCCGCGCTCAAGCGGGGTGTTACCCGGCTCGGTGACGACGTAGTCCTCGTAGTAGATGACGCGCTCGAGATGGCGGGCGCTGATGTCCAGCACCAGGCCGATGCGGGACGGCATGCACTTGTAGAACCAGATGTGCGAGACGGGCACGGCCAGCTCGATGTGGCCCATGCGCTCGCGGCGCACGCGGCTCAGCGTCACTTCCACACCGCAGCGGTCACAGACCACGCCCTTGTGCTTGATGCGCTTGTACTTGCCGCAGGCGCACTCCCAGTCGCGGGTCGGTCCGAAGATCCGCTCGCAGAAGAGGCCGCCTTTCTCGGGCTTGAAGGTACGGTAGTTGATGGTCTCGGGGTTCTTCACTTCCCCCTTGGACCAAGACCGGATCACGTCCGGGGATGCGACCGTGATGGAAACCTGGTCAAAGGCCTCCGGCCGCTCGTCCACGCCGAAAAGTTCGCGAAGGTTGGTGTCAACGTTCATGATATCGAATGCTCGTTAGGGTATCGGTTCGTGGTTCGGGCTATCAAAGGGTGAGATCGTCGAGCGAGAAGTCGTCCACTCCGCCGATCGACGGCACGCCTCCCGGCGTGGAGCCACGGCGTCCGGGGCGGACGTCGAGACCAAGGGACTGCATTTCCTTGATGAGGACGTTGAAGGATTCCGGCGTGCCGGCTTCCAGGTTGTTGTCCCCCTTGACGATCGCTTCGTAAATCCGCGTGCGGCCCTGCACGTCGTCGGATTTGACCGTAAGCAATTCCTGAAGGGTGTAGGCGGCGCCGTAGGCCTCGAGGGCCCAGACTTCCATTTCCCCGAAGCGCTGGCCACCGTATTGGGCCTTACCACCCAGCGGCTGCTGGGTAACGAGGCTGTAGGGACCAACGGCACGGGCGTGGATCTTGTCGGCAACCAAGTGGCCGAGCTTCAGCATGTAAATCACGCCGACCACGACCGGTTGGTGGAAAGCCTCGCCGGTGCGGCCGTCGAACAAGGTCGACTTACCGCCGGTGGTGCCATCCTTGCCGTCACCGATCCAGGTGTAGCCATCGACTTCCTTGGCCTTGGACATGAACTCCCAGATCTTCGCTTCGGGGATACCGTCGAAAATCGGGGTCGCGACCTTGAAGCCGAGGGCCTTGGCTGCAACGCCGAGGTGAGTCTCAAGCACCTGGCCGACGTTCATACGGGAAGGCACGCCGAGCGGGTTAAGCACGATGTCCACCGGAGTTCCGTCCGCGAGGAAGGGCATGTCTTCTTCGGGAACGATGGTGGCGACAACCCCCTTGTTACCGTGACGACCGGCCATCTTGTCACCGACGGACAGCTTGCGCTTGGCGGCGATGAAGACCTTCACTTCCTTGATGACGCCGGGATCGACGTCGTCACCGGCTTCCAATTGGTCGAGCTTGCGCTCGCGCTCGGTGTCGAGCTCTTGGAAGCGCTGCTCGAAGG
Source organism: Luteolibacter luteus (assembly GCF_012913485.1). Lineage (GTDB taxonomy): Bacteria > Verrucomicrobiota > Verrucomicrobiia > Verrucomicrobiales > Akkermansiaceae > Haloferula > Haloferula lutea. The sequence continues at coordinate 4,275,289 of NZ_CP051774.1, read as the reverse complement.
AACCGATGATCTCGAGGATCTTGTTCCGGATCGGGGACGGATCGATTTCGATGTGATCGTGAACCGAGGCCAGCTTGCGAAGCAGGGTCTTGGTGATCTTGCGGTTCGCCGGGATGATGATCTCGCCGGTCTGGGCGTTCACTACGTCGAGCGGGATCTTCTCGCCGAGCAGGATGTCGGAAAGCTTCTCCGTGAGGTCATCGGTCAGCTTGTCAGCCTTCTTCTTGTGCTCGTCGTTGATCTTCTTGAGCTGCTTCTTCAGCTCCACCGGATCCACCTTCTCGGCACGCTTGCGGGCATTGCCGTGAGAGGAAACGCGGATGTCCTGGACGATGCCGATGCAGCCGGAAGGCACGCGCAACGAAGTGTCCTTCACGTCCGCCGCCTTCTCACCGAAGATGGCGCGCAGCAGGCGCTCTTCCGGAGCGAGTTCGGTCTCGGACTTCGGCGTGATCTTGCCGACGAGGATGTCCCCCGGCTTCACTTCCGCACCGATGCGGATGATGCCGTCGTGGTCGAGGTTCTTCAGGGCCTCTTCACCCACGTTCGGGATGTCACGGGTGATTTCTTCCGGACCCAGCTTGGTGTCGCGGGCGGCCACGTCGAACTCGGCGATGTGAATGGAGGTATAGATGTCCTCCTTCTTCACGCGCTCGGAGATGACGATGGCATCCTCGAAGTTGTAGCCGTTCCAAGGCATGAACGCGACCAGCACGTTGCGACCGAGCGCCAGCTCGCCGAGCTGCGTGTTCGGACCGTCGGCAAGGACGTCGCCCTTCTTGATCTTCTGGCCCTTCTTGACGATCGGCTTCTGGTTGATGCAGGTGCCGGCGTTGGAGCGCATGAACTTGCGCAGCGGGTAGGCCATAATGCCCTTGTCCAGATTGGTCTTCACCGACTCTGGATCGGAGAGGAACTTCTCGTCCGCCACCGGCAGCTTGCCGTCCGGCGAGGTGACGATCATCTCCGCGGTGGCAGCAGCCACCACACCGTCGAGCTCGGAAACGACCACGGAGCGCGAGTCGCGGGCCGTCTTGCCTTCGAGACCGGTGCCGACATACGGCGACTCGGAAACGAGGAGCGGTACGCCCTGGCGCTGCATGTTCGAACCCATGAGTGCGCGGTTGGCGTCGTCGTGCTCAAGGAACGGAATCAGGCCTGCAGCGATGGACACCATCTGCTTCGGCGAAACGTCCATGTAGTTCACGTCGGTCGGGGCGACTTCGATGAACTCGCCACCCACTTCACGGGCGGTCACCTTCTCATTGAGGAACTTGCCGTCCTTGTCGATCGGGTTGTTCGCCTGGGCGATGAGGAATTTCTCTTCCTGGTCGGCGCTGAGATACTCGATGTCCTTCGACACCTTGCCGTTCTTCACCTTGCGGTACGGCGTTTCGATGAAGCCGAACTCGTTGATGCGCGCATAGGTGCACATCGAGTTGATCAGACCGATGTTCGGACCTTCCGGGGTCTCAATCGGACAGATCCGGCCGTAGTGGGACGGATGAACGTCGCGGACTTCGAAGCCGGCACGGTCGCGGTTCAAACCACCAGGTCCAAGGGCGGACAGACGGCGCTTGTGAGTCAGCTCGGCCAGCGGGTTCGTCTGGTCCATGAACTGCGAAAGCTGGGACCGGCCGAAGAAGTCGCGCACGACGGCGGAGAGCGCCTTCGGGTTGATCAGCTTCTGCGGGGTCATGCCCTCGATGTTCACGTCGAAAAGGGTCATGCGCTCCTTCACCAGACGCTCCGTGCGGGCGAGGCCCACGCGGCACTGGTTGGAAAGAAGCTCACCCACCGCACGCACGCGGCGGGAACCAAGGTGGTCGATATCGTCGATCACGCCTTCGCCCTTCTTCAGCTTCAGCAGGTAACGCACCGCACCGAGGAAGTCCTCGGGGACCATGATTCGCTCGTCCGGACCGACCTTGCTCTCAAGCTTGCTGTTGATCTTGTAACGGCCAACGCGGGTCAGGTCGTACTTTTTCGGATCGAAGAAGAGGCGCTTGAGCAGGGCGCGGGCGTTCGCAGCCGTCGGCGGGTCGCCGGGGCGCAGCTTGCGGTAGATATCCTTCAAGGCGCTGTCCTCATCCTTGGCAGGATCCTTGCGGAGGGACTTCAGGAGGATTTCATCCTCACGGCCGTCGATCACGTCGACCTGCTTGTGGCCGAGGGCGATCAACTGGCGCACGATGCCGATGGTAAGCGGCTCGTAAGCCTTCGCCACCACCAGCTCGCCGTCGAGGATGTCCTCGAAGGGCACCTTGTGGCCGAGCTCCTGCTCGTCCATCTCTTCCTTCAGCTTGAGGGACTCGACGTTGTAGAAATTCGTCACGATGTCGCGGTCCGTCGGGTAGCCGAGGGCACGCAGAAACGTCGTCGCCAAGAACTTGCGGCGGCGGCGGCGACGGTCGAGATAAACGTAAAGTAGGTCGTTGGTGTCGAACTGCACTTCCAGCCAAGAACCACGGTCCGGGATGATGCGGAAGGAATGCAGGATCTTGCCGTTCAAATGCTGAGAGGTCTCGAAGCAGATGCCCGGGGAACGGTGCAGCTGGGAAACGATGACACGCTCGGCACCGTTGATAATGAAGGTACCACGGCGGGTCATCATGGGCAGCTCACCCATGTAAACGCGCTCTTTCTTGGTGCCGGTCTCGTCCTTCAGCTTGAAGGTCACGTAGAGAGCGGCGGAGAAGCTTTCGCCGGAGCGAAGGGCTTCAAGGGACGTGATCTTCGGGTCCTCGATGTCGTAGGTCACGAAGTCGAGCTCGATCGCTTCGTCGTAGCTCTTGATCGGAAACACCTCGCGGAAGACAGCCTGGAGCCCGGAATCGGTGCGCTCGCCAGCTGGGACGTCCTTCTGCATGAACTCCTCGTAGGAGCGGCTCTGAACCTCAATGAGGTTCGGGGGTTCGATGACTTCCTCGATTTTCCCGAATTGGAGACGGTCGGCGGCCATGGCTTGATGTGGTGCTTGCAAGTTGAGCCCGGACCGCTAGCGGTGCCGGGCAGATGAGATTCAGAGACTGGTGAGAGAGTCCGGGATCGGCGGAAACTGTCGCTGTTTTTGGTGACGGCTTCCGCCGGTTCCGGGAAATGGCTTCGCGGCCGGGGTCTCCGGCCGCGAAGCAAATCCGGTAAACTGGATTACTTGAGATCGACCTTGGCGCCGGCCTCTTCGAGCTTCTTCTTGGCAGCTTCGGCGGCGTCCTTGGAGACACCTTCGAGCACCTTGGCAGGAGCACTTTCGACGACCTTCTTCGCATCCGCAAGGCCCAGGCCCGGCGAAACTTCGCGGACAGCCTTGATGACGGCGATCTTGTTCGCACCACCGTCGGTGATGACGACGTCGAATTCGGTCTTTTCTTCAGCAGCTTCGACTGGGCCAGCGGCCACGGCGACGCCTACAGGAGCTGCGGCGGAAACGCCCCAGGTTTCTTCCAGCTTCTTCACGAGGTCGGCAGCTTCCAGAACGGTGAGCTTGCCGAGTTCTTCAACGAGTTGTTCGATATTGGCCATTGTATTTCTCCTTTGCGGTATCGTCGCACCCGGAGGCTTCCGGACATTTGAGAGTGGCGGCCGCCACCCCGACGAGGAACCATTGTGGGTTCAGGCAGCGGCGGGAGACGCCGCTGCCGTCTGGTCAGATTCTTATCAGGCTTCTGCAGCCGGTTCGGCGGCAGCTTCGTCGGACTTGGAGTCCGCGTCCGGGTTGAACTTCTTCTGGATGACACGGGCGATCCGGGTGGACGGCTCGAGGATCGTGGCAAGCAGTTGGGAAAGGATCGCTTCGCGGGACGGGATGTCGGCGATGGTCTTGAGCTTGTCGGCGTCAAGGATCGCTCCGTCGAGGATGCCAACTTTCAGTTCCGGCTTCTTGAACTCCTTTTCGAAGTTCTTGATCGCCTTGGCGGCGGCGAAAACTTCGCTGCTGCCGGTGACGAAAGCGGTCTGGCCGATCAGCGACTCACCGATGTCCGGGAGACCGGCTTCGGAGAGTGCCTTCTTCACGTAGGTGTTCTTGGCGACGTGGCACTCGGCACCGGCCGCACCCAGGCGGTTACGGAGCTCGGAGAACTGAGGAACCGTCATGCCGGTGTAATCCACCACGAGCACGTACGGCGAGGCGTTCACCTTTTCGAGCAATTGGTCGATGATGACTTTCTTGTCGGGATTCATGGTCGTGGGAAATTAAGCCTTGGTGTAGACGCCGGACTCCAGAGGGATGCCGGGGCACATGGATGCAGCGACAGTCACGCTGCGGACGTAGTTGCCCTTTGCAGAGGCAGGCTTGGCGCGCACCACGCTATCGATGAAAGCGCGGGCGTTTTCGAGAAGGGCTTCCTCAGAGAAGGACGCCTTGCCGACAGCGCCGGAGACGTTGCCGTTCTTGTCGAGCTTGTAGTCGATACGGCCGGCCTTCACTTCCTTCACCGCCTTGGCGGTGTCGTCGGTGACAGTGCCGGTCTTCGGGTTCGGCATCAGGCCGCGGGGACCAAGAACACGGGCGATCTTGCGGACTTCGGTCATCGCATCCGGCGTGGCGATCGCCACGTCGAAGTCGGTGAAGCCGCCCTGAACGCGCTTGATCAGGTCTTCGAAACCGACGAATTCCGCGCCGGCAGCCTCGGCTGCTTCAGCGGCGGCACCGGCGGCGAAGACAGCCACGCGGACGTTCTTACCCGTGCCGTGCGGCAGGGCGACGGAACCACGGACCATCTGGTCGCTCTTGCGGGGATCCACGCCGAGGTGGAAGGAAACGGTAACGGTCGGGTCAAACTTCGGTGCCGGGAACTTCTTCACGGTGCCGACAGCTTCTTCCAAGCCGTAGGACTTGCCTGCCTGCACGAGGGCGGAGGCTTTCTCGTAGCGCTTGCTGCGGTTCTTCATGTTTCTTCTTTGCAGTGCTGGCGGACCCGCCCGATTGACGAGCCCTCCTGCGGTTTCGGAGCTCCAGCCACGAGAGCCGGAGCGGAAAATTACATGCCTTCGATCTCAAGACCCATCTGGCGGGCGGTGCCAGCCAGGATCCGGGCCGCAGCCTCGGGGTCCTTGGTGTTCAGGTCAGGCATCTTGATGGCGACCACTTCCATGAGCTTCGCCTTGGTGATCTTGCCGACCTTGATCTTGTTTGCTTCCTTCGAGCCGGATGCGAGACCGGCGGCCTTCTTCAGCAGGTTGCCCGCCGGGGGCTTCTTGGTGATGAAGGTGAAGCTCTTGTCCTTGTAGACCGAGATCACGACCGGGAGCACGTCGCCGGACTGGCTCTGGGTCTGGGCATTGAACTCCTTGCAGAAGCCCATGATGTTCACACCAGCTTGGCCGAGTGCGGGACCGACAGGCGGGGACGGGTTGGCAGCTCCGGCAGGAATCTGGAGCTTGATGACTTTAACGACTTCCTTGGCCATGGTGGTAGAGGGATTGCGGGATCGGGATGTTTAAGAGCGTGTGAAGATCAGGCGCGTTCGACCTGCCAGTATTCAAGTTCCACCGGAGTGGAGCGACCGAAGATCGTGACCGCCACGCGCAGCTTGCCGCGCTCGGGGTCGATTTCCTCGACGATGCCGTTCTGGCTTTGGAACGGACCGTCGGCGACCTTCACGGTATCGCCGACTTCGAAACTGATGGCAGGGCGGGCGTGCTCCTCACGCTCCTTGATCTGGGAAAGCATGCCGTCCACTTCGCTCTGGCGCATCGGGATCGGACGGTCCTTGGTGCCGGCGAAGCCGATCACTCCCTCCATCTCCTTGATGAAATACCAGGTCTTCTCGACGAGCTGGTTGTCAGGAGTCAGGAGGTTCATGTTCACGATGATGTAGCCCGGGAAGAACTTCCGCTTCGTGGAAGTCTTCTTGCCGCGGCGAATCTCGGAAACCATCTCGGTCGGAACCAGCACCTCGTAAATGTATTCCCCCATCTCTTCCGCTTCACGCTGGCGGAGGATGCGGTCGCGAACCCTTCCTTCCTGTCCGGAAAGGACATGGACCACGTACCACTGGTTCTCTGGAGACGGTGCAGGCATGACGGGAATCGGAAAAAGCTAACCGGGAGAGCGGGAAATCAGTGTCCGAAGGACGTGATGAAATTCAGGACGTAGGTGCAAATGAAGTCCCAGGCGGAAACAAAGCCGGCCAGCAGGATCGTCGCAATCAGCACCACCACCGTGGAATCCGTGAGTTCCTTGTATTTCTTGAAACCCTTGACCTTCGGATCTGCCTCCCAAGGCCAGTTGGCCTTGCGGAGCTCGCCTTTTACTTCGCCGACGAAACGTGAGACTTTTGCGAACATGCCGGATTAACCTTCGAAATTTGCGGGAGGGGGATGGCACGGAAGGTGGGACTCGAACCCACAACCAACGGTTTTGGAGACCGCTACTCTACCAATTGAGCTACTTCCGTATTTTCCTTCTTCACCGGTGGAGGCGATGGCGGGGCACCCCGGCAACTTGCCGAAATGCCCCGGAAATCGTCTCAGCCGGATGTCGCGGGGCGACAGACTGAGGACCTACCTTAGGGTAAGTCAAAGAATTTCGCTGACACGACCGGCACCCACGGTGCGGCCGCCTTCGCGGATAGCGAAGCGCATGGTCTGCTCCATGGCGATCGGCGTGATGAGCTCGACTTCGAGGTTCACGTTGTCGCCCGGCATCACCATTTCCACGCCTTCCGGAAGCTTGATGCTGCCGGTCACGTCGGTGGTGCGGAAGTAGAACTGCGGGCGGTAGTTCGAGAAGAACGGGGTGTGACGGCCACCTTCGTCCTTGGACAGGACGTAGATCTCGCCCTTGAACTTGCTGTGCGCCTTCACCGAACCCGGCTTGGCGATCACCTGGCCGCGCTCGACGTCGTTCTTCTTCAGACCGCGGATCAGGAGACCCACGTTGTCACCTGCACGACCTTCGTCGAGCAGCTTGCGGAACATTTCGATGTCGGTGACGGTGGTCTTCTGCGTGTCGCGGATACCAACGATCTCGACTTCTTCCATCTTCTTGATAATGCCGCGCTCCACACGACCGGTGCAGACCGTTCCACGACCTTCGATCGAGAACACGTCTTCCACAGGCATGAGGAAGGGCTTGTCGATGGCGCGCTCCGGCTCCGGGATGTAGGAGTCCACGGCAGCCATCAGCTTGAGGATGTTTTCCTTGTGGGTCGCGTCGCCGTCGAGAGCCTGCTTGGCAGAGCCCATCACGATCGGGATTTCGTCGCCCGGGAATTCGTAGGTGGAAAGGAGGTCGCGAACTTCCATTTCGACAAGCTCGAGAAGCTCGGCGTCGTCAACGAGGTCGACCTTGTTCATGAACACCACCAGAGCCGGCACGCCGACCTGACGGGCAAGAAGGATGTGCTCGCGGGTCTGCGGCATCGGGCCGTCAGCAGCGGACACCACGAGGATGCCACCGTCCATCTGGGCAGCACCGGTGATCATGTTCTTCACGTAGTCAGCGTGACCCGGGCAATCCACGTGCGCGTAGTGACGGTTGTCGGTCTCGTATTCGACGTGGGCGGTGTTGATCGTGATGCCGCGCTCGCGTTCTTCCGGAGCAGCGTCGATGTCAGCGTAGCTCTTCTTCTCAGCGAAACCCTTGTCCGCGAGAGTGTTCGTGATCGCTGCAGTGAGAGTAGTCTTGCCGTGGTCAACGTGACCGATGGTGCCGATGTTGACGTGCGGCTTGTTCCGCTTGAATGATTCTTTGGCCATGGTTGTGGATGTTTCGCGTTGGGCTGCTGCTCGTCCGGTCATGCGGCCGCTGGAGCTCGTGGGGGGAATTGAACCCCCGACCTCATCCTTACCAAGGATGCGCTCTACCCCTGAGCTACACGAGCCTTAACGGCGTTGACGCTGGCCCCGAGAACTACCGGGGACTTCGTGGGGATCTTGTCTCATGGGACAAAGACCCCCGCGAATTTCCTGGTCGGTTCCGGGAAAAGCGGGGCGGAAGTTGACCGGAACCGCCGATCCTGTCAAAAAAAATATCGATTGAAAGAAGATTTGTCGGAAAAACCATAGAATTCACTGGTTACCAACCACTTCAGCCACCCCCGAACCCGCCGTTTCCGGACTTTCGGCCACTTCCTTCGAAGAGATCAGGCGGTTGAAGCGCGAGATCGCCACACAGCGGCCGTTTTCGGGGTCTACATCTGCCACCACCCCGCACAAGCGCACGGGTCCTTGAGCGATAGGGAATCGCGTCGGCATTCCGGTGCGGAAACGCCACACCACGGATTCCGGAGCCCGCCCTAGGATCGAATCATCCGGCCCGCACATCCCCGCGTCGGTGAGGCAGCCGGTGCCACCCGCCAGGATCCGCTCGTCCGCCGTCTGGACGTGGGTGTGGGTGCCCACGATCACCGAGACCTTGCCATCCAGCGCCCAGCACATCGCGATTTTCTCGCTCGTGGTCTCGGCGTGCATGTCCATGAAAATCACCTGCACCCCGTCCGCGCGCAGCCTTTCAGCCTCCACTTCGACCATCAGGAAGGGATTCTCCAAGGGCGGCTGCATGAAGGAACGCCCCTGAGCCTGAATGACCCCTACCTTTCCTTTCGGGGTTTCGAGCACCACCGAACCGCTTCCCGGCGTATCGGCCGGGTAATTGATCGGGCGCAGCAAGCGCGGCTCCGTGGGGAAATAATCGACAATCTCCGCCTGATCCCAGACATGGTCGCCGGTGGTGATCACAGCCGCTCCGGCTCGGAGCAAATCGATCGCGATGCGGGGCGTGATTCCCCGCCCGCCAGCGGAATTCTCGCCGTTGACGATGATGAAATCGAGCTCCAGTTCCTTGCGTAGCGCAGGCAAATGCTCGATCACCGCCTTGCGACCAGGTTCGCCGACGATGTCACCTAAGAAAAGTATGCGGAGAGGCTCCATGAAATCGGGGGATTTCGCCCGGAACGCCATCGCTCCGGTGCCGGAGCCTTACCCCCGCAGCGTCCGATGCGCCAAGCCAAATTCCCGATGACACCCCGCACCCTGCCCCTCTGGATCGTCGGGATTCTCGGCTTGGCCGCCGCCATCGTGTGGCTGAAACAGCCTTCCATCCCGCCCTCACCCGCCCCGGCCCCGGAGGATCCCTCCCCCGCCCCGGCACACTCGCTATCCGATCTCGCCGGGACACCCGACTGGCTTGCCCTCAATGGCTTCCAATCCACCATTTCGCGCGGCGACTTCCTGCGCCAGATGGACGGGATTTTCACCGTTTCACCGGCTTGGCGGGATTGGTTCGAAGTTGGCACCCAGGACGTAAAAATCGTCACCTCCCCCGGCCAAGAGCTGCGCCTGCGTTTTTCCCCGGAGGGCCTTGAAAGCGCCCCCCCTCGCTACTGGCGTCCAGTCTCCTCGCTTCCGGCCGCTCCCGCCGATCGGCCGCTGGAGGGCATCAGGATCGCCATCGATCCCGGCCATATCGGCGGCCGATGGGGGAAAATGGAGGAGCGCTGGTTCCAGATCGCGGGCAATCAGCCCGTCCAGGAAGGCGACATGACCCTTCAAGTTGCCCTTCTGCTCAAGCCACAACTCGAACGTCTCGGAGCAACGGTCACCATGGTTCGGGACAAGACCGAACCCGTCACCACGATCCGCCCCGAGATGCTCCGGGATGAAGCACGGCACAGCACTTCCGGCGGTGACATCGCCAAGCTCGCGGAGCGCCTCTTCTACCGCACCGCGGAAATCCGCGCCCGCGCCAAGTTGGTGAACGAGACCATCAAGCCAGACATCGTCCTCTGCCTCCATTTCAACGCGGATGCATGGGGAGATCCCTCCAATCCCACGCTCGTTCCCGCAAACCACTTCCACATGATCCTGAACGGCGGCTACACCGATGGTGAAGTCGCTCTCGAGGACCAGCGCCATGACCTCCTCACCAAGCTCCTTGAAGGCGTGCACGGGGAGGAAACCGGCCTCGCTACCTATGCCGCCGCCGCCTTCGTCGAGAAGACCGGCATGCCTCCCTATATCTACAATCCCGAGGCGAAGAACTCCCGGAACGTAGATGGAAATCCATATCTCTGGGCGCGGAATCTTTTGGCCAACCGCATCTACCGCTGCCCCGTTGTTTACTTCGAGCCCTACGTCATGAACTCGCTCGAAGACCACGCACGCATCCAAGCCGGCGACTACGAAGGCACCCGCGAGATCGCCGGCAAGCAATACCCCGCCATCCTCCGCGAATACGCCGACACCGTCGCCCTCGGCCTCGAGCGCTACTACCGCGCCAAGCGCGCAGCTTTCTAGAGCCCCAACGGAGCGACCGCCAGAGCCCCACCGAGGCGACCGCCAGAGCCCCACCGAGGCGACCGCCAGAGCCCCACCGAGGCGACCGCCAGAGCCCCACCGAGGCGACCGCCAGAGCCCCACCGAGGCGACCGCCGGAGCCCCACCGAGGCGACCGCCAGAGCCCCAACCAGGCGACCGCCAGAGCCCCAACCAGGCGACCGCCAGAGCCCCAACCAGGCGACCGCCAGAGCCCCAACCAGGCGACCGTTAAAGCCCCAACCAGGCGACCGCTAAAGCCCCAACGGGGCGACCGGGAGATAGCCCAGGGTAAGCGCGCAGCGCGCAACCCTGGGTATCCACGGAAAAGGAATCGCACCCTGAAGGGGTGCCGGGAGGCCGGTAAACTCATCCGTCTCCATCTTAGCCCACCTTGGCAGTAGAAATCCACCGTCCACATCCGCGATACTCCTCGCCAACATGCTTCCCGTCCCCGCCCTCCTCCTCGCGGAGCGCACCTCATTTGGTGATTGGAAGATTGATGATTGATGATTCCGCACCCCAAGCCCCGCCTGTTATTTTCCCTGTTATAACAGGCAGAACAGGCACCATCCAAGCCGTTCAAAAAACACCTCCCACCAGGCAAACACCCCGGCATCCCGCGCTGTCCCCCAAATGGGGACTATAAAGCAGCAATGTTCCTGGACTATCACCGTAAGATCATGGTCCTCGCGTCCCATCGCGGGTTTCCAGAGCAACCCGGAAATCCTGTCATCTCCCCCGTCCGCGGGATAGCAAGCCCAAGCCCCTTACGTTCTTCTGTCACGATGCTCCGCGCCGTCCTCCTTGCCTCTGCTCTCACCCTGCCGCTATACGCCCAGGATGGCGGCCAACTCTTCACTCTCTACTGTTCCGCCTGCCACGGTGCGGACGGGAAAGGCGCCACCGGCGGCCAGTTCCCGCCGCTCGCCGGTAGCGATTGGGTGATGGGTGATGCCGCCCGCGCGGTGAAGATCGTGCTCCACGGCTTGCACGGCGAAGTGGAGGTCGATGGCCGGAAGTTCAACCTCGAGATGCCACCCCAAGGCAGCGTACTTCCGGACGATCAGATCGCCGCGATCCTCACCTACGCGCGCACCTCTTGGGGTAACAAGGCAGATCCCGTGACCGCGGAATTCGTAAAGGCTACCCGCGAGGCCACCGCCGACCGCAAGGCCCCCTGGACTGCAAACGAGATCCTTAAGCTCCATCCCCTCCCCAAGGCCAAGCCGCCGATCGAGAATCTGATCTCGCAGGTTTACGAGGGCGAATGGCAGAGCCTCCCCGACTTCTCCCAGCTCAAGGCCTCGAACGTCGAGGAGGAGCACGACGGCAAGATCAGCATCAAGAAGGCCGGCCACGACGAACTCTTCGGCATGGTCTGGGAGGGCGACCTTACCGCCCCCGAAGCCGGCGAATATCTCTTCCGCGTGGATGCCGATGACGGCGCACGCATCCTCATCGATGGCAAGAAGATCGCGGAGGTGGATGGCACCGGGCCCATGGATGGCGGCCGCGCGAAGGAAGGCAGCATCAATCTCTCCGCCGGCACCCACAAGATCCGTGTCGAGTACTTCGAGTATAAGGGCAACGAAGGCATCGCCGTCGCCTGGCGGCCCGCAGCAGTCAAAGGCTGGAAGGCACTTTCCGATACCTCGCTGAAGGGCGGACGCGATCCCATCCTTCTCGGACCACAGAATGGCCGGGCGGTGATCTACCGGAACTTCATCAGCAACACCACACCCCGCGCCATCGGCATCGGATTCCCGAATGGCGTGAATCTCGCCTACAGCGCGGACAACCTCACCGCCGAGCTGGTCTGGAAGGGCAATTTCATGGACGCCTCCCGCCATTGGACCGACCGCGGCCAAGGCGACCAGGATCCTGCCGGGGAAGAAGTCACGAAGCTTTCCGGTTCCCCGGCCCTACCAAAGGGCAGTCGCTTCAAGGGCTACAAGCTCGACCCCGCAGGCAATCCGACCTTCTCCGTGCAAATCGGGAATCAATACGTCCTTGATGAGTGGAAGCCTGGCACCTTCCAAACCTTGCCTGCGCTGGTTCGCAAGATCTCGGTCAGGGGTGGCAGCGCCCCCGTTGAGATTCTTCTCGGTGACAAGCAGGCTGCCAAGCAGTCGGACGACCAGCAGTGGGAACTCGTTCCTGGGCTGACGATCCACACCGAAGGTTTGTATCCCGAAATAAGGGACGGGAAGACCTACATCAAGGTGCCACCCGGCGCTTCCGTGCCTATCACCTATTGCTGGAAATGAGGCTACAAGCGAACGCAACCCCAGACACCCTTTCCACCGCCATGCTCCCTTCACGCCCATCGGTCCTGCTCGCCTTGGTCTTCGCGGCCTCGAATCTCGCGCAAGCCCAGCAACAGTCCGACTTCTACATCCGCGAGGAAATCCCCACCCCCACGGACGAGGTCATGGAACTCGGTTCCATCGCCCTGATGCCCGACCAGAAGGTCGCGGTGACCACCCGCCGCGGCGATCTGTGGATCTGCAGCGGCGCCTATGGTTCCGATCTCTCACAGGTGAAATGGGAGAAGTTCGCCGAAGGCCTGCACGAGCCGCTCGGCATGTTCTGGAAGGACGGCTGGCTCTATCTCACCCAGCGTCCGGAGGTCACCCGCATCAAGGACAGCGATGGCGACGGAAAGGCCGATATCTTCGAAACGATCAATTCCGATTGGGGGATCAAGGGCGACTACCATGAGTACGCCTTCGGCTCCGATCCCGACAAGGAGGGCAATATCTGGACCGTCTTCTGCCTGACCGGCTCCTTCACCGCCGAGTCCCCATGGCGCGGCTGGTGCATGCGGATCACGCCGAAGGGCGAGATGATTCCCACTTGCTCTGGCATCCGCTCTCCCGGTGGCATCGGCTTCAATGCCGAAGGCGATGTCTTCTACACGGACAACCAAGGACCTTGGAACGGCTCCTCTTCGCTGAAGTGGCTGAAGCCCGGTTCCTTCCAAGGGAATCCGACGGGAAACAAGTTCTACGAGGACACCAAGGCCATGGGCAAACGCCCGGTCGAGCCGAACGATAAGTCCCGCATCATCGCCGAGCGCAAGCGGATCGCGGAGTTCGTCCCTCCGGCGGTCATCCTGCCACACGCCAAGGTCGGCCACTCGCCCTCCGGCATCGTCGCGGATACCACCGGCGGCAAGTTCGGCCCTTGGGAAAAGCAGCTTTATATCGGTGAGCAGACCAAGTCCGAGCTTCAGCGCGTCTCCTTGGAAAAGGTGAACGGCCTCTACCAAGGTGCCGTCTTTCACTTCCTCAGCGGCTTCGAGGCCGGCCTCGTTCCCGTCCGCCAGGCACCCGATGGCACCGTCTTCGTCGGCGGCACCAACCGCGGCTGGGCTTCCAGCGGCAGCAAGCCCTTCACCTTCGAACGCGTCCGCTGGACCGGCAAGACGCCCTTCGAAATGCAGAACATCTCCGCACTGAAGGACGGCTTCGAGGTCACCTTCACCGAACCCGTCGACCCGGCCACCGCCAGCAAGCCCGAGTCCTACTCGATGGATGCGTGGACCTACATCTATCAGGCTGAATACGGCTCTCCGGAAGTCGACAAAGTCACCCCGAAGATCACCGGCGTCTCCGTTTCCCCAGACAAGAAAAAGGTCCGACTCAAGGTCGATGGCCTCGTCCAGGGCCACGTCCACCACCTCGAAGCAAAGGGCGTCACCTCCGCCAGCGGTGCCAAGCTCTGGCACGACGAAGGCTGGTATACGCTCAACGAAATCCCGAAGTAAGGGCTACATACAGGGTATCCTCAACAAATCGCGCTGTACCTCCGACTAAACATGGCTTGATTGACAATCAACCAACCGATATATCCGGGGTTATGGATCTTGCCGACCACCTCCTCCAGATTGCCTCTCGCATTCCTGCGCAGATACAACACCTGCAAACCGAAGAAGCCACGAAGAACGCCCTTGTTTTACCGTTCCTAAATGGGCTCGGCTACAATGTCTTCGACCCAACCGAGGTCATTCCGGAATTTATAGCGGATGTCGGCACGAAAAAGGGAGAGAAAGTCGACTATGTGATCATGAAGGACGGCAAGCCCTGTCTTCTGATCGAGTGCAAGCCGGTTGGAGCAAAGCTTCATATCAACCACGCATCGCAGCTCTTTAGATACTTCTCGGTAACAGACGCGCGGTTCGCCATTTTGACAAATGGAGTCGACTATCAGTTCTATACCGATATCGAAGCACCGAACAAGATGGACGAGAAGCCCTTCTTCGAGCTCTCGATGCTTTCATTGGATTCTAGGACAATCGAGGAAGTCCGGAAATTTTCGAAGACAGTCTTTAATTTGGAGGCGATCCTTAGCACCGCCAGCGAACTGAAATATAAGAAGCAGATTTTACTGCTACTTGCAAAGGAGCTGGAAGCTCCCTCCGAAGACTTGGTCCGCCATTTTGCCAAGCAAGTCCATGGGGGAGTATTCAGTCCGGCAATCAAGTCGCAATTTACATCTCTCGTTGGAGACGCCTTCCGCGACTTCATCAAGGGCAGAGTAGCACAGAGACTTCAATCTGCCCTCGACGACAATACTCCGGCACCCGGAACCAGCCTTCCGCGTGTAACCGAGCCAATTGCTGAGAACGGGGAAGAAGAAATCATCACAACTCAGGAGGAAAAAGAAGCATTCCAGATCGTGAGGGCCATCCTTTCGAAACACGTTCAGCCAGCCCGAGTCGTGATGAGGGATACCAAAAGCTATTGCGGGGTTCTGTTGGACGACAATAATCGAAAACCAATCTGCAGACTTCGGTTCAACTACTCCCAGAAATATTTGGGTCTCTTCGACGCCCAAAAGAACGAGGAGAAATTCCCTCTCAACGTTCCGCTAGACATCTTCAAATTTGAAGATCGCTTGATCGAAGCTGTGACAAACTACGACACAAAGAAGAGCGAAAGCGAGGATGTTGCTTCGGCATAGCGGGGCAGAGAAATGCCATTCCCGCACTGTTCCCACCAAGGAAGTTACTCCTTGGCTGATATTTCGAGATTCTCGGACCGCGCGAGGTCACGCCTTGCCGCGACGGCTTTTCCGCCTCTAGCCTCGCCGCATTGAAAATCTCCACCTGGCTTGCAACCCGTCATCCCGTGCTGGAATACATCGGCATGGCGGCCGCCGGCTTGCTCTATGCGATCGCACTGAAGTATCTCGTCTTTCCTGCCAAGGTGATCCTCACCGGCTTCGAAGGCATCGCCGCGGCCCTCAGCTACTTCTTCAAGAGCCCATCCCTCTTCCTGATCATCTACGGGATCTCGCAGGCGATCCTCATCGTCTTCGCCTACAAGAAGATCAGCCGCACCTTCGCCATCCGCACTGCCCTGACCGTCGGCATGGTGATCGTGGCCCTTCCGCTGCTCCCCGAACTCAAGGTCGCCGAATCCCAGCAGGAACGTCTGATCCTGGTGCTCTTCGGCGGCATCATTTCCGGTCTCGCGAAAGCCATGGCCCTCCGGCTGCGCAGCTCGACGGGAGATGAGGACGTCCTCGGCGCATGGTTCGCCATGAAGTACCTCAAGCCGGTCGGCTCGATCGCGGTCATCTCCGCGGCCATCTCCTGCGTCTTCGGCCTGGTGATGGAATACTTCACCTACAAACAGATCGAGCCGGTGATCAACACGCTGATGTACACCAGCATCTTCATCTTCACCGGCGCCGAAACGCTCAACAACTTCTTCCGGAAGTTCAAGCTGGTGATGATTACGGCCTTCGGCAAGCAACCGGACGCCATTGGCAAGGCGATCACCACCGCCGCCCCGCACCGCACCTACACCATTCAGCCGGGGACCGGTGGTTACTCTTCCGAACCCGTGCACCTCGTGCGTACCATTGTGACCCACGAGGAACTCCCCGAGGTCCTCGACGCCCTCGAACGAGACTGCCCCGAAGCCTTCCATTTCCATCACGACATCGAGGGCATCTCCCGCAGCTACTACATCAAGCCGATCGGATAAATTCCCATGCCCACTCTCCTGCTCTGCGGCCACGGCTATCTGGGCCAGGCGATCTCCCGTGATTTCATCACGGGTGGTTGGGACGTGACCGCCATCTCCCGCGAAGGGGATCCAGATGCAACACCTCCGGAGGTCTCCTGCGACCTCAGCTCGGCGGAACAAGTCGCGGCTCTCAACGTCAGCCCGGATTTCATTGTCCACTGCGCCTCATCCGGACGCGGCGGAGCGGATGCCTATCGCGCCGTTTATCTGGAAGGCTGCCGCTATCTCCTTCAACGCTTTCCCGGCATCCCGCTGCTCTTTACCTCCAGCACCTCCGTCTACGCACAGACTGATGGCTCCGAGGTTACCGAGGAAAGCCTCGCCGATCCGGACAGGGAAACCGGGAAGATCCTCCGCGAAACCGAGGAGCTGGTCCTTTCCCACGGGGGAATCGTCACCCGCTTGGCAGGCATCTACGGGCCGCAACGCAGCGTGATCCTGAAAAAGTTCCTGAGAGGTGAATCGGTCATCGAAGAAGATGGCCGACGCTACTTGAACCAAATCCACCGGGATGATGCAGCCTCCGCGGTCTTCCATCTGGCATGGACGGCCGCCGGAAGAAAAAGCTCCGAAATTTACAACATCGCCGACTCGAATCCGCTCTCCCAGTTGGATTGTTTCAAGAGATTGAGCGAGCTCTTCCTCCGCCCTTTGCCGTCCTCCGGCCCGCGGGACCCCGACCGCAAGCGCGGCTGGACCCACAAGCGGGTCTCCAACGCCAAGCTACGCGCGACGGGCTGGCAACCGGCCTATCCATCCTTCCCCGATGCCGCCCCTGGCATCGCGAAGGACCTAGATCTATCGTAACGTTCCTTCCCCTACTTGCGGATTTCGCGTGTTCTGATAACACCGCGCCGTGAAGATGCTTCAACTCTCCCTCCGGGTTGCGCTCGGACTTTTCTCTGCATCTGCGTTTGCGGATAGCGAGCCGATGACCATTACCAGCTCCGCGGGAAAGAGCATGACAGGACGCCTGCGCTCCATGGCCGATGGAAAGGTCACGGTGATTCGTGAGGGTGATAAGAAGGTCTTCGACATGGCCGTGGACAGTCTCGACGAAAAGACCCAAGCGGCGATCAAGGACTGGGACGCCAAAGGCGGAAACATCTCGACCAAGTTCGACGTCCAGGTGGATGCCGGCAGAACCCGTAAAACCACCGGATCTGACGACTTCGATGACCAGCGGGTCACCCTAGAACCGAAGATTACGGTCAAGAACCCGGACGTTCACCGGAAGACGATAGGAGGAAAAGTCACCGCCGTCTTCCTCGGCAAGCCAGTCGAGAATGCTTCCAATGTCTATGTCTTCAAGACCCAGACCTTCGACCTAGCCTCCTTGGAACCCATCGGATCAACGGAATTCAAGGTGGCAAAGATCTCCCAGGCCTACGATCGCCGCGGCTACGCCAAGTTTGGCGCCCGCTACATTGGCTATGCCCTGGTGATCCACAATGCCGATGGCTCGGAGATCTACTACGCGCAATCGATTCCTTCGAACTTCGCGAACAGCAACAAGCAACAGCTGCTCTCGCTCAAAACCGAAAAGCTCTATAACAAGAACCTCGAACCCTTGGAGTAGTGGACGCTATCGGGCCGACTCCCTTGCCGGGAGCCGACCCTTGCTTGTCATGGCAACTCCAACCGCTCAGCGGATGAAGCCAAGGCCCGAGACACGTTCTTTTCCATCGCGCTCGGTGACGGTGATGGTGACCGTGCCTCCTCCGGAATCGGCGGCCACTTCCGTCTTAAGGTCATCATGATAGCTGACCCGCCAGTTCTCGAACTTGTCCGGCGAACCGCCCGACTCGCGGAAGGAACTGGAAAACTGGGTCACGAAAGCGTTCTGGAAATTCACCTTCTCGGTCTCGGACGGAAGTTGGACGTAAGCAGCGCCCACGTTCTGCCCCATCGAGTTCAAGGTGTCCCAATCGATCTTCTCCTTCACCGTGCTATCCCCCTTGGCGAGGGACTCGAAGGCATTCTTGGCAAAAGACATGTCCGCCTTGCCCGCCGCCGCATTGGAAGCTTTCTCACATTGGGTGAGCGCGAGCGAGGAGACGGCGGCAAGGGTGATGTGGAGGTATTTCATGATTGTGGCTTTTAAGTTCCGACGGGCCGGAGAAGCCCGTCGTGATTCCTTTCTCGCAAGCCCCGTGCCCGCTCCACTGAGCGCTAAATTTCAGACACTTCCGCAAGGCTCTAACATCGTTTCGGCTGCATAATGCAATGAAGCCACCTAACAATGTCCGCACAGTGCATCCCGCACGACCCTCAAATGTGAATCCACAGCATCCCTAGCAAGGCCGCACTCAGAAGGGTCGGGACAACCCCCACCTTGAATCGCTCCATCGCCACCCACGCGGCGATCGCGCCGACGGCCACGAAGAAATCAAAGCCGCCGCTCTCCGGCTTCAACGCATGCCAAGCGAGCCAAATCGCGAGATTGAGAATAACACCCACCACCGCCGCAGTCACCGCCGTCAGTGCGGTGGAAATCCCGGGACGCTCGCGGAGGCTTTCCACATGAGGTGCGCCGAGAAAGACGAAGAGGAAACAAGGCAGGAAAGTCACCCAAGTCGTGATTAGGGCACCCAGCGTGGCAGCCAGCAAAGGGGGAAGATCTCCAGGGTTCTGCCAAGCCGCCACGAAGCCGACAAATTGCAGCACCATGATCAAGGGTCCCGGGGTCGTTTCAGCGAGCCCCAGTCCCGCCATCATCTGCCGCTGGCTAAGCCAGCCAAAGTGGTCCACGGCCATCTGGGCGACATAGGGTAGCACCGCATAGGCGCCGCCGATGGTCACGAGAGCTGCCTTGCTGAAGAAAATTCCCTGTTGGAAATGGACATCCCGCCACCCCAGCAGAAACCCGCAGGCCAGCACCGGCACCCACCACAGCACCAGACAAAGAGCAGACACCATGAAGGTCCGCGCCCAACTCGCGCGCGGAGCCGGCGGAAGAGCAACGAAGGGCTCATCCCCCACCTCGGCTTTGCCGTGACCTTTCCCTGCAGGGAATTGCTTTGGAAAACACTTGCTGCCCAGAAACCCGATCAAGGCAGCGACAATGATGATCACCACGAAGGAGATCTTGAAAAAGAAGATCGCGATGAAGGCAGCGATAGCCAGTCCCCACAGCGCCGGAGTCTTCAACGCCTTCGAACCAATCCGCTTCACCGCGGCCGCCACGATGGCGATCACCACCGGGATAAGGCCGTAGAAGATTCCTTGGATCCACTTCACCTCGCCTCCCGCCATATAGAGCCAGCTCAGCCCCCACAGGATGAAGATCGAAGGCAAGACGAATAGCGCTCCGGCTGCGATTCCTCCGCGCGCGCCATGCAAGCGCCAGCCCAGATAGGTCGCGAGCTGCTGGGCCTCCGGGCCCGGCAACAGCATGCAAAAATTCAGCGCGTGCAGGAAGTGGTCCTCGCTCATCCAGCGGCGACGCTCGACGAGTTCCTTGTGCATGATCGCGATCTGGCCAGCCGGTCCTCCGAAGCTGATCCAGCCCAGCTTGACCCAAAAGCGGAGTGCCTCCGGAAAGCTGGGTGCGGGAGGAGGACTGTTTTCGTTCATTGACGGGACCTGAGATAGGGACTCGGCATCGCGACACAAGGCAGGCTTCGTAACAAAATACCTCCCGCCTTCGAGGAGGAGACAACGACAGAGCCGACACAGCCCTAAGGGCTTCCACCGCTTTCAGACAGGCAAAACCCAGTCCTCCGGAAAAGTCGCGAGAAATTTCTTCTTGAATTCCCACCATCACATAGGCATTAGTCCGCCCGTCAGCCGCAGAGAGGGTCCGGAAGGACCTCACCGAGCGATCCGGCGACCCCGGGCAGGGGAGCAAAGTTGACATGGTGCCACAAATCGGGACGGGACAGCTCCCCGACCGTGGTGGCGAATCGAAACCGTCTCCTGCATCCGATGAATCTTTTTCCAATCGCTCGCTACACCCGTCGCCGCATCGCCCTTGCGATGTGTTGTACGACCTGGTGTCGGCCTGAGTGCATCGACGCGGTGATTTTCCGCGAGTCGATGCGGGCCGACCTCTCGCAGCTTTCCGGTGGTTAACGGACGGATCTGCGGTTGCCGGTGTCTTGGGTTTCACCGGCTGACTGCACCAAACAGACCACGGCGGGCGCGGGATAATGGGTTTTCCCGAGCCCGCCGTGGCGCCTTCCAGCCACTCGCTGTCGACACGGCCTCTTGGACAGAAGGGCTTTGACCCTTCATCAAATCATACTCCGGAGGAGACTTTACCCTCAATCGATACCTTACCATGTTACTTTACAAACTTCACTTGATCGCTCCCGGCGAGGCAACCCGCCGCTCTTTGAGCGGTCGGCAGCTCGCCGGAGCCCGGCCTGACTCCCTTTTGAACCGCACCCTCCAGCGTCCCTTGGAGACGCCTGCGCTGCGCATCCGCAAGCCCCACTGATTTCCCCGCCGTCACCGATCGTTCCCATGCAGTCTTTCCCCACAACACGCCGCTTCCAGCTACTCGCCCTCGCCGCCACCTTGGGCGCTCATACCGCCCATGCCGCAATCCTTCCGGCACTGGGTCCGGAAACCGCCCTCTACGACAGCGATATCAAGGGCATCGCCAATGACGGCGGCACTGCTGGCAGCCAATCCGGCATCCCGATCCTCGGTGACCCGGAACACCTCCTCGGCGCCACCTTCAACATCGCGTTCATTCCCACCTCCGCCGACTTGGAGCGCGCCACACCTGCGGAGGCACGCGTCGTACTGCTGATCGAACTCGGGGGCACCTCGAACGGGATCGGCCTCTATCTAGTCGATGGCGTGCCCACCCTGCTTTCCAAGCAAGGCTCGAACGACATCACCATCCCTGCCTCGCTCAATGACACCTCCCTCCCGGCGATCGCGGTGCAGAGCTCGATCGGAAAGCTTAGCGCAGGAACCGCCTACTCGTTCTCCGCATCCTGGAATCACCAGGGCACGCTGGAGCTGAAAGTCCAGCCGGACGGCGGCAGCGTGATCACCTCCTCCTTCGTTATTTCCGGAACCCCGTCGAATTGGTCCGGCAACGACACGCTGTCCGTGAAAACCTTGCCCACCGCCGGTTCAGTGGGCGGCCTCGCCGGCAGCAATGCCTCCAATGTCCTCGGAGCCCCCTTCGATGTCCACAATGCGTTCAGCCTTGAAGGCAGCGTCAGCCGCGCCCTGTTCTGGAACGCCGCCGCCGTGACACCGCCGGTTGCTACGGCTCCCGCCGTACTTGGTTTCGAGGCAACCAGCCTCCCTTCCAGCGGCAAGGTCCGCTTCCATTGGCGCGTGACGGAAGGCGGTGTGCCCGACCCCACATCCCTGGTGATCAAGGAAGGCGATGTAATCGTCCACACGCCATCTACCTTGGAAGGCTTCGCCGATGTGACCACCAGCGGCACGAGCAGCTTCAGCATCGCCGCGACCAATGCCACGGGCACCACAAACAAGCCTGCCATCCTCTCCGCTGAAACAGCCTTCTCCGCAGAGGTGCGTGCGGATTCACCCGTCGCTTGGTTCCGCTTCAACGATTCCACCGGCTCGCAGCTCATCGCGGACTCCGCGGAAAACGGCACTCCTCACAATGGCCGCATCTACGGCCAACCTGTTAGCGGCAGCACCGGCTTCGGCGATGGAGCCGCACTCTTCGATGGCAGCAGTGGCATCATCAGCAATACCATCCTCGATCCCGGAACCCTGCTCAGCGGCTTCACGGTGGAAGCGGTGGTCCAGCGGGCAACCGGAGCATCCGGCGCAAATCCCGTGGTGATCGCCCAGCGCGGCAGCACCGGCCGCGTCCTCCTCGCATCCGCCGCCGATGGCAAAGTGCTGACCGACATCAGCGGCGGCACCAACAAGATCGCGGACGCGAAACTGGACGACGAGCGCTGGGCTCACATCGCCGTGGTGGCGGATGCAGCACATCACGAACTCCGCTTCTATCTGGATGGAGTCTTGTCAGGAAGCAGCGCCGACGGACTGAACCCTGACGGAACAACCTTCGATCCCAATATCACCCTGGAAGCCGCGGCCGGAGAATGGATCATCGGGCTTGGAAAGGCTCTCAGCGGAAACTTCTGGAAAGGCAAGATCGACGACATCGCTGTCTACGACCGCCTTCTGGACGATCCGAATGCCGACAACGACAAGGCCGATTCACGCATTCCCGCACACCGCAATGCCTGGTGGAGCCAGACGAGCGGCCTGCTCGGCTTCGCCGCTTCGAAGACTGTCGTGAATTCCGGAGATGCGGTTGATCTCATCGCCAACGTCGGCGCGGACATCACCTCGGTGAGTATCGACAATGGCGTCGGCACCGTGCCGCTCGCGAACGGCACCGCCAGCATCACGGTGAATCCCGCCGCCACGACGACCTATCAAGTCACCGCCACCGGCCCGGGCGGAAGCGTCACCCGCAGCGTCACTGTCACCGCCCTCCAATATCAGGCACCCGTCGTGAAAGGCTTCGAGGTCACGAAGCTCGGCACGCCGGGCCAGGTGCGCCTGCACTGGAAGGTCACCGAAGGTGAAGCCGCCAATCCAACCACCATCAGCATCAAGGCCGGCACCACCGAACTGCACACCGGCAGCACCCTGCAAGGCTTCGCCGATGTCGATGCGGGCAGCGCGACCACCTTCACCCTGAGCGCCACGAATAGCACCGGCACGACGGACTCCACCAAGTCCCTCTATGCCGAAAATGAGTTCTCCACAGCCGTTCGCGCCGATGCACCCATCGCATGGTTCCGCTTCAACGAACCCGCCGGCACCGAGATCTTCGTCGACTCGGCTGACAACACGGCACCGCACAATGGCAGCCCTACCGGAACTCCCGTCTCTGGTGCCACGGGTGTGGTCGATGGAGCAATTACCCTCGATGCAAATGGCGGAGTGGTTACCAACCTGATCCTCAATCCCGGCCAACTCGATCCCGGCTTCACCATCGAAAGCGTGGTCCGCCGCGATGCCGCACTTAACACCGCAAACCGCGCCATCGTCAGCCAGCGGGACAACGAAGGCACCGGGCGGGTGCTGCTCTCCCTCTCCGACGCCAACGGCACGCCGCGAACCTATCTGGGCCAAGGTGTCCGGAAAGATGCGGACGTGAACGTGGCCGCAGAGACCTGGGCCCACCTCGTGATCGTCGTGGATGCGCTGAACACGGAAGTCCGCTGGTATCTCGATGGCCAGCTCATCGGATCCTCCAAGGACGGCACCAACCCGGACGGCAGCACCTTCGATCCAAACTTTGTCTTCGAAGCCTCCTCGGGAGACTGGGTCATCGGAGCCCAGAAAACGCTCACTGCCGATCTCTGGCGCGGCGAGATTGATGAAGTTGCCATCTACCCCACCCTTCTTGATGACCCGGATCTGAATCCCGCCACGAATGATTCCCGCATCCCTGCTCACCGTGAGGCATGGTGGCAGCAGACATCGGGCGTGATCCAGCTCAGCAGCGCGCAGGCCACCATCAATTCAGGCGGCTCCACGGATCTCACGATCAAGGTGGGACCGGATGTCACCTCGGTGAGCGTCGACCACGGCATCGGCAACGTCCCGTTGGTGAATGGCAATGCGATCATCCCGCTGAATCTCAGTGTCACCACGACCTACACCATCACCTTCAGCGGCCCCGGCGGCACCTTCACACGGACGATCACCATCACCGTCGCTTCGTCCCTGAACGTCCGCTCCAGCATCATCCAGGGAAGCGACCTCGTCGTGAACTTCAGCGGTGCGCCTTCGACAACCTACCTGGTGCGCGGTTCCGCAAACTTGAGCAGCGGCTTCACCGAAGACCACGGCACCGTGACCACCGATGCCTCGGGCAACGGCACCACCACGATCCCGATCGTCTCCGGAGCCAGTCACTTCATCCGGATCGAGGACCAACCCTGAGTCCTCCTCCATCCCCACTCATACGCGACCGGGACCGCATCGGTCCCACTCTCCCAGCCACAAAGCCATGATCCTACGCAAGACACGCACCACCACATCGCAACGCACCCAAAAGGGCTTCGCCCTCGTGGTGGCGATGTGCCTGCTTGTCCTGCTGTTGTTGCTGGCAGTGGGATTGATGTCGCTTTCGGCCATCAGCCTGCGGGCGGGATCGCGGGATGCAGCGCTTCAGCAAGCACGATCGAATGCAAAGCTCGCGCTGCAATTGGCGATCGGCCGCCTGCAGGCCACGGCTGGCCCGGACCAACGAATCACGGCTCCGGCCTCCCAGCATGGTCAGCGCCAGCAAGACCATCTCACCGGCGTCTGGGAAGGGTGGAAGTGGGATGGCAAAGGCTCCACGCCGAACTGGGATCAGGAGAAATCCAAACGCTTCAAGGGCTGGCTGGTCTCCTCTCCCACCCCTGCCGACACCAAGGAAGAAAAATACGCTGATGGCGAAGTGCCGAAGGAATCCGTCGAACTCGTCGGGAGCACCCTCGTCACGGACAAGTCCGTAAGGGCACCACTCGTCAAACTCGGCACGGATGAAGCCTACGCCTGGGCCGTCTTTGACGAATCCCAGAAGGCATCCGCCTCGATCAGCAAGAAAGAGCCCACCGACTTCGCGAGCAGCTACGATCAAGCCGGATCAGCGGCGGGATATGGCTTTGAAGCGGTGAAGGCCCTCGATTGGAGCGCCCTCGCCGATGAAAAGACAGATCACCACAAGCTCCTCAGCACCGGTCAAACGACCCTCGCGGGGCTGGCGAAGGAAAATCTCGGCTTTCACGATCTCACCACCGATAGCCTCGGTGTCTTGAGCAATGCAGCCGAGGGCGGCTTGTCCAAGGACCTCTCACGTCTCTTCGACTCCTCCGCTCTTCCTTCCAGCTATGCCTCACGCTTCCTCTACTCCGGCGGCGATGAGCCGCTGAGCGGGATACCGGCGCGCTTCAACGGCGCGAATCCCTTGCCCAGCCCCGACCCATCCTGGTCCATCCTCCAGTCCCATTACCGTGCCTACACGCGTCTCACCGGCGGCGACTCCCCTTACTTCGATGCCGGCGTAGCCTCTGTTACCGCACGCCCCACCGCAGCCACACAAGGAACGCAGCTGCTTCGGCACAAGGCTTTCACCGAACAGCAGATCGCCCCGGTGATCGCGAAGGCCCAGTTCGTCTTTAGTTTGGCCTTCGGCTACAATGCCGACACGCTGAACAACATGTACAACGACGGCAGCGCCAAGAAGAGCCCGCCGGAACAGCGCGATGAATACATCACTTGGCTGGTGATTGATCCGGTCATCACGCTGTGGAATCCCTACAATGTTCCCTTGCGCTTCACCGGTGCTCGCGTGGAGCTCTACCGCATCCCGCTTGCCTTCCGCATCTATAAGAACGGCACTCTCATCAACACCGAGTACACGAAGCTCACCAACGCCCATACGGTCGAGGACTTCAAGACGCGCCAGTCCCGCTTCTATCGTCTCAACATCCAACCCGAGGACGGAACCACCGAACGCATCCTCGCTCCCGGCGAGCACGTCGTCTTCACCGCGCACAACCACAAGATGCACGGCGGCCATGACTACAACCTCACCGGCGTCACGCTTCGTCCCGGCTTCAATCCGCCCGCGGGCAGTGCCAGCAGTCCCGAAATTGGCGGGGTGACAACTCAGAATATCTTCGTCAACTCCAGCGGGATCTCTTCAGGGAAGGACTACGGCAAGACCGTCCGCACCATCGCGGTGAAAGCGGGGGATCGCATCCAGGTGGAAGTAAAGGCTCAGCGCGCCGGCGTGGATAACTTCAAGGAAACCGGCGGCCAGGAAATCACCGGCTTCCTGAAGTATTACCTCGGCGGTGGCAATGTGACACGCCTGCTGGGTGGCATCGAGTTGGACTACGGTGACCGCGAGGAGGAATTGCTTCCCCACTTCCCCAAGGAGGACCTCCCCACCATCGTGGTCAGCCCGGATATCCCGAAAGGCAGCACGGCCGGACTCAATGCCGCGCGCCACGCGCTGCGCTTCAAGGAGCCCTTCCTCATTTCAACCTTCCAGGAGAAGACTGAACGCGATTCACGCTTCGGATCCCGGTCCTGGCTGAACAACTCGCCGGTAAACTTCTACGCCAGCGAAGGAATCGACCAGACGGAGGACTTCGCCCACCACCAGTATGAATTCAAGTGGGAGGCCATGACCGACTGGCCGCCGAACAGCCCCACCATCGAGATCAGCAACACCGGAAATCGCGGCTACGGCGGGCCGGGCATCTATGCCCAAAGCGGCGTCGAGTTCGCCACCTTCGCAAGCCTCCCGCTCGCACCCGCCCATTCCCTCGCACAACTCCGCCACGCACCGCTGAATGTCGGCGGACAATTGCCACTGACAGCACAGGTCCTCGCCAACTCCTTCGCTCCGCCCCTGCTGGGTGATGACAAGGTCCAGACCGCCGCGGGAAACCGGGCCTACCTGGATCACTCCTACCTCGCAAACAATGCGCTCTTCGACTCATGGTTCCTTTCGAGCGCCGCGGACCACCCGGCACTTCCGGGTTCCGATAAGCGCTCCGCGAAGGAGTTGCTGGAAGCCTTCTTCACAAAGGGCGATGCTTTGCCGAATTCGCGCTTCCGTCCGCATCGCGGCGGTCGTGACGGCGAAGAATTGGCCGAAGAACTTTCCTCGTCGGAGGATGCCTACGAGGAAACTGCAGCTCACCTGCTGGTGGATGCCCCCTTCAATGTGAACTCCACGCGGATCGCCGCTTGGCAGGCTTTCCTCGGCTCCAACTTCGGGGCCGCGGCTCCGATCATCACTGACGGGTCGCTGAAGCTCGATGAAGGAGACAATCTGCCGGTGCTCCGCCACTCGCATGCCGCATCCGGCAGCTTGGAATCCGGCAGCGGCTCCAGCGGGACCGATCATGCCAAGTGGAACGGCTACCGCCGCCTCGATGAAGACCAGATCACCAAGCTCGCCGAGGAGATCGTGGAGCAAGTCAAGGAACGCGGTCCCTTCCAATCCGTCGCCGAGTTTGTGAACCGCCGCCCTGGCAGCGGGGAACTCGCTCGCAAGGGCGCGCTGGAAGCCGCCATCGAGAATGCCGGACTGAATGCTTCGGTCTTGGATCCATCCTACGGCTTGCCTGATGGCGGGAACACGGCGGACGGAGCACCTGGAACGATCAATCAGGCCGACCTTCTCACTCCCCTCGCACCACAGTTGACGGTGCGCGGGGATACCTTCCGCATCCGCGCCTACGGCGAGGCCACCGATGAAAAGAACTCGAAGGTCAAGGTCTGGTGCGAAGCCACCGTGCAACGCGTCCCCGAGTATCTCGACCAGACCGACAAGGCCTCCGCCACCGCATCCTCGCCCGTGAATCAAAACTTCGGACGACGCTTCGAGCTCGTCTCCTTCCGCTGGCTGAAGCCACGGGAAATCTGAATCCAACCACGACTGAATCCATGAACACCATGAAGAAACTAGCAGCCCTGATCGCGCTTGCACTACCCGTGCATGCCGCCACCGAAAGCCGGACCGTTGAAGTTTCCTTCTACTGCTTCAAGTATGCTCCCGGCGTGGAAACCGTGCAGGTGGCCAATGGCGAGACCAGCAAGTCGATCCGCCTCTCGACGGCGAACATCACCGAGCCGGTCAGCTTGCCGGTGAGCGACAACCAAGCCGTGATCCTTCGGGCAGACCAGGCCCTGCCCGCTGCGAAGCTCAAGATTCCCGCGGAGATCGGAAAGGCACTCGTGGTACTCATGCCCTCGCCTGCGGGGAGCGCGGAGCCTTACCACGCCTTCGCCATCGACTACGGCCATGAGAAGTTCCCTCTCGGCACCTATCGCTTGGTGAATGTCTCGAAGCACGCCGTGCGCGGTGCCATCGGCCGCAGTTATGCGGAGGTGAAGCCGGGCGGGATCGCGGGCATCGAACTTCAGGGAGAAAATGGCGCAACCCAAGGGGCCAAGTTCGAGTTTCTGGAGGAGGGCAAGTGGAACCGCCTGACGGAAACCCGCTGCGCCGTGCGACGCGACCGCCGCTGGCTGGTCTGCGTCTATCAGGATCCGGCCACCAAGCGCATGAACCTGCGCAGCATCCCCGACCGCACGGTCAATCTCGTCACAGCTTCCAACGCGACGGCCTCGATCGCTGAATAAACGATCCCGCAGCCGCATCACTCCGATCACCAAGACTCCTCTGATATGAAGACATCCTACGCCCTCGCAGGCCTTCTTGCCGCGCTCGCCCTGCCTGCCCATGCCGAGCGCAAGCCGAACATCCTGCTCATCGTCGCCGACGATCTCGGATGGGGAGAGCTGACTTCCCAAGGCATCACCAAGGACATCCCGACCCCGAACATCGACAGCATCTCCGCCAATGGCATCCGCTTTACCAATGGCTACGTGAGCGGCCCGTATTGCAGCCCAACGCGCGCCGGCCTCTTGACCGGCCGCTACCAGCAGCGCTTCGGCCACGAGTTCAATCCGGGGCGCGCAACGACCGAAGGCGAACCCATCGGTCTTTCCCTCAAGGAAACCACCATCGGTGATCGGCTGAAGGGAGCTGGCTATGCCACCGGCTGGTTCGGCAAGTCCCACCTCGGATCCGCCCCTGAGTTTCATCCTCAGAAGCGGGGCTTCGATGAGTTCTACGGCTTCCTGGGTGGCGCGCATAGCTACATCAATCCGGGCCAAGGAACGAACGGCATCTTCCACGGCACCGAGGAGGTGAAGGATCCGGGCTACCTGACCGAGGCATTCGCACGCGAGGCCGCGAAGTTCATCGAGCAGAAGAAGGACCAGCAGTGGTTCGTCTACCTGCCCTTCAACGCTGTGCATGCTCCCTTGGAAACTTTGGAGAAGTACGAGAGTCGCTTTAGTTCCATCCAGGATCCGAAGCGCCGCAAGTTCGCCGGACTTCTTTCCGCCTTGGACGACTCCGTCGGCACCGTGTTGAACAAGGTCCGCGACCTGAACCTGGAAGAAGACACGCTGATCTATTTCTTCAGCGACAATGGCGGACCGACTCCGTCCATTACTTCTCAGAACGGACCGTTGAAGGGTTACAAGTCGCAGACTTCCGAGGGTGGCATCCGCGTCCCCTTCTCCGTCCAATGGAAGGGCAAGATCCCCGCGGGCAAGACAGAAGACCGCCCGGTCATCCAGTTGGATGTGCTGCCGACCAGCTTGGCAGCTGCGGGCGTCGAGGTCGATCCGTCCTGGAAGCTCGATGGCGTCAACCTTCTGCCCTACCTGAAGGGTGAGAAAACCGAGGCTCCTCACGAAACGCTCTTCTGGCGCTTCGGCCAGCAGCTCGCGGTGCGCAAGGGCGATTGGAAGCTCGTGAAGTCGGCCGCCGACGGCGATGCTCGCAATGGCTCCGGCAAAGCCAGCCCCGATGGAGCGAAGCTCTACAACCTTAAGGAGGACATTGGTGAGAAGAATGACCTCGCCGCCAGCAATCCGGAAAAGGTGAAGGAACTCGAAGCCGAATGGACCAAGTGGAACGCCAGCAACGTCGATCCGAAGTGGACCCCGAACGGGAATGGTAGGCGTCACGCCGGCAGAACCGAAGAGGTCGCCAGCAATGCATCCAAGGCCGGCCCGTGGAAATCAGGCGATGTCCTGAGCGGCGAAGATTCCCCTGCCATCGCAGGCAAGGCCTTCACCGTCTCCGCCGAGATCGATAGCGAAAGCGCGCCCAAGGGCGTGATCCTCGCCCAGGGAGGAGCCGCCCGCGGCTACGCGCTCCATGTGCAAGACGGCAAGCTGAGCTTCTCGATTCGCGCTGGCGATGGCCTAGGCACCATTGTTGCCACCGAGCCCTTGGAAGCAGGCCATCACAAGCTTGAGGCCAGCTTTACTTCCGATGGCCAGGTGACCCTCAAGGTCGATGACAAGGCCGTAGGCCAAGGCAAGGTCAATGGCAGCATCGAACGCCGCCCGGGCGAAGGCCTGACGGTGGGCGATGACGGCCGCACACCGGTCGGCCAATACACCGCTCCCCATGCCTTTTCCGGCAAGGTGGCAAACGTCAACGTAACCATTCACTAGGAACGACGGTTGGAATGAGGAAGGGATCACGTGGCGTGATCCCTTCCTCTTTTTTCGCATCACCCGCTTCCCGCTTCCATCGTCTTTCATGAAAATCCGGCATTTGCTTTTCGCCCTTATCGCCTTCCCCGCCATCGCGGCAGAAGAAGGCTCCGCCAAGAAGCCCAACGTCATTTATCTCCTCGCCGATGATCTCGGCTACGACGACGTGGGGTGGAGAAATCCAGAGATCAAAACACCGAATCTCGACAAGCTGGCGGCAGGCGGCGCGAAGCTGGAGCAATACTACGTGCAACCGGTCTGCTCGCCC
The DNA here is from genome assembly GCF_012913485.1 of Luteolibacter luteus. Classification (GTDB taxonomy): domain Bacteria; phylum Verrucomicrobiota; class Verrucomicrobiia; order Verrucomicrobiales; family Akkermansiaceae; genus Haloferula; species Haloferula lutea. The sequence continues at coordinate 4,244,662 of NZ_CP051774.1, read as the reverse complement.
ACCCGCGCGGCATTCATGACCGGACGCTATCCCTTCCGTCACGGTCTGCAGACCGGCGTCGTCCGTCCATGGGCCCAGTATGGCTTGCCGCTTGAAGAAAACACGCTGCCCTCGGCTCTCAAGGAAGCCGGCTACGAGACAGCCATCACCGGCAAGTGGCACCTCGGCCACTTCAAGCCGGAGTATCTTCCAACGAAGCGCGGCTTCGACCATCAATATGGCCACTACAATGGCGCGCTCGATTACTTCACCCACGAACGCGACGGCGGTTTCGATTGGCATAAGAACGACACCGTGAACCGCGACGAAGGCTACTCCACCGAACTCATCGGCAAGGAAGCCTCCCGCTTGATCCGCGAGCGTGACAAATCAAAGCCGCTCTTCCTCTACGTCCCCTTCAATGGCGTCCACAGTCCCTTCCAGGTTCCTGATCGCTACCTCTCGCTGTATCCGCAGTTCCAAGGAAACCGGAAGCTCTACGCGGGCATGATCAGCGCCGTCGATGATGCCGTCGGCGAGATCGTGAAAGCAGCGGCGGAAGCCGGCCTCGGTGACAACACGCTGATCGTGTTCTCAAGCGACAACGGCGGACCGAATCCCGGCAAACTCTCCGATAATGGCAAGCTTCGCGGCGGCAAGGGTGGCGTCTACGAAGGCGGCGTCCGCGTCGTGGCCTTCGCGAACTGGCCCGCCAAGATCAAGGCCGGCAGCGCGATCCGCCAGCCGACCCACATTTCCGACTGGTATCCCACCCTCGTGAAGCTTTCCGGCTCGGAAGCCGCGCCGAAGCTTCCGCTCGATGGCCGCGATATCAGCTCCGTGCTCACGGAGAACGCCACGATTCCGGATCGCGAGGTTATTCTCAATCTCGCGCCCGATGCCGCAGCGATTCGCGTGGGCGATTGGAAGCTCGTCGTCCACAACCGCAAAACGGAGGAGAAAGCGGAGCTCTTTAATTTGGGCGATGATGCTTCGGAAAAGAACGACCTTTCGGAGAAGAACCCGGAGAAAGTGAAGGAACTCCGCGAACGCTTGGAAGCCCTCGACAAGGAAGCCGTCGCGCCGAAATCAAAACCACAGCCACGCGGCTTCAAGGCACCCGCCATCTGGGGCCAGTCCTGAGAGACCTCGGCAGTAGAAACTTTCGCCGCACCCTGCGACGGTGGACAGCAACATGCCTGCGAGAAAAGAGAAGCGGAGCTTCGGAAAATCTCATCGGCACACCCGTCAACCGGCAAATCGCAGCCGCCTCGAGCCCCCTGTTATTTTCCCAATTATAGCAGGCGGAACAGGCGGGAAAGCCAAAGGTCCCCAGGTCCGAAAAATCATCCGAACGCAGTCCCATCTCGGGACACTCCTGTCTCACAAGATCATGAAACTTCTTTTACCCTTGCTGCTGCTCTCCTCCGCAATCGCGCATGCCGACACCACGCAGAAGCCGAACATCGTCGTCTTCCTCGTGGATGACATGGGCTGGTCCGACCTCGGCTGCTACGGCAGCGAACTGAAGACCCCGAATCTCGATGCCCTTGCCAAGAACGGCCTGCGCTTCACCCAGTTCTACAATGGTGCCCGTTGCTGCCCCACCCGCGCATCGCTCCTCACCGGCCTCTATGCCCATCAGGCGGGTGTGGGCCACATGACTGAGGAACGACGCGACGAGAGCGGGAAAGTCCGCCCGGGATATTCCGGCCGTCTCAATGACACCAGCGTGACCATCCCCGAAGTACTCGGCAATGCGGGCTATTTCACGGCCATGACCGGAAAGTGGCACGTCGGCCAGAACCACGGTGTAAAACCCGAGGAGCGCGGCTTCCAACGAACCCTCAGCGCCGCTGCAGGTGGCTTCTATTTCCCGGACTCGAAGGGCACCCGCGTCTTCTACAATGGCAAGGACCTCGGCAAGAACGCCGATCCCCTGCCGAAGGATTGGTACGCCAGCGATCTCTGGCCGAACTTCGGGCTCAAGTTCATCGATGAAGCAATCACGGAGAAGAAGCCCTTCTTCCTCTACAATGCCTTCAATGCCCCGCATTTCCCGCTACAAGCTCCGGCCGAAGACATCGCCCGCTGGCGCGGCAAGTTCAAGGCAGGCTGGGACAAGCTGCGCGAAGAACGCTACCGCCGCCAGATCGCGGGAGGCTTGATCGACGCCAAGTGGCCTCTTTCGCCACGCCCCGAGGATGTGCCCGCCTGGGATAGCCTCTCTGCGGAGGACCAGGATCGCTACGACCACCTCATGGCCATCTACGCCGCGGTGATCGAGCGTATGGACAAGGGCGTCGGCATTCTCGTCGATGGTCTTCGCCAGCGCGGCCAACTCGACAACACGCTGATCCTTTTCCTCAGCGACAATGGTGGCAACGCTGAGGCCGGTGTACAGGGCCGCTCGCGTGGCGACAATCTCGGCGACGCGAATTCCGACGTCTTCATCGGCAAAACTTGGGCAACGCTCAACAACACGCCTTTCGTCCGCTACAAGCACTACACCGACGAAGGCGGCATCTCCACCCCGCTCATCGCGCACTGGCCTGCCGTCATCAAGGACGGACGCCGCGGCGCGATCGAGAAGCAACCGGGACACCTGATCGATATCCTCGCCACGGCGGTCGACGTCGCGGGCGCCGAGTATCCTGCGGAGTTCAAGGGCAAGTCGATCACCCCGAAGGAAGGCACCAGCCTGCTTCCCGCCTTCAAGGGCGAGAAGCTCGCCCGCACCGCGCCCATCTTTTGGGAGCATGAAGGCAATCGCGCCGTTCGCGAAGGCGACCTGAAACTCGTGGCTCTCGAGAACCAACCCTGGCGTCTCTACGATCTCGCCGCGGATCGAAGCGAGCAGCACGACCTCGCCGCAGAAAAGCCGGAGACCGTGAAGGACCTTTCCGCGAAGTGGGATGCATGGGCAGCCCGCGCGAACGTCTTGCCTCTGGGTGCTTGGCGCGCTCCCGAAGCGAAGAATCCGAAGGGCAGCAAGAAGCGGAACTTCGAAGTAAAAGCTGGGGACCACCTCGAAGGCGATGAGGCACCCGATCTCCGCAATCGCGCGATCACCTTGACCGCGGACTTCGATGCACCGAAGGGCGATGGCGTGATTCTCGCCCAAGGAGGAACGCTTCACGGCCTCTCCCTCTCCATCCTCGAGGGCAAGCTGGTCTTCTTCCTTCGCAGCGCAGGCGATACCACCCGCGTGGACCTTCCCGGTCCCTTTGAAGGAGCCGTCCAAGCAAAGGCCACGCTCACCCGCGATGGCAAGGTCACCCTCTCCGCCGGCGGTAAGGAAGCTAGCGCGACTCGCAAAGGCCTGATCGGCACCAACCCCATCGACGGCCTCACCGTCGGTGACGACGGCGGCCCCGCAGTCGGCCCCTACGAAACCGCAGCCCCCTTCCAGGGCACCCTCCGCTCCGTCCAAATCACCCTCGGCAAGAAGAAGACCTCATGAAATTTCCGCTCCTCGTCCTGCTCGCTTCCACGCTGGCTTCCTTCGCGGAGGAAAAGCGGCCGAATTTCCTCTTCATCATCACCGATGACCAGCGCTGGGATGCCATCGCCGCGGTCCAGAAGGAACAAGGCGACAACGCCCGCTTCCCTTGGCTCGATACACCGGCACTCGATCGGCTGAAAGGGCAGTCGGCCTCCTTCCGGAACGCCTTCTGCACCACCTCGCTTTGCTCCCCCAGCCGCGCCAGCTTCCTCACCGGCCAATACACCCACACCCACGGGGTAACGAACAATCACTCACCCTTTCCTTCGGGAGCCACTACCTATGCAACCGTTCTGCAGAAGAACGGCTACCGCACCGGCTACGTCGGAAAATGGCACATGGGAAATGAGGATCAGCGGCCAGGATTCGATTTCTCCGCCAGTTTCCGGGGCCAAGGTAAATTCTTCAATTGCCCCGTGATCGTCCGCAAGGATGGAGAGAGGAAAGACATTGTCGCTGACAAATGGATCGACGACGCCTCGGCCGATTTCGCCATCGATTTCCTGCGCGAGAACAAGGAACGGCCTTTCCTGCTCACCGTTGGCTTCAAGTCCGTGCACGGCCCGCGCGAGCCGCATCCGGATCACAAGAGCAGCTACAGCGGAGACAAGGTCAGGCCGGTTCCAAACCTTGGAGCATACGCCCCCTTCCTTCCGGAAAAGAAAGCCAGCCCGGCTAGGGACAATCCCGGGAACCCGAAGCTGCTGGATTATTTCCGGACCCTCACCAGCGCGGACCGCAGTCTCGGCCGGCTCCTTGATGAAGTCGACGCCCTGGGCTTGGACAAAAACACGATCGTCATCTTCACCAGTGACAACGGTTACTACCTTGGCGAACACGGACTAGGCGACAAGCGCTCCGCTTATGAGGAAGCCCTACGCCTGCCGCTTTTGGTCCGCTCACCCTTCCACGACGAGACGAAGTCGGCAGTTCAGCCCATCGTTCTGAACATCGACCTCGCGCCAACGATTGTCGATCTCGCCGGACTTCCGGTTCCATCCTCGTTCCAAGGGAAAAGTCTCAAGCCCCTTCTGGAAGGCAACAAGCCGGACACGTGGCGTAAAGACTTCCTCTACGAATACTTCTACGAGCGGAACTTCAGGAACCCGCCTGTCGTCGCCATCCGCACCGAGAACGAGAAGCTGGTGACTTATCCTGGCCGCGACGCCTGGAATCAGCTCTTCGAGGTAAGGGAGGATCCCTACGAACTGGCCAACCACTACGCCAACTCGGAGAAGACCGGTCTTCGCCAGCGGCTGGAAACCCGCTTGGAAGAACTCAAGCGCGAGACCGCCTACAAGCTTCCCGAATCCGCCGACCCTGATCGCTTCGGCAGCGAAAAGCCGGCTCGGGCCGCCGCAAGGAAAGCTAAACCTTGAAGACGGAGGCCCCTCTCCTTCAGGTGACCAACAGAAAGGCAGGATGATTTTCACCATCCTGCCTTTTCCATTTCCGGAGATACCGGAAAGAAGTGGTCGGGGCGGCCAGATTCGAACTGACGACATCCTGCTCCCAAAGCAGGCGCTCTACCAGGCTGAGCTACGCCCCGGACGGGCGGGACCATCTGCAAGCGAGCCGCGGCATGCAAGAGGAAAGGCACCGATGCACCGCTTTCCTTCACCAACTACCGCCGATTCGCCCAATTCTCCATGCCGTAGCGCCCCGCCACCTTCGCTGCCAGCGTCCCGGGATCCGGAAAATACGGATTTTCTTCCACCTTCTCCGCCAGTGCGCTCGCAAGCGCCCGCTCTAGCGAGCTTTCGACCGCCACCGACCCTTGATGGAGCAAGCCCCGCACGCTCCTCCGCTGCCCCGCGCCCGCGATTTTCCGCCCTGTAGCGTCGAGAACGTCGTGCTCCACCGCTTGGATAAAGCACTCCCCGCCCGCCGCGGCAGCCGCAGGACCGGCCAGCAGAGCTTCCTTCCCCGCCTCCAGCAGCCCGGCCACGACGGCGGAATGGATCACCCGATAGCTCTCCGCCCCGCGAGCCTCCGCAAGCGAATGCCCCCGCGGGACAAAAACCGTATAAGTCCAGTCCTCCCGGTGGTCGACGATCCCCCCACCGGTCCAGCGCCTGACCCATTTCAGGCCATGGTCCGGCAAATCCCCCGCTTTCACGAAATAACCGAAGCTCCCCCACCCCGGCTTCCACCGGTAGGAGCGCAGGACCGGCACATCCGCAGTCTCGGCCAGCCACTCATCCACCGCCATGTTTTCCGGCCCATCGCGGGCGACGGGGTCGATCCAGAGCCGGAGAAACGCGAGCACGGGCGATTGCTGGCACAGCGCGGGACGCGAAGCAAACCCTTGCATCCCCGGCTCCGCCACGCACCTTCGGGCATGCCTTTCACGCCCAAGCCGCACGCCGCCCTCCTCATCGTGGGCCACGGCTCGACCGAAAATCCGGATTCGTCCACGCCCTACTTCGAGCATGCCGACGAAATCCGGAACCGCGGTCTTTTCGGCGAGGTCCACTGCTGCTTCTGGAAGGAAGAACCTTCCATGCGCGAAGCTGGCTACATGATCGATGCCGAGGAGATCTACGTGGTCCCGGATTTTATCAGTGAAGGCTACTTCACACAGGACGTGATCCCCCGCGAGCTGCAGCTCGAAGGACCCACCACGCGGCGGGCAGGAAAGACCTGGCACTACACCCTGCCGGTCGGCGTCCACTCTTCCATGACCGGTCTCCTGCTCCAGCGCGCCAAGGAAGTCGCTCCGGACGCGAATCCCGCGGAGACCACCCTTTTCATCGTGGGCCACGGCACCGGCTTAAACCAGAATTCAACCAAGGCGATCCGCGATCAGGTCGAGCACATCAAGGCCTCCGGGGCGGGCTATGCCGAAGTGCTGGATGCGTTCATGGAGGAACAACCCTTCATCGCGGAGTGGGACAAGCTCGCCACCACTCCGAACGTCATCGTCGTTCCCTTCTTTATTGCCGACGGCCTTCACAGCTACCAGGACATCCCGGTGCTGTTAGGAATCGAAACAGAGCCCGGCGAAGCCGCCAGCCAGCGCGAGGTCTTCCGCCACAATCCCCACCATCTTCGCGGCAAGACGCTCTACTATTCCTCTGCCATTGGCACCGAACGCCACATCGCCGATGTGATCCTCGACCAGATCGCCGACTTTGACGCCAGACTTCATGAAACTCGCTGAGCGACTTTCCCAAGCCATCGCCGCCGGCATCCGCCGCATCGGTCAGGTTTCCATCCGCCCCGATCTTGCGGGCGCAGCCTATGCCTTGTGCCACATTGAGGACGAAGCGGCCGACCCCCATTCGTTAGAGATCCACAATGGTGCCGCCGCAGCGCGGGACATCTCGACCTGGGCGGAAGACGGACACTATCGCTTCACGAAGAGCGAACTCTCCCTCAAGCGGGGCTGGATCCTCCGGCTCTCTTCCGCGGACGAACTGAAGCAAGCACTGGACCTCTTCTATCCTGCGGGGGTCGGTTTATGGATGGCCGACAAGGACGATCATCTGAAAATCGAGCATCTGCGCGACAAGCTGAACCGACAGACGGGGATGTATCGCTTCGCTCGAAATCTCGGCGACGCCGGAGCCCAAAAACTGGTCCGTGAAGTCTGCGGCCCGAGCAACTGCTGCGTTAAAAAGATTCTCTGGCAGATCGATTCGAACACACCTCTGGAAGACAGCGAAGCAAGCCGCTTTGATGGTGTGGTGGGTGCATTCGATCGACAAGCCGCCATTCCCCTGCTCTGCCGGGAGGCTTGCAATCACTTCGTGGCCGAAGCCCGCAAAGCATCAAAGGCGGAAAACGACGCCAAGCGCTGAACTACTCCTTCCCCTGCAGCTCCGGCGAAAGCGGAATCTCGGGATAGGGCTTCTCCTCGTAGAATTTCCGGTTCCGGTAGAAGGCGGTCATGATCCCCGCGTCATCCACCACCGGCGAAAGCCCGCAGGTGAGCGAGGTGTAGCGCACGGTGCCGTCGTCGCGATCGTCGGCGAACCAATCGTCGATCTTCGTAGTGGACTTGAATTCCCCGAAGAGTCGACCTTTGACCACGCCCATCTCGGCAAGCTTCTTCAGGATCTTCTCCGGAGACTTGTTGGTGTAGAGAACCGCGTTGATCTGCTCCGAAGCGATTGACCGGTAAGGATCCAGCTGCTCCTCAGGCTCCTTCTTGAACAAGCCGCAACCTGTAAGCCCTCCACAAAGGGCCACGCCTAACACATACGCCACACCCTTCATCACGGCTCAAACGATTTTCACACCGGAGGCATCCCAAGCAGGCTTGGGAAAATCCATCTTCAGGCTCCGCAAGGTATCCACCATGATGCGGGCGACGACGAGATTCCGGTACCACTTCCGGTCACCCGGGACGATGAACCAAGGAGCTTGGTCCGTGCTCGTTTTCTCGATCAGGTCCTCATAGGCCCTCTGAAAGTCATCCCAGCGGGCGCGGTCGGAAAGATCATCCGGGTTGAATTTCCAGTGCTTCGCCGGGTTGGCCAGACGGGACTCCAGACGGCGCTTCTGCTCATCCTTGGAGATGTGGAGGTACATCTTGATGATGGTCGTCCCCTCCTCCGCCAGCATGCGCTCGAATTCGACCACGTGGCGGTAGCGGCGCTTCCATACTTCGTCCCCGAAAAGCTTCTTCACCCGGACTGCAAGGATGTCCTCGTAGTGACTGCGATTGAAAATCACGATCTGGCCGTTTCCCGGCACGTGGGGATGCACTCGCCAGAGAAAATCGTGCCCCAGTTCCTCCTCCGTCGGCTTTTTGAAGGCTTTCACGCTGACCCCCTGCGGATCCACACGGGAAAACACATGCTTCACGCAGCCGTCTTTGCCCCCGGTATCCATCGCCTGAAGGACGATCAGGATGCGGTGCTTGTTCTGGGCGTAGAGAACTTTTTGGAGCGCCTGCAACTCGTCCCGGAGCTCATCGAAAACCGCTTGGGACTCCACTTTCCCGCCATTCGCGAACAGCGAGCAGTCGCTGGCGTCGATGGTGCGGAAGTCCACCTTTTCCCCCGGCCTCACCCGGTATTTCTTGATGGCCTCACCGATTTTCATCGGAAGCTATGGTTCCCTCGGTCGGGCACGCTTGCAAGCATGGAGTCCGGCTCGCGCGGGTCCGTCACACATTCGTCATTGAAAGCAGTGCCCTCCCGCGCTGTCTTCAGGCAATGTCATCCGCTCCGCCTGCCGAAGCCACCGGCCTTCTCGCCACCGCGATTCACGTCGGGGCCAGCGCGGTTTCGCTGCTCATCGCGGAAAAGCAACCGGATGGCAGTTACCGCGCCGTCGATTTCCTTGAGCAACCTGCCCCTTTGGCGCGCGATGTCTTTCGCCACGGCGTGGTCAGCGCGGAGACCACGGAACGTATCGTGGGCATCCTGAAAGACTATCAGAATGCCTTGGCGGAGTACGGCGCGGACGGACAAAACATCACCCGGGCCGTAGCGACCAACATCCTGGTGGAGGCGACCAACCACGACATTTTCCTCAACCGCATCCGGATCGCCTGCGGCCTCTCGATCAATCCGATCGACGACGGCGAGATGACCCGCCTCATCTATCTGAAGACCCGCCGCCGGCTGAAGGATACGCCAGCGATGAAGCGGCGCTGCACCTTGGTCGTGCACGTCGGCCCGGGAAATACCCGCGCCCTGCTCTTCCAGGAAGGTGCTATCACCCGCTATACGAGCTACCGCTTGGGAACCCACCGGACCCGCGAGGCCACGGAAGGCTCCCACGCCGAAGGCACCTCCATGCTACGCGTGATCCGCGAGCACACCTCCGGCAATCTCGCCCAGATGCGCTTCGACTATCACGATGTGAAGCTGGATGCGCTGGTGGTGATCGGCTACGAGATCCAACAGATCGCTCGCGACCTCTCGAAGGGCTCCGGCACCTGCTCCACCAAGGCACTGAAGAAAGCCGCGGTCGAAGCCTCGCAAATGAGCGAGCTCGACCTGGTCACCCGCTTCCAAATCGACTATCAGACTTCCGAAGCGCTCCTGCCAGCACTGGAGACGAACCTCGCCATCGCGGAAACCTTCGACCTGAAGGAAATTCACATTCCCATCAGCGATTACGAGCAAGGAATCCTACAGGACCTCCTCGTCTCTGGAAGCTTGGCGGGGACCCTCGACCAGGAAGTGCTGCGTTCCGCGCGGATTCTGGCGCTGCGTTACCAGTCGGATCCCCGCCACGGGGAACATGTCGCCCGGATCTGCCATCATCTCTTCACCGAGCTGCAGGATCTTCACGGCATGACCAAACACGATGCCATGCTTCTCCAGGTCGCGGCGATCCTTCACGAGGTCGGCACCTTCGTTAGCCCCCGCGCTCACCACAAGCACTCCGAGTATATCATCCTGAATAGCGAGATCTTCGGGCTCGACCGGCTCGATATCACGATGATCGCCATGGTTGCGCGCTATCATCGCCACTCGGGACCGCGCATCGATCACCCGAACTACCGTGATCTCGACACCGTCGACCGCATCCGCGTGGCAAAGCTCTCCGCTCTTCTCCGCGTGGCCGATGCGCTTGAGCGCACTCACGACCAGCGCGTCCACGAAATCCTGATCCGCCGCGACGAGCGGCGGTTGCGCCTCGTCCTCCCCGGTGTCACGGACGCCGCCGTGGAACGGCTGGCGATGGCCTCGAAGGCCGATCTTTTCGAGCAGGTCTTCGGCCTCGAAGTCGTGATCGACGACGCGGGCTGAGTCACCACCGCATCTTTACCTTTCTTACTCCTTAGTCCATGTCGCTTCCCTTCATCAACCGCGAGCTCTCCTGGCTGGAATTCAACCAGCGGGTATTGAACGAAGCCCTGCGAAGCGATTTGCCGCTCTTGGAGCGTGTGAAGTTCCTGGCAATCACGGCCTCGAATCTCGATGAGTTTTTCCAAGTCCGTGTGGGAAGCCTGATGCTCCTCCAGCGCAGCGGCCGGAAAAATCCGGACCCGTCGGGCATGACGCCCACCCAGCAACTGACCGCCATCCGCCGCCGGGTGCAAAAAATGGTGGAGGATCAGTATCATCTCTTCGCCGAGGATCTCACCAAGGGCCTGCGGAGTGCGGGGATCCGGCTGCTTTCCACCAAGGGCCTGACCCCGACGCAGTATGACCAGGTGGCTGCGGCATTCCACGACCAGATCTCACCGCTGCTCACACCCCTGGCAGTCGTCGCGGGTGAAGAACCGCCGCTGGTTCCTGCGCTACAATTGATCGTCACCTGCCGGGTGAAGGATACGGAAACCGGAGCGATCCGCCACGTGCTAATCCCGATCCCGGACGGCGTGGCCCGGCGCATCCCGGTCAGCGAAGTCGGGGACGGCGTGGCCTTCGTCCTCGTGGAGGACGTCGTGGCACTTCATGCCGAAGAGCTCTTCCCAGGCGAAGATGTCGAGGCCACCACCTGTTTCCGCGTGACGCGAAACGGCGATATCGCCGTGCAGGAAGACGATGCCAGCGACCTTGCCGGCGAGATGGAAGAAGTCCTCGCGGCCCGCAAGCTTTCCGGCACCGTTCGCTTGGAGCTCCCCTCCAGCCTGCCCCGCGATCTCGCAAAGGTGATCCAAGAAGTCTGCGGTGCCACCAGCAACGAGACCTATCGCTTCGCCGGTCCTCTGGCTTTGGCCGGCTTCATGGATCTCGCCTTCCTTCCCGGCTTCGACCAGCTGCGCGATGAGGATTGGCCCTCTCAGCCTTCTCCGGAGCTTGCACCGGGAGATTCGATCTTCGAAGCAATCAGCCGTCGCGATGTGCTACTGCATCAGCCTTACGAAAGTTTCGAGCCGGTGATGCGCCTGATCGAAGAGGCTGCTGACGATCCACAGGTCGTCTCGATCAAGCAGGTGCTCTACCGCACCGCACGCCAATCCCGGATCATCGATGCCCTGATCCGCGCCGCGGAAAACGGCAAAACCGTGACCGTGCTGGTCGAACTCAAGGCCCGCTTCGACGAGGCCCGTAACCTGCTCCGCGCGGAAGAACTCCAGCGCGCCGGCGCCCAGATCGTTTACGGCGTGAAGGGCCTCAAGACCCACGCGAAGATCTGCCTTGTCGTCCGACGCGAGGACGGCCGCCTGCGCCGCTACGTCCACCTCGGCACGGGCAACTACAACGAGAGCACCGCGAAGCTCTACACCGACATCTCCCTCCTGACCTGCCGCCCCGAATACGGCTCGGATGCATCCCTCTTCTTCAATGCGGTCACCGGTCGCTCGAAGCTCCTCCGCTTCCAGCGGCTCGTCCCCGCGCCTACCGCGATGAAGCCGCGCCTTCTTGAGCTCATCGCTTCGGAAGCCGAGCGCGCCCGCCAAGGCGAGCCCGCACGCATCCTCGCCAAGGTGAACTCCCTGCAGGATCCGGAGATCATCGCCGCTCTCTATCAAGCCTCGAAGGCCGGTGTGGAAATCAACCTCAATGTCCGCGGCATCTGCTGCCTGAAGACCGGCGACGCCAGACACTCGAAGCACATCCGCGTCGTCTCGGTGATTGACCGCTTCCTGGAACACGCGCGGATCTTCTATTTCCATCAGGGCGGCGACCCGGATATCTTCATCGCCTCCGCCGACTGGATGGGACGCAACCTTGACCGCCGCGTCGAGCTCATGATCCCGATCGAAGACAGCCGCGCCCGTCGCCGCCTGCTTCGCATCCTCGAGGCCTTTTTCCAAGACAACACCCAAGCCTCCAAGATCCTGCCCGATGGCTCCTCCGAGCGCCTGAAGGCCGCCGCGGGCGAAAAGAAGTTCCGCGCCCAGGAACACTTCTTCAAGGAAGCCCGGCGCACCGCCAAGGCCCGCGAGCACGAGCGCGCCATGACCTTCGAGCCCCACGTGCCGAAGTAGCATTGACGCAGCGATGACGGCAGATCGGAAGCGGAACGCTGCTTCGCTACCGCTCGAAAGGATCAAATCTCTCCCTTGTCCAAAAGGTAGTCGATCAGCGCCTGCCTCGTCCCCAGATCGATCTCCTGTCGCTTGCTCTCGGGCCTCAGTAGGATCTCATTCAGCTTCATCAAGCGCCTGCCGCCGGACTGGCCGTCATAGGTATTGAACGCGACCCGATAGCGCTTCGAGCCATCAACCAACTCGCCCTTCAGGGTGAAGCGCTTCGCCTTTCCGCCATCAAGCTCGATCTCGAAGGGCCACAGCAAACGGCTGCCACCATCCTCCGCGACGATCTCCACCAACTCCGCCGCGGTGAGATCCGCAACGACGAGGCCATTTTCATACGGCAAGATCTTCCAGATATCCTCGACCGTCTTCTCCCCGGCTTCAATCGGATCCCTGCCAAAGGTTCCGTGAAATACGCCATCCACCGTAGTTCCGTTTTTTTGCAGCGCGGTGGCGAAGGCAGCACAGAGCAAGGAAGCCACGCCGACGGCTGGAATCTCCGCCTTCACCGTGCACACCTTCCGCTTCATCTGCTCATCCGCTTTCGCGAGTTCCGGCTTCGCCACCTCGATTACCAGCGGATCGAAGTCAAAGCGCGAATCCATCAACACCGTGAATGCCCGGCGATCGATCAGCTTGCGGCTTTCCAGATCAAAGGTCAGATCCACGCGACCGCAGTGGATGCCATAGTAGTTCGCCTGCGAGCACAGCACCCGCCCCGTCATCCACGACGGCTGATCCTGGTGAGAATGCCCGGCCAAATAAACATCCACTCCTTCCACCGCGCCAAGCATCTCACGGATCGGATTGGCAAAGTCATCCTGAGCACGCCAGCCCATGTGACCCAGCACCACGATCGCATCCACTCCCTCCGCCTTCATCTCTGCCACGCTGCGGCGGAGGGATTCCACCGGATTGAGCGCTTCCACTCCTCCAAGGGTCTTCGGCGTGAGCCAGAAAGGCAGACCCGGCGTAATCACGCCCACCAGTCCGATGCGAAAGCCACCCACTTCACGGATCGCCCACGGCTTCACCTTCTGCCAGACGCCCGCGGCGTCGCCCGCCGCCTTCCCATCCACGCGGAGATTTCCTGTTAGAACACCGGGTGTCGAAAGCGCGAGCGCCCCTTCCAGAATCTCACGCCCCCAATCGAAGTCGTGGTTCCCCAAGACCCAGGCATCATAGCCCAGCTTGTTGAAGAGCTCGATCATCAGCTTGCCGCCGCTGTTCAGGCCCACGGCCGTCCCCTGATAAACGTCGCCGATATCCACCAGCAGCGAATCCGGAAACTCCTTCCGCCAGCGCCGGATCTGCGTCGCACAGCGCGCAAGCCCCCCGACATCACCCAGCCCGTCATAGGTCACCGTCGGCAGGATGTGCCCGTGCAGGTCGGTGGTATGCAGGATCGATACCGTCTTCCCTCGGCGCTCCGCCGCAGCATCGGCAAACAGACCGGCACCCAGCCAAGCACCGCCCGCAGCTAGAAAGCGCCTGCGGGAAATCGGGGAGAAACAGACGTCTTTCATCAGAGGATAAAATCGCCAGGATCGTCCGGCGCATCAATCCCTAAGACCAAACAGTCCGGGTGCCCATTTCGTCACCGCCTCAGCGATGCTCTGCTAGGTATTCCTGCAGCCCCGCACCCGCCGTCGGATCATAAACTGCGGCCTGTCCCGGGTTTCCGATCAAGCGTGGGCCGGCATCCGTGGAGCTCTCCCACGCCGCCGTCTCACCCATCGCCCGGCGCACCATCCGTCGCAGCATCTCGGAGCCACCACGCGCATCCGGACTCCGGAAATGGAGGCGGTCCTTCTGATCTTCCGCCTGGAAATTCCACGCAAACCGCGGACGCAGCGCCAAACCCTTGTCATCCCAAGCCCGCCCTTCGCCGAAACGCAGATCCGCGATCCACACGCCCCCGGGCACTTTCCGCGCAATCCACCAACCCTTTGAGAAATTCAGCACCGTCCTCACCTCGCGCTGCTCCTTATGCGTCGCCATGGCATCCTCGCCCTTCGGCACCACGATCCAGCGCACCGGAACTTCGGAGGAATCAAAGATCGAACGATACCCGATCCAGAATTCCCCCGGACGCTCGATCACGGCCCGCCATAGAATGATGTTGAAGGGCGTAGGCGCTTCCATCTTCCGCTGCCACGCCACCCCGCGCCGCGCGAGATCCCCCTCGATCGACTTCCCGACCGCGTATTTCGCCCAAAAACTCAGCCCCACGTAGAAGCAACTCACCCCCAGACACCACCAAGCGGAGCGCAGCCCCTTGCCCTTTTTCCACTCCTTCGGCTTCACGAAGAGCCCGATCACCACCGCCACCACCAGCGGGATCGTGAAAACCGGATCGATGATGAACAGGTTGTCGAACGAGGCCGGATACCCCGAAAAGGGTGAAAAAACCTTCGTCCCGTAGGTCGTGAAAACATCGATCAGCACGTGGGTGCTCCACGCCAGAAAGACGAAGAGCCCGGCCCGCTGCGGCGTCACCTTGTCCTTCTTCCAGCGCCGGGCCAGCGGCTTGGCCAACCAGACCGAGACCACCACCATCAGCAGGATCGAGTGCGAAATGCCCCGGTGGAAGGCGAGGGTCCGGGCGGTATCCAGCACCGGGGAAAAAATCACGTCCAGATCCGGCAGCGTTCCGAAGAGCGCTCCCCACCCGATCGCACGCCGCCCGAGCTGGCGCCCCAGCACCAGCTCCCCCATCACCGCGCCCAGCGCCGCCTGCGTGACCGAATCCACGGCGCGGAGGAAACCCGGGACTTCCCATCCCGGTCAAGCCCCGGATACTGTTCATGCGAGCGCGGGCCCGCGAGCCGCTTTTCCCCGCCGCGAGCTACTTTTGCCTTGCCAAGCCGGGCCCGACCCCTAGTTTCGCCGCCCCATGCCACGCGTCTCAGGAAAAGCAAAGACTCGAAAGGCTGTTGCCAAGCGATTCAAGGTGACAGGAACCGGTAAGGTTCTGCGCCGGAAGCAAGGCGCCCGGCACTTGCTCCAATGCAAGAACCGTAAGCGCAAGCGGAGCCTTACCAGCGCCGCACTTGTGTCCGATGCCGACATCAAGAACGTGAAGGAAAACCTTCCGTTCCATTAAGCTGAAGCAACAAACCGCGCCCCCGTCCGCGCCTCGGACGGCCTCCATCTCAGCCTGACCCGCAAGGGTACCACCGGACAAGCGAGACTGAGGGAGGAAAGAATAACCAACGGCCTGTCCGACCCGAAACGATACAATGCCACGCGCAACCAACAGCCCGGCTTCCCGCGCCCGTCGCAAGCGTGTCCTTCATCGCGCCAAGGGCTTCCGCGGATTCCGCTCGAAGCTCTTCCGCTACGCGAAGGACGCGGTCCGGAAGGCGATGACCTACGAATACCGCGACCGCAAGAAGCGGAAGGGCCAGTTCCGTCGTCTCTGGATCCAGCGTATCAGCGCTGCGACCCGCAACGAAGGCCTGACCTACTCCCGCTTCATTGAGGGTCTCAATGCAGCCGGCATCGAAGCCGACCGCAAGATCCTCGCGGACATCGCCGTCAAGGACGCAGCCGCGTTCTCCGCGATCATCGCCCAAGCGAAGGCCGCCCTCGAGAAGAAGGCAGCCGCCTGATTCCGAAAGGACCAGACCTCATTTGAAAAAGCCGTCCGGTGTCATGCCGGGCGGCTTTTTTGTTTGTTCGGCCGCAGTCGCAGGAATGCCGGGCCATGGTAGGAGGCGAGCCTCAATCCCGCGGCAAATGCAGGACCGCTCTCAGCCCTCCCTCCTTCCGGTTCGCCAACACCAAATCCCCCCCGTGATTCCGCAGGATCGTCCGCGCGATCGGCAAGCCAAGCCCTGTCCCGCCCGTCGCCCGGTTCCGGGAACTCTCCAATCTCACAAAGGGCGCAAACACCCGCTCCCGATCCGCCTCGGAAATCCCCGGACCATCGTCATCCACGAAGATCTCCAGCGCGTTCGCACCAAGCTTCATGCTTACCGTCGCCTCGCCCCCGTAACGCACGGCGTTCTCGATCACGTTCCTGAGGGCACGACGCAGCGAATCCGGTCTGCAGCGCCAGGGCATCGCCTCGCTTCCGACAAATTCCACCTCCCAGCCTAGCTGCGAAAGATCTTCGCAGAGGCTCTCCAACAAAGCCTCCATGTCCACCGAGCGCGTCGCTTCCGACGCCGCTTCCTCACGGGCAAAGGCGAGGCTCGCTTCCGTGATCGCCTTCATCTCATCCAGCGTCGCCACCAGCTTGTCGCGCGTCTCATCATCACTCACGAACTCCGCCTGCAACCGCAGCGAAGTGATCGGCGTCCGCAGGTCATGGCTGATCGCCGCCATCATCCCCGTGCGATCCTCCACATAGCGCTTCAGCCGCGATTGCATCCGGTTGAAAGCCGTGGCCGTGCGCCGGATGTCATCAGCCCCATCCTCCGGCAGCGGATCGGTCTCTTCCCCGCGCCCGAGCTTCTCCGCCGCATCGGTGAGACGGCGCAATGGCCTGCCAACCCGGTTAGCAATCAGGGCAGTCACCACGCAAAGAAGCACCGCGGTGATCGCCATCGACACATAATAGGACCCCGGTGGCCCCACCGGAGAACCCGGCTTCGCATAGACCGCGTTCAGCCATCTTCCCTCGCCGATCTCCGTTGCGAGTCCGAAACCATTCCAATCCGGCAGATGCACCAGCATTGCGGGCGAGCCACCCTTCCACTCCTCGAGCGGCAGCGTTTCCCACTTCACCCCGGCCTGCAGCGGCAGATCATCGGCCGGTGGCGGACGCGTCGACTCCATCAGCCTCGCACGTGCCTGTTCCTCCCAAGCCAGCGGATCCCCCTCCGGCCGGCTTCCTACCCAATAGCGGACCGCCACCGTATTCGCGGCATCCAGAATCCCCGGATGCAAGGTCGGCTCCGCGGCATCCAGCAAGCGCGCCACCGAGGCCGCCCGCGCCAAAAACTCATCTCGCCGCAAAAGGAAGACTGTCCGCAATTGATCCCCCCGATAAATGGCTAGGAACAGCACCTGCGAAAGCGCCAGCGCCAGCAGCATCAGTGTGATCCACTGCCCGGTCAGGCTTCGCATCCAGAAGCGCTTCATGCCGGTGTCACCTTTCCAGTGAAGCAATAGCCATCGCCCCAATAGGTTTTGATCAGCATCGGATTCTTCGGATCCTCCTCGATCTTCCTTCGTAAGCGGCTGACCTGGTTGTCGATGCTGCGATCCCAGACCTCCGCCTCACGACCACTGGTCAGGTCTAGCAAGGAATCCCGGCTGAGCACCTTTCCCGCATGCTCCAGAAAGACACAGAGCAAGCGATACTCCGCCGTGCTCAGCGGCACGGCCACCCCGTCGGGGCCCGTGACCTCATGCCGGGTCATGTC
Source organism: Luteolibacter luteus (assembly GCF_012913485.1). Classification (GTDB taxonomy): domain Bacteria; phylum Verrucomicrobiota; class Verrucomicrobiia; order Verrucomicrobiales; family Akkermansiaceae; genus Haloferula; species Haloferula lutea. The sequence continues at coordinate 4,226,910 of NZ_CP051774.1, read as the reverse complement.
GAAGACCTTGTCGCCAAACTTCACGCTGCTTCCCTTCGCGAGCGGCTCCTCCTTCGTCGCGCCCCCGCTCGAGCGGCGCAGTACCGCACGGATCCGGGCCAGCAGCTCCCGGGGATTGAAGGGCTTCACCAAATAGTCGTCCGCCCCGAGCTCCAGCCCCACGATCCGCTCTGTATCCTCGGCCATCGCGGTCAGGAATATCACCGGCAGCGGACTCGTGGACCGCAGGTGGCGGCATAGCGAAAGCCCGTCCTCCCCCGGCATCATGATGTCCAGCACCGCCAGATCCGGCACCTCTCCCCGCTCCATCTGGGCGCGGAATTCCGCTGCGCTCCCAGCAGCGCTCACCCGGTAGCCGTGCTGGCCCAGATAGCGCACCAGCAGCTCACGGATTTCCCGGTGGTCGTCCACCACGGCGATGTGCGGAGTCGGCTCCATTCCTCGTCGGAGCTACCATCGCAGCTTGATCCTCAGGAGCGTGCAAAAAATTGTCGCAAATTGTGTCGGCACTTTCCGTGTTGCGACAATTCGCGACGATAAACCCAGCAACCCGACACGCATCCGGCCGGTTCCCGTGCTATCGATGCCTTTGTCCATCCGTAAGCTTCCCTGTTCATGAAGAAAGTCTCTTGGTTTCTGATCGCCCTGCTGGGCCTGTCCGCGGCATCCGCCTACGTCGTGCGGAATCGCGTGAACTCGGCCGCCAAAGGCGCGGCACAGGGCCAGCGCGGCCCGCAAGAGGTGCCCGTGGTGATCGCGGAAGTCACCAGCGAGGACCTGCCCGTCTGGCTGGAAGGCATCGGCAATGTCCAAGCCGCCAATACCGTGACCGTCCGCCCCCGCGTCGGTGGCACCTTGGAAAGCGTCAGTTTCACCGAAGGCTCCATGGTGAAGGAGGGCGATGTCCTCGCGAAAATCGATCCCCGCCCCTTCGAATCCATCCTCGCACAGGCGAAGGCCAAGAAAGCCCAGGACGAAGCCCAGCTCGCCAATGCGCAGGCCACTCTCGCGCGCGCCCAATCCCTGGTGAAGGAGAACGCCATCAGCCGCCAGTTGGTGGACCAAGCGGAGGCTTCCGCCGCCCAGCTGGACGCCCAGGTAAAGGCGGACCAAGCCGCCATCGATGCCGCCCAGCTCGACCTCGATTTCACCACCGTCCGCGCCCCGATCTCCGGCCGCACCGGTGTCCGTCGCGTCGATGCCGGGAACGTGGTGACCGGCAGCCAGACCGAAGGCCTCGTGGTCGTGACGGAGATGCAGCCCATCTCGGTGATCTTCACCCTTCCCCAGCGCTACCTGCCTGACTTGCGCCCGCACATGAAGCCCGGCGCGGCCGAACTCCGGGTGCAGGCCACCGATGACGAGGGCACTCTCCTCGACGAAGGCATGCTCAAGCTAGTGGACAACCAGATCGACAACACCACCGGGACACTCCGCCTCAAGGCATCTTTCCCGAACAAGGACTTCACCCTCTGGCCCGGCCAGTACCTCAACGCGAGGGTGCTCGTCGACACCAAGAAAGACGCGATTGTCGTTCCGCCGGAAGTCGTCCAGCCCGGCCTGAAAGGGCCTTTCGTCTATCTCGTGAAGGATGACCAGACTGTGGAAGCTCGCCAGGTGAAACCGGGCATGACGCTCGATAACCTCACCGTGATCGAGGAAGGACTGCAACCCGGCGACCGCGTGGTGCGCGATGGCCAAAGCAAGCTCAAGCCCGGCGCGAAGATCACCAGCAAGAACCCCGGATAATGAGCATCTCGGAACCCTTCATTCGGCGCCCGATCGCCACGATGCTGCTCACGATCGGCATCCTGCTGACGGGCATCATCTGCTTCCCCTTCCTCGCGGTGGCTCCCCTGCCGCAGGTGGAATTCCCCACCATCCAGGTCTCGGCGAACCTGCCCGGTGCCAGCCCGGAAACGATGGCTTCTTCCGTGGCCACTCCGTTGGAGAATCAGCTGGCGCTGATTCCCGGAGTCACCCAGATGACTTCTGCCAGCGGCTTGGGAAACGTTCAGATCACCATCCAGTTTGATCTCAACAAGAACATTGATGCCGCCGCACAGGAAGTGCAGGCCGCCATCAGCGCCGCCGGGGGACAGCTGCCGACAAATCTTCCTAGCCCGCCCAATTTCCGGAAGGTCAATCCGGCTGATGCTCCCATCCTGATCCTCAGCCTCACCTCCGACGTGCTGCCGCTCACGCAGGTGAGCGACTATGCCTCGAACGTGGTGGCGCAGCAGATCTCCCAGCTCAGCGGCGTCGCGCAGGTGGACGTGATGGGCGAACAAAAGCCCGCCGTGCGCGTGCAGGTGGACCCCGCGAAGCTCGCGGCACTCGGCCTCACCCTCGATGACGTGCGCGGCGTGATCGCTTCCGCCACTATCAACTCCCCAAAGGGCACGCTCAATGGCCCCCGGCAGAGCTTCTCGATCTACGCGAACGACCAGCTTCTCAAGGCGGAGCCCTACAACGACCTGATCCTCGCCTATCGCAATGGTGCTCCGATCCGCGTGCGAGACGTGGGCCAGGCCGTGGATGGACCGGAAACCGCGCGCTCCTCTGCCATGGTGAACAACCAGCCGGGCGTGGGTCTCATCATCCGCAAGGAAGCCGATGCCAATGTCATCGACACCATCGCCCGCGTGAATGACCTGCTGCCAGCGCTGCGTGCCTCCATGCCGCCGGCAATGAAGATCGATCTGCTCAGCGATCGCAGCCGCACCATCCGTGCCTCCGTGGCGGAGGTTGAGATGCACCTCGTGCTGACCGTGGTTCTGGTGACCGTCGTCGTCTTCGCCTTCCTGCGGGACATGCGGGCCACCCTCATCGCCAGCGCCGTGGTGCCCATCTCCATCGTCGCGACCTTCGCGATCATGTATGCTTTGGGCTTCAGCTTGAACAATCTCTCGCTGATGGCGCTGACGATCTCCGTCGGCTTCGTGATCGATGACGCCATCGTGATGCTGGAGAATATCTACCGGCACATCGAGGACGGGATGAAGCCGATGGATGCGGCCTTGAAGGGCGCGAAGGAAATCGGTTTCACCATCCTTTCGATCACCTTCTCCCTGATCGCGGTCTTCATACCCGTGCTGCTCATGGGCGGCATCGTGGGCCGTCTGTTCCGCGAATTCGCGGTCACCGTGACCGCGGCCGTGCTCGTCTCCGGCTTCGTTTCGCTGACCTTCGTGCCGATGATGTGTTCGCGCTTCCTGCGCCATCATGAGCCTGCGAAGGGCAAAACCCCCCTCGCATTACTCGAACGCGCGCTGGAGAAATTCTTCGGCGGCTTGGAGCGCACCTACGAATCCATGCTGCACTTCGTCCTGCGGCACCGGAAATCCACGCTCTTCTCTCTGGTCATCACCGTCGGCCTCACCGCCTTTGTCTTCATGAAGATGCCGAAGGGCTTCTTCCCCTCGCAAGACACCGGCCTGATGAATGCCACCGCTGAAGCCTCCCCGGACATATCCTACGAAGCCATGACCGCGCGGGTCGCGGAGATTGGTGAGATCATCAAGAACGATCCCGCCGTCCAGGGCCTTCAAAACCGCGTCGGCTCCGGCGGCCGCGGCGGCGGCTCGATGAATAGCTCGCGCTTCTTCATCACGCTGAAGGAACGCGACCAGCGCGATCCCGTGGGCGAGGTGATGAACCGCCTCCGCAAGTCCACCTCGGGCGTGCCGGGCATCACCATGTTCTTCCAGCCACAGCAGGACCTGAACGTGGGCGGCTTCCAGTCGAAGACGCAGTTCCAGTATGCCCTGCGCGATGCCGACATGGACGAGCTGAATGAATGGGCTCCGAAGATCATGGAGCGCATGAAGCAGTTGCCCGAACTCCGTGATGTGACCTCCGACCAGGAATCCGCAGCACCGGCCCTGAATGTCGAGATCGACCGCCAGGCCGCCAGCCGCTTCGGCATCCCCGCCCAGGACATCAACTCCGCGCTCTACAATGCCTTCGGCGAGCGTCAGGTGACCCAGTTCTACACCCAGGTCAGCCAGTACAAGGTCATCATCGAAGTCCCTCCGGAACTGCAGAAGGATCCCTCGACCTTCGACAAGATCTTCCTTAAGTCCCCCATCACCGGCGGCCAGGTTCCCCTTTCCTCATTGATCACCTTCAACACCGGCGGCACCAAGCCACTCTCGGTGAACCACCTCGGGAAATACCCCTCGGTTACGATTTCCTTCAACCTCGCTCCCAATGTCGCACTCGGCGATGCCGTGGCCGCGGTGGAGAAAGCGAACCAGGAAATGGGCCTGCCGCTCACCGTGATCGGCAGCTTCCAAGGCACTGCTCAGGCCTTCCAGGACTCCCTGCGCTCACAGCCCCTCCTGATCGCCGCCGCTCTCGTGGCCATCTACATCATCCTCGGGATGCTCTATGAGAGCTACATCCACCCGCTGACGATTCTCTCCACGCTGCCCTCCGCCGGTCTTGGCGCGCTGCTTACGCTCTGGGCCTTCGGCCATGACGTCGGCGTGATCGCGATCATCGGCATCCTTCTCCTTATCGGCATCGTGAAAAAGAACGCGATCATGATGATCGACTTCGCCATCGAGGCGGAGCGCGATCACGGGATGGAGCCGGAAAAGGCGATCTTCGAGGCCTGCATCAAGCGCTTCCGCCCCATTCTCATGACTACCCTCGCCGCCATGATCGGCGGCATCCCGCTGGCCCTCGGCCACGGCGATGGCTCGGAACTCCGCCAACCCCTCGGCTACGCGATCGTTGGTGGCCTTGCCCTTAGCCAAATGCTGACCCTCTTCACCACCCCGGTCGTTTACCTCATGTTCGATGGCATCGTCCTGCGGGCCAAGAAACGGCGGGACAGAAAGGCTGCGGCCAATCCCGGCCCGGAAGCCCAGCCCGCATAAAACCGCTCCGGTCTGGCAGTAGATCGCACCTCAGGTTTGGGGCCATGATGGCCCCATGCAAATGTCCAAGCGTCCCGCACGCAGCCCCACAAGAAACCTGTCAACTGCCAAACCGGCACCGTCCGGAACGCCACCTGTTATTTTCCCTGTTATAACAGGCGGAACAGGCGGGAAATATCAAAGGTCCCCGGCCCTCAATCCGGGAACACGATCGCCCGATGCCCGTCGATGATCGTGCGGTCATGGACGTGGTAACGAATTCCCTTCGCCAAGGCGATCCGCTCGCAATTCCGCCCCAAGCGGACGAGGTCATTCGGTGCGTGGAAGTGCTGCACCCGTTCGACCTCCTGCTCGATAATCGGCCCAGCGTCCAGATCCGCGGTCACGTAGTGACAGGTCGCGCCGATCAGCTTCACCCCGCGCTCGTAGGCCTGCTTGTAAGGGTTCGCTCCAATGAAGGCGGGCAGGAAGCTATGGTGGATGTTGATCAACCGTCCCGCGAAATCCCGGCAGAAGTCATCCGGGATGATCTGCATGAAGCGGGCAAGCACCGCGAGCTCCACGTTCTCATCCGCCAGGATCTGCCGGATCTTCTTGAAGCCCGCATCCTTGGCCTCGCCATCCATCTCGATCAGATGAAACGGAATCCCGGCGCGCTCCGCGATCGGACGGCAGGTATCGCGGTTGCCGATGATCGAGGTGATCTCCACCGGCATCTCGCCAATCTCCGCGCGCCACAGGATCTCGTTCAGGCAGTGGTCGGTCTTCGTCACCAGCACCGCCGTGCGCATCTTGTAAGGCAGGCGGCGGAAGTGCCACACCGCCTTCATCGAGCGTCCGAGCGTGCCGAAGCCTTCGATGAAATCCTCCGGGTCCACATCCAGTTCCCCGGTCTCGATCTCCAATCGCGCGAAAAAGCGCAGGGAGAGCTTGTCCGTGAACTGCGCAAACTCGATCAGGTTGCCCCGGTGCCCGGCGACATAACTCGCAATCTTCGCGACGATGCCAGGCTGGTCAGGGCAGCTGAGCTTGAGAATCAATCCGGGACGGGCCATTTCGGGGCGGATTCAGACGGCCCGGGCAGCCGATGGCAAGGAGGGAGGTGGTCACGGACGCGACGAGAAAGTTTAAATTCCCTGTCTGATCCGGCCCTTGGCTCAACAGTCCATTTTCAAGCAATGCCCGAATCCTCCGATGCCGATCTGCTCCGCCAATGGCAGATCCACGAATCCGAAACAGCCTTCCGAACCCTCGTGGAGCGCTACGCCGGCCTCGTTTACAAGGCCGCGTTGAGGACCTGTGGCGACAGGCAACTCGCCTCCGAGGCATCCCAAATGACCTTCATCACCTTGGCCCGGAAAGCTGGCTCTCTCTCGACCCGCGATTCCTTGGCCGGATGGCTCCACGTTACCGCGATCCTGAACTCCAAGAACCTGATGAACCACCGCGAGCGGGAATGCAGGAAACGCGAACGGCTAAGGTATCATCTCGAAAGCTCTTCCACGGATTCCCCGCTCGCTCTGTGGAAGAACCTCGAGGCCTCCTTGGACGAAGCCCTCTCTTCCCTCGCGAAAGGAGACCGAGAGCTTATCCTCCTCCGGCACTACCGGGTACTCAGCATGCGGGATATCGCCGCCTCCCTTTCCATCACAGTGGAAGCCGCCCAGAAGCGCGTGGACCGGGCCATGGACCGCCTGCGGCTGAAGCTTGGCACTCAAGTCGGCAGCGCGGCGCTGGCAACAGCACTGGCAGCAGGCCTTGCCACCGATGCGGAAGCCGGAATTTCGATGTCTTCATCGCTCGCCACCGGCGCGATGAACGCAGCCAAGCTCGCCGGCACGTCGGTCATTGGATTCTTACCCCTCCTGCTATCCATGAAGTACGCCGCAGCCGCTCTTGTCGTGCTCGCCCTGTTGGGAGTCGGCCTCTTGGTCCACTCTACTGCCGATAAACCGGGTTGGACATCTTCTGGCAGCGTCGCATCCGCCGCTCTAGCCACGGGTGGCCCTTCACAAGCCGCGGATCAGAGACCCCGCAACCTCAGCCCGGCTCGCTTGGCCATCCAGCAACTGGAGAAGAACTACGGCATCCCACGTACCAATCAGGCCCGCGCCACGGCCGACACCATCATCCGGCAAGCAAGCATGTCCGCAGAGATCTTCCAGACCCTGATGATCTCCAATGAGGGACCTCTTTCTCTCTACAACGTCCTCGCCATGCAGGGAGACCTCAAACTCTCCCAAGAACAGCTCGCGGCAGCCGACAAGCTCGCAGCGGACTTCATGTTCCGCTGCATCGGGATGCGGAGAAGTGCCGCCGAAAAACTGGCCTCGGATCCGGCGCCCTTGATGGAGCTGCTTCTGGCATCCGACGCCTGCTCCAAAAGCGAGATTCCCGAAAACGAATATCTAGACACCCGTTCCCGCTTGGGAGAGCAGGTTGCCTATATCGAAGAGCCGGTTGCCACGGATTACGTGGGTCTGACCCTTCCGGCGATCCAAGATCCCCTGCTCGATCCACTCTTCGTGAAAGACTTCCGCACCATCCTGAACACCGCGGAACAGCACACCCTTCTGGACGAAGGCGTGAAAACCGCCACACGGATCCGGCGAAAATCCGGCTTCACCCACTTGGAACCGACCTCCTTGGATGAGCTGGAGGCCAAAATGAACTCCAACCTCCTCGTGATGCAGGGCTTGGTTCAGGCCCTTGAAGCCGAGGCAGAACTCAGGGATGTCCCGACCCGGAAGGAGTAGATCATGGCGTTTCCCCGGGGAAGGCGGCTTTCAATGCCTCCAACTCCTTCGCATCCACCTTGAAGACACTGCCATGCCGCGCGTCGGCAGGAAACTCGACCTTCTCTTCAATCTCCCAATTCAACAGGTCCTTCGACGAGGAAAGCCCGAAGCGGTTCGTCATGCAGTAGTCATAGAAAAGCAGCCACCCTTCTCCTTTCGGATCCGGCACGATGCTCGGACCTTCCGTGATCACCGGAACGATCTGACCTTTGTTCAGCGGCCCTTCATGGATCTTGTAAGGCCCTTCGATCTGATCGGCCACCGCCACACGGATGGCACGGCGTTCCCCGGTTTCACGGGTGAACTCCTCCTCCTTGTGGAAGAGATAATACTTCCCACCCTCCAGCAGGAGGGTCCCATCGATTACAGAATAAGGCGCCGAGAAGAACTCCTTTGCAGAAGTGAAGGTCTTCCAATCCTTCGTCCGCGAATACCAAAGCCGGCTCTTCTTCCAGCCCGCGTCCTCAAAGGACGAGGACCAGATCAGAAAAGTGTCTCCGCTCTTTGGGTCGGCGAACCACTCCGGCGCCCAGATGTTCCGGACCGGACGGCCCTCTCCGTCCTTCACGCCCTTCATCAGGGGCAACGCCTCCACCAGATCCCATTTCAGCAGATCACTCGAAACCGCATGCAGACAGACCGGGCCGGATCCCCGCTCTTCCGCCTTCCGCAGATTCCCGCCGCCCGTGCCCATCAGGTGCCACATCCCATCCGGCCCGCGCCGCAGGAAAGGATCGCGCAGCCGCTGGTTCCAGACCGGCTTGTTCTCATTGAGCGGAGTCCACTTGCGACCATCCGCCGAAATCGCCAGATGCAGGTATTCCACCGCCATCGGGTCCGCCAGCGGGACCTGATGCTCCTTCCCTTGGGCATCGATTTCTACCCGGCCCTCATAGCGCTGGCGGAAATAGGCCATCACCCAGCCACCCTCCTGTCCCTCGGCCGGGGCCTTCTCTTCCGCCGGACAGACCGGGGAAACTCCGAGAAATGCCGCCGCCAGAAGGAAAAATCGCCGTTTCATGGCGCGGAAGCTCCACCGATCCGTAGCCTGGGGAAAGCGATTTGTCCGGCAGAGACCTTCCTGGGCAGATTTGGCGGAAGACAAGCCTTTGACTCTCGCCCCGCCAGCGGCTAATCCCTGCGCCCCGCTTTCCCATGAAGGATCAGATCGAAGCCATTCAGGCCGAGGCATTGGCCCGGATCGAAGCCGCGACGGACACCCGCTCGCTGGAGGACGCCCGCGTCGCTGTGCTCGGCAAGAAGGGCACGCTCACCGAAGTTTCCGCCGGCATGCGCGATGTGCCGAAGGAAGAAAAAGCGGCCGTGGGCGCGCTACTCAATACCGCCCGCAACGCGATCACCGCGGCACTGGAAGGCAAGCAGCAAGGCCTGCAGGACGCGGCGGACAAGAAGTCGCTCGAAGGTATCGACGTCACCCTGCCCTCCCGCGCGCTGCATCACGGATCCCTTCACCCGCTGACGATTCTCCGCCACCAAGCGATTTCGATCCTCCGTCGCATGGGCTTCGCCCTCGCCGAAGGTCCGGAAATCGAAGACGAATTCCACTGCTTCGACGCCCTGAACACGCCCGCCGATCACCCGGCGCGCAACGAAAAGGACACCTTCTACTTTGACTCCGGCAAGCTGCTGCGCACCCACACGTCCTCCGTGCAGGTCCGCACCATGGAATCGCAGGTCCCGCCGGTCCGCATCATCGCACCCGGCTCCGCCTATCGCCGCGATGAGATCGATGCGACCCACCTTTCTGTCTTCAACCAGCTCGAAGGCCTCTACGTGGACAAGGATGTATCACTGGGCGACCTGAAGGGCACGCTGGAATATTTCTTCCAGGAGATGTTCGGCTCCGAAACGGAGGTCCGCTTCCGCCCGCACTTCTTCCCCTTCACCGAGCCCAGCTTCGAGATCGATGTGAAGCTCCATGTGAAGGGCCAGGATCCCCGTTGGATCGAGGTCGCCGGCTGCGGCATGGTGGATCCCGCCGTGTTCGAGGCCATCAACGCCTCACGCAAGAATGATGGCGCCTATGACCCGGCAAAGGTCACCGGCTTCGCCTTCGGCATGGGCCTCGATCGCCTCGCGATGATCCGCTGGGGCATCAAGGACATCCGCCTGCTGATCGAGAACGACGCGCGCTTCCTGAAGCAGTTCGCTTGAGCTGAAGCACCACGGATTACACGGAAAACACGGAAGATTTTTTGGCTATGAACGTTTCGCTGAACTGGCTCGCGACTCACGTTGACCTGAAGGGCAAGACCCCCGACGAGCTCGACAAGCTTCTCACCTTCGCCGGCGTCGAAGTCGAAGGCATCGAAGTGAAGGGAGTGTCCTCGGACAAGGTCGTCGTCGCGGAGATCAAGGAAGCTGTCCAGCATCCCAATGCAGACAAGCTCAAGGTCACACAGGTGGATGCCGGAGAAGGCGCGCTGCGTCAGATCGTTTGCGGTGCGAAGAACTACAAGGTCGGCGATCGCGTTCCTTGCGCGCTCCCGGGCGCTGCCTTGCCCGGTGGTTTTACCATCGGCGAGACGAAGATGCGTGGTGTCGAGTCGAAGGGCATGCTCTGCGCGGCCAGCGAGATCGGCTTGGTCGATGCGGAAGACGGCCTGATGATCCTGCCGCACGATGCACCGATCGGAAAGCCGGTGAAGGAGCTCTTCGACAACGACGTGCTTCTCGAAGTCGAAGTGACGCCAAACCGTCCCGATCTGCTCAGCCACTACGGCATGGCCCGTGAAATGGCCACGCTGCTTGAAGTGCCGCTGGCCCCGCTGGAAATCCCGGCACGCGGCTCCTTCACGCAAGACGGCGTGAAGATCGAAGCCAGCGATGCCTGCCCGTTCTACACCGCCGTGAAGATCTCCGGCGTGAAGGTCGCTGACAGCCCGGCATGGCTTGCCGAGCGCCTCGAGTCGATCGGCCTGCGTCCAATCAACAACATCGTCGATATCACCAACTTCGTGCTGCACGAAATTGGCCAGCCGCTGCACGCCTTCGATGCCGCCAAGGTTTCAGGCGCGCTCGTCATCCGCACTGCCAAGGAAGGCGAAGAGTTCCTCGCACTCGACGATCAGACCTACCCCCTCCAAGCCGAGGATTGCGTGATCTCCGATGAAGCCGGCCATGCTCTCGCCCTCGGCGGCGTGATGGGCGGCGCGGAAAGCGGCGTGACCGAAGGCACCACCGATATCCTATTGGAGTCGGCGTATTTCACTCCGTCCCGTATCCGCCGCACCTCCCGTCGCACCGCGCTTTCTTCCGATTCCTCCTACCGCTTCGAGCGCGGCGTGAATCCGGATGGCGTGCTCTCCGGTTCCGCGCTGGCGGTGAAACTGATCCTTGAGATCGCCGGTGGCACCGCCGAGGCCGTCACGATGGCCGCAGGCGAAGCCCCGGTGCTCACGAAGCCAGTGGCTCTTGATCTCGCCAAGCTAGACCAGCTCACCGGCGCTAGCATCGGCCACGATGAAGCTGCAACGATCCTGACCCGCCTCGGCCTTTCCAAGAATGCAGATGGAACCTGGGCCGTGCCGTCCTTCCGCGCCGATCTGCAACGCCACATCGACCTCGTCGAAGAGATCGTCCGAGTGAAGGGCCTGGATGCCGTGCCTTCCCGCTTCAGTGGCACCTTCGTACCTTCCAGCCCTGTCGACGCCGCCTACGACGCTGACATGCGCCTGCGCGAGCGTCTCGCCGGCCTCGGCTTCCACGAGTGCCAGACGATCAAGCTGATCTCCGACGAACAGGTCATCGATGCCCTGCCGCTCAAGCCTCTTCTGCCCGGCGACACCATCCGCGTGAGCCTGCCGCTCAGCGAGGACCACGCCGTGATGCGCCCGAGCCTGGTCCCCGGCCTCGTCGCCTCCGCCGCGCGGAATATTCGCCAAGGCACCAAGGCACTGCGCTTCTTCGAAATCGGCCGCGTCTTCCGCAATGCTGGCGGTGGCAAGGCGAAGGACCTCGAGTCCGATTCGCTCGGCATCCTGCTTTCCGGCCCCGGCCTCCCCGCCAGTTGGGCCCAATCGGAAGCCATTGCGGATCTCTACGATCTCAAGGCCGTTGTCGCTGCACTGGTTCCCTCCACGTCCCTGCAGCTCCTCCCGCGCCAGCGCGAGGGCTTCGCCCTAGCTTGCGATATCCAAGCGGACGGCCAGAACCTCGGCACCTTCGCAATGCTACTGCCCTCCCGTCAGCGCGATCTCGACGCTTCCGGTCCGGTCTTCGTCGCCGAACTCGATCTGCCGAAGCTGCGCAAGCTCGTCGGCGGCAAGGGGACACTGGAGGATCTCCCGCAGTTCCCGGGCTCTTCCCGCGATTTCGCGATGGAAGCCCCCGCCGCCCTTGCGAATGCCGAAATCGAGCGAGTGCTCACCTCAAAGGTGAAGGAGCCGCTCCTGACGGGCTTCGAATGCTTCGACGTCTTCGTGGATCCCAGCGGTGAAAAGCTGGCTGCAGACCGCAAGTCGATCGCCTATCGCATGCACTACCGTGCCGCCGACCGCACCCTGAAAGCCGAGGAAGTCGATGCCGCCCACAAGGCCGTCGTCGAAGCCCTCACCAGCGGACTGAAGGTCACGCAGCGATAAGCCGACCGCACCCGCCGACGGAATTTCTGCGGAGTGGCGCTTTTCAAGCGCCACTCCGAGGGCACCAGCAAAGCCTCGCCCGCCGTGAGCTTTGCACCCCCTCGAAGCAACGGCATCCGTTACGGAAATGGGGGAGTCAGAGCCCAAGCCTTGCAAAGCTTCGCAGCACTCAGACGAATCGCTCAAAGACGAGCGCGAGCAAGCCTGGCCACCGACAGCCTCGTCCACGATACCGGCACCGGCTACGCCGAAAACCCTAGTCTAGAAAAAACGGCAGGCAGTTCCTTCCCAGCCTTGGGAATATCTCCGCTCCGCGGGAAGTCTGGTTTGAAGCTCAGCTCAGGTCACCCGCAGTGACCGAAGTTTGCTCCCGTGCCCCCAGAGCCTTCGCCTGAAAAATGACCCGTTCCGCCGAGTCGTCGAAACGATAGCTGTGGCAATTCGGGCAGAGCACTGCACCAGCCCCGACAATGGAATCGCAGCCCTCGCAGACCTTGTAGCCTGAGGGATTGGCAGCAATTTTCGCAGCCTTGGCTTGCCGCGATTCGGGTTCTTGGGGTGCTTGGGGCATCTCGGTTTAAAAGCAGAAGCGGCGCCGGAAACCGGAGCCGCTTCGGAAAATCAAAAACCGTCCGTAAAGCGGCTCAGGCAATCGAGGCAATCGCCTTGGCGGCCTTGCTCTTCAGGTTGGCTGCCTTGTTCTTGTGAATAAGGCCCTTCTTCGCAGCCTTGTCCACTGCGGAGGAGAATTCAGCGAGCGACTGGCCAGCGGCCGGTGCATCGGCGGCTGCGACAGCAGCGAGGGTCTTCTTGCGCAGGGTCTTGATGACGGTCTTGCGGGCGCGGTTACGCTCCGTGCGGACCTTGGTCTGACGGACGCGCTTGAGGGCGGACTTGTGATTGGCCATGTTCTGAAAAATTCGGACGGTTTCGGCGACCGGGGTCGCGCGGGGGCGGCAATGTAGGGACACCGCCGCCCCTGTCAAGCTTGTCTGGCGGCAGGAATTACAATTTCGCGACGCCAGGATTGCTGACCTGCAGTTGCTGGGTCTGGATCTGCCGGTTGGCGTAATCCTGAAGCATCTGCGGGGAGTGCTTTTTAGCGAACTCCTGACCTTCCCAAGTCTCCAGCAGCGAGCCGCGCATCACGCGCACCTCGGCGCCTTCGCCGATCCGGTCATAAAGGTCCACCACGTCCTTCTGCCCCATGCGGATGCAGCCGTAAGAGGCTGGCGTGCCGAGACGCCATTCTTCCGGCGTCCCGTGGATATAGACGCAGCGCTTGAAGGTGTTTGAGTTCTGAGCTTCCAAGCCGTGCAGCCACATGATGCGACCCACGATGGGATCACGCCCTGGGGCATTTGGCCGAAGAACCTCACCCGTCGGACGGCGGCTCTTGAAAACCATCCCAGACGGATAGCCGTCGCCAATCTTGCGGGCGACCTGCATCTGACCGAGCGGCGTGTAGTTGCTGCCGTTCTTCGAGCCGATCCCGAACTTGGAAGTCGAGATCGTGTAGGATTTCACCGGCTTGCCATCTTTGACAAGCAGGAGCTTCTGGTCCGTGACACTCACAACCATCTTGTTGCGAGTGTCTTTGGCCGTCCCGCAGCTATTCAGCGAAAGAGTCGCGGGGAGCAGTAAAGAAAGGAGGAAGGCGGATTGCAGGATTCGCCTGATCATTGGGGTGCTATCTTAGGATTCCTTGGTGTTTTCAGCAGTGGAGTCCGAAGGAACGCGACCGGAGGGCAGCATGCGGGCCATCGACGAAAGCGATGTATAGAAGAAACCGACCGGGAAGGGAAGCAGAAGAATTGCCGAAGAGACGCGGCCTTGCATCGCAGCTTCCACCACGACGAAGAGGAAGAAGAAGGCGAAGAGCAATTCGACGACCGGAGTCAGGGTCTTCATCGCCTTGTAGCTGGACTTCTTCCAGTCCGCCTTCGGCTTCTGGTCGATGCCGTATTTCGGCGTGCGGACGAAGGCGGTCTGGTGATTGAAGATCGCCTCAATCACCGCCTTGGCATTGCTGACGGACATCCCGATGCCCAGCGCCAGCAGCAGCGGAAGGTAAGGCAACTCCTTCCACCAGCAATTGGGCCGCAATGCCTTCTGAGCCGTGATGTAGAACACTACCACCGACACGGAAGCGAAGAAGAAGATCGGGATATTGACGATGTAGGTCGTCCAAGCGCCGAAATCCGGAGCGGCCTTCTGATTCGGGTAAATCAGGAAGCAGAGGCAGATCAGCATCAGGTAGGCGAAGTTCGAGGTCAGGTGCGCCGTGGCCTCCATCTTGATGTAGAGGGGCACCTTGGCCTTCCAAATGGCAGGCAGGACCTTCTTGCAAACCTGAATCGAACCCTTCGTCCAGCGGTGCTGCTGGCTCTTGAAGCCGTCCATATCGACAGGCAACTCGGCCGGGGTTTCCACATCATTGAGGAAAATGAAGCGCCAGCCCTTCAACTGGGCGCGGTAGCTGAGGTCCATGTCCTCCGTGAGGGTGTCATGCTCCCAGCCGCCAGCGTCGGCGATGCAGCTTTTCCGCCAGATGCCGGCGGTGCCGTTGAAAGTGAAGAAGCGACCGCTGCGGTTACGGGCGGTCTGCTCGAGTTCCAAGTGACCGTCCAAGAACATCGCTTGGATGCGGGTCAGCACGTTGTAAGTGCGGTTCAGGTGACCCCAGCGGGTCTGAATCATGCCGATCTTCTCGTCCGAGAAATAGTGAACGGTCTTCTGGAGCACATCCGGGTTCGGCACGAAGTCGGCATCCAGAATGAAAAGTAGCTCGCCCTTGGCGAACCTGGTCCCGTTTTCGAGCGCACCAGCCTTGTAGCCCGTGCGATCCACACGGTGGATCATTTCCGCATCAAAACCCTGGCCCTGAAGGCGTTCCACGCCAGCCTGACAGATCGCGGTGGTCTCGTCCGTGGAGTCGTCCAGCACCTGGATCTGCAGCTTGTCCTTCGGGTAATCCAGCTTCGCGACCGAATCGAGGAGCCGGTCAACGACGTGCATCTCGTTGAAAACCGGGAGCTGGATGGTCACCAGCGGCAGATCTTGGAAGATCTCCTTGGGCTGCGGCTTCTTCCGGGAGTGGCGGAGGTAGAGGTAAACGATGCAAAGCCGGTGAAAGCCGAAGCCAGCCAGACCGGTTAGCACGAGAACGTAGGAAAAATACCAGAGAGGTGAAGAGAGGTCCATGTGGCTCAGGGATTGGGAAGCAGTCAGTTATCGCCAAGCGATTGAAACAGAAAGATTCCGGGCGGGCCGGAGGCCAACACGTTCGACTGGCCAAGTCAAGCCGGGAAACCCGCGGCTTGCTCGGAATGAGTCCCCGCCAACCCCGGAAATGGAGGTTCTGCGGCAGGATACACCCTGTTAGTGCCCGCTCTTCGAATTTTGTTCGATCCTTTGATTTCAAGGACCTCAGCAGTGGATGCGAGGTAACGGGCCGGGGAATGAGGATCTTTCATTATTCGGAGGCTCCGGCCAGTCACCAGTCCCTTGAGTATTGAATCGGCTCACGTCGCAGCAAAGGATCCCGACCTCAATGAAGCTGCGGGGAACGAGAAAGGAGCGCGCCACCCTCAAAAAGCGTAAACTTCTCAAACGAGCAGGCCGAAGCCTGATCGCCCCAAAAGGAAGGGAGGGCAATGATTCCGCGAAACCTTTTGAGAAGCTCATATCCCTTCTTACCCCTTGGATCCTCATTGTTTGCTTCGCGATCATCTTCAACAACCTCAGGGCACCAAGGGCCGCTTTTACGGCCGGGTCATCGACCCTCTTGGCGGCCCCATCGCCGGGGCTAGCGTACCATGGAAACTCGAGAAGTATCTCTGGTTCGACATTTCGGGCGTCGCCCATACCGATAGCGAAGGATACTTCTCCATCAACGGGCGACGCCTCTCCGGCGACATCCTAACCATCCGCCCCATCGGCGCTTCGGATTATCAAGACACCACTCCATCTGACCGCCGGATCTTCCGCTACGGCTGGTGGAGGGGGAAAGACGAACATGAACCGTTCGGCTCGGAGCCGGTGTTTTTTGAGCTACGGAGGAACGATTCACCAACTTCTCCATAAGCTCCACTCAGCTTGAGCTTCGGGTCGATCAAAACTCGCCCGCTGCCCTAACCTGTGCTATCGTGACGGATGCTAGTCGTCCTGAATTCCACTCTCGCACCCGGCGATCTGCGCGGGAAAATCGAAGAAAAGGCTCTCCAGTTGATCGTGCATGACGGGTTGGTCGAGGTCGAATGGCGGGAGAGCGATTCCGGGCACATGGTTATTTCCCACCACGGTTACAAGGCGATCGTCAGCGGTGCCGAAAGCGAGGAGGCAGACCTGATGAAGGCCCATGATACCGAGCTCCTAGCTTATCTTGAGGAACTCGGGCAGGTAAACGCCTAACCGGCAGAAGGAGCCGCCTCATCCCCCTTGCAGCCGGGGCTTCCCGGTGGCACCATCTGGTTCGTGACTCTTGCACGCCAGTTCTTTGCCGCAGCCGCAGGTGCGGTGATTTTCGGTTCCTCCGCCTATGCGCAGGGAGGGGACAAGCCGGATATCCCGGCCGACCTCCTGGAAGACCCCCATGTCCGCGAAGAACTGGCCATCAATGAGTTTACCGCACCATCGATCGCCAAGATCTTCGAATCCCTGGAAGCCTTGGCTCCCCTGCCAATCCTGAAATTCCAGCGGGATCCGGACATCAAAATGCCGCTGAACCGCGCGGATCTGGCGGTGGATCTCGGCTCTCTGATTGCCGACGGCTTCCTCGTCGTGCAGGCAGGCGAACTTGGCAAGGTGGAGGACCTAGCAGCCGAACTGACTCGCTATGGCAAGGCGCTAGGCGCTGGCGAGCGGGTAAACCGCCATGCCGCGAGCTTGCTGGAAAGCGCCCGCAAGCAGGATGTGCCCACTTTGAAGAAAGAACTGGCCGCCACCCAGAAGGACGTGGAACTCGAACTCGTCACCCTGCGGGATGCGGATCTGGCTCACCTGATCTCGATGGGAGGATGGATCCGGGCCCTTCAGGTCTCCTCGGATGCGGTCGCGAACCAATTCAGCGAGGCTCGCGCTAAGGAAATCATGCGCGAGGACATCGCTGACTACTATTCCTCGATCGTTACCGGCCTTGAGCCCCGGATTTCAGAGCGCCCGAACTTCTTGGCGATGCGCGACATCTTTGCTGGCCTGCGGACCGAGATGACCCTTGAGGATGGGCAACAGCCGACCAAGGAGCGGATCGAAGAAATCCGCCAGCAAGCCTCGAAGCTTGTCGAGCTCGCCCACCAAAGGCAGGAAGGGCCATGAGTTCTTGGAAGATTGCCGTTCTCGGTCTTGGGATCATTGGCTCGCGTGCTGCCGCGAATCTGACGAAAGCAAGCATCGGTGAAGTGCGCACTTGGAACCGCACGCCGAAAGGCCTGCCGGGAGAATGCGCCACGGTAGAAGAAGCTGCGGAGGATGCCAATCTGGTCCTGCTTTTCCTTAAGGATGCCAAGGCCACCCGCGAGGTCGCGGAGCGGATTTTCGCCATGCCCTTGCCCGGCGAGGAGCGAATCATCGTCAATCACGCAACCGTCGATCTCGCGACCACACAATGGTTGGCGTCCGAGTGCGCGGCCCGCGGCCTGAGCTTCCTTGATTGCCCTTTCACGGGTAGCCGTGAGGCGGCGGCAGGCGCAGGTCTGGTTTACTATGCGGGCGGCCCCGCAAACTTGGTGGACCGCGTCGAGCCGGTGCTTCTCAAAACGGCGAAGTCGGTGCTGCGCTGCGGGGAAGCTGGATCGGCGACGGTCATGAAGCTGGTCACCAATCTGATTTCGGCCTGCACCGTCCAGGCCTTGGCCGAGTCGATGGCCACCGCCACTCGCCACGGGATCGCGCCGGAGCAATTGATCGATGCCGTCTCGCGGAATGCCTGTGGTTCGGTGCTCGCCGCGATGAAGCTGCCGACGATGGCCAGCGGAGATTTCGACACCCATTTCTCGCTTTCTAACATGCTCAAGGACAGCCGCTACGTACTGGAACTGGCCGAGCAAGCGGGGATCGAGACACCCGCGATCCGCACCGTTTCGAAACGCATGCAGGAACTCTGCGACCAAGGCCTGGCAGACAAGGACTACTCCGCGCTGGCGGCACCTTACCTGCAGTCATGAGTGATATCCCATCTTGCTTGCCTGCGGCGAAACATTCGCTGCTGGCTTTCCGCGGCCCGGATGCAGTGCGCTACCTGAATGGCCAGCTTACCCAAGACGTGCGAAAGCTGGAGGATAAGGCCCTCCCCGCCTGCGTGACCGATGCCAAGGGCAAGCTCCAGTTTTTCGTCCATGTCTTCCGTGGTCAGGATGACTCGATCTGGATTGAAGGCCCCGCGAACCTTGCCGAAGAACTCGAAGCACGTCTCACGCGATATCTGATCGCGGACGATGTGGAAGTGGAGAACCTTTCCGAGGCATGGCAGCTCGTGCATGTGCCAGGTGCCGCCACCTCTCCTGAGGCAGCGGATGGCTTTGCGAGGAAGGCTTCACGAATCGGAATCGAGGGCTTTGACCTTTGGGTTCCCACTGGAACCGAAATCCCCTACCCCGCCCTCTCCACCGAGGAAGCTGAAGCGGCCCGCATCGCAGCGGGAGTGCCCGCTTGGAACGCCGAGCTCACGGAAGGGATGCTGCCTCCGGAGGCTGGCTTGGACCGCAATGCCATCTCCTATCACAAGGGCTGCTAC
The DNA here is from genome assembly GCF_012913485.1 of Luteolibacter luteus. Lineage (GTDB taxonomy): Bacteria > Verrucomicrobiota > Verrucomicrobiia > Verrucomicrobiales > Akkermansiaceae > Haloferula > Haloferula lutea. The sequence goes on along the minus strand of NZ_CP051774.1, from coordinate 4,207,889 downwards.
ATCGGCCAAGAGGTGCTTTCCCGCATCAAGACTGCGGGCAAAGTGAACCGAAGGCTGGCTCGCTTCACCGTGCCTGCCGGCGTGAAGCCCGGCGACGAACTTCAACTTCCGGATGCGGAGAAAAGCGCCGGCGTGATCACAAGCGTGTCACCCGTGGCAGATCCAAGTGGTGAGTTCGCGGCACTGGGCTACGTGGAGAAAGCAGGCTTTGAATCAAGGGAGTTCCGCGACCCCGGAGCCGGGGCGCTCATCACCCTGAACGCGCTCTTATAAAGCGGGCCCGGAAGCACAAAGCAGGGCCCTTTCGCTGCTACAGCTTCACCGCATAGGACTTCACCCCGACAAGCGGGACGGGACGTTCGTCCACTACTCGGGACCGGCGATGAATGCCGCAGAGCAGGCCAACCGCGCCCATCGAGATCAACAAACTGGTGCCGCCGTAGCTGACGAAGGGAAGCGGCAGGCCGTCATTCGGAAACACGGCAGTGACCACCGCGATATTCACCATCGCAGGAACAACGATCACACAGGTAAGGCCAACCGCCATGCAACGGTCGAACATGTTCGAAGCCTGCGCTGAAATCATGAATCCACTAATCGCGATCAGAACGTAGCAAAGCACTGCACCGAGAGTGAAGGGGAGGCCAAGTTCTTCACCGACCACCGGGAAGATGAAGTCAATGTGCGCGAAAGTCAGCGTTCCGAATTTCTCCGAGCCATTCCCCAAGCCAACACCCCAAGGCCCCCCGTTACCGAAGGCAAGAAGGGCACGCCATTGCTGCATCCCCTTGCCAAGCTGGTGCTTCTCGAGATCCATCCAAGCCTCAATACGGGTCCAGCGGTTCTCGTTCGAGTGCACGAACAAGAAGGCGGCGGTCATACCCGCGATGGCCGTGGGGACCAGATAGTAGAGCCGGGTGCCTACACAGAAGAAAAGGGACGCCGCCGCAACGGAAAGAGCGAGCGCCGAGCCGACATCGGTCTCGATGGCGATCAAACCTACCGGAAGCCCGATGATCATGCCGGGCAGGATGAAGCCACGCCAGAAGGTGTGGGTTTCCGTCTGCCAGCGTGCAAACCAGCCGGACATGGCGATGATGCCAACCACCTTCGCCAACTCGGAAGGCTGGAACACCCCGAGACCCGGGACCTTGATCCATCGATTCGAGCCGAGCTCGGGCTTCGCGATTCCTGGCACGAAGCAGAACACCAGCATCAGGCACACGGCCGCCAACGCCCAAGGCCAGAACTTGCGCAGCCAGATGGGATCCAGACGGGAGAGGAAACAAGCACCCACCAGACCCAGAACGACCATCTGGGCCTGACGGGTCAGGAAGTGGTACGGCTCTTCCACATTCTTCACCCATGCACTGGTGCTGGCCAGCATGATGAGACCGAGCACGGTCAGGGCCGCGACGGCAGTGCAGAGGATGATGGAAGCGCTACGGGACATAAGCGGGGGGCCTTGTTTCGTTCGTTCGACTCAGGGGACCATCAGTTGCATCCCCACCTTCAGCTTCTTCGGATCGGAGATCTTGTTCGCCTTCATCACCGCAGCCGGCGTGGTGTTGTGAGCTTGGGCGATCTTCCAGAAGGTATCACCGGATTTCACGGTATACTTCTTCGTGGCGGCCGGAGTTTCAGCAACCGGAATGGCGGCCGGGGCATGGGCGATGGAAGGAGTGTCATGCTCTACAACCACGTTGGCAGGACGCACGTTTGGGCGGGCCAGCACCGGGGTGCTGGGATTGCTCGCCGCGGGCGTCGTCGCGGTTGTGGTCGTCTCCTGCCATTCACCATTGCGAAGGTCATCGGCGGGGATCTCCAGAACCGCGGAGCCTTCACGGAGCTTGGCCAGTTCCGGTGAGATTTCAGCCACGATAGTCCGTGGCGGAATGCGCAGGATGCGGCCCGCACGAAGCTCGAGGTTGTCATTTGCAGCGCGGAGGTCCTGCTCCGTCACGCCGTGCTTCGTCGCGATGTTCGTGTAGGTATCACCGGTGGTGGTGATGTACGTCTGGTCATCAGGATTCAGCTTAGGCAGCGACGCTTGGGCATCGGGCAAGGGCTTCGCGGGAATGATCGCATCCTGCTTGGCAGCGATCGCCGCCTTTTGCTCCGGGCCTTCGAACCAGTGGCTGTGTGCGAAGATGCCGGCGATGGCCACGACGTGAATGATCAGGATCACCACCAGCGCGCGGGCGATGCCGAGATTGGGCACATCACCATCCATCTCCGGCATGGGCGCGGCTGCCGTAGCAGCACGGACCTTCTTGCGAGGAATATTCGCGAAGAGAGTGCGCAAGGCGCCCTTCTTCACCGGGCGGCGTTTCACGGAGAGACTCGAGAACTTCATGGGTGGGTATCAGCGAAGGTTGAGAACGATTTCACGAAAGACATCTCCACGCTGTTCATAGCCGGAGAACTGATCGAATGAGGAGGTGCCCGGGGAAAGGAGTATGGTGCTGCCGCGCGGAGCCAAGCGGCGGGCGATGGTCACGGCATCGGCCAAGGTTACCGTTTGTTCGACGGGGACCGCGCTCGCGAACACGGAAGCGAGAGGTGCCGCAATCTGGCCATAGGTTACGGCGGCCACCGCCTTCTTTTCAAGCAGCGGCACTACCGGAGCATAGTCCAACCCCTTCTCCTTGCCGCCCGCAATCAGCACGACAGGCCGGGTCTGGGAGCGCAGCGCACTTTCCAGTGCATGGAGGTTCGTGGCCTTGGAGTCATTGAGATACTCCACGCCATCAAGGGTTCGGACGAGTTCGCAGCGGTGAAGCGGCGGTGCATAGCCATCAAGGGCGCGCGTGGCATCGGCAATCGAGATGCCGATTGCCTCGCAAGCAGCAATGGCAGCCATCGCATTCTCCGCATTGTGCAGGCCACGCATGCGGGTGCTGGCTTCGAGATCCAGGACTGCCTCACCTTTGCGCAAGATTCTGCGGCCATCGGAGAACCAATCGGCCGAGGAATCTTCCGTCGAGAAAGTGATAACCTGCGGCCTGATCGCCGGGAGATTTTCTCCTGAACGAACCACGGCGGTATCCGATTCCGTCTGATTCTCGAAGATGCGGAACTTCGCGTCGAAATAGGCTTGGACCGTCGGGTAGCGGTCCATGTGGTCCGGAGCGAAGTTCAGCCAGATCGAGACGTCCGGCCGGAATCCGCGGATCGTCTCCAACTGGAAGGAACTCAGCTCCAACGAGACGGCATTCGGCACCGGATCGCGCAGGACGATCTCGCTCAGTGGGGTGCCGTAGTTGCCGCAAGGAGCCGCATCATAGCCACCGGCACGCAGGATGCGCTCGACGAGCTCCGTGGTGGTGGTCTTTCCGTTGGTCCCGGTGATACCGACGATTCGGCCGGTGTAGTAACGGGAGGCGAATTCGGTCTCGCCGATCATCTCACCGGCATTGGCCGAGTAAGCTTCCACCATCGGACCGAAGGTATCGATTCCCGGGCTGATCACGAGCAGGTCGCTCTTGATCTCTTTTCCCTTTTCCACCGAGGCACCGGGATGCAGATGGACCTCTACAGGCATGCCCTCGATGACGAAGGCGGCATCATGCACGTGAACCTCCGCACCCTCACGAAGGGCAAGCGCCGCCGCGGCCCGGCCACTCCGGCCAGCCCCGAGGATCACGACGTTTTTTCCAGCGAGAGTCATCAGACGATTTTGAGAAGGGCCAGACCGAAGAGGGCGAGCATGATGGACATGATCCAGAAACGGATGATCACCTGGCTTTCATGCCAGCCACGAAGCTCGAAGTGGTGGTGGATCGGAGCCATGGCGAAGATCCTCTTTTTCCGCAGCTTGAAGCTCCCCACCTGCAGCATCACCGACATCGCCTCCATCACGAAGACACCGCCGATGATCACCAGCAGCAATTCCTGCTTCACGCAGATCGCCGCCGTCCCCAGCGCTCCGCCGATCGCCAGCGAACCGGTATCGCCCATGAAAACCTTGGCCGGGTGGCAGTTGAACCACAGGAAGCCGAAGCCCGCTCCAGCAAGGGAGAGCAACAACACCGCGAGCTCACCCACATAACGATTGTAGGGAATGACCAGGTAGTCCGTGGCCATGTAGAAGTGACCCGCAAGGTAAGCGAGGATCCCATAGGCCAGCGCCACGGTAATGGTGCAGCCGGTCGCCAGACCGTCGAGGCCATCGGTAAGATTCACGGCGTTGGAACAGCCGATGATCACTGCCGCGAAGAAGGGGATGATCAGGAAGCCGAGATCCACGATCCCCGACTTGAAAAGGGGAAAGCAAATCTGGCCTATGCCGATCGGTTCAGCCCCGAGACGGAAGCCCGCCAAGCCTTTCTGCAGTTCCTCGGGAGTCGCGCCGAAACCCGAGATCTCTTTCTTGAAATAGATGAAGCAAGCGGCCACCAGCGCAACCACCAGCTGCCAGAAGAGCTTCGTGCGGGCGCTGACCCCATCGGACTTCTTCTGCTTCACCTTCTTGTAATCGTCACAGAAGCCTAGCAAGCCGAGGGCTGCCATCGTGCAGGAACAAACGGCCACGAAAGGATTCAGCGGACGGGCGCAGACGAAAACCGAAACCAGTACGGAACCCAGGATCAGCACGCCACCCATCGTCGGCGTTCCTACCTTCCCACCATGAAGCTCGGCGAGTTTGTGCACTTCCGCCGCCGTGCGGATCGGTTGACCCACCTTCAGCGAGATCAGCCTCCGGATCACCCGCGGGCCGGCGATCACGCTGACCACGAACGCGAGCAAGCAGCCCAGTGCCGCGCGGAACGTGATGTAACCAAGCAAATTGAGAAACGAGAACGTATGAGCCCAATCCTGAACGCCAGCCGCCTTCTCGGCGTCGAACGCCGCTTTCCACCATTCGTATATCCAGTACAGCATGATTCAGTCTTGGGAGGGGAAGGCCTGGTTCATCACTCGTTCGATCGCAGCGCTGCGGCTGCCTTTGAAAAGCACGACGTCACCCGGCTTGGCATGACCTGCCAGCCATGCGGCAGCAGCGGTACCATCGGGAAAATGTTCAGCGCGGCCCGCGCCTTCAGCGATGCCCTGTGAGCCTTCGCCCACGGCCACGACCACGAGCCCTCGCTCGGCGGCAAGGCGGCCAATCCGCAGATGGGCCTCCGGAGCATGTGACCCGAGCTCAGCCATGCGACCCAGGACCGCGAAGCGCTGGCCGCTATTCTCGCGCACGGGAGTTTCCGCCAGCGTGTCGATTGCCGCTGCCATCGACTCGGGATTCGCGTTGTAAGTATCGTCAAATACCACCACGCCGCCCGAGGTGAAACGGCGCAGTCGCCCGCTAGTCAGCACGGTGCTGGAGAGCCCTTTCGCGATGGCTTCCGGCTGCATGCCAAAGAACCATCCGGCACCGGCGGCGAGCAGTGCATTCGTTACCATGTGGCGTCCGGTCACGGGCAAGCGCACATCCGCCACCGGCTTGTCATCGATCACCAGCGTGAAGCGCGACCCGCCATCTTCTTGGCGAAGGTCTTCTGCCCGGATCAAACCGCGGCCGTTGCCAACCGTGATCACCTTCGCCTTGGTACGACGCTTGAAGTAGTCGTGAAAATCACATCCCGCAGGAATGAAGAGCGCACCGCCCTCAGGCAGGCTGCGAGCCAGCGCCCCCTTCTCTTCAGCAATCGATTCCCGGCTGCCCATATACTCGATGTGGGCGGTGCCGATATTCGTGATAATGCCGAGGCCGGGGCGGGCAATCTCGCAGAGCGGAGCAATCTCACCGGGATGATTCATCCCCATCTCGAAGACCGCGGCCGTATGGCCTTCTTCCAGCGAGAGCACACTGAGCGGAACACCAATGTGGTTGTTCAGGTTCCCGCGCGTGGCACAAACCTGATAAGCCTGCCCGAGCACCGCCGAGGCAAAGTCCTTCGTGCTCGTCTTGCCATTCGAGCCGGTGATACCCACCACCGGCAACTCGCGCTGGCGGCGATACCACGCAGCCAGACGCTGCAGGGCGGCGAGGCTGTCGGGCACGCGGATCACGGCACCGTTTTCCGGAGCATCTCCCTCCCAACGCTCCACCACGACGATGGAAGCACCGGAATGAAGGGCTTGCCGCGCAAAATCGTTCGCATCGAAGCGCTCGCCGCGCAGGGCAAAAAAAACCGAGCCCGCAGGAATCGTCCGCGTGTCCGTGGAAACGGCATTCGCAAGCACGTCACCCCGTCCAGCGGCGAGTTCGCCACCGGCATGCCGGGCCAAGGTGTTTGCGTCGATGGGAGTCATCGTTTGCGATTGGGTTCTTCCGGACGCTCGGCAAGCGCGCGGCGCGCTTCCTTGCGATCGTCAAAGTCGATGGTTCGGTCGGCAAATTGCTGGTACGGCTCGTGGCCCTTTCCAGCGATCAACACGATGTCGCCCTTCGCCGCCGCGTGAATCGCGATGCGGATGGCTTCGGCGCGATCGACCACGAGCTTGTAACGCGATCCGGTCATTCCGGATTCGATTTCTTTCAAGATCGACTCCGGATCTTCGCTGCGGGGATTGTCAGAGGTCACGATGCACGCATCGCTGTACTCCGCCGCTGCCTTGCCCATCAGCGGACGCTTCTTCCGATCGCGGTCGCCGCCACATCCAAAGACGGTGATCAGACGGTTCGGATTCAGCTCCTTCAGGGTGCGGCAGGCATTTTCGATCGCGTCCGGTGTGTGTGCGTAGTCCACGAAAACGCTCACGCCATCTTTCGTTCCGCAGTGTTCCATGCGACCGGGAACTTGCGGCGACTCCGCAAGGGCGGCCACGGCCTCGCGCATCGGGATCTTCATCGAACTGGCAGCAGCCAGCGCGGCGAGCGAATTGTAGACATTGAAGCGGCCGATCAGCGGCGAGCGAACGAGGTAGGATTTCCCCTTCGCCGTCAGCTCGAATTCCATGCCGCGGGCACTCTGCTTGAAGTTGTTCGCCCGGAAGTCGCAATGGACGTTGAAGCCGTAACGGATCAACGGCAGGCGATCGCCGAGCTGGACGACGAGTTTCTCGCCGTAGCCATCATCAAAATTCACCACTGCCACTGGCTTCTTGCCGAGCGGATTCGCGGCCAGCGCTTCGAACCACGAGAACTTCGTCTGCGCATAGGCATCGATCGTACCGTGATAGTCCAAATGATCCTGGGTCAGGTTGGTGAAGATCGCCGCATCGAAGGCGATGCCTTCCACGCGTTTCTGATCGATGCCGTGGGAGGAAACCTCCATCGCAGCGCCCCGGCAGCCGTGATCGGACATCCGGGCGAGCAGGGCATTCAGCTCCACTGGCCCCGGAGTGGTGTGTGTGGCGGTCTTTACCTCTTCGCCATCGTCCACCAGCACGGTACCAAGCAGGCCGGCACGATGCCAGACACGCTTCATCAGATGGTGGAGCAGGAAAGCGGTGGTCGTCTTGCCATTGGTCCCCGTGACACCAGCGAGCTTCAGCTTCTTGGACGGCTCGCCCGCGAGGAGGCTCGCGAAGGCTGCCAAGGCATGCCGCGTATCGCTGACGTGGATGTAAGGGACATTTTCCGGAAATCCGCTGTCGGCGGCAGAATCCGCGATGATCACTGCAGCGCCTTTTTCCAGCGCCACCGGGATGAATTGCCTGCCATCGCGACTTCCGCCACGAACGGCCACAAACGCGGTGCCGGGCTCTACAAGGCGCGAGTCAGCGGTAACGGCGAGGACTTCGACGTCAAGGGACCCGGTGGAGAGCGGGCGTTCAAGGGAGGCGATGAGATCGCGTAAAATCACGGCTTCTGGGTTCCGGCGAGCTTGTCTTCTTTTTGGTCCACCGGTTCGGTGGGAGTGAGATTCATATGAGCGGCGAGGCGGTTACCGATCTTGCCGAAGATGGGGCCGGCGATGCTGCCGCCGTAGCGGTTGACCTTGGTGGTCATCGGATCGTCCACCACCACGACGCAGACGAAGGCGGGATCCTCGGCAGGCATGATGCCCGCGAAGGAAACAATGTAGTGCCCCATCTGATATTTGCCATCCTTGATCCGTCGCGCGGTGCCGGTTTTTCCACCGACCTTGTAACCGGGAACCGCAGCCTGGGTGGCAGTGCCGCCCTTCTGCACCACCTTTTCCAGCGCGGAACGCATCACCTTCGCCGTCTCGGGGCGGAGCACGGTGTTCACCACCTCGGGTTCGTAGCGCTCCACCACCGTACCGTCGTTCGCAATCACCGATTTGACGATGTGTGGCTTCCGCAGCTTCCCGTCACCGGCGATCACGCTGTAGGCGCAGGCCACCTGAAGCGGAGTGACAGCCAGGGAGTAGCCATAGGAAGCCCGGGAGAAGTCGGTGGGATTGCCCGTGTTCCGGACGATGCCGCGGCTCTCGCCACTCAGCAGGATCCCGGTCTTCTTGCCGTAGCCCCACTTCTCGACATAGTCATAGTAGCGGGACATGCCGAGCTGCTGGGCCAGCTTGTACGCACCGATGTTGCTGGACTTCTGAAGCACGCCCTCGACCGTCAGGTTGCCGTAGCCGTGCAAGTCGGGCACGCTCACTTTCCCCTGCTGGTAGTGGCCGTTGTGGCAGAAAATGGTCGTCTGCGGGGTGACCAGCCGCTCGTTGATCGCGGCACCGGCTGGTACGATTTTCATCGTACTGCCCGGCTCGTAGATCGCCTGCAGTGCGTAGCAAGGCTCGTCGAGGTTTTCGAGGCGGTTGAGGTTGTTGAAATGGGGACGGCTCACCATGCCCAGGATTTCCCCGGTCTTCGGCTCCATCACGATCACACAGCCACGCTTGCTCTCGAATTCCGCAAGGCCGGCATCCAGCTCTTCCTCGATGATCGCTTGCACACCCATGTCCAGGGTCAGTTGGACATTGAGGCCCGCGCGGGGTGGCTTCAAGCTGGAGCTATCACCAGGGATGCGCGCGCCATTCGCGGCGCGGAGATGCTCCTGCCATCCATCACGCCCGGCAAGGTAGGTTTCCGTCGCGGCTTCGATGCCGAACTTCCCGATCTGAAGATAGGTATCAGATCCTTCATCGTCCTTCTCCACGGTTTCGCCGGTGTAGCCGACCACGTGGGTGGCAAGCGTGGGTGACGTATACCAACGCTTGAAGGAATCGCGCAGGAAGAAGCCCTCCAGCAGATTCTTATCAATGATCGCCCGCACCCCCTCGGCTGCGTCGGCGGGAAGATCCTTCGCCAGGAGGAACTCCCCCCTTCCCTTCTTGATCGATTCGGTGATCTTGGCGTGCATGTCTTCACGCCGCATTCCCAGCGGGCGGGCGAGAAGGTTCACGGCTTGGGCCAAGGCCTTCTCCGTAAGGACGCCTTCCTTCATCTCCTCGGATTCCTTGAGGATGATTCCGCGCTCCGCGAGCACCCGGCGACGGCGGGCAGCCGCATCAAGCTGGTCCCAGCCCGGATCGGCACTGACCCTCTCATAGGCGAGCGGATAGGCCACGATGGTCGGATCCTCGAGGTGTTTGACATTCACCCACACGGAACCGACGGGCATGCTCTTTGCGAGCACCTCCTCGTTCCGATCCACGATCTTGCCGCGGAAGCCGGGCAGGATCTCCCGGCGCTCGAAGGTTTGGCGCGCCTTGTTCGCATAATGCGTCCGGTCCCATGCCTGGATTTTCACCAGACGCACCGAAAGCAAAGTGAGCCCGGTCACCAGGACCGAGCACAAAACGATACAACGGGATTGGAAGGCGCGCGGCGTCATGGCTATTCCTTCACGACGGCCATTCCGCCATCGTCTTGCGAGGGATTGATCTCATCGAGGGAAGCCGGGGTGATCGCCACCAACGCGGACCCGGTTTCCCGCAAGCGGTCCTTCATTTCAAAGCGGTCCAACATCTTGTCCATGTGCACGTCCACCATGCGGATCTGCACCTGGGTCTGGTCGATACGCTTCCGGCTCTGGTCGATCAGGCGTTCCGTCTGCACCTGCGAATTCTTGTAAACCGCATGCATGACTCCACCGCTCACCACCACCAGGGCAGCAAGGATCAACGTGATGAAAACGGAAGGATGAGTCTTCGGTTCGGAGCGGAGGCGATTCATCGGGGTGAGGTGGCTGGGTCCAGAAGCTCGGCGACCCGCAGTTTCGCACTGCGGGCCCGGGGGTTGATTCGGAGTTCTTTTTCGCCGGCGGCGATGGCTTTTCTAACAGGCAGCCGGAAGCACCAATCGGGGTTCGGCCGCGGTTCCGGCCAGTCGGGCCGGTCGATGTAAGGCTTTGACCGGTGCTGCATGAAGCGCTTCACCATCCGGTCCTCCAATGAATGGAAAGTGATGATCAACAGGCGCCCACCCGGCTTGAGAAGATCAACGGAGGCTTCCATCGCACGCTCGAGCGAGCCGAGCTCGTCGTTCACCGCCATGCGGATGGCTTGGAAAGCTTTCGTCGCAGGATGGATGCGACCGCGTCCACCAAGGGCTTTCTCGATGCAATCGGCGAGGTCGGTCGTGATTTCGAACTTGCGGGTCGCACGGCGCTTCACGATCGCGGCGGCGATGCGGCGGGCCTGAGGCTCTTCGCCCAGCTCGAACAAGATCTTCACCAGTTCCGCTTCCGGCCAGGTGTTCACCACCTCGGCCGCATCGAACTCGCAGGACGGACCCATGCGCATGTCGAGGGGCCCGGCGCCGCGGAACGAGAAACCTCGTTCCGCGGCGTCGAGTTGCCGGGAAGAAACCCCGAGGTCCAAAAGCAGGCCATCGGCTCTGCTATCCCCCCGGACCTCGGGGATGTCCCGGAGATCTGCAAAGTTGCCCTGCCAAGTGCGGAAACGGTCACCATAGGCGGCCAGACGCTTCGTCGCGTAAGCCAGCGCTTCAGGATCGCGATCGACACCAAGCACCGAGGCTCCGGCCTTCAGGAAAGCCTCGCTGTGTCCGCCGCCACCCAAGGTGCCATCGATGATCAGCTTGCCTTCGCGTGCTTCCATCCACTCGCTCACCTCTTCAGGGAGCACGGAGAGATGGTAGTCGTAGGCACCGTCGCCAGCCTCTTTGGTATTGAAAGTCTCCAACGGCCGCCGGTCCGCCAACCAGCCAGGAAATGCGGACCGGACAGCCGTGTCGGAATGAACGGAAGGGCGCGCTGTCCCGAGTGCGCCAGTCTGTTCGCAAGGAAAGGAGTCGGGGGTCCGCGCGAACAACCAGCCAGAAGCCGCGCGGACCGCCGAGTCGAAAAGCGAAAGGGTTACTGTCCCGAGAAACCCCTTCCGCCCAGCCAGGAAAGTCACCGACCGCCGTCCTGCCAACCAGCCATGGAAAACAGGCCGGACGGTCGTATTGATGTGAACGGAAGGGCGCGCTGTCCCGAGTGCGCCGGTCCGTTCGGATGGAAAATCTTCGGAGACCCGCGCGGACAACCAGCCAGAAGCCGCGCGGATCACCGTATTCAGAAGCGAAGAGGGTCCTGTCCCGAGAAACCCTTTCCGCCCAGCTTGGAAAGTCACCGACCGCCGCCCTGCCAACCAGCCATGGAATGCAGGACGGACGGTCGTATTGATGTGAACGGAAGGGCGCGCTGTCCCGAGTGCGCCGGTCCGTTCGGATGGGAAAGCATGGCCCAACCCCGACATCCGGACGCATCCTGCGGTGGGTGCCGCAGGCCCGCCTGGGGCGGATGCCGGAGTTGGATGGGCGAACAGCATGTTGTCGCGTTAGGTGTGGGTGGGTGAAATCTGGGATGCTTAGAGGACGCCGAGGTCGCCGTCGTCCATGCCGAGCTCGATGTCAGTGATCCGCTCGAAGGTCTCCTGCGTGCTGAGCATGTAGAAAGGGCCGCGACCCGCGAGGATCACGGGGCCATCCGCTTTCAAGCCGATGCGCTCGCTCCAATCCTTCGGGATGGTGAGCTTGCCTTGGCTGCTGACGGTGGCCTTTTTCGACATCATGCGGAGGTGTCCGACGATCTGCTGCTTCTTGGCAGGGGTCAGATCGCTCTTCTCCACCTGCTGGAACTTCAGGTCGAACTCCTCCTCGCTGAACACCTTGATGACCGGCAGGTCGTGTTCCTTGGAAAGCTGGAGCCGGATCGGTGTCTCCTCGCTCACCGGGCGCCATTCAACAGGGACGGAAACCCGGTATTTCGGGTCCATCTTGTAGTCGAAGTGACTCTCGTGGATGCGAGCAGAGGAGGACATCGAGTGCGGATAGTCCGCTGAAGTGCCTCGAACTACACCAAAGTACACTCAAATGGTCAAACCAAAATCAAAGAGCTCCAAACAAAATTTTAATTCCTACATTACCAATTAGTTACAGAGTGCACTTGCACCCCGGAAACTACACAAATCCGAAAAATTCGGAGCACCGTGATCCGATTTTTTATAAAAACACCCGTTGAAAATCAGTCTTCAGGCCCAAAATACCCAAAATCGGCAGCCGGTGAGCAGCCCGAGTGTACTGGAAGCCTGTCCGGTGTGTCCCGGTGTACTTTGGCGATCGTTGATCAGCGCAGCTTCAGCGAAAAGCGTCCCTTTCCTTCCGGATCCTTCTCTTCGTCATGCTTCCATCCGAGGTTGAAGCCCTCGTAAAGCGCACCTTCACCCTTGTTCCACAGCTCGAAAAATCCGGCCGCTCCGGCATTCAGGTCAAACTTCACTGCCTTGTAGGCCGCCATCTCCAGGCGCGCTTGGGAAATTCCGGAGCCGGAATACTCGTCAGCCTCAGCATTCAGCGGGGTCAGCAGGTCCAGCTTCAGCTTCTTGCCATCCACCCGGAGCAGATCAACGCGATCCTTTTCCATCTTTTGTGCCAGCTTCTCGGCATCCTTCTCCTTCGCGTAGAGGTTCGGGAATTGGATGCGCATCGCGAAGCGCAGCGGCTTCGTGTATTCACCCTTCTCGACGACCCGTCCGCCACCGCGAATTTCATCGCCGGCAATCTCGAGGCTCACCTCGAATTTTGCCCCCTTTTCCACGGTGCCCTTGAAGCTCACCTTTCCAGGATTCACCGCAGCAGGCGTCACGGCCTCCCAGCCATCGGCAATCGCGGTTTTCGCGACAACACGACCGTCCGGCGAAACTTCCTCGATCAGTGGAACCATCTTGATGGCGCTGAATTCACTGACGAAGCCCTTTTTCTCATTCGGCGGCATCAGCAACATCTCCCCTTTCCGGTTCACGATCAGGCGGATCGAACGCTTTTCATAACCCGCGTACTGTCCCAGCCAGGGTTTCTCGGCAAGTTGGGGGAGTTCACCGGCAGGAAGGAGAGAAGTGGAAAGCCCGAGGCAAAGAAAGATCTGGCGCGTCATGACAAGCTTGAGGGAAGACGCAAGCCCTAGGCTTTGCGAGACGTTTCCCCCCGCATGGACGCTGAAAGCCTCGCTCGCTCTGCCACTACCGATAGCACCCCTCCAGCCGGTCTCTCCGCGGAACTCCGCGTGCTCTGGCTCGCCCGTGCGGGCAAGTGGGATCAGGCCCACGATGCATGCCAGGATCTTCCCGATCCCGCCGGAGCTTGGATCCACGCTTGGCTTCACCGCGAGGAGGGCGATCTCGGAAATGCCGCTTATTGGTACTCCCGCGCCCGGAAGCCGGTGCCAGCCAAGGAGCTCTCCTTGGAAGACGAATGGCTGGACATTGCGCGCGCTTTGGCACGCTAAAAAAGATTAATTTATCTTCATAACCGCCGCATTGGTGCCTTCTTGGCACCATCCGGCGGTTTTTTCGTGTCTTTTTTGTAACGCAATACCCGACACATAACCCATTTAATTCAAACGAGTTTCAAACGAAATGCCGTTGAACGCAGTTTTACGCCTGCGTCGATGCCCCTTGACTCTGTTGCCAAACCTAAATTAGCAAAGAATACCCCAAAAAAACCCAAATTATGAGAAAACCCAAATTCGCTCATATGGGGGTTCTATGGGCCGTACTCGCGACGGCTCACGGAGCACCCGTAACTTGGACCGGACCAACGGAAACGGTCAGTGAAGCATCGATCAGCCTCAATGGCACCCTCTACCACGCCGGCACCTGGGGAACGGGTGCAGGCACAGGGCCACTGGCAGTGCCGGTCGGATCGGAAACCATCGTTTTCGAAAACATGGTCACTGGTGCCGCCATCGGCATCAACAATGCCGTCGCCTCCGGTGGCGAGTTTTACGATGCCGGAGCCTGGGTCCCCACCGGGACTGCCAACGCAAATTTCGACGCCGTCATGGATGGCTTCGCGCCCGATGGTGCGAACCCGAAGTCGGTGATTGTTGGCGGCCTCGTCGCCGGAAAAACCTATCAGGTGCAGCTCTTTGTTTCGGATGACCGCGGCTGCTGTGGCGGCCGGACCATGGAATGGAGCGACAATGCCACCGACGGTGCCGGCAACGAGACGACCACCTTCGCCATGAATACCAGTCCCTTCGTGATTGGCACCTTCACGGCAGACGGCCCCACCCAGACCTTCTATGGACGCGGGGTCGCCCAGACCCAGAACGGCGTGAACGCCTACATCGTCCGCGATTTGAACCCGGATACCGACGGAGACCAGATCCCGGACCATGTCGAGGACAGCTACCCCTTCCTGAACAAGAACGACAATGCCGACGCCGCTCTCGACCAAGACAACGATGGCCTGAGCAACCTGGTCGAATACCGGAAGAGACTGCTGCTCGATGACAATGACTTCGACAATGACGGCTTGAGCGACGGCCTCGAAGTCAACACCTACAACACCAATCCGCGCGTCACCGACACGGATGGCGATGGCCTGAGCGACGGTGCCGAGGTCAATACTCACCATAGCAGTCCGACCTCGCTGGACTCCGACGGGGACTTCTTCCCGGACGGCTACGAGGCTCAGGCGGGCACGGCGCTGGATAGCGCCGCCAGCACGCCGAACAACCTCGTCATCACGAACCTCGGCACCGGCACGGGAGCCTTGCTCGACTTCGACCTGACCGATCCGGAGAACGATGGCAGCGATGCCACGGCAGAAGGCTCCGGCTTCAATTGGGTCAGCGTGACCTCGAACGGGGCAGCCGCCCTCTTCAGCCCGGGAGAATCCGCGGCCAACGTCTTCGACAACAAGGTCGGCGGCGGCGAAATGAAATGGTGCTGCGGTGGCAACTCCGCACCCCAGAACATCACCGTCGAGTTCTCCCAGTACACGAGCCTTCAGTATTTCACCATCACCTCCAGCAACGACGCGCCCGAGCGCGATCCGCGGGTATGGGAAATCCAAGGATCGAATGACGGACTCACCTTCGCTCCGATCGTCCGGATCAACTACACCGGCGGACAGATCTGGACCGCTCGCAACCAGGTCCTGCAAATCGCGCTGCCGACGCGATCGCTTCCCTACAAGTTCATCCGCTATCAATCCCTCACCACCGGTAGTGGCAACCACGCCCTGGGAGAGCTCGAGTACTTCGGCCTGCAGAACAATGCCGATGCCGATGCCGACCTGCTGCCGAAGCTCTATGAGGATCTCTATCCGGCGATCCTCAGTGATGCGGTCGCTTCGGATGCCGCCCTCGACTCCGACAATGACGGCTTGTCCAACCTCGAGGAATTCCAGCGGGGAACGAAGCCTGACGACGACGACACCGATGATGATGGCCTGAAGGATGGTCTGGAACTCGACCAATACTTCACCAATCCTTTCGTGGCCGACACCGATGGCGATGGCCTGAGTGATGGTGCCGAAGTCAATGGTGACCCGGTTCACAACTTCACCTCGGATCCGACCTTGGCCGATACCGATGGCGACCTTTTCAAGGACGGCTACGAAGTCGCCCAGGGCTCCGATCCTGATTCGGATACCAGCACGCCCTACGGTGTCTCCGTGTCCCTTGCCGCGGGACTGCTTCAGCGCGATATCACGGACCGCAACAACGACGGAAGCGACGCCACGCTCACGGGCAGCGGCTTCGATTGGGTTTCCATCACCGCGAGCTCGAAGGCCGACTTCAGCCCCGCGGAAGGAGCCTTCAACGTCTTCGACAACAAGGTTGGTGGCGGCGAAGCCAAGTGGTGCTGCGACCCCGCGCCGCAGAGTATCACGGTGCAAATGCCATACGGCGTCCAGCTGACCCACTTCACCCTGACCTCGTCGAACGACTCTCCGGAACGTGATCCACGCGTGTTCGCAATCCAAGGGTCCAACGACGGCGTGACCTTCACCGACATCTTCAACCATACCGATGCAAGCGGCAGCTTCTTCGGCACGGCACGGAATCAGACGGTGCAGTTCACCCTCGCCACCCCGGCACCGACGTACCGGTGGTTCCGCTACGCGGTAACTGCGGCACAGAGCACCACCCAGCATGCGCTGGGAGAGATCGAGTACTTTGGCATCGACCAAGACAGTGACTCCAATGGCCTGCCGGACTATTGGGAAGCTCTCTATGGCATCACTGATCCAGGAGGAAACCCTGACAACGACGGACTCACTAACCTCCAGGAATTCACTGCGGGCACCCATCCCACGAACAGCGACACCGATAACGACGGCCTGCAGGACGGTGCCGAGGTGAACACCCACAACACCAACCCCACTCTGGCCGACAGCGATAACGACCAGATTGCGGATGGCTACGAAATTGCCCACAGCAGCGATCCGAATGACTCCAACAGCCTGCCCGTCTTCCCCGAAGTTACTTGGGGCTCTCCCGCGAATATCACGGGAACGCTCGCCGACTTCCAGACAGGCGGCCTGCTTGTCAATGCCTGGACAGGCGGTGCCACGGCGGTGAATATTCCCGACCTCGGCATCAACTTCCAGCCCGGCTACTCGCTTGGCGCGCGCTTCACCGGCTTCGATCCATTCACACGGACGGCCAGCAACGCCGACTACGAGAACCTGCTCAACTCGGGAAGCTTCTCGGGATCCCCGCGGTTCGTGGAATTCACCGGCCTCACGGTTGGCGAACAATACCGTATCCAGATCTGGGTGGCTGACACCCGGGCAGGAGCGAACAAGCGCTTCGAATTCGATACCTACGATCTCACCAGCCCGCGCGTGGAACTCAGCGGCGGCACGGGGGATTTCACCTCGAACTCCGGCCAGTTCGTGACGGGCACCTTCACCGCGACGGACACCCGCCACTACATCTACGTCAATGATCCGGATGTCCCCGGTTCGCAGTACAACGCGATCACCCTCTACCAGACCACCGGCATCCCGGAGAATCTGGTGGTAACCGCCACGAGCTTCAACGGTGCCGCCTTCGAGCTGCACGTGCAGGGCTTCGATACCACGAAGAGCTACAAGCTGCGCCGCAGCACCGACCTCATCAATTTCAATGACGTCGGAACGCCCTTCACTCCCACCTCGTCCTCACAGGTCGTGACCGATCCGGCACCGCCGGCCGGCAAGGCCTTCTACAAGATCCAAGACGTTCCGTAAGTCCAGGTCCGGAACACTTGACCCTGGAGCCCTTCGATGCCGAAAGGTGTCGAAGGGCTTCCTTGTCTCCGGCCATTTCATTCTCCAGCTTTCCTGATGATGGCACTGCGACTCTCAGCACTGGCCGGCCTGCTTCTCAGCGGCTGGCTCCTTTTTCAGAAGGCTTCCGGCTCGATCACCTATCTGGTCGGCTGCGGGGCGGGCTCCGGCTGCGCGAACGTACTCGGCTCCCGCTGGTCGCAGTGGTTCCTGGTACCAGTCACCGCGCTCTCGCTGCTGATGTATGCAGCGCTCCTTTTCTTCACCTTCAAGCCTCGGCGCCTTCCCTTGCTCGCCATTGGAACATGTTTGGCAGGTGCCGCCCTCTGGTTCGGCATTATCCAGGCATTCATCCTCCATAGCTTCTGCCCCTGGTGCCTCGGCGCCCACATGATCGGCTTGATCTGCGCGATCCTGATTTTCCGCGGGCACGGTTCCCGCCAGGCCGGACCTCTGAAGCCGGGACTTCTGGCGGGCTTGGGGGCCACTGCCCTGCTCGTCGCTGGTCAGGTTTTCGGCCCCGTGCCGGATACCCATCAGGAAACCCAAGTGGTACTTGAAAAGGAACCCGAGGCGGGAGCCACGCCCGCCAAAGCGGAGAACGGCCCGGTTCATAGCCGGGGCGAAGGACGAAAGGTCACCTTCCTCGGCAACAAGCAGTATAATATCGATACCCTCCCCCACATCGGCGATGCGAAAGCTCCCCATGTCTTGGTGAAGTACTACGACTACGCATGCAATGCCTGCCGGGACCTCCACGAAGACCTGAATGCCCTGATGCAGAAGCATCCCGGCAAGTTCTGTATCATCGTGCTCCCCTGTCCGATCAACAAGGCTTGCAATCCGAACGTTCCCGCCCACATCCCGGACCACGCGAATGCCTGTGAACTCGCGAAGCTCGCGCTCGCCTGCTGGCGCACCGATCCCTCCTCCTTCACGGAGGTCCATCATGCGCTCTTTGCCCGCCCGGTCCTCGATCTTCCGAAGGCCATGGAAGTGGTGAAGCCACTGATGAAGAAACCGCTCACCGCGGACGCGCTCAATGATCCTTGGATTGCCGAGGTCCTCGCAGCGGACTCCGAGGACTACAAGCGTATCAACTTCACCATCAATAACGCCAAGGCAGGCGAGGCTAACTACCTGATGCCAAAGCTTCTGGTCGGCGGCACTCGGATGCTGCACGGCGTGACGAAGACCCGGGAGATCCTTTTCGGCGCCATCGAGCAGGAGTTCAAGCTCACCGGGCCTTGAGGTCCGAACCAAGCTCCCACCTCGGTCCGCCAAGATCGAGGACCGGGAAATTCACGAATTCCTTGGAGGTTATTCGGGCATATCCTCGGCGGCAACAAAGGGGCAGTTGAAAGAGGCATTGTCGGCTCGCCGGTCGTGGAATTCGCCACGGCTTCGAACTGCCGAGTACCGTGCATCACGCCATCGATCCCCTATCGACTGGCGAAGTCTTTCGACCGCCCGAGCTCTCCGTGATCTTTTTTCGGGGCCGAAACGGAGACCTTCCGCGGCACTGCCGATCTCCTTAATATCAAGCATCGTTAACCAAGTTCCACTTAAGAAACGCGGCACAATTTATCAATTGCATTGCAAAAGAAGGTCATTAGCTGGCAAAAAGTCGTATTACAAATCCATTAAAATCACTTTTACCTACTAAAATCCTATTTTCTTGTCGATTTGGCATTTCGAACGCATTGGTTCCGCGATCTCGAAAGCTCGATTCATGAAAAGCGCCAACTCGTCTCTTCGAACCTCTTTGCTCAACGCCGCGCTGCTCACCGCCGTGGCGCATTTCCCCGCCGCCCACGCCGCGACACTTTACTTCGACACCAATGGCGCGACCGCCGGCTCCGGCAACGCCGCCGGCACGTGGGATAGCGGCACCAACTGGACCGCGGACTCCGCCGGCGCGAGTGCCACCGTGGGCTGGACCAATGGTGAATCCGCCGTCTTCTCCGCAGGCACCGATGGCACCGCGGTAAAGGCAGTCACTCTTGCGGGAGCAGTCGCCACCCCTTCCATCCTGCTCGAAGAGGTCGGCTTGGTGAATATCACCGGCGGCACGATCGACATCACCGGCGGCTCTGTCTTCAATTCCTCGGTTCTGGGCGCTACCACCGGCCGCTCGCTGACTTGGACCCCGGTCATCACCGGCACTGGCAACCTCACGCTTGCCGTCAACGGCGACACCTCCGCGACCGGCGGCGGTTCCAACACGATCTTCGCCCTCACCGGCGCGAGTGATTTCACCGGAGACGTGATCATCACCTCCGGTGTTGTGAACGCGAACTCGGTGCTCGGCAATGCCTCCAACAAGGTGATCCTCAATGGAGGCGGCTTGGTCGACCCGAACCTCAATATCGCCTTCCCTCGCAACCTTGAAATCGGCGCGGCAGGCGGCGTGATCCGCAACCACGGAAACGTTAACAACTTCCGGCTTCAGGGAACCCTGAGCGGTAGCGGTGAACTGCGGCGCACGGACGGCGGCACGACCATCCTCACCGGCAGCGGCTCCGGCTTCACCGGCGCACTCAATCTCCAGCGCGGCACCACCCAGATCGGCGATGGCACCCAAACCACAAACCTAGTTCCCAATACCACCGGCATCACGCTCGGTGATGCATCGGGCGCCGCGACGGTGCGCTACAATCTCGACAGCTCCTTCACGCTGACGACACCCGTTTCCTTCCCGAATACCGGCTCCGCCTTCCACTGGCAGGGCAAGGACCTCGACGACACCCTTTCGGTAAACACGGCTTTCGGCGGCGCCACTGCAGCCAATGGCACCATCCGGGTGAACTCCGGCACGCTCTCCTTCGGCAGCGGTGCCGTGGTGAATGCGGCCAACTTGCAGACTGCCAACACACCGAACGCCAATGCAGCAGCAGTGCCCGGCATCTTCGCAATTGGCGACGGAGCCAACGTCACCACGCGGTTCTTTGACATCGGGCAAGGTGCCGGCAACGGGGGCAAGGTCGAGCAGACCGGTGGTCTGGTGACGGTCGCCTCGGGCGGCACCGGCTTCCGTATCGGCCACTGGGACAACGGTGTGAGCCCTGGCTCGATGTATAACCTTTCCGGCGGCACCTTGGATGCCTCCATCACGGCCGTGAACGTCGGCTGGGACGGCCAGGGAGACATGATCGTCGGAGGCGGCGCAGGCACCGCTACCCTGAAAGCCGCCTCCATCGCCGTGGATGCCAACGGCAACTCGGCGACCCGCAACGATAGCTTCACCCTCTCCAGCAATGGTGTGGCCGAAGTAGCCGGAGCGATCACCACGGCGAGCGTCGACGACAAGTTCCTCCTGAATGGCGGCACCTTGCGCGCCGCCGGCAATGGCACTTGGTCCGCACCTTTCACCCTGAATCCCGCGACCACTTCCACCATCGATATCCCCGCGGGTACCGTCACGACTTCCACTGGCCAGATCACCGGCACCGGCAATCTCAACGTCACCGGTGCGGGCAATTTTGTCGTGAACGCCCTCACGAATAACTTCAGCGGCAGCTTCACCCGCACGGGCGGCACGCTGAGCGGCATCGGACGCGTCACCGGTATCCCGACCATCAACGGCGCGGTGTCTCCTGGAGCCACCTCTGGCAGCGTCGGAGTGCTCGACTTTGGTGACCTCGGAACCACAACCACATTCAATGGCCCGATCCTGCTTGATCTGAATGCGAGCGGGGATCCGGTCACCTCCGACCTCGTCTCGGTCTTCGACAACGTGAGCTTCGGCGCCAGCGCGGTGGTCAGCCCCACCTTCAGCACGACTCCGGTAGCAGCCACTCACATCCTCGCCGTCTATGCCGGCACCCGCACGGGAGCGCCGACGCTGGATCCCGGTCTTCAGGTCCGCGGGCTGAGCTTCGCGATCGACAATACCACTCAAGGTGAGGTCCATCTCAACGTCACCGGCACCGCGAACCCCGGCAATCTGGTCTGGGGCGGCGATGGCACCGGCAATGTCTGGAACGTGAACTCGACCGCCAACTTCGCGGGTGGCCAGAAGTTCTTCCAATACGACAACGTCGTCTTCGACGATTCCGGAAACAACGCGGCGAATATCTCCGTGGTCGGCAATGTCACTCCGGGCTCGCTCACGATCGATGGCACCAAGGCCTACACCTTCTCCGGCACCGGATCCATCGTCGGTGGTGCGCCGCTGACCAAGAACAGCACCGGCGATCTGACGATCCTGAACGACAACAAGTTCGGCACCATCAACATCACCGCCGGTAACCTCATCGTAGGCAATGGCGGCAGCACCGGCTCCATCGGTGAAACCGGTGGCATCACCATCCCGGAAGGATCGACGGTAGAGTTCAATCGCTCCGGCAATCTCACCTATAGCCGCGCGGCCACCGCAGGCAGCACCGGTACGATCCTGAAGAAGGGCAGTGGCACGCTGACCTTGGGCGCTGGCGCGACACTGCTCCCCACGAACCTGACCATCGATGGTGGGACCGTGATCGCCCAAGTCGCATCACCCGGCGGTGGTTTCGGCACCAACCGGATGGAGGGTGCGGGGATCGTGACGGTGAACCAAGGCGCTACGCTGATCATTCCACAAGGATCCAACCACGCCTTCGGGGGCAGCAATGCCGCGTTTACCGAATCGTTCTTCATCAACCAGGGGACGATGACGATCAATCAGGAGCAATACTTCAATAACTTGACCCTGAACGGAGCCACGATCAACGGCGGCTCCGATATCCGCTCCAGCAACGCAAGCAACTGGCTGGTGACCGGCCTCCTGCCCACCACCATCGCCGCCACCGTTACCAATCAAAACGCCACCAACTGGACCATCGAGGACGTTACCGCAAGCAGCGCGGCTGACCTGCTGGTCAGCAGCAATGTCACCGGCGGCGGTGCGACCAACAAGGCCGGTATCGGCACGATGCGCTTCACCGGAGCAAACAGCTACACGGGCGCAACGAACATCAACGAAGGCACGCTGCAAGCAGGCTCCGACCGGGCACTGGGCTGGGGCAATGCCATCGGCGCAGCCGACATCAACGGAACCTCGGTGGCGGCAGGCGCAACTTTGGACATCGCCGGCGTGACGATCAACGAGCCGGTGACCCTCAACAACGGCGGCTTGCTCACCAACACCAACCTCACCACCACCGGCACGCTCTCGAACGGTCTCGCCGGGGTCCGTGTAGTGGCCGCCGGATCGGGTTACACCGCAGCTCCGACCCTTGCCTTCAGTGCAGGCACCGGCGCTGCCGCCACCGCGGCGGTCAGCGGAGGAGCCATCACCACGATCACCACCACGGCAGCAGGTACCGGCTTTACCACCGCACCTACCGTCACTGTCACGGGCGCGGGGATCGATGGCAGCGCCACGGCAGTTATCTCCCGTCTGGCCCTGGTGGGCACCGGCAATCAGGTCGGCGGAGCGGGCAACCTCTCGATCCCTGCCGTCATGGTTGGCTCGGGCAGCTATAGCAAGATCGGCGCGGGCTCCTTGACGATCCCGACCGGCGGCAGCAGCTTCACTGGCAATCTCTCGGTGGAAGCAGGCACCGTGACCGTGACCGGCCAAGGCAACGCCACGACTTCCGGCCTCGGTGGCTTGGGAGCGGGCATGGCAAGTCGCTCGATCACCCTGAACGGAGGCACGCTTGCCTTCGGCATCAACAACGTCCTCGGCAATGGCGCGGCCGCTCCCGCAAACCTGCCCGGCATCGTGGTGAATACCGGCGCGACCCTTGCGGCGAACAACTACAACGTGCTCGGTGCCCTCACGCTGAACGGCGGCACCGTGACGGATACGCGCACCACGGCTCCCGGCGGCTACCAAGGCTTCGAGCTGAAAGGCAACGTCACCGTGGGCGGCAGCTCGCCATCCCTCATCACCGCAGCTGGAACCTTCGGTCATCACCTCGTCGGAACCATCGGCTTCGATGTGGCTGACGTGGCCACCGGGGCGGATCTGACAGTCGCGACCCGCCTGCTCAACTCCTCCGCGGACAACGCAAGTGCCGCGGCCCACCTGACCAAGACCGGCACCGGCACCATGCTGATGAATGCCGCGAACGGCTACACCGGCAACACCACCGTGACTGCGGGTGTGCTGGGCGGCACCGGCTCGGTGGCAGGCCCGCTCATCGTGGAAGCAGCTGGCACGATCGCTCCGGGAACATCCGCCGGCACCTTCGCCGCCGGAGCCACCACGATCCTCGGCACCTACGCCTGCGAGATCGATGGAGGAAACACCGACACGCTGGCTGTGACCGGAGATCTCGACGTGAGCGGCGGCACCCTGGCTGTCTCGCAGCTCGCCGCTGCCACGTTGCCGAACTACGTGATCGCCACCTACAGCGGCTCGCTGACAGGTGCCTTCGCCACCGTCACCGGCCTGCCTTCCGGCTACTCGTTGAGCTATGCTACCCCGGGCCAGATCATTATCACCAGCGGCGGCGTTTCCGATCCTTATAGCGATTGGGCCAGCGCCAATGGCATCCCCGGTGCCGGCGGCAGCGTGGACTCCGATGGAGATGGCATCGCCAATGCCCTTGAGTTCGTCCTCGGCACCGATCCCTCCGGCCCGGGCTCCGACTCGAATGCAAACCTGCCGAAGGTCACCACGGATGCGACCTACCTGAACTTCGAATTCCGCCGCACGGATGCCTCGATGAGCCTCGCCGCTTCCCAGCAACCGTATGTGGAATACGGCTCCAGCCTCAGCGGTTGGACGAAGGCAGTGGCCGGAGCTCCCGTCGCCACCCCGGTGGTGATCAACACCGTCAACGACGGGGCCGGTGCAGGGATCGACGTCGTCACCGTCCGCATCCCGCGGGCCTTGGCAACGGGCAGCAAGGTCTTCGCCCGCCTCCGCGCGGACATTCCCTGAAGAGTTTACGGGATACCTATTGGGTTGAAGTCAAAGGGCCGTCCGGGAAACCGGGCGGCCCTTTTGCGTTTTGAAAGACCTGGCAGATTCCACCCTCGAAGGTCTCCGGGAAGATCTTCCATCCTCAAAGCAAAGGGCCGTCCGGTTTCCCGGACGGCCCCTTGTTAAAGCGACAATAGCCGCCAGGCCTTACATCGGCATGGGGAAAGCGCGGTTGAATGCGAACACCTTGTCACGGATCGCGTGAAGCTTCGGCTCGTCACCAATCGCGCCCAGCGCTTCGGCGATGAAGTCTGCCACTTGCTCCACGTCCTTTTCCTTCATGCCGCGGGTGGTCACGGCCGGCGTGCCGATGCGGATACCGCTCGGCTTCATCGGTGTACCGGTGTCGAAGGGGATTGAGTTCTTGTTCACCGTGATGCCTGCTTCATCGAGAGCGTGCGAGGCATCGGCACCGTTGAGACCCTTCGGACGAAGGTCGACCATCATCACGTGGTTGTCGGTGCCGCCGGAGACGATGCGGTAACCATGGCTGGTGAGGCGTGCGGCGAGCGCCTGCGCGTTCTTCACGATCTGTGCCTGGTAATCCTTGAAGTCCGGCTTCAGAGCCTCGCCGAAACAGACGGCCTTCGCCGCGATCACGTGCATCAGCGGGCCGCCCTGGATGCCCGGGAACACTTGAGCGTCGATCTTCTTCGCGAACTCTTCCTTACACAAGATGATGCCGCCGCGCGGACCGCGCAGGGACTTGTGAGTGGTGGAGGTCACGAAATCCGCGTGCGGCACGGGGTTCGGATGGACTCCGGCAGCGACCAAACCTGCGATGTGCGCCATGTCCACGAAAAGGTAGGCACCCACCTCACGGGCGATCTGTGCCATCCGCGCGAAGTCGATGACGCGGGAGTAAGCACTGGCACCGCAGGTGATGAGGGCGGGCTTCGTCTCGCGGGCCAGTTCGGCGAGGTGATCGTAGTCGATCTGCTCGTCTTCCTTGCTCACGCCGTAGTGAACGACTTCGTAGAACTTGCCGGAGAAGTTTGCCTTGTGGCCGTGGGTCAGGTGACCGCCATGGGAAAGATCCATCGTCAGGATCTTGTCACCCGGCTTCAGCACGGAGAAATAAACGGCGGTGTTCGCTTGGGAACCGGAATGCGGCTGCACGTTCGCGTGCTCGGCACCGAAAAGCTTCTTGGCCCGGTCGATGGCGAGTTGCTCGACCACGTCGACGTTCTCGCAGCCGCCATACCAGCGCTTGCCGGGATAGCCCTCGGCATACTTGTTGGTCAGTACGGACCCTTGGGCCTCCATCACGGCGGGAGAGGCAAAGTTCTCCGAAGCGATCAGCTCGATATTGTTCCGCTGGCGCTTCTCTTCCGCGACGATGGCGGCGTAGAGATCAGGATCGGTCTCAGCGATGCGGGAGCCGGAAGACTTGCAGACGCGGACTTCGTGGCGGCCACCTTCGAAGGCCGTGCCGAGGAAAGCATCCACCATCGCGGTGGCGGTCGCGGCATCCACGGTCTTGGCACCCAGGCAGAGGACGTTCGCGTCGTTGTGCTGGCGGGTGGTGACCGCTTCCTCGACCGTACGGACATTGGCCGCGCGGACGTGGCGGTGGCGGTTCGCGGCGATGCTCACGCCCACACCGGAGGTACAGCAGAGGACGCCGAAATCCTGGGTCCCGTCGGAAACCGAGCGGCCCACCAGATTCGCAAAGTCCGCATAGTCCACCGATTCATGGCCTTGCGTTCCGAAATCCGTCACCTCATGGCCCGCGGCCTTCAGGTGGGCGACGAGGGCATCCTTCAGGTCAACTCCGCCGTGATCGGCGCCGAGGGCAATACGCAGGGACTTCTGGCTCATGGTGATCGCTTGGGGCGGCAGGACATGAACCGGGGGTAGCTGAAATGCAACCCCCGAGAGGTCCCCGGCCGGAAATCCCCGTCAATCCCCCTGCCAAGTCTGATCGATGAAGGCAATCAGGGTCGGGATCGCCAGATCCAGCGTCTTCGCGGTTTCTTCGTAGGCCTTCCGGCCCATGCCGATGGGGTCCGGGACATCCGCCGCGACTCCCCTGCCGGGGATTTCCACGAATTCACAGGTCAGGTAGAATTTGTCCGAATAATCCGGAAAAAGGTTTTCCAGCGCCTCCAGATGGCCGGAGGTCATCGCGAAAATATGGGTCGCCTGCTCCACCAGTTCTTCGGAAAGCGGCTGGCTGCGGAAGCCATCGACGGCAATTCCCCGGCTGGAGAGGAGTTTCACGGTCTCCGGGTTCGCCTTGTCCCCTGGATAAGCAGCCACTCCGGCCGATTGCACGATGAAGTCACCGCGCTTCTCCACGGCCTTGCGGAAAAGACTTTCGGCCATCGGACTGCGGCAGGTGTTTCCCGTGCAGATAAAAAGGACCGATTTCTTGGCGGACATCGCGCGCACCATGCCGTTAGGTCCCCGTCCGGTCAAGGCGGGTCGATCGTAACGACCACCCTGCCGAAGCGCCGGCCATCACCGGCCCCCGCGGGATCAGGCACCGTGACCCGCTCCCATTGGTCATCGATGCTCTCCACAACCGGCGCGGAAGCGGCATCGGCGAAGTCTCCCAGGCTGGCGCCGAACTGGGGAACGTAATGAAGGCCCGGCACTCCCTTCCGGCGCAGGTATTGGAGCGAAAGACGGGTCCCATCCGGCACGCCCGGTGTGGCGATCAGGCGGGGAAGCCCGGATCCGGGAATTGTTCCGGGATCATAAACCGTCGCATCAGAAGCCCCGGGATTCATGTTGAAGGCAAATTCAAGCAGCTTCACCACGCCATCCGCATCTTCATCCGCGAGTTGTGAGGCCGCGGATCCATCGACCTGGTGGGAGGCCGCCCATTCATCATAGGCACTCCGGTAAATCACGGAGAGCGGATCGGAAGCGTGGTTTCCTTCCATGGTGGCGTCCACCACCACGTTTTCCGGCAAGAGCAAGATGACATGGGAAGCGGTCCCCTGCACCTGCACGGCATACGAAGCGCCGCTGCCGCTCAGGGAGAGAACCTGCCCGCCCGTGACCGAAATGTCCGAAGCCTCCAAGCCGCTTACCTCTTCCGAGAAGGTGAGCGTGGCGGTAAAGGGCCCCTGCACCGCAAGCGCGGGGGCGCTCCAGGTGGCGAAAGGCCTCACAGGCACCAATTCCAAGCGGTCCACCCGCGTGCCGTCATCCCGGGCATAGAGCTCCATGGTATGGGCACCCGCGCCGAGAGTGAAGAGGGTCGGATTCGTGAACGGCTGACGGGAACTGTTGGCCACATCCCAATGGAACTGCAAGGAGCCCACCTGGCCCGCTGTCTGGTTCGTGTGCCAATCCGAAGGTGGCAACTGGCCATCGAAACCGATGAAGAGCGAGTCGCTACTGCTATCATCGGAGCGCACCAAACCCCGCACCAGATACTGGCCCGAGCGAGGGACCACGACGGAGTAGGTCACGCGCAAGGCGGAGTTCAGGTTCAATATCCCTCCCCGGCTATCCTGCGGAGACCAGATGTAAGCACCCCCACTTGCCGAAGCATCCGCCACGACGACAAAGCTGCCGGCCCCCACATCGGTGATCGCACCTTCCTCCGCTTCAAAGGAGAGGACGTAGGGGGTGAAGGGGATCGAGAAAGACGCTCCCGAAACGGACAGGTTCGAGGCAAGATCCGAAACCGCTCCCGGATGCAACTCCACGCCCACCGTCCCCGTCCCGGTGGGAACGATGGTCAGCACGTAGCCGATCCCATCCGGGACGACCGATTGCAGCGTGGCATTGAGCAGGGTGAAGTCGGATGCCGTAAGTCCGGATACCACTTCATCGAAAGTCAGCCCCACTTGGAAGCTCGCGCCCGCCGAGGAAGGAACACCGGTGAATCGCGGCAGAGGTGGCAAGGTATCGATAAAGCCGAGCGAGAGGGCCGAAGAAGCACGGCTCCCCAGGCCCGGGGCGTTGGCTGCGTCCGCCGGGACCGAGACCGTCACGTTCGGCCCGGTGGGAGTGATCGTGGCCACGTAGTAGTATCCCTTTCCACGGAAGTCCGAAATCGTTCCGCCGCTGACATTCAGATCCGCCGGGGTGAAGTCGCTCACGTCCATGTCGAAGACCACCGTGACCTCGAAGTTTCCTCCCACTGTACCGGAAGGCCCGCCGATCTGGCAGCGTGCCTTGCGCTGGCCCACCAATCCATCAAAGCGCTTCGTTACGGTGCCATTCGGCCAAGTGCCGGAAGTCATCGGGGTCCAGTTCACCCCATCCGTGCTGTAATCGGCTTCGTAGCTGGCGATCCGGCCATTTTGATTTCCTTGGCGCGGGATGTAGACGAAGCCGCCGACGCTCCGCTGCGAGCCGAGATCGAGAGTGATGTGGTGTGGCAGCGGGTCAATGCCGCCGCCTCCATAGGTCGTGTGCCAGAAGGTATCCGGATCGCCGTCGATGGCACGCACCGCGGGCGCGAATTCATCGATCAATTCCTCGCTATCCACATCCGCCACGGAGAGTTCCGAAATCGGAATCGCCGCCCCATTTCCATCCAGAATCGAGAGCTCTCCGATGCTCGTCCACGGGCCATTGCCAACAGAAGATGTCGCCGTGAGCCTCACATAACGGGCCTGCGGGGAGGGCGAGGTTTGGAATTCCTCCGCGGTCAGGCTTTCCAGATACTGCTGCAGCAAAGAGACCGCTTTTTGATCGACGAGGTTCTTTGCGAGCGGGGGCATGGCCGCGCCGTTGCCCACATTCGCCATGCGCACATGCAGGGCGGAAAGGTCCGGATCGCCAGGCTTCAGGTAGCGCCCGTCAGGACCAAGGTTGAAGTGCCCCTGGATGAGGCCGTTGATCAGCCCTTGGACATGCAGCGGCGTGCCAAGGCGGGCATCGAAGAAGTCAACGGTGCCGCCGGGGCGGTGGCAATGCGAGCAGTTCGAGTCCAGATAAGAACGCACCCGGTGCTCAAGCGGTGCTGTCTCGTCGTCCAGCGAGCGAGCCTCGATGTAGTCCTTAAGCTGCGTTGCCGTCAGGCTGCCATCGAACATTCCGAGTGCATTGAACGTCACCAGTTGGTTGGAGGTGCGGCCGGTCGCCTCGTAGTGAAAGGACTTGTTCAGCGAATGGGTCCGCAAGCCGAGTGCCTGGCCTGCAGCCGCATTGTGGCAAAGGAGGCAATCGGCCCTCGAAGGGAAGTCCCAGCGGCGGGACTCGGTACTGCCGTCCTGAAGCGTGACCTCGATATCCGCGGCATCTCCCGAAGTCAGCAATTCGGCATCCGTTCCGGCGGTATTCCATTTGTAGGTCACGCCATATTTGCCGCCCTCTTCGGTGCAAATGATGAAGCGTGTTTCCAGTCGGCGGGTCAGCGAGGGATTGCGCTCGTCGACCGGCAGCTCGAAATGCTTCACCAGCACCGTACCCGCGGGAAAAACCCAGTTTCCTTCCTCGCTGAAGACGATGTCCTCCGCCGCGCTATCATGCGTCCCGTTGTTCGGCAGGATGATCCAGCGCTTCTTCGCGGCGGCATCCGACCAAAGAGGATTCGCGACATCATACGGGATCATTCCCGGGGCCGTGGCGAGCGTGGCCATGTCGGTGAAGATGCCGGTTTGCGAGAGCAAGGGCGGTGGTTCTTGGGAAATCCCGGCACTCATCAGCTTGCGGATCGTTCCACCCGGCTGGTTGGTGCCGTTCACGCACATCAGGTAAACTTCACCTGCGGAGTCGGTGAAGAAGTTCGCCAGGCCCGCCTTGTTGCCGGTCGGGAAGCCATCGAAGATTTCCTCGATAACCGGGGCACCGCCACCGGCATCCAAGGTCGCGGTCCAGATGCGGCCGCGGACATGATCTCCATAGAGCAGCTTGCCGCCCAGCAGGCTGTCCCATTTCGTGCCGCGGTAGCGCATGCCACCGATGATGCAGGTGCCGGTATTGCGGTTGTAGTCGATGACCGGTGAGGTGCTGGTCCCGATAACCGGGGAGGGAGTGACGCCCGGGCCTCCCACGCTTCCTTCCATGAAGCCCCATTGCGCGTTGCTCCCCTTCGGCGCGAGCGTCATTTCCTCGCGGGCACCTTCGCCGACGTCGCCGATCCAGATATCGCCGGTCACGGCATCATAGTGCATCGTGTGCGGGCTGCGGAGCCCGAGCGAGTGGTATTCCTCAAGGATCGATCCACCCGCATCGAGCCACGGGTTGTCATTCGGAATGCCGTAGCCTTGGGTAAAGCTGTCAGGCCATCCTGCCGGCTTGTTGGTGGGACTCTGCGGTTGACGGCGGATCGCGTGGGACTTCGCCGGGTCATTGTTCACGTCGATGCGAAAGACACCGCTGAAGAGCCCCCAATCAAGGCGCTGGGTGCGGCTCAGAGCGCCATCAGGCCCGGTGAGTCCGCCACCTTCACCGCTATCGCCCCCATCCCCGCAGTCGATGTAAAGGAAGCCATCGTTGCCGAAGAACATCGCCCCGCCATTGTGCCAGCGGCAGCGGTCATACTGGTTCATCAGCACGAACTCGCTGCCAGGGTCCAGCGTGCCGCTGCCGGTCTGCCAAGTGAAACGGGAGACACGCCAGAAGGAGTGGTTGGCATCCGCGCCGGCAAGTGACGGGCGGTGATTGTAGCAAACGAAAACGTAGTTCGCGTTCGGCGATCCCGCTTGGCCGAACTCGGGATGGAAAACCAGGCTGTAGAAGCCTTGGTCTTCGGACGACTGGGTATTCGCCACCCACTCGAGCACCTTCACCACCTGCCCCTGCGTGACGGCGGGATTATTTTCAAAGCGCCAGATCTGCCCGTTCTTGCCGACTAGCAACAATTCATTCGAGCCCGGGATCTCCGTCAGGCAAAGCGGATCGACGAAGGTGAGATTCGGAAACGCATTCACCGTCTCCCAACCGGTCGCCTGACCCGGGGCCGAAGCCGGAAAGACATTTCCGAAAAAGGGAGCGACCGCTTGAGGAGCATCCAAGCCACCGGTCTGTGCACCAGCATGCCACGGGAAAGCCGAGGCAAGGCAGGCAGCGAAGAAGGGGAAGAACTTGAGCCCCCGGCCTAAGGGTTTCACCGGGATCATTAAGAGAACGCCATACCAACGAATTGCACCGTTTCAACGCAATTCCTGAGGATGAGTGCCACCCAAACGGGTGGGAGTTCTGCCACTCTCCGCCCCAAAGCTTGATGTTCCAAGCTTCGCGGACGCCTCGTCACCGAAACCTGGGGCATCGCGTTACAAAATCGTCACCTTACCCTGACCATTTTCCGGCCACTCCTCTGGGGGAAACAAGGACTCAGTCGAACGAAGCATGCAAATGTGCGGAACTCTGCTATGGGTGATGGTTCAGGTGGTGGAGTGCCTTTCTCTCCAGCCGCCGGGCACACTCGACCAACGCCGCCATGATCACGCTGAAAGTGAATCGCAAGGAGCACGCCGTGGAAGCCGATCCCGCCATGCCGTTGCTTTGGGTTCTAAGGGACATCCTCCATCTCACCGGCACGAAGTTCGGCTGTGGGATGGCACAATGCGGAGCATGCACCGTTCACCTCGATGGCGAGGCGGTGCGCTCCTGCGTCACCCCGATCTCAAGAGCCGAGGGCAAGGAAATCACCACCATCGAAGGACTGTCCCCCGACAGCACTCATCCGCTCCAACTCGCATGGATCGAGGAAGACGTGCCACAATGCGGCTACTGCCAATCCGGACAGATCATGTCCGCCGCGGTCCTCCTGAAGGAAAAAGCGGACCCCACGGATGAAGACATCGATCTCGCGATGAGCGGCAACATCTGCCGCTGCGGCACCTACCAGCGAATCCGCTGCGCCATCCATCGCGCGGCCAAGATGAACGGAGGTGCCAAGTGAGTTCTTCCCTCTCGCTCAATCGCCGAAACTTCCTGAAGTCAGGAGGCCTCGTCAGCGGCGGGCTGGTGATCGGCTTCCTCGTCCCAACAGGGAAGCGGGTGCAGGCGCAGGAGGCTCCGGCAAGCAAGCTCCCATCGCCCAACGCGTTTCTTCGCATCGCGGCAGATGGCACCGTGCTGGTTCTGCTGGCCCACTCCGAGATGGGCCAAGGCATCTGGACTTCCCTGCCGATGCTCATCGCCGAAGAACTCGATGCAGATTGGTCCAAAGTGAAGGCGGAGCATGCGCCCGCGGCACCGCAGTACGCCCACACCGCCTTCGGCTTCCAAATCACGGGAGGCTCCACCAGCACCCACTCCGAATTCGACCGCTATCGACAGGTCGGTGCGATGGCTCGCGCGCTCTTGGTGGCGGCCGCGGCGAAGAAATTCGGGGTGAAGGCCGAGGACTGCAAAACCGAGAACGGCGAGGTCATCTGCGGTGACAAGAAGGCGGGCTATGGCGATCTGGCTGAAGCCGCAGCCAAACTCCCGACCCCGGAGGAGGTCACCCTCAAGGACCCGAAAGACTGGAAGATCATCGGCAAGGACCGGAAACGCCTCGATAGCCCGGAGAAGGTGAATGGCACCGCGCAATTCGGCATGGACATCCATTTCGATGGCATGCTGACGGCGGTGGTGGCGCGCTCTCCCGGGTTTGGCGGAAAGGTGAAGTCGGTCGATGACAAGGCGGCTCTCGCTGTGCCCGGCGTAAGACAAGTGGTGCAGGTACCGAGCGGGGTCGCCGTATTGGCAGACCACTACTGGGCGGCTAAACAAGGTCGCGATGCGTTGAAGATCGAGTGGGAAGATGGACCGACCGCCGGTTTGGACAGCGAAAAACTCTTCCGCGAATTCAGCGACTTGGCCGGAACGAAAGGAGCTCCCGCAGCGAAAGCCGGGAGTGTGGAAAAAGCATTCGAGGATCCGTCCAATGTCATCGAGGCGGAGTACCATCTCCCTTATCTGGCCCATGCCCCGATGGAACCCCTCAACTGCACGGTGAAGCTCGGAGATGACGGATGCGAGATCTGGACCGGAACCCAAATGCAAACGGTGGACCAGCAGGTAGCCGCAAAGATCACCGGCCTGAAGCCGGAGCAGATCTCGATCCACACCACCTTTCTCGGAGGCGGCTTCGGACGCCGGGCAACGCCCACCTCCGACTTCATCTCCGAAGCCGTTCAGGTTGCAAAGGCCAGCGGCAAGCTCGTGAAAGTCGTGTGGTCGCGGGAAGACGACATCCGTGGCGGCTACTACCGCTCCGCATTCCTTCACCGGGCACGGATCGCGATTGGCGAAAAGGGACATCCCGTGGCGTGGAAGCATGTCTTGGTGGGTCAATCCATCATGGCAGGGACCATGATGGAAGCGATGATGGTGAAGGACGGAATTGATGCGACCTCCGTCGAGGGCGTTTCGGACTCTCCCTATATGAAGGAAATTCCGGATCATCTCGTGGAACTGCATTCGCCCAAGACCGGCATCCCGGTATTGTGGTGGCGTTCGGTCGGCCACAGCCACACCGCCTTCGTGATGGAAAGCCTGATCGACGAGTTGGCACACCGGAGCAAAAGGGACCCCGTGGAGTTCCGACGGGAACTGCTCAAAGATCATCCACGTCACCTCGCGGCGCTGAATCTTGCCGCGGAAAAAGCCGGCTGGGACAAGCCGCCAAAGGAAGGCATCGGCCGCGGTGTCGCCGTTCACGAAAGCTTTGGCAGCTTCGTTGCCGAGATCGCGGAGGTGTCCGTCTCGAAGGACGGGGAGCTGAAGGTGCACCGCGTGGTCTGCGCCATCGATTGCGGCTTGGCTGTGAATCCGGAAGGCGTGAAGGCACAGATGGAATCCGGCATCATCTTCGGCCTCACTGCCGTGAAATATAGCCAGATCACCTTTGAGGACGGCAAGGTGAAGCAACGGAATTTCCACGACTATCCGATCCTGCGGATGCATGAGTCTCCGCTGATCGAAAGCTATGTCGTCCCGAGCACCGCGAAGATGGGCGGTGCGGGAGAATGCGGAGTTCCGCCTCTCGCACCCGCGATCGGAAACGCGATCTTCGCCGCCACTGGAAAGCGGGTCCGCCAGCTTCCCCTCCGCCCCGATGAACTGAAACGCGCCTGAGAGCCATGATCACCACACGAAGCATCAAATACCTCGCCGCAGCAGGCACCATCCTCTGCGCCGGCTACGCATTCCATCTGCAAGGGCAGGAAGAGAAGCAGGAGAAAAACGCGGAGCTATCCCGCGCCGCCTTCAAGGAAGCCTACAAGGTGCTCATGCACCCACGCTGCATGAATTGTCATCCGATGGGCGATGCTCCCCTACAGGGGGACGATAGCCATCCCCACATCCAGAACGTGAAGGCGGGCCCGGAGGGCAAAGGAATCTACTCGATGAAGTGCACCAATTGCCACCAGGACAAGAACCTGCCCGGCGAGAACATGCCGCCGGGCAATCCCACTTGGCACCTCCCTCCGCCAGAGATGCCCATGGTCTTCGAAGGCAAGTCACCGGGACAACTCGCCGCACAACTGAAGGACCCCACGAAAAACGGCGGGAAAACCCTCGAGCAAATCTTCCATCACGTGGCCGAAGACAAGCTCGTCCTCTGGGGCTGGAACCCGGGCGACGGCCGCAGCCTGCCACCCCTCACCCACGAGGAATTCACCAAGCAGATGCGCATCTGGATCGATAACGGAGCAGAGCTTCCGCAGGAGTAGCGACTCCATGCGGATCACGCATGGCGATGCATCGGCAAACTAGGAGATCGCAGGCAGAGCCAGGAGGAATCGCGCGAGGCGGGTGAACATGTCAGCGAGTTATCTGGAGCGACCGAACCCGCCAAGTTGAAAGACCGGAGAAAACCCCATGAATTCCGCTCCGCAACCTTCCCGCCCTCCTCACCGCTGCATCCGCGTCCAATCCGCCAGCACCCTGAGGAAAGCAGGAAGATACCGCTGGGCCTTGGATTCACCAATCCCCGGGACCGACAAACCTTCCTCCGCTGTCACGGGGCGATAACGGCTCAGCGCTTCCAAGGTCTTGTTGCTGAAAATCACATAGGGCGGCACATCTTCCCGCTTCGCAAGATTCGCGCGGAGATCCCGCAGCATCGAGTAAAGGCTCGCATCAAAGCCGTGATCCTTCAGGGAGGACGATGCTCCGCCGCCCAAGGCCGTAGCCGATGGCCAAGCCATCCGATACTTCATGGCACCGCGCATGACCTTCTCGCCTTGATCGGTGAGCGTGAGCAACGGGAACTCTCCCGCCTCGATACGAAGCAAGCCGACATCCCCCATCGCCCGGAGCAGGGCATTGAGATAGCCGGTTCCTTGGGACTTCAGGATGCCATAGGTGCTCAGCTGATCCAGTCCGCCCGCTAGAATCTCCTGCGAGCGGCTGCCGCAAAGCATCTGCACGATCTTCCCGCGCCCGAACTTCCCTTCCCAACCCGCCGTCGTCTTGCGCGACATCCGCGCCACGCCGCTGAGCGCCTTGCGCACCACGAGATCTTCCTCCGCGGTAGGCGCCCGCATCTCGCCGCCGCCATTATCGCGGCACACATCGCAGTTCCCACAGGTCGCGGCATCCTCCTCGCCGAAATACCCGAGGATCCATTGCTGGCGGCAGCTGCGCGCATAGCAGAGCTCCACCATCGACTTCAGCTTGTCGCGGTCACGCCGGTCCTTCTCGTCCAGCGCCGCCTCATCGAGTTCCAGCGCCCGGGCAAAGACATCCGGCCGCTTCAGGCGCGTACCGCGCATCCGCTTCCCCGGAATGTCGAAGCGCTCGACATAGCCGCTCCGCGCGAGCGAGGCCAGCGCGCTGCTGACCGCCATCGGGTTCTTCACGTCCGCACCTTCGGCGATCTCCTCGATGCTACGATGAATCTCGTACTCCTTGTCCGCCTGATTCAGCAGATACTGGTAAACCTGCCGGATCGTGGAAGCCCCGGGATTCGCCCCTTCGATGAAAAACTCCTGCGTCCGCGTATCCGCGTAGTTGAAGAGCAGCTCGCAATGCGCCGCCTCCCCGTCCCGCCCCGCGCGGCCCGCTTCCTGATAGTAGGCCTCGATGCTGCCAGGCACCTCGAAGTGGATCACGAAGCGCACGTCGGAGCGGTCGATACCCATGCCAAAGGCATTCGTGGCCACCGCCACATCCGCCTTTCGTTGCAGGAAAATATTCTGCGCCTTCTCGCGCTCGGCATCGCTCATCCCGCCGTGATAGGCGATCGAGCGGATGCGCCAGGAAGCCAGCACCTCAGCCACCTCTTCCACCTTCTTGCGCGTGGCGCAATAGACGATGCCCGTCTTGTGCGCGGAGACGATATCGCGGATGCGGTCGTACTTCTGCTGCTTCTTTTCCACCGCCGTGATCGCCAGCGAAAGATTCGGCCGCGAGAAACCGCTCACCACCTCGAAAGGATCCCGCAGCTTCAGCACGTCGAGGATGTCCTGGCGCACGATCGGCGTCGCGGTGGCAGTCAGGGCCACGCATTGCGGACGGCCGATCTTATCCAGCGCCTTGCCCAGCCGCATGTAGTCCGGCCGGAAATCATGTCCCCACTGGCTCAGGCAGTGCGCCTCATCGACTGCGAAAAGCGAAACCTCCACACCTCGCAAGGCATTCAGGAAAGACTCAGCACGGAAACGTTCGGGAGCGACATACACCAGCTTCCACTTCCCGCTCCGCATCCCGTCCAGCCGCTCCTTCTGCTCCTCCCACGGCACCGTTGAATTGATAAGCGTCGCCGGGATTCCCTTCGCCACCAAGGCATCCACTTGATCCTTCATCAGGGCGATCAGGGGCGAAACCACGAGAGTCACCCCCTCGAAGCACAGGGCAGGAAGCTGATAGCAGAGCGATTTCCCTCCCCCCGTCGGCATCACCACCAAGCCATCGCGCCCACTGGCGATCTGGCTGATCACCCGGTCTTGCCCGTCCAAAAAGCCCCCGTGCCCGAAGTGCCGGCGAAGCGCTTCGAGTGGAGTCTGGACGAGATTCTTCTGCGGTGCCTGAGGCATGAAAACTTGTTCAGATGAACTAATCCCCGCCAAAGGGTCAAGCCGTGGTTATCGTCCTCATTCCAAGGGTTTGAACCAATTCGCCGCGCCATTGCGGTTTGCATCCCGGTGCATCGGGCTCCTGTGCGAGTTGCGCCGGGGCACGGCTCCCCACCGCAAATCCAGAGTCCGCTCAGAAGGCCATTTAAATCACCCTAATTCGCTGATTTTAAGAAAAATACAAAGCATTCAAAAGCGAGGGAGACAGGATCAGGCACTACCTCTGCAACAGGAGCCACTGCTATGAGAATCATCCTCTACATCCTCGGCTCCCTCATCCTCTTGGGAGCGCTCTGTTATGCTGCCACCCTGATCGGCATTCCTCCCGTCTGGGTGGGCGTGATCGGGGCTGTGATCTTGGCCCTCGGAATCATGGGTGCCGCCCGCACCGGGTCGCCGGGCTCTGGAACCAGTAGTTCCGAAGGGACCAGTACCGTCATTAACAAAGTCGAATAATCCCCAACCTCAATCCAACACTACCATGAAAACCACACGTATCCTTCTGATGATCGCTGGCATCATCGGCCTCTCGAACTGCACCTACGTCGAGCCTTCCGACGGCACGCGTTCCAGCTCTTCAACCACCACCACGACAACCGACCACCTGACCGGCGCCGAGAGCACCACGGAGGAGACCACCACCACCTACCGCTAATCTCATCGGCAGCAAAGGGCCGGGGAGTGGCGACCATCATCGCCTCCACTCCGGCCCTGGTTCTGTACCGCGGCATGCCCACCCAACTTTCCAGTGGGCAAGCCACTCGCGACCCGTCACGTTGAAGTCATGAAGGTCGAAGGAATCGGCGGCTGTTATGAGAAAACCTCTGGCATGTTCTACTTCGCGAGAATGTGCTCCAAGATCCGTCTCCACGCTTCAGGCAGCCTGCCGGAAGAGTATTTCGACATGCTGGGCCAGGGCTTCGATGGCCGCACCTGCCGCTACCTCGGAATCGCCTATGAAGAGGTGAAGAATCAGGTCCTCTCCGGAGCGGCCAATGAGGAAGCCCTTGAATGGTGCTTCAGCAAGGGCCGCCGCCTCACCGCTGAAGAGATCCTCATCTACAACAGCTTCATGAGCAAACGCGGCTGGCGCGACGACGAGACCGACGAATACATCCCCGCCGCAATCAAGGAATACGGTATCGCCAATGATGGCCGGGCCATCACCGACTTCGATCTGATCGAAATCGACGAGGGTCGCTGGTATCCGGACATGTGGCGGGACGCGTGGAAATGACCATGGCTTTCCGAAGGATATCCTCCCTCGTTGCTCTGGCACCGGCGCTTCTGGCGCTCGCTTCCTGCCAGACGATCCATTTCTATCAGCAGGCTGCGGCAGGCCAGTGGGAAATCATCCGCAAGAGCAAGCCGAGCCAACCCATCATCGCGGATCCGAAGACGGATCCCGCCTTGCGAAAGCAACTCGTGGCGGTCGAAAAGATCCGCGCCTTCGCGACGGACTACCTGACACTTCCCGGGAATGAAAGCTACGGCAAGTATGCGGATCTTGGCCGCCCCTATGTCGTGTGGGTTCTCTACGCCGCGCCGGAGTTTTCCCTGGAGCCGAAGAAATGGTGGTATCCCACCTTGGGCGAACTCGATTACCGCGGCTACTTCCGGAAGGAAGACTCCGACAAGCTCGCCGCCAAGCTGCGCTCCGAAGGCTACGATGTTCAGGTCGGCGGCACCGATGCATACTCCACGCTCGGGTGGCTTCACGATCCGGTGCTGAATACCTTCGTCCACTCGGCGGATGTTGACCTGGCCGAGCTCATCTTCCACGAACTGACGCACCGCCGTCTCTTCCGTGATGGAGATACCACCTTCAACGAGTCACTCGCCAATGCGATGGCCGAAGAAGGCGTCCGCCGCTGGCTTCGACACGAAGGCCGCACCAAGGATCTCAAGAAATACGAAGGCCGCCTGGTGCGCCGCGCCCAGTTCTACAATAAGATTGATCAAACCCGCGCGGACTTGGAGAAGCTCTACGCCTCAGGACTTCCTCCGGAGGAGATGAGAAAGAAGAAGGCAGCGATCTTCCACAAGCTCCGCGAAGGTTTCCGCGAGCTCCGTCGCCGCTGGGGCGGGCGCGGCCTTGAGTCATGGCTAACGGAGGACATCAACAATGCCCATCTCGTCGCGCTCGTGACTTACCAGCACCACGTCCCCACCTTCCACAAGCTTCTCGCGGATTGCGGCGGCGACTTGGACCTCTTCTACAAGAAAGCGAAGGACCTGAAGCTTGAAGAGGAGGAGTGATCCCCTTCCCTTCAGCTCAGTACATCATGTCCAGCAGCCAGGTGACCTTGTAGGTCCGCGTCTTTGCGGGAACGAAGAGATACTCTTTTTCTCCCGCGACTTCGATGACGACGATCGGCTTAGGCCCGGCATCGTTGATCTTCACAAGCAGGGTCTTGTTCCGCTTCAGCCGGTCCACATAGCCCGCCAGTTTGCCGCCCTGATAGACGGTGATGGTGCGGGGTGAAGGAGTATCATTCTTGATCGCGATGGTGCCGGCATGGGCGGCAACAGCTTGCAGGACGAAGGCAGCGGCGAGGATGGCGAGCTTTCTCATACCGGTGGTGAAACGCCGGAGAAGGGACCTGCATTCGATCGAATTTCAAGGGGCATTTTTCCGTTCCTTGTCCCGGACCGTTTGAATCACCGCGAGTTCCAGTGATCACAGATGGAGCCGCTCCCACTCCTCCAGCGTTCGGATCGGCGGCAGGCAGACCTGACCTTCACACACGATCACCTCTCCATCCCCGGCGGACCTCGTCCAAACCGCACGCGGCACCCAAGTCCGGCGCAGCGCCTCCGCGAGTTCCGGCGCAGGAGTTCCCTTCACCTCGATCTTCACGACACCCCGGTCTCGAAGGTCCAGTGCTCCCAGCAGAACCGGTACGGCGAAGGCCTGCGCCTCCGCGGTCCTCGCTCCCGCCCTGAGGATCGCCTCCGCCCGCTTGGCATAGGCCGGTTCATCGAGGAGCATCGAAAGCTTCAGTAGATTCTCCGCCGCCACGTGATTGGCGGCCGGCTCTGCTCCATCGTAATCCTCCCGAATGACAAGAAGAGCTTCGCCACCCAGTTCAGCACGAATCACATAGCCGGCACGGCTCTCTTCCCAGTGCTCTGCGTCAAAGGCCGCCTGAATCTCCCGCGCCCACTCCAGCCATGCCGGATCCCCATCGGCGGCATACATCTCGATAAGGCCGGAAATGAGGAAAGCATGGTCCGCGGCGAATCCGGGCGCATCGCCTCGCTTGCCTCGATAGCTCCGCCAGAGATGCTCGCCGTCCCACAGCTCGCGCCGGATGAACTCCAGGGCCTGCTTCGCCGCATGCCCCAGGTCGGCGCGTTCCAAGAGCCGCGCACCTCTCGCAAGCGCCGCGATCATGAGGCCGTTCCAAGCCGTGATGATCTTGTCATCGCGATGTGGCAGCGGCCGGAGCTTGCGCTGCGTCAGAAGAATCGCCTTTGCCCCGGCGAGGATGCCGCGGATCTCCTCTTCGCTGAGGTCAAATTGCTCGGCGAGCGTCGCGATGCCTGCCGCTTGGAACAGGGTGTTCCGTCCTTCGAGTTCGCCATGTGGATCGCTTTCAGGACGGGCATTCCCGCCCTCTTCGATACCATAGGCGGCACAGAAAACCGCAGCGGTTTTCGCATCGAGCAGCCGGTAGATCTCCGCCGCCTCCCAAGTCCAGTAGGCACCCTCTTTCTTTTCCGTGTCTCCTTCTTCGGCCAGGCTATCGGCATCCTCCGCGGCATGGAAGGCACCGCAGGGATCCAGCAGTTCATCGATCACATAGCGGAAAATATCTTCCGCCACTTCCCGGTCCCGTCCGTCCCCCCCTGCCTGCCATGCTTCCAGATAGAGCAGCGCGAGCTGTCCTTGGTCATAGAGCATCTTCTCGTAGTGCGGGACATGCCAGTAGCGATCCACGGAGTAGCGGTGAAAGCCTCCGCCCAGCTGGTCGTACATGCCGCCCGCCGCCATCGCCCGAAGCGTTCTTGAAGTCATCTGCAGTGCAGACTCCGCTTCGTCCCCGTCGAAGCGGTCGGCCAGCTGGAGCAGCAGCCGCGGCACCACCGGACGCGGAAACTTTGGCGCGCCGCCCCACCCGCCAAGCGATGGATCAAACATCGACTCGCAGCGGTCGAGAAAGTCACCGAACACCTTGTCCCCCGGCAAGCGATTGAGCACCGAGTCCGGCACTGCCTCCCGGCGCAGGTGGGCCATCACCTTTTCCGCGCTATCCTGCATGCGTTCGCGGTCATCTTTCCACAGGCGGCCGATCTCATCGCAGAGCTTCGGGAAACCGGCGCGCCCGTAGCGGTCTTCCGGTGGGAAATACGTCCCGCCGACCACCGGCTTCCCCTCCGGCGTCAGCCACACACTCATCGGCCATCCTCCCTGGCCGGTCGTCGCTTGGACAAAGGCCATGTAAGTCGCGTCGATATCCGGCCGCTCCTCGCGATCCACCTTCACGCAGATGAAGTTGCGGTTCATCACCCCGGCGATCGCTTCATTCTCGAAGCTCTCGCGCTCCATCACGTGGCACCAGTGACAGGTGGAATAGCCCACCGACAGGAAGACCAGCTTGTCATCGGCCTTGGCCCGGGAAAAGGCGTCCTCGCTCCATGGCAGCCAATCGACCGGATTGTGCGCGTGCTGGAGAAGGTACGGAGAGGTTTCTTGCGCGAGTGCGTTGGCCATGGGATTGGGGAAAACAGATCAGACGGAATATACCACCACCGGGCCGGTATTGCCTCCTTGCACCCGGCGGAGTTTTTCCACCGCTTTGGCCAGTGCTGCAGCGGCCTCCATCGCTTCCTCCATGGTGCTGAGAGAGGAAAACCCGAAACGAAGGCTGCTCTTCGCCTTCGCATCGCTGAAGCCCATCGCCTTCTGGACATGGGAAGGCTGCTGCTTGCCGGTCATGCAGGCGGAGCCCGCGGAACACGCCACGCCGAGATCGTCCAGAAGGATGAGCAGGCCCGCGGCTTCACAGCCGGTGAAAGAAAGGTGGCTGGTACCCGGCAGCCGGTGGATCAGGTCGCCATTGATCGTGCAGCCCGTGATCGACTCCACCACCTTCGCTTCGAAGGCACTGCGGATCGCGGCGGGCGTCTGCCATGCTGCCAGCCGGGCGGCGGCAAGCTCGGCAGCTTTCCCCAGACCTACGATGCCTGCCGTATTTTCGGTCCCGCTACGGCGGTCCTTCTCCTGGCCACCTCCGCGAAGCAAGGGCTCGAAACGGGCGCCGCTGCGAACATAGAGCGCTCCCACCCCCTTCGGTCCATGGAACTTGTGCCCGGACAGGGAGAGGAAATCCACGGGCCCTTCCCGGACGCTCACCGGGATTTTGCCCACGGCTTGGATCGCATCCGTATGAAAGGCGAGGCCGTTCTGCTTCGCGATCTCACAGGCCTCGTCGATCGGTTGAATCACTCCGGTTTCATTATTCGCCCACATGATCGAGGCGAATCCCCCGCCTTCTTTCGCTGCCTCGCAGGCAGTCCGGTATTCATCCACCAGCAGGCGGCCACCGGCGTCGACGCCGGCTTTCGTGACGGCATAGCCGACATCCGCAAAGGTCTCCACCGGCTTTAGCACCGCGCTGTGCTCGATCGCGCTGGTGATCACCTTCCCGGACTTCCTGCCCACCAAGCGCGCCAGCCACTTGAGCGCTGCATTGGTGCTTTCCGTTCCACCGGAGGTGAAAACGATCTCATCCGGATCCGCACCAATCAGCGCAGCCACCTTTTCCCGGGCGTCCTCGATCGCCTTGCGCGCCTCCTTCGCCCCGCGATAGCTGGCGTTCGGATTATGGAAGCCTTCGCGTAGCCAAGGAAGCATCGCATCAAGCACCTCCGGCAGCAGCGGGGTGGTGGCGTTGGCATCAAGGTAGATCACGGCGGAAGGGTAGGCCCCCGTTCAGGATCCCGCAAGCCAGCCAATGCACCGCGGCCGACCGGATGTCCCGGCCGGGGACCACTCGAAGGGATTCCCGGCAAAGCGCGGCTTCGCTAGAACCTCCGCCAAAGCGCCCACGCCGCTCGAAACACAAGGGACCGCCTGTTATTTTCCCTGTTATAACAGGCGGAACAGGCAGCCGCCCCGAAGAGTCTCGAAGGCAGCCGCCGCGTGGGGACCACACAAACTCACGCATCCAACAGCCCGGTCCTGAGATCGCAATTCTTTGCAACCCAATCGTCACGTGAGAATATCGCCACCATCCATTCGATGCGGAATTCCGGACACCATGGTTCATCACGGACTGTTTGGAACGGCTAGTGGCATCGGAGCCACTAGCCGCGCCCGAACAAACCTTGCAGTAGCCGTACCTATGAAAATCCTCTCCTTGAGAAACAACCTCCTCATGACCGCTGCCCTGCTGGGCACGCACGCCGCAATGGCCGGCACCGATGTCTGGTTCACCCCGCTCACCGAATCCGCACCGGTCGTGGCACCGAACCAGTTGGCCGAGCTTTCCTCACCTTGGGTAACGCCGGAAGGCATCAGC
This sequence comes from Luteolibacter luteus, assembly GCF_012913485.1. Lineage (GTDB taxonomy): Bacteria > Verrucomicrobiota > Verrucomicrobiia > Verrucomicrobiales > Akkermansiaceae > Haloferula > Haloferula lutea. The sequence continues at coordinate 4,164,150 of NZ_CP051774.1, read as the reverse complement.
CAGAAGAACGCCCTGAGCCTTCGCGAGGTGGAAGATCAGATCCTGAGCCCCAATCAATCGATCGTTCGCGTTCCGGGTCTCGGCAGCAGCGCTTCGATGTTCGACATGCTGGCTTTCGACCCGACCGGTAACTACCTCTTCATCCCGCACGAGACCTCGGTGGGTGCCGGATGCAGCCGCCACAATCTCTACGACAACTCCACCGAGACCATCTTCGCAGGCGATGCCAGCGGTAACTGGGCAAGCGACTACGCCGCCTTCGACCCCTGCCGCTGGACGCCGAACAACACCCTCTTCCTCGCCGAGGAGTGGGCCGGCCTCGGCCGCGTGGTCGAGATCCTCAACCCGATGGCTCCCCCCGCGGAAATCCAATCCCGCGTGCTGGAAAGCATTGCAAACGTTTCCCACGAGGGCGTGAACTTCAGCTCGAAGTTCGAAGACACGATCTACTTCATCGACGAGTTCAACTCGGGCTCCATTTACAAGTTCGTGATGAAGAAGGCCGGTGACTACACGGTCGGCCAGACCTTCGTCCTCTCCGTTGACTCCTTCCTGTCCAGCGGCGGCAAGCCTGCCGAAGATTGGAACCAACAGCCCGCGGGCGTGGTTCGCGAAGGCGCGGCCACCTGGGTTCCCCTGACCAATGAGAGCGGCACGCCGCTGCCAGGCATCACGAATCCCTTCCGCGACGGCCCACCGAACGACCCTCGCACCTCCACCGACGTTTTCGGAGGCCGTCCTGCCGCGGATGACGCCGGCGGCACTCCCTTCGGCCGCCCGGAAGACATGTCCGTCAGCCGCCTGACCAATGGTAACGAGGTCCTCTTCGTGGCCATCACTTCGGAGAACAAGATCCTCTCCATCGAGATGCTGGATAAGCGGAATAACGGTCGCCCGGCCAAGGCGACAGGCAAGGCCTTCGTCCGCGTGATGGCCAGCACCGCCACCCCGCGCAACCTCGGCTTTGCTGCCACCACGGGCACTCTCAACTCACCCGACAACATCTCCCTCGACGCCCTCGGCAACGTCTATGTCATCGAAGATGCCCCGAATGGTTCCTCGACCGGCGGCGACATCTGGTTCGTCCGCGACAAGAACAGCGATGGCGTCGCCGAATCGATCGATCATTTCATGAGCATCCGCGTGAACGGCTCGGAAGCCACCGGCATGATCTTCAATCCGGCCGTCCCGACCGAATATGCGGTGTCCGTGCAGCATCCGATCAGCACCGACCTCACGACCGTGCCAAACGGCTTGGGCGACTCGGTCTGGCTCTTCAACGTGAGCAACGTGCCGAACGGAGGCTTCGTGAAGAAGCTTAACAACGCGAAGGGCCTCACCAACCAGTGAGCCTTGGCATGATTTCCTGACCATCCTCCCCACGATAGCAAAGGGAAGGGCGACTCCCGCGGTCGTCCTTCCCCGCGCTATCGCTTTCTATTCCACCGCTTCATCCACATCGCCTGCATCGCCATGAACTCCACGAGAATTCCGGGCAGCTTGCTTTTCATCAGCCTCCTCGGCCTGGCCTCCCCAATCGTCAATGCGGAGGAAACCCGCCCACCGGAAGGCGGCGGTGTTCCCATCTATCAGCAAATCCTCGATTCGCTTCGCGAGAGCGACTCGGTCCTCCCCATGGTGCCGGAAGTCCATCCGGTGGTAACCCTGTCAAACGGCGAGGCAGTGGTCCCGCCACAGTGCTACACGCGCACCGAGATCCGCCACAATCCCTGCTACGTCTGCCATCAGGATCCCATCGATGGCCGGGAAAACGTCATGGCCGACGCTGATCTCCAGGAAGCCTACAGCTTCAGCGATATGGGAATGACCAATCACTGGAAGAATCTCTTCGAGGATCGCACCGCCCGGGCGGCAGCCATCAGTGATGAGGAAATCCTCCGCTACATCGGCGAGGACAACTACTCCGAGCTCTCCTCGCGCCTGCGGGAAAAAGATTTCAAGGGCTGGATCCCCGACCTCCAAAACCTGCATCTCGGCAAGGATGCCTTCGATGTCCAAGGCTTCGCCAAGGACGGCAGCGATTGGGTCGCTTTCAATTACAAGCCTTTCCCCAGCACCTTCTGGCCGACGAACGGATCGACCGATGACGTGATGATCCGTCTCCACCTCCGTTTCCGCACGGACCGGGAAGGCAAAAAGTCCGCGGAAATCTATAAGGCGAACCTCGCCATCCTCGAAGCGAACATCAAGGGTGTGAAGGAGATCGGCTCGCTGCCCGTGGATGAAAATCTTGTCGGCAAGGATCTCGACGGAAACGGCAGCCTCGAGGTGGTCACGCGTATCACCAGGACCGGTTCCTGGGTCGGAGCCGCCGAAGCGGAACCCCTGGATACCTCCCTCTATCCGCAGGGCACCGAGTTCCTGCATACCGTCCGCTACGTTGGGATCGGAAAGGATGGCAGCATCGTCAGCTCCACGCGCATGAAGGAAGTGCGCTATTCGAAAAAGGCGAAGTCCTTCTCGAAGGCGATGTATGCCCGCCGCTACGATCTTGAGGCCATGGAGAAGGAAGCCGGCAATTTGCCCGCCTACCATGAATTGGGACAACTCGGCATCGACAATGGCAACGGCTGGGCACTCCAAGGCTTCATCGAAGACAAGAAAGGCCGGCTGCGTGCCTATACCTACGAGGAGAACTTCTCCTGCATGGGCTGCCACAACACCATTGGCTCCACCATCGACAAGACCTTCAGCTTTCCCCGCAAGCTCGATGGGACCAAGGGCTGGGGCTACCTCGATCTCAAGGGCATGCCGGATGCTCCGAACAAGGGAGAAACCCTGGGAGAGATCGTGACCTACCTCGCCCGGGCGGGTGGTGGCAGCGAGTTCCGGAACAACGACGAAATGTCCGCCCGCTGGCTCAAGGAAGACGGAACCACCGATCCCGGCAAGCTGGCCGAGGCGAAGGACGTCTATGATCTCATCACCCCCTCGCGGGAGCGTGCACTAGCCCTCAACAAGGCCTACCGCACGATCGTGGAGGACCAGGATTTCATCTACGGAAAGGACGCGGTCCTCACCCCGCCGAAGAACGTCTACGACAAAATCGACAACGAGACCTCTCCGACCCTTCCGATCGACAAGATCTACAAGTGGAATATCTTGCTCGATTGGCCTGACCAAGCGGCCACGAAGTAAGCGATCCATACCCTTTTTCTAGCAAACCGGTTCTTGGCCAAGGCCAAGACCGTGCTAGATAGGGGAAATGCCAGACCCCGATACCGCCCCCTTCCTTGTCGGCACGGGGATCCTTTTGCTGCACCTTCTGGGAATCATCCACGTGATTCACGCGTTGATGACGGTGCGCACGGCCCAGGGCACCATTGCGTGGATGGTATCACTGATCGCCGCGCCTTGGGTCGCGATTCCCCTCTACTGGATTGCTGGCCGGAGCCGTTTCTCCGGCTACGTGCGGGCACGCCGTAGCGATGATGCGGATCTACGGAAGCTTGCCGATGAGATGCATCGCCGCCTTCGTCACTACGAAATCAAGCCCGACGACGCCTTCGGCCGGGCCGCGGAAATCCTCGGCGGACTCCCTTTCACCCGCGGCAACGAATTGACCCTGCTGATTGATGGAGAGGAAACCTTTGAAGCTCTCTTCACCTCCATCCTCTCCGCCGAGAAGTACCTGCTGATCAATTTCTTCATCGTGAAGAACGACCGCATCGGCACCCGCTTCAAGGACGCACTGGTCTCGCGGGCGAAGGCAGGAGTGAAGGTCTACTTCCTCTTCGACGAAATCGGGTCCCACAAGCTCAGCCGCTCCTACCTCAAGGAGATGGAAGACGCCGGCATCCAGTGCTACGCCTTCGGCTCGAACCGCCACTGGTGGTCACGCTTGCAGATCAACTTCCGCAATCACCGGAAAATCGTGGTGGTGGACGGAGAGGAAGCATTCATCGGCGGGATCAACGTGGGCGACGAATATCTGGGGCGCGACCAACGCTTCGGAGCATGGCGGGATACCCACCTCAAGCTCCGGGGACCCAGCGTGCAGGCGATCCAGCTCGTCTTCATCGAAGACTGGAACTGGGCAGCGGATGATGTCCCCGCCGATCTCAATTGGTCCGGCCATGCGGAAACCGCAGACCAGATCGCGGCAATCATCCCCACTGGCCCCGCCGATCCCGCGGACTCGTGGCAGCTCGTGGTGGCAGAAGCCGCGAATACCTCGCGTGAGCGTCTGTGGATCGCCTCGCCCTACTTCGTTCCGGATGGCGGCGTGCTCACAGCCCTTCAGGCCGCGGCAATCCGCGGTGCCGATGTGAGGATCCTGATCCCGGAGAAAGCCGATCACCTCTTGGTCTGGCTCTCCGCCTTCACCTACTTCGAACAAACCATTCCTTTCGGGGTGAAGCTCTACCGCTACAAGCGGGGCTTCCTCCACCAGAAGGTGATGCTCGTGGACGACCAGCTCGCCTGCGTGGGAACCGCCAATCTGGACAATCGCTCCTTCCGGCTCAACTTCGAGATCTCGGGCCTCAGCTCTGACAAGGCATTCATCGAAGAAGTAGCCCACATGCTGGAGCTGGACTTTGAGAATTCCGAAGTCGTGAAGGTCACCGATTTCACCGAGCGCAAGTTCGGCTTCCGCCTCGCCTGCCGTGCCGCAAGGCTCATGGCCCCGGTGCAATGAACTCGCCAGCCATCGCCTGCGCGTGGGCAACCGCAGCAGAGGCAAGTCCCGGCGGATAATAGCCACCTTCCAAGGAAGATACCACGCGCCCGCCCGCGTGCTTCTCGGCCAGCGCCACGACCCGTTTGGTAAGACCAACAAAGGTGGCGTCGTCCCATTCCAGATCACCGAGAGGATCCTTGATCCGGGCATCGAACCCCGCGGAGACGAGCACGAACTCGGGAGCAAAGGCATCCAAGGCAGGCGCTGCTTGAGCGTCCCACGCAGCCAAGGCCGCCGCCCCTCCGGAGCGGGCCGCAAGCGGGATGTTCAGGGTCGCCCCCTCTCCGGTCCCGCTCCCCGTATCTCCGGCACTGCCAGTGTAGGGGTAGAGCGGATACTGGTGCAGAGAGAGGTAAAAGACGCTCGGATCCTCGTAGAAGATCGCCTCCGTCCCATTGCCATGATGCACATCCCAATCCACGATCGCAATCCGCTTGAGCCCATGCCGCTTCTGAAGATAGCGGGCAGCAACGGCGACGTGATTGAAAATGCAAAAGCCCATGCCGCGATCCGCGGTAGCGTGGTGTCCGGGTGGCCTCACCGCACAGAAGGCCCGCCGGATATCCCCTTTCATCACGGCATCGACCGCTGCCAACACGGCACCGCTGGCGTCCAGCGCGACGTCGTAGCTGTCCTCGCTTAAAGCCGTGTCGCCCGTTCTCAGGACATCGGCACAAGAAGCCACGTCGCGATAGACCACATCGTGGTAGTAGGCTTCGTGGGCCAAAAGAATCTCCGCTACTGTGGCCCTGCGCCGGGGGAGTCTCACGAAATCCTCCGGCAACTCCTCCAGGGCGGCCCGCAGCGCGCGATAGCGCGCCGGCGACTCCGGATGGCCCGGGCCGGTTTCGTGATGCTCGTAGCACGAATCGTAGTGAATGCCGGTGCGCTGGGTTTTCATCGCTTCTCGCGGTGGATTTGCTTATGCTCCAGATATCGCGAGCGCCAGCGGAGGATGCGGGCCACTTTCATGTCATAGCGCAGATCCTCGTCGTCCCGGCTGGCCGTTCCCCCGGCGCGGGCCAGAAGCGCGGACATGGCATGGTTCCCGGGCAGGACGCTGGCCCAGAAATCCGTGATTCCCCGCTTCCGGGCGGTCACTGCCAGCTCTCCCAAAAGAAAGCCACCCATCCCGGCGCGACGCGTGGACTCATGGACCACGAAGGCGACCTCTGCAGATTTTCCGTCCGGGTCGAGGTAGTATCGGCCGATCGCACGGAGCTCCTCGCGACCATTGATCTCGGCAAAGAGCCCGAGCGCCCGGTCGCGGGACTGATCCACGGCGGCAAGCTTGTAGGCGGATTCACCCGTCATGCGCTCCCGATGGTAACCGTATCGGAGCCGCACGGTCTCTTCATCGTGCGAGTAGAAGAAGGACTGCAGGGCTCGCATGTCGCTTGGGTAAAGCGGGCGCAACCGAAACCGACCGCAGGAAAAGGTGATCCATTCCGACTCCACGCCGGAGCGCGTGCCACCAGGCATGGTGAAAAATCGAGGCAACCATCCGCGCGCCTGCGCTCCTTCCAGCAGTGACTCGCGGTAGTCCGGATGCGCAATCTCAACAAGCCGTGCCACCCTTTCCCGGATGCTGCGCCCATAAATGCTGGCAACGCCGTACTCCGTGACCACGTAGTGAACGTCTCCACGGCCGGTGGAAACACCGCTCCCTGGCTCGAAATCCGCGACGATTCGTGAACGCTTCCCATCGTCGGTCAGGGATGTCAGCACGATGATCGGGCGTCCGTCCTTGCTGCGGCCTGCACCGCGAATGAAATCCTGAAGTGCGCCAATCCCTCCGTAAAAACGGTGGCCCCGGGAATCCCGGACCACCTGACCGGTCAGATCGATCTCACGGGCCCCGTTGATCGCGACCATGCGCTCGTTCTTTGAGATGCGTAGCGGGTCGTTCACCCAATCGCTCGGATGAAGCTCCAAATCCGGATTCTTGTCGCAGAACCGGTATAGTTTCCGGCTACCCATCACATGGCTGGCGATGATCTTGCCGGGTTTGTAAGTCTTTCGCGAATTGTCCACCACACCGCTGCGGACCAACTCCATCAGCGCATCATTGAACATTCCCGAGTGGATTCCGAGATGCTTGTGCTTCCGTAGTGCGCGGATCACTGCCTCCGGGGTATTTCCCAAGCCAACCTGCAAGGTGGCACCATCCTCGATCAGCTGCGAAGCATAGCGCCCGATGCGATCCTGCCGGTCATCCGGGACAAACTTCACGCACTCCGGCAAGGCGACCCGGTGCATGAAAAAGCGATCGATCCGCTTTACCGGCAGAAGGCTGTCTCCTCCGGTGCGCGGCATCAGCGGATTCACCTGCGCAATTACCACACGCGCCGCATTGATCGCCGCACGCACGACATCCACGCTGACCCCGAGCGAACAGTTCCCCGCTTCATCCGGTGGGCTCACTTGGATCAGCGCGACATCGATCGGCACCCGCCTGCTTCGGAAAAGCGCCGGCACCTCCGACATGGGGCAAGGCGTGTAGTCGGCCTGTCCGCGTTCAACAGCCTCCCGGACTGCAGGAGTGAGGAAAAAGGAATTCGTCCGCAGGATCTGCTCGTAACGCGGATCGATCCATGGCGTAGCCCCGAGTCCATGGATGTGGACGATTTCCACGTCCTGCAGGCGCTCGGCATGGGCAAGCATGGAAGCCACCAGCGCGTGCGGCACGGAAGCCCCGCCGCCAATGAAGACCCGGCTCCCGGGCCTCACCAGCCGTGGCCATTCATGTTCATCAAGGGTTTCCACATGACGAATCTAACACGCTAGAAAAGGCAGGCGAGACCCGGGATCGGTAAATTTTTCCAAGGAAATCGCCGCCCAAGGGTCTTTCTTCATGAATCCAGGAATTCCATGAAACGACTATTTGCATGCTTTCTTGCCCTCGCAGGCCTCGCCGCAGGAGCGGAGCCATTGAAAACAAACGCCAAGCTCCCGGAAGACCAGCTCATCTTCCCCCAACCGGAGCAGGCCGAGGGAATCAAGGTCGAGGCAATGTTCAAGAGCGACGAGGTGATCTCCCAAGTCGTTCAGGGCAATTGGATCCGCAGCCAGCATCTCATCACCTATGAGGTGCTGGTCAACGAAGACAGCCCGGTCGGCAAGGAACTGAAGTTCATCTGCACGGACAGCAATCCCACGGTGGAATCGGGTATCCGATTGAAGAAAGTGCCATGGCCCTTCGACGGAGGGAGCATGACTTTCACCCTATCAAAGGATGAATCCTGCGCTTATATGCCCTACCTCAACATTCTCCGCTACGAACCGCTGCTGCGGGAAACCAAGTAATTTTCGAAACCATCCGCTCATGAAAGCTTTGGCCGTAACCGTCGCGCTCGTTTCCACCATGAATGCCGAGACCGCGCTCACCATCTACAATCAAAACCTCGCGGTAGTCCGCGAGACACTACCCGTCGAACTGAAAGCAGGCGAAAGCACCCTGACCTTCGACCGCGCCACTGCCCAGGTTCTTCCGGATTCCGTGGTGCTCCGTGATCCCGCAGGCAAGGCTGCCTTTTCGATCCTGGAGCAGAGCTACCGGAATGATCCCGTCAGCCGCTCACTCCTGCTGAGCCATTTCGAGGGACAAGTCATCGACTTCCGCACCACCTATCCCGATGGAAAAGTGGAGGTGAAGCCGGGCAAGATTATCCGCTCCGGCCACGTTCCCGGAGGCGTGCCTCAAGACCCGATCATCGAGGTCGATGGCAAGCTACGTTTCCAACTTCCCGGCGAGCCGCTTTTCCCCGCACTCGGCAACGACTCGATCCTCCGCCCCACCTTATCGTGGCAACTCGGCAGCCAGGATGGCGCCAAGTTCGACGCTCAGCTCTCTTACCTCAGCAACGGTTTCAACTGGGAAGCCGACTATAATTTGGTCGCCCCGGAGAAAGGAGAAACCGTCACGCTCACCGGCTGGGTCACCGTGGAAAATAACAGCGGCACTGGCTTCGACAAAGCGCTGGTAAAGCTCGTCGCCGGAGACGTGAACATTATCGAGCCGGCGATGCCCGCTGCCCCCATGGCACGCGGCCTCGCCATGGCAGCGGATCGATTCGAAGCGAAGGTCCAGGAGAAGGCCTTCGATGACTTCCACCTCTATACCCTGCCGCGCCCTCTCAGCATCCGGGACAAGGAGACCAAGCAAGTGGAGTTCCTGCGCTCGCCCGCCGTGAAGGCGGTAAAGCGATACGTCTACGACCCGAACTCCATGCGTTTCTTCGGAGGCGGTGCCGCGCAGACCCAGCCGATCCAAGGCATGGAGTTCCCGAAGGACGTGGCCATTTACTGGGAATTCAAGAACGAGGAGGCTAATGGCCTCGGCGTGCCCCTCCCCGCAGGACGCGTGCGCTTCTACCGCTCCGACGATCAGGACGGGAACCTCGAGTTCGTCGGAGAGAACAACATCGATCACACTCCGCGGAACGAGGAAGTCTCACTCTACACCGGCAATGCCTTCGACCTCGTGGGCGAGCGCAAGATCACCAACTTCGAACGCGATGACCGTGCCGATTGGCTAAAGGAAACCATCGAGGTCACCGTGAAAAACCGCTCGAAAGAACCGAAAGAAATCGTCGTCCGCGAGCACCTCTGGCGCTGGCTGAACTGGAAGATCGAGAACAACTCGATGGACTACGAAAAGAAAGACGCCCAGAAAATCGAGTTCATCGTGAAACTCGCACCGGACGAAGAGAAGAAGGTAACCTACACCGCCCACTACTCCTGGTAAGGAAATCTCACGAAGGCGGCTCCGCTGGGAGCCGCCTTTCTCGTATCCGCGAGACTACTTCTTGTAGCGGAAGCAATCGACGGTGTGATCGTTGACCATGCCCACCGCCTGCATGAAGGCATGAAGCGTGGTGGATCCCACGAAATTGAAGCCGGCCTTCCGCAGCGCCTTGCTCATCGCATCAGACTCCGGCGTCTTCGTCTGAATATCTGCCATCGTCTTGGGAGACGTCACACGCGGCTTCCCGCCGGCAAAACTCCAAAGCCATTTCACCGCATCCCCCTCGCGCTCCCTTAGTGCGAGCCAGGCTTTCGCATTTGCCCGCACTGCTTCGATCTTTCCGCGATGCCGGATGATTCCCGGATCGAGAACAAGCTTCTCAAGTTCCGCATCCTTCATCTTTGCCACCTTCTCCGGCACGAAGTTGTGAAAGACCTTCCGGTAGTGCTCGCGCTTTTGCAGCACGGTCCACCACGAAAGTCCCGCTTGAGCGCCTTCAAGGCAGATCATCTCAAAGAGGTAGCGCTCGTCATAGGACGCCACGCCCCACTCGGTGTCATGATATTCGCGGTAGAGTTCGCGATCGGCAGGCAACCAAGGGCAGCGGGTCATGCGGGAATTCAGAACAACTCTCCGCCGCGATTCAAGAAGAGGCTTCTTCGTCACCTTTCCACCCGAAAGGAAGAACATCCTGCCCCGTATCCGGCCAAATGATCCTCCGCTTCCTCGCTTCCCTGGTCCTGGCCCACACGGCAATCGCCGCGGACCTCATCACCGTTTGCGGTGGGGAGGAAGTCTATCAGGTCGATCCGAAGGCATCCCCGGTGACCAAGCTCTGGTCATGGCGCGCCAAGGACCGGCCGGAGCTTCCCGAAGCGATCAAAGGAATCTTCGCCACCACGGACGAGTGCAAGGCCATCGATAACGGCAAGCGCATGCTCGTCTGTGCCTCCTCCGGCGGTTGCGCCTTGCTGGAAATGCCCTCCGGCAAGGCACTCTGGTGGGCAAAGGTCACCAACGCCCACTCGATCGAGATCCTCCCCAGCGGCGCGATCGCCGTCGCCTCCTCCACCGGCGCGAATGGAAACAAGATCGTCTTCTTCAACGCCTCCGTGCCCGAAAAGCCCGTCCATGAGATCCCTCTCCCCTCCGCACACGGGCTCGTCTGGGACGAGGAGCGCACCGGCCTATGGGCCATCGGCTTCAAGGAGCTGCTCTTCTGCCAGATGAAGAAAGGTGACCCACCCTTGTCCTTCCAAGTAAAGGCGCGCTATCCCCTTCCCGATGAAGATGGCCACGACCTGCGCCCCGTTCCTCACTCCCCGGAACTGATCTTGTCCACCCATGCTCATGTCTGGCGCTTTCATCGCGACAAGGGCGAATTCAAACCGGACTCCGAGCTCAAGGATCGCGTCGAAACCAAGAGCATCGACATCCATCCGAAGACCGGGCGGATCATGCTCACCCAGGCTTCAGGGGAAAACTGGTGGACCAACTTCGTCGAACTCCTCAACCCTGCCGCCAAAATCACGCTGGAGCGGGAGAAGATCTACAAGGCACGCTGGTTCATCACGGAAGACTAAGGGGTCAGCTGGATCCCCCTGCCTTCTTCATTGAGAAACCGCTCGACCGGCTTTCCTGGCAGCGCTCTCAATCCCGCGATCACGCACCTCGCATTGTAGAGGGCACCCTCCCGATTGGTGTGCGTGCCCTTGTCTGCAAAGAAGCCCTCGACCTGCGAGGGGGGCATCGCGGCATATCCCGCACAGACAATCCCGCAGAGATCCATGTAGAGCACCTTCTCCGTCTCCGCCGCGGCTTTGACCCAAGGCTTCAGGAACGCCCAATCCGCCACGAACTTCCCCGCTGCATCGAACTTCTTGTGCGGCACTGGCGAGCAGAGCACCACGGTGGCACCCTTCTCCTTCGCCGTGCGCGCATAGTGCCTGAGATACCATCCAAAGCTATGCACGGTCTCCACCACGCCATCGGGGCGCGTGACCTGCTGCGTTTCCTCGCCGATTCCCTTGATTGACCCGCGGAACTTCCCCTCTTCCCCCAAAGGCCCCTGATCGTTGTGGCCGAACTGAATCAGCACGAGATCTCCCGCTTTCATCTCCGCCAGCATCTTGTCCCAGCGACCTTCGGTAAAAAAGGTTCGTGAGGAACGTCCGCCGATCGCCCGATTCACCACATGGATCTTTTTCCGGTCCACGAAGCGCTCGATGTCCTGGCCCCAGCCACGCTGCACGCCACCGTTCCGTACCGTGGAATCCCCGGCAATCCACAGCGTCGGCAAATCCCGATCCACCGGAGAATCCACCGGCAGGTCGGAATCCTTTACGATCGGTCGCTCGTCCTGGGCACAGGCCGCAAGCAATGCCGCCGCCCCCGCAATCCCCAGCCAGACGCGTCGCGCCAACTTGCGTTCCATGAGCATGGCCTAGCGTATCCGACCGGCCGGGGCAACCCACTGCCCCGATCGGGTGATCGCCGCGCCTACTTCCGGCGCTGGAGAAAGAGATCGATGCCGTCCACCAACGCGATCCAGGAAGCCTCGATGATATTCTCGGAAACGCCCACGGTGCCCCAGTTCTCGGTGCCATCGGTGGAAACGATCAGCACTCGGGTCTTCGCCGCGGTGGCATCGTGGCCATCAATGATGCGCACCTTGTAGTCCACCAGGGAAACCGTCGCGATCTCCGGATAGAAAGGCAGGAGCGCCTCACGGAGCGCATTGTCCAAGGCATTCACAACCCCATGGCCTTCCGCCACAGTGTACTTGCCGGTATCACCGACGTAGAGTTTCACCGTCGCCTCGCAAACCGGCTCATGGCCATCGCGATACTGGCGGAAAGAGGTGTGGAATTCCTTCAACTCGAAGGGCTTCTCGTAGCGCCCGAGTTCGCGGCGGATCAGGAGTTCCAGCGAACCGCCGGCCGCCTCGTAGGCATAGCCCTCGTTCTCGAGTTCCTTCACCTTTTGCAGCACCGTCTTCGCCTCCGCTGAACCCTTGTCGAGAGGGATCCCGAGTTGCTCGGCCTTCATCAGGATGTTCGATTGGCCGCTCAACTCGGAGACCAGGATGTTCTGCTCGTTGCCCACCGAGCCGGGCTCGATGTGCTCGTAGCTGCGCGCCAGCTTCTGCACGGCATTCACGTGCATGCCGCCCTTGTGGGCGAAAGCAGTGCGACCCACGAACGCCGCACGCGCGAAGTGCGGGTTATTCGAGACATCGTCCACGAAGTACGAGAGATCCCGGAGTTTCTCCAACTCCGGCACGACCTTCAGGTCCATCTTCAACTGAAGAATCGGGATCACCGAGGTCAGGTTACAGTTCCCGGTGCGCTCGCCGTAGCCATTGATCGTTCCCTGCACCTGCACGGCGCCGGCTTTCACCGCGGCGACGGCGTTCGCCACGCCAAGCTCGCAATCGTTGTGAGTATGGATGCCGATCGGCACGCCCGGGATGGCCTCTTGAACGGCCTTGGCGATTTCCATCACCTCCCCTGGCAGCGTGCCGCCATTCGTATCGCAGAGCACCAGGCAATCAGCACCGCCTTCCGCAGCGGCCTTCAGCGCATTCAGCGCATGCTCCGGGGAATCCTTGTAACCGTCGAAGAAATGCTCCGCATCGTAGACTACTTCGCGGCCGTGCTTCTTCAGATAGGCCACCGTATCGCGGATCATCGCCCGGTTCTCTTCCACCGTGGTACGAAGCACCTCGGTCACGTGAAGCTCCCAGCTCTTGCCGAAGATCGTCACCACCGGCGTTTCCGCCTCAAGCAACAGGCGCACCTGTGGATCTTCTTCCACCGGCGTATCCGCACGGCGCGTCGAGCCAAAGGCGGCCAGCTTCGCATGCGCGAGCTTCAGCTTCTTTGCCTCTTGGAAAAACTCCACGTCCTTCGGATTCGAGCCCGGCCAGCCGCCTTCGATGTAATCAATCCCAAAGGCATCGAGACGCTCGGCAATGCGCAGCTTGTCGAGCAGTGAAAGCTGGAAACCCTCCCCCTGCGTGCCATCGCGCAGGGTGGTATCGTAAAGTCGGACCGGCTTGTCAGAAAGAACGCTCATGGTTGGCGGGGCGCGGACCCTAAGGCGCTCCCGGACCGTGGGCAACACACAATCGGGACAGCAGAAATGTCACTTTTGCCCCAAATCCCTCAGTGTCTCTCGAGCGAATATCGACGCTGCTCAATCTGCTGGCCCTTGTAGGAAAGCGAGACGCTGACCCCGGCGATCGCCGTCTGGGAATCGACCCTCAGCACCGGCAAGGCGGTCTCCTCAAAAGTCTTATCTCCCGTTTCCCATTTCGCGGAAACCTCGTTTTCTCCCGGGATCACCTTCCCTTCTCGATCGAGCAAATCGACGTTTACCACCAATTCCGATGGATCCACCTTTTCACCACTTTCCTGACGAAGCCCGATCCGCAGCTTGGTGTCGCTCGGATCCGATTGAAGGTAGCCGAGAAAGACGGGAGACACCACGGTTTCAGCCGCTTCCTCTTGGGTCAGCTCCTTGGCATGACGCCAAGTCCGCTCCCGCGATATACGGTCGGGCTCCTTACGTCCCTCTCCGCTCAGCGACGGTGGCCGCGAGGTAGCCGTCTGCATGGGAGAGGGGGCCGACGATGTTATCACATTTCCTCCCTTTCCCTTCGTGAAGAACATCATGATCCCCGCGGCAACCAGCAGCACAATTGCCAAGATCAGGTGGAGCCTCCCTCTCGCCATGGTGCTGCGTAGCAGAACACGCTAAAAATCTGAAACACAATCGCATTCCCGCCACCCGGTACAGAAAACCCGTGCGCGCAGGGTACCCCGCTCATGTTCACGCTCAAACGGCATTAAAACACAACCTCACCCCTCTTTAAGATATACCATTTCCTAAGAACCCCATCCGCCAAACAAAAACTCCCGGTCGGAATTATTCTCCGACCGGGAGCAATAAAGGATAGTCCTATCAGGCGCGGATACCAGCGATCTCAAGGAACTTCTCAAGTGGCATCGCCACTTGGATTTGTGGAGAGGTCTGGGTCACGTAGATCGCGGAAGCATTCGCAGGCAAGGAGCCGAATTGAAGCTCCAGTTTCTTGATGGAATCCGGGATCTGGGTTTGGATCTCACCGGTCAGGAGGTCTTGGGTGATCTTCACCGGGAAGCCCTTGCCGTGAAGGACTTTGTAGAAGACTCCCTCGTCCACCTTGCTGGCCACTGCAGGGCTGGATTTGGAGCTGGCCGAACCGCGTGCAGCCTTTGGCGACTTGCTTCCTTTTTCGTCCGCCTCGCCGCTCGCAGGGCAGTTACCATAGGAGGAAAGATATTTGCCGGACACCCAGATCGGGGAATCACCCGCACGGCGATAGCGCGGCGTATCCTTCAGCGTCCACTTGCACTTCGACTTTTCCAGATCGGCATAAACGGCTGCTTCAGTCGCCTCCAAACCGTTCTTTTTACGAAGCTCAAGAACTTGTGCAAGGGTGTCAGATGGGATCTTGTCCATAAGGTGGCGGCAACGTGGTGGCCTATTACCTGAGGTGCAAGGGATATATTTATAGATTTTCCCATTATTTTTGCGCTTTAGGACCCATATTCGGGATACCAAAATCGGCCAACACCGCCGTGATTCCTTTACCCTCAATCGCTGCGCCCCCAGCAAACAAACTTGGCCGCAAGCGCTTGTGGTCCGGTAGATTTCCGACACGACTCTCACGAAAAGGCAGCAAGGCACCTTTCCGATGGATCTCAGCCGGGCCCTGTGGCCATCGAGAAAAGAGGCCGTCCCGTCTCCAGGACGGCCTCTGCCATTTCCGACTCCGAGAAGATCTCCTTCAGAACTCCCCGCCCTGAAGGCGAACGAAACGGGGCCCGGCAACCATCGGGACGCTTACGCGCACGAGGTCTCCTCCCTCGAAAGCATCCTCACTCACCTCGATCTCAACACCATCGACCCCGTCCTCTGCCGTAAGCCATTCGATAAGGTCCGGGCCGTATTGCACCTCCTGTGGAAATTCGGCGGCTTCATCCATCCTCCGATAGGTAAAAACGAACTTGCCGTCCTCCACCTCTCCGCCGGGTAGCTTGGACGCATCACCCGCGCTGTTGGGATTCCCTCCCACGATGAACTCAACCCCGTTCGGAATGCCATCCTCGTCGGGATCGGCTCCGCTCAATGCATCGTCCCCTTCCAACTCGTTCAAGGCCGCCCATTGATCATAGGCGGAAGCAGCAGGAGCCCCGGAAATGGTGATCGAGGAAGCCGTATAGCCGACCTCGAAGCCATCCGGCAGGCCTACCACGTCCAGGAAAGACGTCCCGACCAAGGTCCCGAAACTGGCAATGGTATAGGTCCCCGCTTCCAGACTGACATCGGAGAGGTCCAGAGTCGCGTTCTCGATGTTGAGCTCGCTGCTCACGAGCAAGGGCGAAACGGTGGCTCCATCGATCGAAGGTTTGAAAACCCCGCCCGAGAAATCGACATTGCCAGTCACAGTTAGAGCTCCTCCGTCTTCCCCCGGCTTCAGAACCCCGAAGACGGTTACCGCTCCTCCGATCGTTCCTTTCCCCGACAAGGTCCCCTCCGGATTCACCGTGACCGGAGAATTGGGAAGGGTGCCATTCATGACCAGGGTTCCCTTCTGGATGATCGTATCCCCGGTATGGTTCGAGGCGCCTTCCAGGCTGAGCGTGCCATCGCCCCCTTTGAAGAATCCTCCGCCCCCATCGCTCAGGGTTTGATCGATCGTGATATCGAAGCCGTTGGTATCGATGCTCGCGCCTCCTTCTTTCACATTCACCGCTGCGAGGCCGCTCATGAAATCGGTGGAGTTCCCGGCAGCTTTCAAAATGCCTCCATTGAGGTTCACCGTGGAAGCCGCGGTCGAGAGGCCCTGCGTGATGCGCTCTGTCTGCAAGCTTCCCCCGTCCAGATTCAGGGTGCCCTTCGCGCTATCGGCATGGCCCAATTCTAACAAGGTGACCACCGCTTCGCTGCTTCCGCTGATCGTCCAGGTCGCTACACCGGTTCCGCTGGCCCCCAACCAGGTATCCCCACCGGTGTTCACGATGCGTCCCCCACTGGTGGCGATCACCGCGGTGGAACCATTTCCCTCCGCAAAGACGAAGTTGGAAGGCACCGGCCCGGGGGTCTTGGTGACGGATCCACCCTTCAGCTCGAGCACCCCCGCCCCGCCGTCCAAGCCGACCACCAGCGCATTCCCGAAAACCACCGCTGGTGAACTCGGCGGCTGGCCGTCCAAGGTGTAGGTCCCACTCGCTCCCGCTCCCTTGCCGAGGACAAACTCGCTGCCGCTGTTAATGAAGCCGGAGATCTGCGTGATCGTTCCATTGCCGCCGTTGCCTTCACCCACCACAAACTGGCCCGCGGAAGATTTCCCCACGAAGCCATTGGTCAGCGTGAAAAGACCGGTCGCCCCCGCGGTTCCCACGAAGACATTCCCGTTGGGAATGATCACGGCTCCTGCAAGTTCATAGCTCCCGGCATTTCCTCCCACGCCTTGCTGTTGGTTACCACGGCCGATGAAGACGTCGCCGTTGCTGACAAAGGTCCCGCCATTTTGAACCACCGTTCCTGTCGATCCCGAACTTGCGATGCTTCGCTCGCCCACGATGAAATCGCCGGCCGACGTCAAGCTCCCGCCCAGCGTGAACGAACCCGTTCCGAGCCTCCCGATGATCATGTCACCGGCACCACGGGTAAAGCTGAGGCCCGGCGCGATGCTGAAGTCCCCCGTGCTTCCCGAAGCATCCGCGACAATGAAGTCGCCATCCTCTTGAAAGAGAGTCCCTCCGGTAAAAGAGAAACTTCCGTTCGACCCGGCAGCTACGCCAAGCTTGACCGACTCCATCAGGTTGAAATCGCCGGCTGTTAGTTCGAATGTGCCACCTCCGCCGGCAGTGCTTCCCGTATGGAGCCCGGATACCGTGTGACTGGCATCAATCGATGCGGTCCCTCCATTGTTGATCACGGCATTGTCGCCATCACCGGGAATCACGCCGCCCGCCCAGTTGCTGGCCAGGGAGAAACTACCGGCGGTGGCGGACCAGGAGATGTCCGCAGCGGATGCTGGTCCGGTAGCGAGGACCGCCACCGTGGATGCGAGGGAAAGCAAAGACGCCCTACGGGCTACGTGCCCTTGGAAGAAATGTGTTCTCATGGGATCAAAGGAGAGATGAGACCGTTCAGAGGTGAAGCGAGGCCGGCAAAGGACCTCCGCTTCCTGTCGGTGTGCCCCCCTAGCAGGACACCCATGGATCTCCATTGGTCTGGGACGAACCGAGGGCGGGATGTGACGAATGCGCCACGAAACGAGCCACTCTAGCCGCTCATCCGCTCCTGCAGGTCGCGGAGCGGACTGGTCATATCGAGCTTCGCACCCGTCTTCAAAATCACCGTGTAATGCCCGGATGAAATCGGCTGTAGCTCACGGATGCGGGAGAGATTGACGATGGACGAACGGCTGATCCGCATGAAGCCGGACGGCTCCAATCGTTTCACCATCGCGGCCATCGTTTCCCTCACAATATGCCGCTCCCCCCCGCAATGCAGGACGAGGTAATTCCCTGCCGCCTCCACGTGATCGATCTCCGCAGCCCGGACAAAGAGAATCTTCTCGGGCGATTTGACCAGGATCCGGGGACCTCCGTCGATTGCCCTGAGATGGGCCATGAGCGTGCCCAGGGCGGGCTCTGCCGGAACGGGAGAGTTTCCCGAGATCTTTGCCCGTGCCCGCTCCAGCGATTCCCGGAAACGTGCCGGCTTGAAAGGTTTAAGAAGGTAGTCGAGGGCGCTGATTTCAAATGCCCGGACCGCATGGGTATCGTAGGCGGTGGTGAAAATCACCGTCGGAAGCTTCCCCTCCGGAATCGCTTCGATCACATCGAAGCCCGTTAGCCCCGGCATCTGGATGTCCAGGAAGACGAGGTCCGGTTGATACTCCTCGATGGCAGCCACCGCGGCGTGGCCATCGGCGGCCTCCCCGGCGATCTGGATGTCCTCTTCATCCGCGAGCAAACTCCGCACCCTCTCGCGGGCGAGTTCTTCATCATCGACGATCAGGCAACGGATCTTCATCGGATATTCTCCGCTGGAATCGCCGGGAGTTGGATCAGCATCCGCGCTCCACCTCCTTCCGGGACTTGCATGTGGAATTCATGCCGCCCCGGATGCAGGGCCGCAAGCCGTTCCCGGATGCTGGTCAGGCCGATGCCGCTTCCGGATCCTCCTTTGCCCGGATGCAGCCCGACCCCGTCATCCTCGATGACGATCTCCAGCATGCCGTCCACGAGGGTCGTCGAGATCTGGACCTTGCCGCCTTCGCCTCGCGGCTCGATCCCGTGATGAATCGCATTCTCCACCAAGGGCTGAATTAGCAAGGCCGGGACGAGCAGGCCAAGGGTCGCCGGGTCGATTTCCCGCTCCACCTTCAATCGGGCCCCGAAGCGCATGCGTTGGATCTCAAGGTAACGGTCGATGAAATGAAGCTCTTCGCGAAGGGGAATCTCCGGCTTCCGTTCCCCGTCCAATGCGATCCGCATCAATTCGCTGAGCGAGGTGATCATCTCCTCCGCAGCTTCGGGATTTTTGCGGGTCAGCATCGCGATCCCGTTGAGGGTATTGAAGAGAAAATGCGGTTGGAGCTGGGCTTGGAGAGCCCTCGCCCGCGCTCTCGTATTCTGGTCATCCAGCAGCGCTGCCCTCGCTTTCTCGTCCCTGGCGCTGCGCATGAAAATCCAAGCATGGGAGAACACCACCAGCGCGATGAACGCCAGCGCGTCCAAGAGGATTACCGAGGCAGCCGTGGAATCGGGAAGCCCGCCCAAGGTCGCGTCGGAGCGCTTCATGATCTGCGCCCAGTTCGCCTCGATCCGCAGCTTCATCTCGGCCCGGCCCATGATCCTGCCCGGCAGCTTCCGTGGATCGAGCTCGGGCGGCAGTCCGAAGGACTCGGGAATCTCCACCGCCGGATCCGGCCCGATCGCCCGGCTCAAGGGAATCCCGAATTCACCGCCCGGGGTCTTCTCCAGGCCGGGGGGAAACCAGGTCTCGATCGCAGGCGTCGGCGCGATGAGCGGCTGTAGGCGGGCAGCCCGTTCGTGAAACACATGACTCAGCGTAACGAAGGTGATCCCCACCGGAAGCAGCACGCCCACATGCCGCCACTTCGCGCCACCGGAAAGCGGAAAGCGCGAGGCCATCCACAGGACCACGGGGGAAAGCAACAGCCAGGGAAGAAGGGGCAGCAGTTGTTGCCGCAGCAGGATCCAGGAAATCCTGGTCCCATCCTCGCCCCATCCCGCTCTCAAGGGATTCAGATCCACGAAAACCACGCGCTGCTCCGGAACCCGGAATGCAAACCACCAGGTCGCCGCAATGGCAGCGGCGATCCAGATGCTCCAGAAAAACACCGCCCAGTTTCCCCACCTTGGAGCTCGGGTAACGGGAGTTGGCGGGGCTGGCATCCGCTCCATCATGCAGCGCCCATGCCCGGAAGGAAGCCCGCGGGGAGGAATCCTCCGCACAGCCGGGATCAACCGCTGGCCGACAGCCACCAAGACACTCTATGCAGGGACAAATGCCGGATCTCGCCCGGCTCATGAACCTCCCGGGCAAATTTCAACCGAATGCGTGCCCCCGTGGCAGTAGAAAGTCCCTGTCCGGCTGTGTGAAGCTGGCGACGATATGTCCTCTCACATCCGCATCGAAGCCACTGCCCACGCGTCCGGCAGCGCTTCAACTGCCAGCCGGCCTAGCGCGGAGCGTCCTCGCCTGAAAATTTCTCTCTTTTCTCAGGCGGAACAGGTGAAGCAACCCAAGGCCTCCCCGCCACGGAAGTGAATCCACCAAAAACCGGCACCCTCCGTCCCAATTCACCCCAAGTTTCTCCAACAGAAATCCCTCCATGTATGAATTAAATATAAGGAAAAATTAACCGTTAGATGGATTATTGACTTTTGTTGAAAATCTTCATTCAAACTGAGGAGTCGCCATGTCCCACTGCCCTTATGAAAACAACACCCCTTACACACACACCCACCCGTAATTGCCTGCGATCGATTCTACTCCTCACCAGCCTCAGCCTGCCGCTCCATTCCGCGGAGTTGCAGTTCACGCTCTCCCCGACTGCAGATAACCGGCAGCTCGGCACCTCCTATGCCTCGGTCGGCGACATCGATGGGGACGAAGTGGCTGACATCGCGGTAGCAGATCCCTCCTGGAAATCCGGCATCAACCTTGGTTCCGGGATTGTCTACCTTCTGAGCGGGGCCGATGGAACCATGATTCGCGCTTATCAGGGCGATTCCATGGGATCCCAATACTTCGGCCTTTCGCTCGCGACCTTCGACGCCAATGCCGACGGTGTTCTCGATCTCGCCGTGGGTTCTCCCGGCTATACGGGCACTCCCGGCTACGGCACCGGCGCGGTGCGTGTCTATTCCGGCGCTGACGGAGCCCTGCTTTTCTTCTCCACCGGCACCGTGGCCTCCCAATACGGATCCGCCATCGCGAACGCGGGAGACCAGAATGGCGACGGCCGCGAGGATATCTACGTCGGCGCACCCATGGCCAATAGCAACCGGGGCGCCGTCTATGTTCTATCCGGCTTCGATGGCAGCATCTTGCGCACGGTGAATTCCCCGGTCACTTTCGGCTCCTTCGGAGCCACCTTGGCCGCCTTGGGCGATGTCGATGCGGATGGCTTGAAGGACGTCGCAGTCGGCTCACCCGCGTTGAGAAACGGAACCGTCGGCAACGCAGGCAAGGTCTCGATCCTTCGCAGTTCGGATAGCACCTTCCCGGTAGAGATCCAAGGCACCGCGGTTTACAACCGCCTGGGCCAGACCTTGGCATCTGCTGCAGATGCGGACGGTGACGGCCAGCCCGATCTCCTGATCGGTTCCTACTCCGGTGGCATTGCGCTGCTGGTATCCGGTGCCAATCTGACCACGATCCGTGATCTCACGATCCCCGGCCACCCTGCCTATCAGCAGGTGAACGTCGGCGGAACGGTGGACTATGATGAGGACGGCGTGGCCGATATCATGATCGGTTCGCCCGCGCTGAATGCCGCCGTCAGTCCCGCGGCAGGGGGATCCCGTATTGTCTCCGGTGCCGATGGCTCGACCCTCTTTGAGATGCTGGCAACCTCTCCGGATACCGGCCTTGGCGTCAGCCAATCGCCCCTGCCGGGCTACGGCTTCGCCATCGGTGAAAACGGCTTGATCGACGCCGCGACCGGAGGCAGCGGCTTCGCCTACATCCACTACATCGAGCCTAAAGTCGAAGAACCTCAGGTTATCGATACCGATGGCGACGGCATCCTGGATGACGTGGACGCGGTAACGCAGTCCATCATGGACGCCACGGTGTCCATTCTGGGCGTCAACAGCAGCGTGGAAAACCGCGTGGATAGCACCGGAACCACGCTTGCCGACCGCTTCGCTGCGCTTGGCACATTGACGGACTATCGCCGTCCCAGTCTGTATCTCGCGGCAGCGACACGCCTGATTGCCGACCTCTACTCGAAGCAGTTGGTCAGCAAGAAGGAGGCGACCCGCCTGCTTGCCTCTTCTGCAGTAGGCATCGTCCTCGGCTCTTGCCGCCGCTGATCAATCCAGCGATTGGGCTCATGTTCGTGCGCTCCGGGTCCAAGGGCCCGGAGCGCATTCTCTTTCAGGCCCCGTCGCTCCAGATTCCGCGATGCCTCCCTTGGGAGCACATAGATAAAACGAAACGCCGGCGGCTTGCCAGAAACCGGATCCGCCAGCCTCCTCGGGTTATGACCACTCCTTCCGAACCGCCTTGGAACCAAGTGAGATCAAGCACCTCTGGGAGCGCAATTAAACGCCGCGCTCATCAAGAAGAATGCTCCCGCCGGGAATCGAACCCAGATCTAGAGTTTAGGAAACCCTTGTTCTATCCGTTGAACTACGGGAGCGAAGCGGCGGGAGACTACGGAGGATCCGGCAGGGGATGCAAGCCCGGGGCTTGCCGGGAAGGCCCGGGCCATGGAAAGTCCGCCGGGAATGAGCGATGAGATCCCGGCAGCCCGGAAAAAGCCAACTCTGGCACACCGGCTGGAGTATGCCCTTTTCCGTGTGATGGAGGGCGTTCTGAGCCTTGCTTCCCTGGGAACCGCGGCACGCGCGGGTAGTTTGCTAGGGCTGGCGGCATGGGCGCTTTCCCCGAAGCACCGGCGGCTCGTCACCCGGAATCTCCGCATTGCCACCGCGACCGAACCTCCCGATGACGTCACCCTGCGCCGGATGGTGAGGGAAACCTTCGTCCGTGCTGGCGCCAACATGATCGGAAGCCAGCGCGCGGCCACCCTGCCTCCTGACGAACTCCGCAAGCACATCCAGTATGAGGGCATGGAACACGTGCTCGAGCCGGTCCGCCAAGGCCGGGGCGTCGTGCTGGTATGGGCTCACATGGGCAATTGGGAAGTCCTTGCCCAGTTGGTTCGTGAAGTGGGCGATGATATCCGCGGTGGCCCCATCTATCGTGCTTTGGACAATCCCTTGCTCGACGAGTTGACCGTGAAACGCCGCTCGCAGCAGGGAGCCTTCCTCTTCAACAAGCATGATGGCTTCCTCGGACCCCTCGCCTTCGTTCGCGATGGAGGCGTCCTAACGGTGATGACCGATCAGCGCGCGGGTGGCCACGGCGAGCTCTGCCCCTTTTTCGGCAGGCTCTCCTCTTGCACGCCCCTGCCAGCTCTCGTCGCTCGACGCACCGGGGCGGCAATGGTCACGCTTTCCATCACCACGGTTGGTACCGGCCAATGGAAGCTGAAGGTCCGTCCCGTTCCTGACAAGGCGAAGACCCCGGTGGTGATACGCCACTTGGAGACGGCGATGAAGGACCAGCTCACCGATGTCTTCTGGTTCCACGACCGTTGGCGAGTGGACACGATGATGCCCCTTTGTTTCTATACGAAGGATTCCCCTACCGAAGCCGCCCGGGAAGCCGCTGCCCCGACGCGATTCTTCGCGACTCTTCCGAAGGGATGCCCGGAGGCCGTCGCCATGATCACCACGTTGCTCGAGCTTCGTCCCGATGTCCGCATCGACGTGATGGATCCCGGTGATCTCCCACCCCTGCCCGAGGATCCACGAATCGTGCGTTACCCTTGGGATCCCGAAACACCGGAGGGCCATCTCGAGGGCTTCCTGGAGCGATGCGATGCCAGTCATCCGGTCCCGCTCGATTTCGCTCTGCTTCTCGATGGCAATGCTCGGTTCGCACGTGCTGCCAAAGCAATCGGACTTCGCTCGATCATTGGCATTGGCCCAAGCGGAAAACCTTTCACCCGCAGTTTTCCCCGCCCTGCGGATATCGAGGGATGGCGGGATCTCGCGGCCAAACTGGTGCTTACCAAGAAAGCACGGAAGGAATGACAGAGCCGCTCCATATTCTCATCCTATCCGACGGAAAACCGGGCCACGAAAACCAATCCTATGGCCTCGCCGAAGCCATCGGCCGCGTTCGTCCGGTGGAAATCTCCCTCATCCGGCTTGCGGGTTTAAAAGGACCCTTCTCCCGCATGCGCCACGCTTGGAAGGAACTGGCGAAGCATTCTCACCCTCGACTCCTGTTAGGCGCAGGGCATGCGGTTCACCCATCCCTTCTCGCTCTCTCCCGGAGAACCGGCGCGCCCTCCGTCGTGCTGATGAAACCGAGTCTTCCGTCCTCGTTCTTCGATCTCTGCCTAGTACCGGAACATGATCTGGAAAATCACCAGCCGCGCGCAAATGTAATCCCCACCAAGGGTGCGTTGAATCGTGTCCCGCCTTCCCCGGCTGCTCGTCGAGAAGGTGGCTTGATCCTCCTTGGAGGCCCTTCCGGTTCGCACGGCTGGGACGGAGAAGCAGTCATCTCGGCACTCGAAGCAATTGTCGTTGGCTGCCCGGACCAGCCATGGGCGATTACCGATTCGAGAAGGACACCGGAAGGGCAGCTGTCTGCCATCGCCAGGCGCATCCCGCAGTTCCAGATCTTTCCGCATACGGAAACAGGCCGAGACTGGCTCCCTTCCCGGCTCTCTTCTGCCGCCGAGGTTTGGGTCACGGAAGAAAGCATTTCGATGATCTACGAGGCCCTTAGTAGTGGAGCTAAGGTCGGACTCTTGCCCGTGCCCTCCCTGAAAAAAGCGGGCCGCGTGGCCCGGGGGATCGCCAAGCTGGCGGAGGCCGGCTACGTTACGTCTTTCTCCCGCTGGTCCCCTGCCACCGGCCTGAGCACTCCTCCCGACGTCCTGCGCGAGGCCGATCGCTGCGCGGCCATCGTCATCGAAAAATTTCTTTCCACATGAAAGTCCTCCAGATGATTCCCGAAATGGAGTCCGGTGGCGTCGAACGAGGCACCCTGGAACTCGCCCAATATCTCGGGGACAAGGGCCACGACTCTGTCGTCATCTCCGGCGGCGGCAAGATGGTGAAGCAGTTGGAAGCCTGCGGCACCCGCCACCTCACGATGCCCGTCGGGCGCAAGCGTCTGTCTTCCCTACTGCTGGTGCCGAAGCTCAGGCGGCTCTTCACGGAAGAGAAGCCCGACATTCTCCATCTTCGCTCCCGCGTCCCCGCCTGGCTGGCATGGCTTGCCTGGCGCGGTATGGATCCTGCAAAACGCCCGCGGTTGGTCACCACGGTACACGGCTTCAATTCCGTGAACCGCTACTCCGAGATCATGACCTGCGGGGAACGCGTGATCTGTGTCTCGGAAAGCATTCGTGACCACGTGTTAAAACACTATCCACGCGTCGATCCCGCCAAGCTTCGCGTGGTTCACCGGGGCATCGATCCCTCCGATTACCCCCATGGGTATCGCCCATCCCCTGAGTGGATCGAAGGCTTCCATCGCGAATTCCCCGCCACCCGCGGGAAGCGACTGCTCACTCTACCGGGACGGATCACACGGCTCAAAGGACATGAGGACTTTGCCAAAATCCTGAAGGACCTGTCTGCCGACGAGGGCATCCATGGCGTCATCGCAGGCGGTGCTCACCCTCGAAAGGCGGCTTACCTCGATGAAATCCGCGCGCTCTTCGAAAAGGAAGGACTCTCTCAAAGGATCACCTTCACGGGCGGGCGCTCCGATCTGAAGGAAATCCTCGCGATCTCCACGGTGGTGCTTTCACTCACCACCCAGTCTGAGTCCTTCGGCCGCACGACGCTCGAAGCCCTCGGGCTCGGCATACCCGTGGCTGGCTACGATCACGGCGGCGTGGGCGAACAGTTGCGATTGCTCTACCCCGCCGGGCAAATCCCGCCCAACGATCCGGCAGCAGCTAGCAAAATCATTCGCGCCCTCTTAGAAAATCCGCCGCCGGTTCCTTCGCAGCACCCCTTCACTCTCGAAGCAATGCTTGAAGGAACGATGTCGGTTTATCGTGAGCTCGTTTGAGACCCTCACGTGGTCTCCACGAAGACATGTTCCCACACCGGCCGCTCTTCGCGGCACTGGGCAGCGTACGTCGCCCAATCACGCAGTTTGGGACGATCACGTTCCTCGCCTCGTGCGATCATTCGTTCCCGCCTCACTTCGGGCGGGCACCAGACAAAATGAATCACCGCACGAGTTCCGAGCCGATCCTCCAATCGCGTCGGCCAGTCAGCCTCGCCCCCTTCGCGCGTGAATGGTCCGGCTAGCACCACCGGCACCTGTGGCAGATTCGCCACTGCAATGTCGTACATCGCCTCATACACCGCATCGCGGTAAGCGCTCTTGTAGGCCGGAGAATCACGATCATCCGGATCGAGCCCCGCCAGTGACAAGCCGGCACGCACGAGACGCTCCGTAGCGATATCGCTATCGATCAAGCATGCCCCGATCTCCGCTGCCAGCTTGCGCGCATAGGCGCTCTTTCCGGCACCCGCCGGGCCCGTCACGACATGGCAAATCTTCATTTCCACACCGCCAGCTTCACCAAGCGGCAGCTCCGATACAACCCACATCACTGGACGAACCGCACGGTCAGAGGATACTTGTAGGACTTGCCTTCATTCGCCCTCAATCCCCCGACAATGCAAAAAATCGCCCACACGACAGGATAGACAATGAGCACGGGCAAGAGGAAGAAGCCAACGAGAAGAAACATCAGCGGCACGGTGACAGCAGCAAGGACGGCTCCCCACAGGAACCACGAAATGTTGAAATTGAGAGCCTCCTTCGACTCCGAGGAAGCGAAGGGCATCGTATCCTTCTTCACCTGCCAGATGATCAAGGGACCGGCGACATAGCCGATCCCGCCCGTGAGAAGCCCCGTCAGTGCGGAGAGATGCCCGAGCATCGCCCACATTCTCTCGTCGCTTGAAATCAATCCCGCAGCTTGAGGCGCGATAGGATTCGTCACAACTGGAGCCGCATAGGGTCCCGGTACCGGAGGAGGAGAATCGGAATCATTCATCGCATTTCGTCCATAGCACCGATCTTCCGTAGGGAAAAGGAAATGCCGTTCCAATTCCGGCCGCCGATTCAACACCCGGCATGCCGCCCGTGCATGCCCACCATAGCAAGACAGCATTGGGACAAAGCGCCGGGCCGGGATAGGCTCGCGGCATGAATCCATCCACAATCGACCCGCAAGTGCGCATCGGCCACGTCCACTTGAAGGTCGCGGACCTTGAGCGCGCCCTCCGATTCTACCGCGATGTGCTCGGCTTCCAGGAAATGCAGCGCTTCGGTGACTCAGCCGCTTTCCTCTCCGCGGGTGGCTACCATCATCACATTGGCCTGAATACGTGGGAGAGCCTCGGTGCATCCCCTCCCCCGCGCCGCAGCACCGGGCTCTACCATACCGCTATCCTCTATCCCGACCGCGCGACGCTGGGCAATGCACTGCATCGTCTCATCAAGGCAGGCATCCGCCTGGACGGAGCCTCGGATCACGGCGTCAGTGAGGCTCTCTACCTTCGGGACCCGGACCAAAACGGAGTCGAACTTTACCGCGATCGCCCGATGGAAGAATGGCCACGGAAGCCGGACGGCTCTCTCGACATGTATAGCCATCCCTTGGACCTGCAGCGGCTTCTGGACGAATCTAGCCTTTGATCGTGCCAGCCGACACCGTGGTGGATATGAGGAGCGCCTCTCCCTGCCATCCACCGCGTGAGTTCCCAGCAGATCCCTCCACCCTTACCCCATCTCCAGAGGATCCGGGAGCTCGATATCATTCGCGGCATTGCGATCCTGGGGATCCTGCTGCTCAACATCAAAGGTTTCGCAATGAACAGCGGGGCCTATTTCTTTCCCTCGCTCTACGATCACTTCGATTCACTTAGTGACAAGCTAGCATGGTTTTTCAGCGAGTTGTTTTTCGCCCAGAAGTTCTACCCGCTCCTCGCCATGCCTTTCGGAGCAGGGCTTGTCCTGATGGCCCGGGCTACTGAAGCCGCGGGCCAAGCTCCCGGACCAGCCCACTACCGCCGGATGGCGGGACTGTTCGTCATCGGATTCATCCACGCCTATCTCTTGTGGTACGGCGATGTCCTCACCGACTACGCCGTCTGTGGCGCAATCGCCTATCCCTTTCACCGGAGAAAGCCCCGCACCCTTCTTGTCCTGGCGGTGATTTGCCTTTCGATAGCAGCAACCCTTTGGTTCGCCATCCCCGAGGCCAACTCCGAATTCGACATTGAGGCCTATCGTCAGGCTGGGAGGGAGGAAGTGACGGTCTACCGGGGACGATGGATCGATCACTTCGAACTCCGCGCCCTGAACGCCCGCGAGAATCAGACGGGAGGCTACATCGTGGACTTCGAACCTTTGGGAATGATGTTTCTGGGAATGTCCCTTCTCAAATCCGGGGGCTTGGGAACACCGCAAAACCGCGGCCGCCTCCGGCGATTGGCAGCCATCGCTTGTGCGACGGGATGGACGGTCACCGCGATCGGCCTGATCTACTGGTGGCTATCCGGCTTCGCGATGATGAGGAGTTGCTACATCATGTGGGCTTGGCTCTTCTTCGGGGGAATCATCACGTCGCTCGGATACCTAGCCTTCATCCGTCTATGGATCAGCAGGCACCCCTTACCCGGAGAGCGCACTACATTGGAGTGTCTCGGCCGTACCGCATTGAGCAATTATCTTCTCCAGTCCCTCGTTGCTTGCTTCATTTTCCACGGGCAAGGACTGGGCCTCATCGGGTCTTTCGGCCGCTTGGGGCAACTGATCATCGTCCCCATGATCTGGGGGATTCAGATCATTCTTACCAAAGCGTGGCTGAAATATTTTCCACAAGGCCCTTTGGAGATGCTGCTGAGGAGAATCACACGGGGTTCCCCCAGAGCGATCACCTGAATCAAAGCGCCACGACCACGAAGTTTGGCGCTCTTCACCGGTAAAGGGCTCACTCGCCCACACTCAACTTGAAGAATCGGCCGGCGGCCAAACTCGTTGGGAAAGTTGATTGCGTCCCGCTCGCCGTGACCGAACCGATGGGCAGGAAGGGCTGCGCGAGATCCTGTGTGGCGAGGATGGTATAGGTCTTCCCCGCCACGCTGCTCCACGAAAGCGTGATATCGCTGCCACCGCTGGTGCCAGGGCCATTCACAACAGCTCGGAAAAAGGAAGTTCCCGAGGAAGGATTGGTTCCGGCCAGATACTCGTCCCGATTCGAGAAGCCATCGCCATCCCTATCCTGGTTGGCATCGGTCGCATTGCCGGGATCCAGGCCATTCGCAGTCTCCCAGGCATCAGGGATTCCATCGTTGTCCACATCGCCATCATCGCTTGCTCCGGCATAGGCACCAGGAACCGGAGATGTGACCGTCCCCCGATCGATCGGTATCGCCTCAGCGATGTCGTAGCCAGTCCCTACCGCCAGATACTCGGACCCGGAGGCGTTCGGAATCGTAACGGTCCAGAGAATCTGCGAGTAAATGAACTCGATACTGAAAATCGATAGGTCATCGCCCTCGTTGAGCGATGACCCGATCTTCGTGAAGTAACAATCCTTGAACTGCACCTCGTTGAAAACCGTTACGCGGTTCGCCTGCCTCTGAGGCACTTGGATGAGGAGATCCCTCCGCTGGCCCCTTAGCAAGGCATCCATCATGCTTACGATGGTCCGATCCTGCGCTATTTGGAGAATCCCCTTCTTGGGCTCCATTTTCCCGGGCAGGCCACCCAAGCCCAAGTCCACATCGGAGCCATGGGAGAACCCCAGAACTTCCACCCAGCCATGCGTGTTGTCAGACGGTAGCGGCTTGCCGTTAGACGATATCTGCAAAAAGGTATCGAACGCCAGCGCCGGAGCAAACGACAGCATCCAAGCCACCGCCACTCCCATGACAGATCGCCGCCCGGTCATGGCTAGATTTCGAAGGTTGGCGTCATCCGGGTGAAGCTCCAGATCGACTGCCCGACCAGACCATATTTACCGGTTTGGTTATTGGGCGCATAGAAACTGATGCGCTGCGCTCCGTAGATCAGCTTCACCGTTTCCATGGGGCGATCGTCACCGCCGGATCCGGCGGTGGACAACTCGACGACAAAGCACCTCTTCACCTCGATCCTCATGGTGACCTCGCTCTGATTGGCCCCCGGGGTGGTGAAAACGATCTCGAATTCATCCCAAGCGCGGGCCTGGGTGCAGGCATTGAAGAAAGCGGCGCTGGCACTATTCGGAAATTTGACGAGCGACAAGGGCAGGGCTCTCGCTTTCCCCCCCGAGGTGCCGCCTCCGGTGAGGATCGAGGTGTCTGACTCGATTCCAAAACTAACGGATGACAATCCGAACCATCCCTCGCTGGCGGGAAACTGGGCCGAATTGCTGTCGCCCGTATAGTTGAGTTGGGAAGGATTGGTGCCCCGGGCCCGGATGTAGATATCAACCGCAGCAGATGCGGGAGAAACCGCGGCAGCGCACAGCAAGAGAAGCGCGAATAGAAGTCTCATTCTGGGAGAGGGTAAGGAACAGCAATCGGGCGAGCCCGGGAAAAGCCACGCCCTTATATGTGAACATCCTTGATAGTCAAATTTTGATTAGATCGCTCCGTCTTATGCCTATCGAAGATGTTCCTTCCTATGGGCACAAAAAAGCGGAGGAGACGAACTCCTCCGCTTCATGAAATCTCGATTCTAATGAATATTCGGTCTCAACGGCTCGCCGTTGCGGCCTTCGGCGCACGGGACTTGAGCGCATTGTCGGATTCACCATCGGCCCAAGTGCGGTAGGCTTTGTCATCCATCACTTCAAGTTGGCCCACCATGTTTCCGTGACCTTCACCACAGAGCTGGCCGCAAACAACCGACGTTTCGATCGTCTTATTCGGCGTGAACCACATCGGGATTTCCTTGCCCGGAATCGCGTCCTGCTGGATCCGCATCGGAACGATGGAGTAGTTGTGGATCACATCGTTGGACGTGATGTTAAGGATTGCGGGACGCCCCTTCGGAATCTTCAGGGTTGGCGTGATGAAGTCATCCTGCGCGTTCGGATCATCGAAATCGATACCCGGGTCGCTGTTGCTGGTGATGAGCTGCGGATTGATACGGCCGAATTTGCCGTCCTTGCCGGGATAATGGTAGGTCCAGCCGAATTGCCAGCCGATCACGCGCACGCGTGCCGGATCAAGACGCTGCACTTCCTTCCAAGTATCCGTGCGCTCCTTCCACAGCGGGAAGGCGAATCCAAGCAGCAGCACCGCCTCGATGATCACCACCGCGATCTCGAGGTGGCTGGAAATGTGATTCCGCACACCATGGTACGACGCCTTCGGATGCACGGAGGCGCGGAAGCGGATCAGGCAATAAGCAAAGAACAAGAACCACCCGACACCGAGTGCGATCATGAACCAGTGCACCACGTCGATGAGGTGATCCACGCGGCCGCCGTGGGCGGAGTAGACTTCGGGGATACCGAGGAATTTCGAAGGACTCATGGAAAAGGAGAAAAAGAAATCAGCGGGTGGAAGCGGCAGGCGGCAATTCGTCGCGCAATTCAGGGTCCAAACCTTCGCCGCTGCGGCGAGCAAGACGGACCATGAAGAACACCACCCCGGTCAGCATCGGGAGGATGATGACCAGCATGACGAAGATCGACCAGCCGGCGGCGTTGGTCGTATCGTCCTGGAAGTTGGAAGCGCAGGTGGCGCAAGCGAGAATCGGATCGATCATGGCCTCCTTTAGATGTGGATGTTGCGGACCTTGCGGTAGAAGAAGACGCCGTAGGCAGGCATCACGAGGGCACACACCGCACTCACCACCCCCAGCACCGTGATGATGCCGGTTGGGTTCCTTGTGATTGCCAGGGACCAGACCGCAAGGAACACGAAGAGCAGGGTGCTCACGGTCACGAAAACGATGTGGAAGGCACGCAGGGACATGGTGGTATGCGGGTTAGAATCTTGTTATTTGAAAGGAATCACCTTCTCGGAACCCGGGACACCGGTTTTGAAACCGTTGTAGTGGATCGGATCCCACTTCGCCAAACCGATCAGGACGACCATGAAGAAGGCGCCCAGCAGACCAAAGCCGAAGAGCCAGTAGATCAGGCGCTTCTCGTGGTTAAGGTGCATGAAAATCAGCGCCACCAAGGAAGCCTTCACCGTCGCGATGCAGAGGCCAAGGGTCATGTCCCAGACATCGAAGCCGTGATGGCCGATGTCCAAGGCAGGAACGGTTGCAACGAGCACGGTGGCCACAGTGCCTGCAAACAGGATCGCCCCGATGAAGAGGTAGAGCCGGGTGGCCTTCTTGATTGCTTCTGGAGAATCAGCCATGGAGTGAAATCAGATAATTTGAAGGGGATTTCCGTCCGGTAATTTACATCAAATACAGGATCGGGAACAGGAAGATCCAGACGAGGTCAACGAAGTGCCAGAAAAGGCCGCCGACTTCCACCCGGTTGGCGAGCCACTCGGGGTTACTGAGATACATCTTCTTGCCGCAGAACAGGTAGTAAGCCAGCACCAGCGCGCCGCCGATCACGTGAAGGCCATGGAGACCCGTCATCGTGAAGTAGATGGCATAGTAGGTGTTCCAAGCCGGTGCGAACTTCGAAGCGAATTGAACCTGCTCGCGCGGGATCGAAACATGCGCCGGGAAGGTATGCTTCTCAGACCGTCCGACATAGTCCGGACCGAAGAACTGTTCCTTGAGAGCGATCTTGGCGGTTCCCGTTTCCACACCTTCCGCCTTGGCAGCGAAGGCCTGCCAACCGATGCGGTAGCGCTCGGTTTCGGTCGGGACGCGGTTTGGCTTGCCGGTCTTCTTGTCGACGCCATAGCCATCGATCAGCTTCTTCTCAAGCTTGGCGATCTCGCCCTTGTGCCATTCCCAAGCTTCGCGGAGCTCTGGGTTCTCCTTGAGCAGCCAGGAATTCTCGATCGCGACTTCGGGATCGATCCCCTTTTCCTCGGCCTTCATGGCCGTGTGGCGGAAGTCGATGGCATCCACGTAGTGGAACATCATCGGGCTCTCGATCATCTTGCCGGTGAGGGCGGTGCCGTCGCGGAGCGTGCCGGCATCTTCCTTGATGTCGCGGGGCTTGAAGCGGAAGACCGTGGCCGGCTCCACCTTGAAAGGAATCGCAGGCTGCTCCGGCATCAGCGTGAGCGCGGCAGTATCAACCGAAACGTTCGGCGAAAGCTGGCGGTCATCCTTGCCTGGATTTGCCTTCTTGGCCTTGGTCCAGTTGTCGCGGAGGTTCTCGGTGCGCTCGGAAGCGTTGTGCTTGCGGGCGGCAAGGTGTGCTTCCTTGATCGATTCCAGAAGCTTCACATCAAGCGGCGTGCCTGCTTCGAAGGTGACCTTCTTGCCCGGTGCGGTTTCGAGCTCGAGCTTGGAGGCCAGCGTCACCGCGGCGCTCTTCTCCTTCGCGCGGGACATGATCTCCTCCACCCATGCTTCGTGAAAGCGGACGGTGTTGAAAGCGATCTGGGAGGTCTCGTAGTTGATGACGTTCTCCTCGAACTTCTTGCCGTTGTGGTCGCGTTCGAAGTCCTCTTCCTTCGGCTCGTGGCCGTGCTCGACATGTACGCCATCCTTCAGCTCGTAGCCAAGGTGGCCTTCCACGACAGCGTAGTCCTTCAAACGGACGGCCTGGTGATGGAACTTCACGTTGTACTCGATGCCCTTGAGCACCA
Source organism: Luteolibacter luteus (assembly GCF_012913485.1). Taxonomy (GTDB): domain Bacteria; phylum Verrucomicrobiota; class Verrucomicrobiia; order Verrucomicrobiales; family Akkermansiaceae; genus Haloferula; species Haloferula lutea. The sequence goes on along the minus strand of NZ_CP051774.1, from coordinate 4,130,588 downwards.
TGAAGACCATGGAGCACAGGACCGTGAAGGCCATGTAGATCTGGAACTTGCCCCACTGGCGCATCTTCAGCGAAGCCCAAGCGAACACCACGGTCACCGACGAGGCGATGAGCACGAAGGTATTGATCAGGCCCGGCAGCACCGGAAGCGTGCGCTCCGGCCATGGGAAGTCCGCGCCGAGGCGCAGGAAGATGTAGGCGGAGAAGAAACCGCCGAAGAGCATGACTTCCGACGCAAGGAACAACCAGATGGCAATCTTCGAGTTGAAGAGGCCCGTGTCCTTGCGAGGGGTGACGATGTAAGGAATTTCCATGGGGAAAAATTCAGGAGTCCGGCTTCAGGGAGGCGCCAATCAGTGAGCGGCGGGGGTGGCGGGCTTCTCAGCCGGGGATTCGGAATCGCGCTTCGGCTCGATCCATTGCGGGAGGTAGTCCTCATCGCAATCCGGGCGGCTGTATTCATACGGGCCGCGGTAAACCGCAGGCTCGGTCAGGAAGTTCCCGTGGCCCGGAGGGGTCGGCGTGGCCCACTCCAGCGTGGTGGCGTTGTAAGGATTGTCGTTCTCCACCTTGCGGCCGAACTTGATGGAACCAAAGAGGTTCAAGACGAAGGGAATCTGGGCGAGTGCCATGATCCAAGCGCCCCAAGACATCAGGATGTTCAGGTCGATGTGCTGGGCCACGGTCTGGCCGAAGACGTTGGCCGAACCTTCAGCAGCGAAGTAGGCGTCACCACCGTTATACCAGCGGCGGTGGAAGCCGGACATGCCCTGCATGAGCATCGGAAAGAAGATCAGGTTCATGCAGATCAGGCTGGGCCAGAAGTGCGCATGAGCCAGGAAGTTGCTCATGTGGCGGCCCGTGATCTTCGGATACCAGTGATACACACCCGCGAAGAGGCCGAACAGGATGCCCGGTGCCACCACGTAGTGGAAGTGGCCGATCACGTAGTAGGTGTCGTGGAGGTGGAGGTCCACCAGGTTGAAGGCCAGCGGCAAGCCCGTCAGACCACCGATACCGAACATCGGCAGGAAGGCGCAGGCCCAGATCATCGCCGGGGTGAAACGGATCGAACCGCCCCACAGCGAGATGATCATGGAAGTGAGCAGGATCACCGACGGAATCGAAATCAGCACCGTGGTGGTCTGGAAGAAGGTCGAAACGACCGGACCCATGCCAGTGAGATACATGTGGTGCGCCCACACGATGAAGGACAGGAAGCCCAGCACCATCACGCCATAGACCATCGCCTTGTAACCCCACAGTGGGCGGCGGGTGTTCACCGGGATGATTTCAGCGACGCAGGCAATCGCGGGAAGAAGGAGCACGTACACCTCCGGGTGACCGAGGAACCAGAAGAGGTGTTGGAACAGCAGCGGAGAACCACCACCGGAAAGATCAGCCAGACCTTCGCTCTTCGAGAAGAGACCGGACGGCATGAAGAAGGACGAGTGCGTGACGCGGTCCATCAGCTGCATGATGCCAGCGGCTTCCAGCGGAGGGAAGGCGAGCAGGAGCAGGAAGCCGGTCACGAGCATCGCCCAGACGAAGAAGGGCATGCGCATCCAGGTCATCCCGCGGGCGCGCAGGTTGATGATCGTGGTGATGAAGTTCACCGAGCCAAGCAGCGACGAGGAAATCAGCAGCACAAGGCCGACCAGCCACTGCGTCTGGCCCGCCAACCACTGGTTGACGATCTGGCCGTCAGCGAAACCGGCGAGCGGGGAGTAGTTCGTCCAGCCGGACTTGGCGGCACCGGACTCCATGAAGAAGGAAGCGCACATCACCAGGCCACCCAGCAGGTAGAGCCAGTAGCTGGTCATGTTCAGCTTCGGGAACGCCATATCGACCGCACCGATCTGCAGCGGGGTCACGTAGTTGCCGAAGGCACCAAAGCCGAGGGGCACGATGCCAAGGAACACCATGATCGTGCCGTGCATGGCACCGAACATGTTGTAAGTCTCACCCGTCACCTTGCCGTCCTGCAGCCAGCGGGCCTTCCAGTTGTCCGTGAAAAGCCAGCTCATCCACTCCGGCAGCGGCTGATGCGGATAGGCGATGCTCCAGCGCATCACCATCATCAGGTAGAAGCCGAAGGCCAAGAAGGCCATTGCGGTCAGGCCATACTGGATACCGATGACCTTGTGGTCCGTGGAGAAGACGTACTTCTGTAGGAACCCCGGGTCGTGGTGATGGTGGTCGTCGTGACCGTGATGGTCAGCAGATGCGGCGTGGGCGCTCATGCGTTAGGAAAAGTTTGGGGACCGGAGTTACTGGGCGGCCGCTGGTTCGAGAGTCTTGGGATCGAGCATCGTCTTCGGATCGAGGACGTCGCCCGGAAGGTTCTTGGAGTGATCGGCGGTGAGTTCGTCACCCGTCACCGGAGCGCCGACCTTGGCGCGCTTGCCTGAAATTTCGAGGGCGGCGACACCCATCTGCTTGGTCACCACGTCCCCGGTCTTCGTGCCGAAGTTGTTGCGGACGTAGGTCATCAGGCAGGCGAGGTCCTCGGCGCTCATGCCGGCACCTTGCGCGGGCATCACCCCGAAGGTCTTGCCGGTGGAAGTCGGCCCGGTAAGACCGTTGAGAATCACCATCGCGAAGCGCTCGGTCTCGCCGTGTACCCACTTGGAGTCCGCCAGCGAAGGATAATTTGCACCGTCACCCTTGCCGTCCGGGCCATGGCAGCCGGAGCACTTGCTGTAAATCTTCGCGCCCTTCGCCATGTAGGCATCAAGGGCAGTCTTCGGCGGAATGGCATCACCTTCGCCGTCATCCGGGATCATCCGCACGTAGCCGGACTTCACGGTGTCCTTGTAGGAGAAAAGCGTGCCCGCATTTCCCAAGGTCCAGCCGGCGGCCAGCACGGGAATGAAGCAGAGCGCCGTCACCCACAGCGAAACCGGCTCGGCGCCGTTCTCCGTGAGCTTGTTCTCGCGGGAGGCGGCAGCCGCTCCGCGGACGACACGCTCGTGGGTCGCGGTGACGTTCACCGATTCCTCGAGGTCGGGCTTGGTAGGATCGATCATCGGAAAAGGGAAATTCAGTCGGTTAGCCTTGCGGGGCGGCAGCGGCGGGTTTCGCTTCAGCCGGTTTGGTAGCCGGCGCGTGGCTGATGGAAGCCGGGACAGTGTCGTCGCGCTTCAGGGAGAGGAGATATTCCACCAAGGCGAGGGCTTCGTGGCTCGGCACGATCGCCTCCCCCTCGGGTGCCTGCACCGGCAGCGCGTTGGCAGGAGCCTGACCTTGCACCTTCACCTCGTCGAAAAGGAAGCGGAAGGACGGGCAGGTCGAAGTCGGGCGCTCCGGATTCGCACGCGGGTCGTAGAGATGCATCAGCAACCAAGCTTCCGGATCCGCATCCTTGGCATAGATCGCTTCGACGCGGCGGCCGACATTGGAAAGATCAGGACCCAAGCGGTTCAGACCGATCTGGGCGAATTTTTCGCCGGTGTAGTCGAAGATGTTCGACTCGCGGCGGGTGTCGCCACGCGCCTCGTCGGTCTTCAGACCAGCCCAATCCGGACGGCCGAGGTCATTGCCGGCATAGGTCGGGCGGATCAGCTGGGTGTGGCAGTGATAGCAGCCGTTCGCCGAGTATACCTCGGCGCCGTTGATCACGCGACCCGCCCGCTTCGGATGGTAGATGCCCTCCTTGCCGTCCTTCGTTTCATCAAAGGAGACCGGCTTCGGAGTGCGCATCAGGAAGAAGGGCACGATCACCACGGCCAGCCAGGCAGCGCCGAAGGTGGTAGTGAGACCGAATGCGAATGAGCGGAAGGTCATGGAGTCAGGAAATTGCTAATGACTAAGCACTAATGCCGGAAACAGGAGTCTTAGTGAGAGTGGGCAGTGGCGGAACCCGGGCCGCCGTTGTCGATGTCGCCTTCAGGGCCGTGGATCGCATCGTGCATCTCGTCGTCGTGGTGCACACCCAGCAGCGTCGGGTGCGAGCTGCGGCGACCGAGGCGCAGCCACATCAGGGTGAGATGGAAGAAGAAGAAGACGTTCGAGAAGAGCAGGAAGCACCAGGCAAGCGTCGTTGCCACCGCGTAAGGATAGGCACGGGTCATTGCATCTTCGAAGGGCTGCTTGAAGGCTTCGAGACCAATGCCCTGCATCGCGCCGCCGAAGAGAGCCACCAGCACCACAAGCGCTACTCCGTAAACGGAGAGGAAGAAGTGCATCTTGATCAAGCGGCTGGAAAGCCACTCGCGGCGCGTGATGCGCGGCACCACGAAGTAGATCATGCCGAAGGCGATGAAGCTGAAGAACGCGTAGAGCACCAAGAGATCGAAACCGTAGCCAGCCATCGAGAATTGGGTGCCGGGCAGGATCGCCGGGTTGTTCAGGAACACACAGGCGATCGCAACCACCAGCAGGCAGATCACACCGGCAACCGTGAAGCGCAGCGTCGGGCTGTTCACCACCGTGTCCGGAGCGCCGGCTGCGGTCTTGAGCAGGTTCACACCGACGGCAATGGCCGGAACCGCGATCAGGATCGTCGCGGCTGCGCCGAGATAAGGCAGGAAGTTCGGGATCGGAGCACCGGTCAGCTTCTGCATGCCGGCCCAAGGACCGAGGATGGCGAGCGACCAGAAGCCGAGCATCGAAAGCGAGTAGCTGTAGACCGGGCGGCCCGTGACCTTCGGGATCAAGTAGTAGGCCGCGGCGATACCGGTCGGAAGGAAGAACAGGAAGATGAGCGCGGAGCGATACCAGGCATTGATCGCAGCATCCATCACCGGGTTACCGGAGAAGCCGTGGATCATGATGTGCGCCGTGGCGAAAACCCATGGGAACCAGATCAGCGCGGCAAGGATGTACCACTGGGAGATGAAAACGTGACCGGCAGGGCGAACCTTGAACTGCACCATCGACCACAGGGCGATCAGGAAATAGGAGGCCAGCATCGGCACCCAAGCGAATACCGGGAATTCCATCCACGGCATGCCCGTGCCCTTGCCCGCGAGAATCGCGAAGATCCCCAGCGAAACGGCCAAGTTCCACACGTGACCTGCCACCAGGATGAGACCGGCAGCACGACATTCTTGGCGGGAAAGACGCGCCATCAGCCATACGAGCGAACCAAAGGCAGCTTGGCACCCCCAGCCATAGACCAGAGCGCTGATGTGTGCGGATTGCACGCGGCCGTAGGTCAGGAAGGCGCAGCCATCAAGGAAGCCGGGGCTATGGACCTTTGCCGAGGAAATGATCCCGAGCAAGATCGCCACGGCGAGCCATGCGGCACCGCTGGTGAAGAAGAACATCACCGGGTGGCGCAGCGAGACGTCGATCTCCGCGCGGCGGATCGCATCATTCACCGGAGTCTGGGATGAGGCAGTGGACATTGGAAATTCGTGTGGGAGATCAGTGCTTGATCAGGTCGGCCTCGGTGAGCACAGCCTTGCCAATTTCAGAGCGGAGCATCTTGACCTGCTCGGGAAGAACCGGACCAGCCTTGTTACCAAAGCTGTTGCGCACGTAAGTCAGCACGTTGGCGATGTAGGCGTCATCCTGAGCGGCGATCACGGGCATCATCGGTGCCGGGAAATTCATCTCCTTGTCGCCCACGTGGATCGGACCGGTCAGGCCGCGGAACTGGATGCGGATCAAGTTCGAAACCGGACCAGCGACCGTCGGGTTGTTCGCAAGCGGAGGACCCACAGGACCACCTTCGCCATTCGCGCCATGGCAAGCCATGCAGATCATGAAAGCGGCTTTACCAGCTTCCATCGCAGCAGGATCGACCGGGGTATCCGCAGCCGGAGTAAGCTTGTCGACCGCTCCGTAGTCCGCATCGCCACCGGTTTTGACAGCAGAGCCGCCTGGGATGATCTGCGTGTCCTGTTTCACCGCTTCCGGCTTTCCAGCCAACAGAGTTTCGCCCACGTGCTTGAAAACCACCGTCGGCGGCACCTGTACGACCTTGCCCTTCTCCACTTCCTTGTAGCCAAGGCCGGCCGCTTGGGCAGCATCGACGGTCGTGCGCATTTCGTAACGCTTGGCTGCCGCAGCTTCTTCAAGCGGGTTCGACTCCTCCGTGTCGCTCGTAAAGAGCTTGGTCACGAGAAGCAGCACGCCGAAGAGCGAGAACACGCCGAGCGCCCACCAGAAGGCGGTGAACCGGACGAAGGGATTGTCGCTGGATGAGGACATTGAAGAAAGGGGATCGGAGGCCGGAGGACTCAGTTCGAAACGTTGGCGGACTCGAGGATGCGCGGGTCGCGGTGCGGGTAGGTCGCGGTCTGCGTCAGGGCGCGCAGGTAGAAGAACACGAAGCCGGAGCCGACGGTGAGGAAGGCGAGGATGTCACCCCAGAAGGCACCCGGGATGGAAGTGGTCACGCCCTTGTAGTCCGGGATCAAGTTCATCAGGGACACCGAGCGCTCCGGGATCACGATGATGTAGTAGTCCAGGATGTGCATCAGCAGGGTGTAGACACACACGATGCTAAGCAGCTTCGGGTTCTTCTTGAGCCAAGCTTGAAGCAGGATCACGAAGGGGAAAACGAAGTGGCCGAAGACCAAGAACACGCTCGCCGTATTCCAACCGCCGGTGTTGCGGATCAGGTACCACGAAGTTTCTTCCGTGATGTTCGCATACCAGATCAGGAAGAACTGGGAGAAAGCGATGTAGGCCCAGAAGATCGTGAAGGCGAGCAGCAGCTTGCCCATGATGTGGAAGTGCTCGGGACCGACGACGCGCTTCAGGTAGCCGCCCTTTTGCATCAGGGTCGCGGTGATGATGATGACCGCCATCGAGTTCAGCGCGGCACCGGCGAAGAGGTAGACACCCCACATCGTGGAGAACCAGTCGAACTTCATGCCCTGCAGCAGGTCGATACCGGCGAAGGTGATCGTGATCGCGAAAATGATCAGCGTGTAGGTCGAGTGGAAGCGGGCCTTGAAGAGATTCTTCGTGGTCGGGTTCGGATCAGTGTCCTGGGCAACCGAGAAGCCACGCAGGGTTTTGATCACCAGGCCGAGGCCGAGGAAGTAGAAAACGAAACGGCAATACCAAGCCACTTGGTTCATGTACCACTGCTTGTTCACCAGCAATCCCTGATGATCCGCCTCCAAGGCGTCCTTCATCGAGGGGCTACCGTAGAAACCGCCCAAGAAACCTTGGAAGATGCTTGCGTGATGAGTCTCTGCGGCGGCACGGTGGATGTTCATCCACTCATAGAGCCACTTCTGTACGCCGGGAACCGCAAGCGGGATCGCGAAGATCGCCATCCACGGGAACACCGCTCCGAGATTCTCCATGACGCGGCGGACCGAAGTCCCCCACCCCGAGTTGGAGACGTTGTGAAGCAGGGTCCAGAAGCAACCGCCGACCGCCAGCGTGAAGAAGAAGAAGAAGGCAAACAGCCAGGAGTAGGCATAGCTACCCGCCACCTTGTCCGGAGAGAAGAACAAGAGGTAGGCGCTCACCAAGCCAAGCAGGCCCGCGGCACCGCCCGCGATACGCTTGACCGAATCAAGCTTGGAGCTGGAGATCCGCTCGCCGTCGACCGGGATGTCGGCTGATGTTACGAAGTCGTGTGCCATTTCGGTGGGAAAACGATGCGAGATTAGTGGGCGGCAGGAGCAGCAGCGGCGGAGGCAGTAGCCTTGTCGTAGGCGTCCTTCACAAGGTCATAAGGAGCCTTGCGGGCGAATTGCAGGGCGCGGATGTAAGCGATGATCGCCCAGCGGTCGCGCAGGTTCACGTTGTGCTTGTAGGCACCCATGTTGCCCTTGCCGTCGGAGATCACGGAGAAGAGACGACCGTCCGGATAGGCAGCTTGGCCGTAGGTGTCCTGGGTCAGGTTGGCGATGCCCGGAACGCCGTAGTGGCTGGTCATGCCGAGGCCATCAGCGGACTTGCCGTGGCAGATGGCGCAGTTGACGTTGAAGACTTCTTCACCGCGCTTGAGGAAGGCACCCACGTTTTCCGCGGTGAGACCCAGTTCCTCAGGCATACCGTTGGCATAGTAGCCATCGATACCGCCGGTAGCGTAGTAGCCGGTGCCACCGCCGAATTCAGGCTCGGGGATGCCGCCGATCACGGATGCGCCTTCCGCGTTGAAACCGAGTGCCTGGGTGCCGTGCACCGGTTGGCGCGCACCTTGGCCATCCGAGAAGAAGGCATCGGGCTTCTGCGGCTTCAGCTTGTCCTGCTCATCCATGTCCGGGAACAGGCGGATCGGCGCGTCCGGAGACTTGCCGCCCCGCATCGGCATCAGGCCGATGAAAAGAGCTGCGATGATCGCGTAGGCGAGGAAGAAGTATTTCACGGGTTAAATCGGAAATTGGAAATCTGGGAATCGAGGTCCGGACAATCAGTCCTCTTCTTCGACGAGTTCGATGCTTTTGCCGCCGATGTCCTCAAGGAACTGGCGGGTGCCATCCGGGCTGAATTTCGGGTCGCGGGCTTCCACGGCGATGAAGAAGGCATCATCGGTGGCGCGGTGGAACTGACGGCTGGCGAAAAGCGGGTGGTTCAAGCGTGGCAGCTTCATCAGTGCGAGCAGGCCGAAGAGCGTGGTGAAGCCCGAGAACAAGATCGTCAGCTCGAACATGATCGGGAAGAAGGCGGGCACCGTGAAGATGTTCGCCGGCTTCGCCTGCACCACCGTCGGGTAAATTTCGACCTGCGTGATGTAGGCCAGACCGAAGCCGGTGGCAGTGCCCAGCATGCCGCCGAAGAACACGAACCACGGCAGGATCGAGCGCTTCATGCCCATCGCGGCATCAAGTCCGTGGACCGGATAAGGCGTGTGGCAATCCCACTTGCGGAAGCCGGCGTCGCGCACCTTCTCGGCCGCCTTGTAGAGGGCGGAGGCGCTTCCGAATTCGGCGAGGTAGCCGTAAACGCGTTTGCGGGTGGTACTCACTGTCTGTGTTCGAAGTGAAAAGTTCCGGAGAGAGGGCGATGGATCAGTTATCGGGACCGACGATGGCCTTGCCGTGCAGCTCGCGCTGATAGGCGGGGATGCGTTCGACACCGTGGTCGGGGTGATCGTGGTGATCGTCGTGGTGCGGGTCGGACTCCAGCAGGGTCCACTTCACTTCCGCAATGTTGATGCAGGGCAGGAAACGCAGGAAGAGGAGGAACAGAGCCAGGAACATGCCGATGGTGCCGATGAAGAGCGCCATTTCCACGTAGCTCGGGCTGTAGGTCTTCCAGTCGCCCGGCAGGAACATGCGGGCCAGCGTGGTCACGATGATGACAAAGCGCTCGAACCACATGCCGATGTTCACGGCCATTGCCACGCCCATGACCACCCAGAGGTTTTCACGGCAGGCCTTCCACCAGAAGAGCTGCGGGGAAAGCACGTTGCAGGACATCATCGCCAGGTAGGCCCACCAGTAAGGACCGGTGATGCGGAACTTGAAGGCGTCCATTTCATACTTCGCGCCGGAGTAGTAGGCCACGAAGAGCTCCATCAGGTAGGCGTAGCCGACGATCGTGCCGGTCAGCAGGATGATCTTCGCCATGTTGTCGATGTGCTTCATCGTGATCACATCGTGCAAGCCGTAGAGCTGGCGGGCCGGGACCATGATGGTAAGCACCATCGCGAAGCCACCGAAGATGGCGCCTGCGACGAAGTAGGGCGGGAAGATCGTGGTGTGCCAACCGGGGACGATCGAGGTGGCGAAGTCGAAGGACACGACCGAGTGCACGGAAAGCACGAGCGGGGTCGAAAGGGCGGCCAGAAGGAGGTAGGCCATTTCGTAGTGGCTCCACTGGCGGTTACCACCACGCCAGCCGAGGGAGAAGATGCCGTAGAGCATCTTGCGCAGGCCGGGCTTGCAGCGGTCGCGGATGGTCGCGAGGTCCGGCACCATGCCGAGGTACCAGAAGATCAGCGAGATCGTGAAGTAGGTCGAAACGGCGAACACGTCCCACAGCAGCGGCGACTTGAAGTTCTGCCAGATCGCGTTGGCGTTCGGAATCGGAGCCAGGAACCAAGCCATCCAGACACGGCCGACGTGGAATGCCGGGAAAATGCCGGCGCACATCACCGCGAAGATCGTCATGGCTTCCGCCGCGCGGTTGATCGAAGTTCGCCAGTTCTGGCGCGTCAGGAAGAGCACCGCGGAGATCAGCGTTCCGGCGTGGCCGATACCGATCCAGAACACGAAGTTCGTGATGTCCCAACCCCAGAAGACGCGGTTGGTCATACCCCACACACCCACACCCGTGGAAACGAGGTAGGTCAGGCCCAGGCCAACGCCGACCATCGCGATCAGGGCGGAGGGCAGGAAGAGCAACCACCAGAGGAAAGGCTGGCGATTCTCCAGCACTCCGCAGATGCGCTCGGTGATCCAGTGGTAGGATCGGCCGTTCAGGATGAGCTTCTCGCGCTCCAGAACCGGAAGCTTCGGTCCTTGGCGAGTCTGGCTCGGGGCATGTTCGGTGGCGGTGGCCATGGAATTGGGAAATGAACTAATGACTAAGCTCTAAAGGGAAACACGCAGGATCAGTGCATGTGGATGGTGGCCTTGCCGACCCACTTGGCGTCGGGCATTGCCGGATTCGGATTCTTCACCCGCGCGAGGTAGCTCGTGCGCGGCTTCGTGCCGATGTAGTTGAGCAGGTCGTAATTACGCTCGCTGCCCTTCGCGCGGACCATCACCGACTTGTCTCCGTCGAGAAGGTTGCCGAATTCGATGCCGCCTGCGGGGCAGGCTTCCTGGCAAGCGACCTTCACGGAATCCACCGCGATGCGGAGGGTGTTGGTGGTCACTTCGGAATCGGCGGAAGGCTTGCCGGCCAGCAGGGCTTCCTGCTTCTGGCCGCGCTTCTGGCGGATCTTGGCGTCCTTCAGGCGCTGCACGCAGTAGGTGCACTTTTCCATCACGCCGCGCATGCGGACCGAGACGTTCGGGTTGCGCTGGAGGTGCGGCGCGGTGCCCACTTGCTTCTCGCCGAAGGGACCCTTGTAGAGGTTGTGGGCGACGAGCGGGTTGCGCTTGTTGTAATCGAAGAAGTTGAAACGGCGGGCCTTATACGGGCAGTTGTTCGCGCAGTAGCGCGTGCCGATGCAGCGGTTGTAGGCCATCGCGTTGAGGCCGTCTTCCGTGTGAACCGTGGCGTTGACCGGACAAACGGTTTCGCAGGGAGCGCTTTCGCACTGCACGCAGGCCACCGGTTGCGGAACGAGCGTCGGGCTGCCGGGGTCGAAGGTGTTCTCGCTGTCGATCGCGTAGTAGCGGTCCATGCGGATCCAGTGCATTTCACGGCCCTTGGCGAGCTGTTCCTTGCCGACGATCGGGATGTTGTTCTCGGCCTGACAAGCCACGAGACAGGCATTGCAGCCCATACAGGCGGAGAGGTCGATGGTCATGCCCCACTGGTGGAGCGGATCGCTGAGGAGCGCTTGACCCTTCTTGTTCTCCTGCTTGTAGAGAGAAATGTTCGGCGGCGCGTGGCCGTCGTTGCCCTGCTTGGCGACGTTGTGAAGCTGCTCGTCGAAGTTGCCCTTCTTCTCGTCGGTCATCGTCGAGATTTCGCGGGCCAACGCGCGGCCATACATTCCGAAGTGCTCCTGAACGAGGGCCACCGGGTAGCGCTTGCCGGTCTTCACCACGGTCGCTCCGCTGGCGAAGTAGGAAGTCGCTGCCGTGCGCAGCGGATAGGCATTGAATCCGGAGTTCACACCCACTTGGCCAACGTGATCGGCCGGGGTCTTGCCGCTGGCGTTGCGGTTGAACTTGTCTTCCTTGTCGAAACCTTGGCCGTAGCCCAGCGGGATCACGATCGTGTTCTCCGCTTGGCCGAAGGCAATCATCACCGGAAGCTCCAGCTCTGCGCCGTTCACCGAGACCTTGATCATCGGAGCCGTGCGCTTGCCACCTTCGTCATCGCCTTCCGGCGCGCGCGAGGCACGTTCGGTCTCGAGCTTCACGATGTCCTGATAAACACCGAGGTTCTTGGCGGTTTCCGGCGCGATCAGCGCGGCATTGTCCCAGGAAAGTTTCGAAACCGGATCGGGTGCTTCCTGCAGCCAGCCGTTGTCGATCCAGCGGCCGTCGTAAACCGAACCGTCCGTGACGAATACCACTTCCACACCGCTTGCAGCGGCAGGAGCCGCCACCGGGGCAGCGGGAACCGTGGCTTCGACCACTTCGTAGGAAGTGCCAGCGTGATAACCGTCGCGCAGAAGCTTCTTCCAAGGCTCGATGCCCTTGCCACCAACGATCTCGAAGGTCGCCCGGACCGCATCATAGGCAGGCGAAGGCTTGCCGTCGGAGGTTTCGCCGGTGACCAGCTTACCATCCGCGGTAAGCAAGGCGGCCAAAATTTCCAACTCGCTGGCACACTCGTTGTAGAGCGGAAGGATCATCGGCTGCACGATGGTGTAGACACCATTGATCGTGCGGGCGTCCGACCAGCTTTCGAGGTAGTGCGTGGCCGGCACGTGCCAGGTAGAGGCATGGGCGGTGGCATCGGTGCGGGGACCGAGGTGAATCACCGTCTTTGCCTTGGCCAGTGCCTCCGGAAACTTGGAATCGGCCGGGGCGTCGAACACCGGGTTGGCCGGCGTGAGAAGGAAGAGCGTATCGATGGCGCCGCCATTGAGGTCGGCGGTCAGAGCAGTGAAGTCGCCAAGGCCTTGGGCTTCCGTGCGCACCACCTTGAGCGGCTTGCCTTCGCCAATGTTGCCGAGCTTCTCGTTGATCGCGAGCGCCAGCACCTGGACAGCTTCCGGCAGACGAGATCCGGCGAGCACCAGCGACTTGCCGCCGGAGGCCTGAAGATCTGCCACCACCGCATTGACCCATTGGAGATGCTTCTCATCGGTCACCGCTTCGATGTTCGAAGCCTGGCCGACACCGAGGCCGCGGGCGATCTGCGCCGCGATCTTCAACACCAGGCTCGGAGCCACGCGCAGGCGGTGATCCGCCATGCCGCCGGTCATCGAGAAGGTGCTCTCGACCACGTAGAGGCGGTTCATCGAAGCCGGATCCGCCTTCTTGTCATAGCCCGCGCCTTCCGGCTTGCGGCGATTGAAGAAGGAAGCGGTCGGGCCGTGGCCGTCGAGGCAGAGGAAATCACTGTCCAGCGAAAGGATACGGTCGGCGACAGCATAGTCGGCCGCCAGCTTGTTGCCGGCGCCAAGCACCTTGGCCGCATTCCCTTCGAGAGCTTCGTAAGCGTAGAACTTCGCGCCGGAATACTTGGCGGCGAGCTCCTTCACGAGGCGCGAACGCGTCGGGGAATCGTCATTGCCGAAGACAAAGCCCACCTTGGCAGAACCATCGGCGGCCAGACCGGCCAGCACCTTTTCGAACTCGGCGCGGCTCGAGGCCTTCGCGTTGTTCAGCACCTTGCGGGAACGCGAAGGCGAATAGAGATCGAGGATCGAAGCCTGCACGAAGGCATCCGTGCCGGTCATGTCCGGGTGGAGCATGTTCGGCGCGACCTTCGTCGGGCGGCCTTCGAAAGTCGTCACCACCAGCGGCGCGGCACCACCGGAGCGCGGCATGCTGGAAGCATAGTAGGTCGCCTTGCCCGGGATCACCCACTCCGGTGCCTTGTTGTAAGGCACGATGTAGCTTTCCGGCCGGCGGCAAGCGGCCATGCCGAAACCGGCGAGGGCGGTCGATGCGCCCATCAGCTTCAGGAAGGAACGGCGGGACACCTCGGCGTCCTCCTCGTTCTCCATTTCAGCCACACCCTGCGGGAACTCGCGCTCCATCCAGGAACGGAACTCAGGGGTGTCCTCAAGCTGGCCGACGCCACGCCAAGAGACGGTGGTTTCACCGGCGGGGACTTCGGGATGTTGCCAGATGCGTTTGCTCATGGGCGAAGGGGCGCGAACGGAAAATTCGGGAAAAGGAAACGGGAAACGGCGAAACTCAATGGTGGCAGGTAGCGCAGGACTCCTTGGCTTGGATCTGCCAGTGCTCCTTCAGCTTCAGACCGAGATCCTCGGTCGTCTTGACCCCCAGCTTCGACATCAGCTCGGCATTTTCCGGAGCGGCGATGTACTTCGCGGGGTCATACTTGAGATTGTAGACTTCTTCCAAGGGGCGGAGGTGCTTCTCCGGCGCACGGTGGCACTCGAGGCACCAGCCCATCGACAGGCTGTTCTCCTGGTAGACCACTTCCATCTGGTCCACTTGGCCGTGGCAGCTCTGGCAAGAGATGCCGCGGTTCACGTGCGCGGAGTGGTTGAAGTAAACGTAGTCGGGCGTCTTGTGGATCCGGACCCACTCGATCGGCTTGCCGAAATCGGGGTGCTTCAACGTCGGATCCATGCGATCACGTAGTGGCTGGAGCTTGGGGCTCTCCTTCTGCACGTGCTGGTGACAATTCCAGCAGGTGTTGTTCGACGGGACGTTCGAGGTGCCGGACACGTCCACGAAGGAGTGGCAGTAACGGCAATCCAGACCGAGCTGGTCCACGTGAATTTTGTGTGAAAACGGAATCGGCTGCGAAGGCTGATAGCCCTCCACAAGCGTCTTAGGCGTAGCGTAATACGTAAACGCCAACACAACCCCACCGGCAACCGCGCCTGCACATACAGCGATCTTCAGGGGAAGAAAATTGGTCCAGCGCGGGAAGAAATTGGCCATGACGGGTAGTGCGTCGGGTGCTTTGCAGGGAAATTTTGGGCGCTTGTGAAATTTTTCACAAGCTCTTTTGCGAGTGAGTCGGAGTGTAAATCCGGCGCGGGCGCGGAGTCTGCAAACCACCCCCGGCACTGGCAACCGGAAAAACCGCTAGAAAGGCGAAAAACCGGACCTTTCCCTTGCGCGGCGGCAATTCATGCGGAGTGTCCCGTTTTTTCCGGGACTTCAGCCCTTCCAATTCAGGCCCTTTTTGTCCCGCCAGCGGCGAAATTCGGCGAATTGCTCCTTCTTGGACAATTCACGGCGGGCGGGATCTTCGGAGAGGAACTCCGCGAAGAGGTGTTTCTGCTCGCTGCTCTCCTCTTTGACTTCCACAAGATCCTTGTGCTTAGCAATCGGCTCCAATTCCTGCGAACTCGCCCAACGCATCAGGCGCTTCACGTTTCCCGACATTGCCAGCATCACGACAAACCCGACAAGTTGCAGAAAAACAATCACTCCCAGCAAGGAAGGGATCAACATCGGGTTCTCCAGAAGGCTATCGGCAAGGATCATGAGTTGGGCGCAATCGCGAGGGTGTAGGAGCCAGCCTCCCGCTCTCGGTAGGTGGTGGCGCGGATCAAATAACGCTGACCCGCCTTGGTCGTAAAGGTCGCTCTCGCATTGTGGACTCCTCCCACCGGCCCGCCGCCATCTCCTTGGGCGACAACACTCAAATCCCCGGCATCGAATACCACGATCACCGCATCGAACTTCTTCGAAGCCAAGGTCACGGAAATTTCCTGACCTGCGGGGAGAGGCTGGAGCAGGTAATCGCGCTTCGCGGTATACTTCGCCTCATCCAGTTCACTCCCACCGGCAAGCTTTCCTGTCACCGTGCTCCCCAGCGTGACCGTCGCCAGCGGCGTCTTGCTCGTGAGCTTCGGCGCGGTGGCGCTAAGGCTATAATTCCCAATATCCTCCGGCTGCGCAGAGGACAGCCGCAGAAGGTAGGACCGCCCGGGGACCGGCATGAACCGAATCCCTGCATCGTTCGACTTTCCGGCAAAATCATCATTCCCCATCAGGACCTGTCCGCTTTCGGCGTCGATCAGGGCCAGATAATCGTCGATCCCCATCGCGCCCTTGCCGGATTTCATCCTCAGTTCCACCACCTGCCGGGCAGGCAACAGCGAGGGATCCACAATGAAATCATCCTTATAGTAGGGAGGGCCCGGTTGGAGCTGCGGATCAATCCCGTCGCCCGTCGTCAGACTCCCTTTCGTCGTCAAAGTCAGCGGCTTCTTCGCCGTCGCGCGATACGGAATGGTCAGCCCCGGCACGGAGGCGAAGGCGGTGGGATTCCAGATGCTGATCTCAAATTCACCACCCGCATTGTCCGAGATCACCTCAACCATATAGCGCACCCCCGCTTGAGCGGTGAACGCGAGGGCCTCATCCTGACCCGCATTGCCACCCGCCGAGCCATTGGAAGAAGTCTGAAGCACGCTCTCCATCGCCGCATTGACCAGACGCAGGGTCGCATCGAAATCGTTCGAGCGCAGGGTCACACGCGACTCGCTCCCGACCGGCAGCGATTCCAGCGCATAGCGACGCGAATGCCCGGCACCACCGGGCCCCAAGTCATCCGTCTGATCCAGAGTCCCCTTCACGCTACTCGTGTAAGCCAGCGGCCGCATGCCATTGACCACCGCATTGGAATACGCCGCGCGGATCCGGAACACCCCGGACAACCCCGCCTCCGGAAGACCCACGGTCCAAGTGCTCGAAAACTCGTCGAGCACCTGAGAGGAAATGAAGCCCGGCTCCTTCCTCGTCCACGGTCCCGCAGCGCTAGGGGCGTTCTCCAGGATGTACTCCACCTCATCCGCTTCCGTCGGACGGACGAAGCTAAAGCGCCTCGTCCCGGAAACCGTTTGCTGAGTTAAGGTGCTCCCCGAAGGAAAAGCGAAGTCCTCGAAGTTGCTCAGCCCATTGCCATCCGGATCACGGCTCTCACCCACGCGACCGGTCCGCGCTTCCCATTGCGCGTAGTTCGGGCGGAGATGCCCGGTCACGAAGTGCCGGTAGTTTCCGACTTTCGTGTAAATCCCATAGGTCCCCGGAGCCGCGCACTCGACCCCGAAGCTCACCACGCCCGCTTGAGCAAACCCCGGCCCCACGGGTGAAGGCACCATCAGTGGACCACCGCTATCACCCGAACAGGAATCCTTCCCACCCTGTGCATAGCCAGCCGCCAACATGTTCGCACTCAGCGTCCCGTTGTAGTCGGGAGATGCGTTCGCCACCGCCAGATCCACGATGGGAAGCTGCACTTCCTGAAGTCTCTCCGGATACTCCCCTTCCCCGTTCGTCGTATCGCCCCAGCCGATCACGGTCGACACCACTCCCGGATTCGCCAGCGAGGCATCATCAACCACGGAAATCGAAGTGAAGGAGGAATCGGCAGGCTCCTTCAGCCGTAGCAGCGCGAAATCGGAATCCAAGTTCACGTTGTTGTAGCCCGGGGCCAGAATGATTTCCGCGACCTCGATCCGCTGAATTCCGCTACTTTCCCCAAGGTCGGTCGCACCCAGCACCACATGAATGTCTTCCGCTCTGCTGCCAAAAACACAGTGGCCCGCAGTCAGAATCCAAGAGGGATGGATCAAAGTCCCACCACAGAACTGTCCATCGTAATTGTCCGGCACTTCTGCCTGCACCAGCGCCGCCATCCATGGATACTCCCCTTCCGATGCCGGATTCCCTCCGACAATCATGGGGATCGGCGTGAAGCCATCTTCTCTCATCTGCTCCAGCGCCTTCTTCCGCGCCTCCCGCATCTCCATCGGTGTGGTCCGACCAGAACGCAGGCCCGCCTTCCCGGCCAGCGCAGGCCCTGATCCCAGAAAAACAGCCGCGGCGGCAAACAGGAGCCCTCGGGAAGTCATAGGCAGACCCTCGCCAATTCCTGCGAAAGGTCGAGCCGACTTTAAAATCCAGCCTCCGGGAGATTTCCCATCTGCCCTCAGGCCTCCCTTACCGTCACCCTTCCCGAGCGATCCCGCTCGAAAGCATGCATGCAGACTCCATCGGCATCGATGAGCTGCACGGTGACCCGCTTGTCATCCACATGGATGTGATTGAAGCCGAAGATCTGCTTCGCAAAGCCACGCTCGGAGCTCGTGATCTCGTAGGTCGAGGCACCGCCACCCCCGGAGACCAGGAAGCTCGGCTGATAATCCTTCAGCTGCAGGTGCTGGAGATTGTGATCGTGCCCGGACAGGTAGAGCGAAACCGGATTTGCCTTCAGATGATCGCCCCAGTTCTTGATCAGGCCCTGGTTGTCCTTCCGCTTCGTGTCGTCGGAGAAAAGCGGATAATGGCTCACCACCCAAGTCCACTTCGCACGCGTCGGCTTCTTCAGCTCGGCCTCCATCCAGCGCTTCTGATCCAGCTTCTCCTGCGGAGTCATCGCGCCTTCGAAATAGTTCCCATCGAGGTAGATCACTTTCACCAGCGGTGCAGAGGCGTTCGGCAGCTCGACAGCGTACCACTTCGCCGGCATCTTCCAGCGCGAGTCCGGATTCTTCGCCGCATACTCGAGCTGCATGTCCGCCTTCGCCCGGCCCTGCTTCGAATCATACTGCGGACCGTAGTCGTGGTTGCCCAAGCAGGCATAGAAGGGGCAGTCCAGATGCTCCTTCGAATACATCTTCTCGAAGTCCCGCTCGAAGCGTTCCGGCTCCAGCTTGTTGTAGAAATTGTCGCCCAGCGCCAGCACTGCGGTCAGCGGCGAATCGAGCTTGCCCGCAAATGCGTTCATCTGCTCCGCCACCTTTTTCTGGTTCTTGTTCCCGGTCCCGTAGTCGCCCACCGCCAGGAAATGGAGCCCGCCCTTCCCGAACTTCGTCTTGGCCTCTTCCGCCGAAGCCCGGCTCTGCCAGCCCGCGCTAAGAAAACCACTGCTGAAAATCAGGCCTGCCTTCAGGGCCTCACGGCGGGACAAGCTGGAGAAGGACGAGGAGGAAGAGTTCATCGGTAAGGGTAACCCTCTACGTTCACCCGGAAGTCCCCCTTCCAGCAAAGAGCCCCTGGCTTCCAAACTCCTAGCTCCTCGTCACGCGCAGCTTGAAATAGAGCGCAGAACCGGATCGGACGATCGTCGCTGTACGCATGCCGTTGGCGTCAGGCACCGACAAGGTCACCCCCCCCGGGGTCCAGCTCTTCAAATCCCTGCTCTTCAGAACCTCATAGGTTACACCTCTGGCACCACTATAAAAGGTGAGCTTCATCTGGTTTCCTTCGATCACCGCCTTGGGCATCTTGTTCGCCAGATTGGCTTTCGGATCCAGGTTCAGGGCGTAGGCCATCAGCAAGCTGACCCCATCTCGATTCGGATCGGACTCCATGGCAGTGGTGGATGGAAATCCATAAATGGCCAGCCAAGCTGGAATCGCCTCGCCCTCTCCAATCTTCACCGCCGGATAGCCCAGCCAGGTCGGCGAAGTGAACCCGTTCCTCCCATTGTAGTAGTAGAAGGTGAAATCCGGCTTCACGTTGGCGAGCCACTGATTGTCCTGGAGGATATCGGGGGCGTTGCCGAGAAAGGTTATTTTCGCCAACTGGCTGCAACCCGAAAAAGCCCCCCCTCCAATTGACGTGAGCGAGGAAGGAATGACGATCTCCTTCAATGCCACGCAGTTATAGAAGGCCCTACTCTGGATCCTGGTGAGCCCCTCCCTCAAGGTTACCCGCGATAGCGCGGTGCAATTGTCGAAAGCATAACTACTGAGCACCGTCATGGAGGCAGGAATCGTCACCCCCGTGATCAAGCGACAGCCGTCCAAAGCGAGTTGCTCGATGGTCACGAGGGAGACCGGCAACGGCAGCTCGCCGGCAAATTTCGCCGGGCAGCGGATCAAGGTCGTCAGGGCCTTGTCGTAGAGAATCCCGCCCGTAGCGGTGTAGCTCGGGTTGTCCGGACTCACCGCGATTCCTTCCAAGGCATTGCAGCCTTCGAAGGCGGACGACTGGATCGACGTCACACTGGCCGGGATCTGGATCGTGGTGAGCGCCGGACAATTCCTGAAAGCATGCGCCCCCAAGCTCCCGACTCCCGGCGAGATTACGATGTTGCTCAGGTTGACACAGCTTTCGAACAAGTAGCTTCCCAAAGAAGCCACCTCACCCGGCACAATGATACTCGTGAGTCCGGTGCAACCGGCGAAAGCATAGCCACCCAGACCAGTGAGGCCGGATGGCAGGACCACATTCTGGAGCTTGGCACATCCGGAGAAAGCACTCCCGCCGATCTCCTTGAGGCTCGCTGGAAATGTCACGCTCACCAATTCCGCACAATTTGCGAACGCTCCCGTTCCGATCGAAACCACTCCTTCCGGAATTGCGATCGAGGTAAGGAGGGAAAATCCTCCGAAGGCATCGTCCCCGATGTGCGTCAAGCCGGCAGGAAACTGAAAGCCGCCAGCCAACATCGGCGGGCAACGCAACAACTGGCTGCCACTCTTGTAGTAGAGCACTCCTCCGTCGCTGCGATAGGAAGGATTGGCCGGATCTACACTGATCGCCTCGAGAGCCCGGCTCTCCGCGAAGACTCCCCCCTCGATAACGGTGACGCCCGCGGGAATCGCAATGGAAACAAGTGACGGGCAGTAGCCGAAAGCAGCCGACTCAATCGTCGTCAGACTCTGGGGAAGGGAAATGGAAGCCAAGCTGTCACAGCTTTGGAACGCTGATTGCCCGATCCCCGTCACTCCTTCCGGCAGGACAATCCCGGTCAACGCCCTACAGGCTTGGAACGCGGAAGGAGCGATCTGGGCCAGCGTCGCTGGAAGACTCACGCTCTCCAGCCTGATGCATCCATAGAATGCCTTCGATCTCATCGTCGTCACCCCTTCCGGAATGATCACGCTTGTTAGGCCGGAGTGTTGGAATGCCTCCGTGCCGATGATACTCACGCCTGAGGGGATCGAAACGCTCGCGAGGCTTCGGCATTCCTCAAACGCCCCCCGGTCAATCAAGGTAACACCCTGTGGGATCACGATGCTTTCCAACGAAAAGCACTGGCTGAAGGTACGGGAACTGATCTTCGTCAGGCCCTGCGGCAGAGTGACCGACTGAAGGCGGTCGCACTCGCTGAAGACCCCGTAACTCATATCCGTGACCGTGTTCGGGATAATCACATTCTCCAGGTCGGTAAGACGGAAAGCATAGCCGCCAATCGTGGTGACCCCGGAAGGAATCGTGATCGTTGTCAGGGCGAAACATCCGCTAAAGGCCTCGTCGCCGATGCTCGTGACGCCCGCGGGAATCTGAACATCCTTGACCAAGCGGCACGCGGAAAAGGACCCTTCCTCGATCCGGGTCAATCCCGGAGGAAGATCCAAGCTCTCAAGCACGAAACACCCCGAAAAGGCATCCTCGCCGATCTGCGTTACTGAGTCCGGGATGCTCACGCTGGTGAGCTTCGAGCGGTAGAAAAATGCCCGGGGCGCTATGGACTTCACCGGCATCCCTTCAATGAAAGCGGGAATGATCGCCGGCCCCGCTCCCTGTTCCGGATACGCAGTGATGGTCACCTCACCATTGCTCGCCGTGTAGGTGAAGTCCCCGAACTGATCTCCTGCAGCCGGGCCTGCCAACAGACAGGCGAGCAGATGCATTCTTAGCGGGCGTAGTCCGGCCAGCAATGGTCGCAACCCCTTGAAGAGGTTGGACCTGGCCGGCTGGGAGGAGATCAGCCGGGGATTGGGTTTCATGACAACCAACCCCCTATTCAAATCACTTTGTGACTACAACGTAAATCAAGTAACCAACTTTCGATTTCATCATCTCTTCACACAACAGGCTACCACCTTGGCTCCGGTTTCAGCTTCATCCCCCACTTCGGCCGCAGGGTGATCAAGGCATCCGGCTCGACCGGAAAACCCTCCACCGGCCGCAGTCTCAGCTGCTTCAGGAAGCACACGGTCATGATCACCAGCTCCTGCAAGGCGAACTGGTTTCCGATGCAGGTCCGGGGACCCGCCCCAAAGGGGAAGTAAATCTCGGGTGAAGGCTTCCGATCCGGCAGGAAGCGGTCCGGATCGAACTTCCGCGGCTCGCTCCACCACTTCTCGCCCCAGTGGAAATGGAAGATCGGGATCAGCAGTGTGGTCCCCGGGCGCACGTGATAGCCCCCCAGTTCATCTTCCTTCACGCAGCGTCGGCCCACAGACCAAATCGTGGGAAACATGCGCAGCGATTCCTCGACCACCTGCCGCGTATACGGAAACGCCGCGAGGCTCCCGGTATCCAGCGCATCCCCCGCCGCATCGATCTCCGCCATCAGCTTCGCCTCGATCTCCGGGTGCGTAGCCACCAGGTGCAGCAGCCAGCACATCGCATTGGCCGTCGTCTCATGACCGGCGACGAACATCGTCATCACCTCGTCACGCAGTTGCTCGTTGCTCATCCCCTTCCCCGTCTCCTCGTCACAGGCGGAAAGGAACATCGAGAGCAGGTCATCATGATCTTCCCCACCCTTGCGTCGCCGCTCGATGATGTTGTGAACGATCGCATCCATCGAAGCCCGCGCATTGAACTCGGTCTTCGTGAACGGCGTCGGAAAGCGGCGCGGCATGAAGAAGCGCCACGGCTGCCGCAGCATTCGCAGGGCAGTCTCATTCAGGATGTGGATATAGCCACCCACCTTGCTCGCCTCGCTTTCGACGTCCGTGCTGAACATCGCCTCGGAGATGATCTCCAGCGTGAGCTGCGAGAAAACCGGCGCGATATCGAGAGCTTGGTCAGCCTTTGAAAGCCGCTCCGCCATCGCCCGCGAACGCCGCACCATCATCGCGAATATCGCATCCAGCCTGCGGCGATGGAAAGCCGGCTGCGTCAGCTTCCGCTGCCCGCGCCAGAACTCCCCGGAACTGGTCACCAGACCATTCCCCATCAGGATCCGCAGTACCGCATAGGAGCGACCCTTCTCGATGTAGTGCGCATAACGATCCGCCAGCACCTGCCGCGCGAGTTCCGGGCTCGCTACCACCATCGCGCTGCCGATGGGTGATCCGATGGTATAGACGTCGCCGTACTTCTCCGCCCAACGCGGGATCCACTTCAGCGGATCGCGCTGCGCGTAAAAGGCGGAACCCATGAGCCAATGCCTCGGCTCGTCCACTGCAGGGGCGATGCGGATCATGGCGTGGCGGCAGGTTTGATGGAGAAGTGATAGGGCACCGGCTTCGCCGCATGACGCTGCAGCTCCACCAGCGTGTCCTGCTGTTCATGCATCTCTCGGATCAGCGGATCCACCTGCCCGTCCTGCTCCAGGTTCATCACCTGCAGCCGTTCGCTCTCCGATAGCTTGTCACGCGCATCCACGAGTTCCTTCACCACGCCGGATTGGGCATCCCAAGGACCACCGGGATACCAACCGTTGCCGGTCATCGAAGCGATGTTGAGCCCCTTCGCAAGCGACTCGGCACTGGACTTCCCGAGCGACCTGCCATTGGCAAGGATCTCATATTCCCCTTCCGGCAGGTTCTTTACCGATAGCGTATAACGGTTGAGCCCATCCGTGAGCGATACCCAGCGGTACTGAAGCAGCGTGAAGGGACCGAAGTTCAGAGGAAGTCCGCGATCAAGGCGCGTGAATTGCAGCTCCTTGCCCGCTGTCTTCACATCGGAAATCGCACAGTTCTCGCCCTCCCCTTTCGAGGATTCAAAATCGATCGTCGCGGAAGAAACATCCTCCGGCGCACCGAGGCCCTTGAGCATCGCATAGCCCATCGCGATCTGGCCGAGATCATCCAGATGGATGCCATCCTTCACATGCATCCGCACCTGATCGTCGTCCTTCGCATTGGCATTGTGCTCCACCACGCGACGCTGCACCTCACGCATTCCCCGCTGCAGATCCACGGTCTCGGCACCCAGCGACTTTGCCAGCGCCAGGCCCTCATCGGTCATCGTCTGGAGGTAGCCCTTCTCCGCCGTGTCCGGTACTTCGGCCGTGATCGCTGGCGAACAGATGATCGGCCGGACCTTCTTCTCGCGGCAGCGCTCGATGATCGTGCGGATACCATCGAGGTAGAGCTTCTTGTGCTCGTCATCCGCCTTGGTGCCCCAGCCGATATCATTGATGCCAAAGGCGACGGTCACCACCGTGGCCCCTTTCGCGAACACATCCTTCTCCAGGCGCTCCAGGCACTTCGTCGCGGTATCACCGCCCACGCCAGCATTGATAAAGCGTACCTTGCGATCCGGATAACGCATCAACGTGTAGTGCTCGACTACCTTGGTGTAGCCACGCGCAGCCGTGATGCTATCGCCGAGAAAGGCCACCGTATCGCCATCGCGCAGCGCGAAGTCCGCATGCGCGGACGAGATCAGACAGAGGGAAATGAGGAGTTTCTTCATAAGATCATTCATTCGTCATGCCATCAGCCCGCGGACCAGCAGATCCACCGTGGACGTCTCCACCGCTTCATCGCTCAAGGCCATCAGTCCCGGGTCAAGCGGACGCTGGAGATTCGCCCAGGTGATCGCGTTGATCATCGTCGCCGTGGTGGCCAGCAGGTCATGGGTCTCCCGGAAGTGCCCCGACTTGGTGCGCGCCGCAATGTAGCGGGAAAGGTAATCGAGCAGCTTGTCCCGCAGGCCGTGCACGAAGACCTCGGCCAGCCCGGGGAATTCCAGCGCCGAGCGCATCAGCAGCAACAGGCCCCGGCGGTAGCGATGGATAAGCGCATACTGCTCGCGCAGGATCCCTTCCAACTCCGCCGCCGCATCATCCACGCTCTCCGCCTTCAGCGCGGCTTCCAGCACCGGCCATTCGGTCCGATCAAAGACGTCCTTCAGGAAGGCGACGGTGGATCCCGGCGCAGGCGTCTTCACGGGAATCTCCAAGGCATCCAGCCAGTCCGCCGAATCAGCGGAACCGTAGCGCACCACCAGATCGAAGAGTGCCTCCTTGCTCTCCACGTAGAGATACACCGTCCCCACCGCGACCTTCATCGCCTTCGCCACATCCGCCATCTGGGAACGCTCGAAACCCTGCCGGCAGAACACCGCCGTCCCCGCTTCGGCGAGTTCGCGTAGACGCTTTCCGGAAATATCGGCTCGGAGCACTGGCATGCCTTATTCGATGACTGAATGATTCGTTCAGTCAACCATCATTCACGACAACTCGACATAAATCACTAATTTTCAAATCTCTACTCGACCCTCAAGTAAGCCCTCGGAAGCGAAAAGGCTCACCATTCGATCCCAACCCCCTCTTCGGGAATCAGGATCTTCTCACTGATGCCCAAGCGGTCCGCCTCCATCAGCAAACGCTCCACCGGCTCCCCGATCGGCTCGTTCCCCAGCGGGAAGGTTCCGTAGTGCATCGGGATCATCACCTTGGCACCCAGCTCCGCAAAGGCCCGCACCGCCTCTTCGGGATTGAGGTGCACATCACGACCGCTCGGCGCGTCGTAGGCACCGATCGGCATCAGGGCCACGTCGATGTTCTGATGGCGCCGGCCGATCTCCGCGAAGCCATCGAACCAAGCGCTATCCCCGCAGTGGAAGACGCTCTTGCCGCCGGACTCTACCAGATAACCGCCGTAGTCGCGATGAATGTCATGCAGGTAACGCGCACCCCAGTGATGGCTCGGGGTGTGGATCACGTTCATGTTGTTGTACTCGATCGCATCCCAAACCTTCATCTCGTGGACAGCCGGGAATCCCAGCTTCCGCACGAGGTTCGCACTGCCCCGCGGCACCACGATACCCCCGCGACTCTGTAGGACCTTCAGGCTCGGCTTGTGCAGGTGGTCGAAGTGCGCATGACTCACCAGCACCAGATCCAGTTCCGGAATCGCCTTCAACGGCAGACCTGGCTCGCGCAGTCGCTTCACGAAGCCATGCCAGCGCGCCCAGTTAGGATCCACCATCACCGAGTGATCCGCGAATTGCAGCAGGAAGGACGCATGCCCCACCCAGGTTACCCGGACGCAGCCATTGTCCGGCACGGTTAGAACCGGATCCTGCGAGAGACCTCCACGCTTCGAGAAAATGCCGGGGACGATCCGATGCCGGAAAAATTTGTAATTCCGCCCGGGCCAGCCTTTCTGAGGCAGCAGGCCGGAATAGTGGGCGCTCACCTGCCCCGTTTTCGGATAGTCGCGTTTCCTCAGCATCGTCGTGCCAAAGCTAGCGTGGATCGTGCCTCACGCGACCGACTCGTGATAGGACGTGGCAATCCTTTCCGCCCAACGCTTTGCACGCTCTCCGAAACTGAACCCGTCATCGGCGTAAAGCACTCCGCGCGAAACATTGATGACATCCGGTGCAGAACGCCCTGCGGCAGCCAATTCCGCCAAATCCCCACCTTGAGCACCCAGACCAGGAATCAGCAGCGGGGCATCCGGAATCTTGGGAAGCACACCTGCGGTGTTCGTCAGGCCAACGACATAGCCTACATCGGTAGGCAGGCCCTTGGCTCGCTCACCAAGCGCGGTCACCAGTTCGAAAATGGAACGCCCATCCGCCAAGGTCTGGCGCTGGAAATCCGCGGATCCCGGATTTGAGGTCACGGCGAGCAGGTAGATCCCCTTTCCTTCCCAATTCAGGAAAGGCTCGATGGAGTCGTAGCCGAGGAAAGGATTCAAGGTCACTGCATCCACCTTCCAATGGGCGAAGTAGCTATGGGCGTAGTATTTCTGCGTCTCGCCGATGTCGCTGCGCTTCGCATCAAGGATAACCGGGACTTCCTTCGGCATTTCGCCCAACAGGTCTTCCATGATGTGGAGGCCACGCAGGCCCATGGCCTCGAAATAAGCAATGTTGGGCTTGAAGGCCGCAGCATGCTCCCAAGTCTCATCGACCACACGCTTCAGGAAATCCGGCACGGCCTCGATGCCATCCGCACCCGGCCGGGGGTCGAGACCCACGCAAAGGCGGGACCCGGTGGTTTCGATCCTAGCCTGCAGTCGCTCGCTGTATCGCATCCCGCGCTTTTAGCACTGGCCCGGCGGGCGGCAATTCTAACCTCGGCTCGCGGTTCCACCCGCCGCCTCCTCCAGCCATTCCAAGCGTTGGAAGGCCTCGGTTTCTTCCGTCACCCGGAACCCAAGTCCTTGATAGAAAGAAAGAGCCCGCGGGTTCGTGCGGAAGACGGAAAGCCGCAATGGAAGTCCCTTCCCGGCCGCTTCCTGCTGGAGGGACCGCATGATCACGCGCCCGATCCGGCGACCTTGGAACGCGGGGAGAATACCGAGCGAAAGGACATACATGAAGTCGGCCTCGTCCCGGAGCTGGAGATATCCCGAAAGCTGTCCTTGGGAATCGATCCGCCAAGTCCGGGCCTCCTCCCACTCCTTCGCGAAGTTCTCCTTCTGCCAGTTTTCATCCCAACCCCAGATTTGATCGATGTGATTCTGGAAGAGCTCCTTGTAGAGCTCATAGATCGGCTCGGCATCGCTCTCATCCGCAGCCTGGAGTTCAAAATCACGGGGGATCATCGGCTAAAACGACACCTTAGAATCCTCGCCCCGCCGATTTCCACATGTTAATCGCGGAGTCATATGATCAGGCCCATCCTCGCTCTCCTCATGACAGCGCTAGCCCTTCCAGCAAAGGCGGACACGCTGCTGTGGAAAAACATGGACAATGCGGAACTCCAGAGTTTCGCGGAGGCCATCGTTCGGAACATCGAAATCTCTCCCGAGACTGCGTTTGGAGTGGCCGGAGACTTCGGGGATTCACGGCTCCGCGTTCGAACCTATCCGCGCGGCAACCAAGGACTCCTGGTGGTCGAAAGCTCCATCGCGAAGGACGGAAACCCGGCGAAGGAGGCAATCCGAAGCATTCAACTCAAACAAGTTAGAGACAATGGCTCCGTGGAACTCCTGTGGGAAGTCCTGCGCGGCGAGCCCGGGACATCTCCGGCTCAAATCAATGCCAAGGGCCTCCGGTGGACCATCGAACTGAAGAAAGAGAAAGCCAAATGGCGAAATGGACCCACCGACATCCCTCCCGGGAAAGTCTTCCGCAGTGTAAGCTGAGCCTCACCTCCATTCATGAACTCCCGAGTCATTCCCCTGCTACTCATTCTCGTCCTCCTCCAGTCCGCACTGGTTGTCGGACTGCTGGTGAAATCCCCCTCCCGGCAAACCGCAGCAGCCCCTGCGACAATTCAATTCAAGGTCATGGAAGGATCAATGATCGAGCTTGAGCGTGAAGACAAAGACCAGCCGGTGCCGACCGATATCCCCGACCTCAAGTATTCCCGACCGATAGGCTAGACCGCCTTTCGGAAGGTCGGAGCTCACATCCACTCGGTATGCTGGCAGCGGGGACCACTGACATGAGTTTCCCGGAGGCGCCGTTTTGATAGTCTCCGGTCGTGGCAGGCTTCTTCACGACCTCATCGACCGGATCAACCGGCTGCGGAATCCTCCCGGGCGCCTGTTATTTTCCCTGTTTTAACAGGCATAACAGGCGCTCCTCAGCTTGGCAGCTTGAGGCGTTTTCCTCCGAAAACATGCCCGGATCCCTTCCGGCCCAAAAACCAGATCAGGAGGATCGCCAGCCAGTACCCGCCGAACTCAACGAACTTGATCGTGTAGTTCATCTGGGGACCATCCGGGCTCCCCAGGCAGCCGCAGGCGATATTGAGATTCCTCACCCAAGCTTGGCCCACTCCGAACGCAAAGACGCCCACCAATCCCGCCAGCGCCCATAAGGCACCGCGCTTCCAGAGCCCCACGATCAGGCAGAACCCGATGACCATTTCGGCCCAAGGGATCATGTAGGCAATCACCGCATCCCACGGGGAAACCACGATCTTGTAGTTCCCCACGGCACGCGTGAACTCGTCCAAGCCGGTCTGAAAGACCTTCACCCAGCCGCTCCAAGCAAAATACGCGCCCAATCCCACCCGCAAGGCGAGCGCGAGGTAGGCGGAATATTCAGCAGGTTTCTGGGCAGGCACGGGCGATTAATTAAGGTCTTTTAATAAATTTGCCAAGCTTCTAAAAACTTCACCCTCCCGTTTGCCGCCGCAACCCTCTGAATGTAGAATTCGCGCCATGCCCTGCCAGCCCGCCGGACTTTTCCTTTTTGCCGCCCTCATCTTCGCATTTCCGGGCCTACGAGCCCAAGCTGAGGGCGATTATTCCCTGAAGACCGGGGACGTCGTCTTCCAATGCACCGCCGGTGAACAGGCCGAAGCGATCCAAGCAGCCACCGGCTCGCGCTATACCCATTGTGGCGTGGTGTTCGAGGAAGCCGGCAGCTTCAAGGTATTGGAAGCGGTGCAACCGGTGAAAGTGACTTCCTTTGACGAGTTCCGGAAGCGCAGCGTCCCGGGCACTTTCCAGGTTCGCCGCCTCAAAACCCCGCTCTCTTCCGAAGCGATCTCGGACGCCAAGGAATGGGGCAAGAAGCAAGTCGGTCTCGATTACGATCTCCACTTCCGCTGGGACGACAAAACCCTCTACTGCTCGGAGCTGGTCTGGAAGATTTTCAAAAAAGCCGGTGTGGAACTCTGTGCCACCCGCCGATTCCAAGATTACAAGTTGGATGCCCCTGAGGTCAAAAAGGTCATCGATCAACGCTACGGCTCCAAGGACAAGCTCCCGAAGGAAGAACCCGTCGTCTCCCCCGGGGATCTCGCCGACTCACCCCTTCTCGAGGAAGTCCCGGTGCAGAAGGGCTGAGTTCATTTCCTGCCTCATCTCCCACATTTGGACTTTGGAAAACGGGCCCGGGAGTTTCCAATGACGCCCGTGACCGGTGTCGTCGAACTTCTCCAACAGCTTGTCCGCATCCCTTCGGTCAATCCGGACAATCCGCCCGGAACCGACCGGGTCGGAGAGGCGGAACTGGCCGGGTATCTGAAGGGCTGGCTGGAGGATCTTGGCGCCGAAGTGATTCTGGAGGAAATCAGGCCCGGCCGCCCGAACCTGATCGCCCGCTTCGCCCCGCGCGATGGCAGGCCGCGCATCCTGCTCGGCCCTCACCTCGATACCGTCGGGGTCGGCAGCATGACCATCGATCCCTTCGGTGGGGAAGTCCGCGACGGCCGCCTCTGGGGCCGCGGTGCCTCCGACACGAAAGGCCCGATGGCGGCAATGCTCTGGGGCCTGAAGGAGAATGCCGCGATTCTCAAGGAGCTCCCGATCGCCGTCGATTTCGTAGCTTTCATGGGCGAGGAATCCAGCCAGTGGGGCTCGAAGGATTTCGCGAAGCACCATGGCCACGACTACGCCTTCGCCATCGTCGGCGAGCCGACCTCCTTGAATATCGTTCACACCACCAAGGGCTCCCTTTGGGCTACGCTCCGCGCCACCGGCAAGGCCGCTCACTCCTCACAGCCCGAACGCGGCGAGAATGCAGCAATGAAGCTGGCACGCGCCCTCGATGTCTTGGAGCGGGAACTTTCCGAAGAACTGGCCCGCTACCTTCACCCGGTCTTGGGTCGGTCCACGATCAATGTCGGCGTGCTTCGTTCCGGCTCGCGACCGAACATCGTGCCGGATCTTGCGGAAGCGGAAATCGACATCCGCATCACGCCCTCGCTGCGTGATGCCGGCGGCGCGCTGGCCCTCCTGAAGCGGACGATTACCCGCTTGAGCCTGCCCTTGGAAATCGACCGCGCGCACGAAAATCCGCCGATGGAAATCCCGGCGACCCATCCCTACATCCACCGCATTGAGGCAGTCAGAGCCGCATCGAAACCGGTCGGTGCCCCGTGGTTCTCAGATGCCGCCCATCTTTCCAACGCCGGGGTTCCCTCCGTGTGCATGGGCCCCGGCTCGATCGACCAAGCCCATACCTGTGACGAGTTCATTGACGTTGCCGCGCTTGAGGAAGGTGCCACCTTCTTCGCCGACTTCGTGCGCTCCCTTGCCTGATCCTGTTTTTTTCGCATTCGCTTGATGACCACCGTCCTTGAGACCCTCGACAAAGGAACCGCTTACCTGACCAAGAAAGGCATCGAGGACGCGCGTCGGAACATGCAGATGCTGGTAGCTCACCAGCTCTCCTGCACGCGCATGGACCTCTACCTGCGCTTCGACCAGCCGCTCGATGAGGGCGATCTGGTCCCCCTCCGGGACCTCCTGAAACGCCGCGGCGATGGCGTGCCGATCCAGCATCTGCTGGGCATCGTCCAGTTCCACAACCGCGATTTCAAAACAGACTCCCGCGCTCTGATTCCCCGCCCGGAGACCGAGGAACTCGCCGAGTGGCTTCTTAAGAATGCAAAGCTGCCCGCCGGAGCCCGCATCCTCGACATGGGCTGCGGCAGCGGAATCCTTGGCCTTACCCTCGCAGCAGAAAATCCCGAGGCCCGGGTCACCCTCGCCGACCTTTCGCCCGAAGCTCTTTCACTCACGAAGGAGAATGCCCAACGCCTTGACATCACGAATGTGGATTTCGTGGAGAGCGATCTCTTCTCGGCCTTGGGAGACACCCGGTTCGACTTGATCGTCGCGAATCTCCCCTACGTTCCGGAAGTCGATCGGCCCACGCTTTCCCGCGAGGTGCAGCACGACCCCGATCTGGCGCTATTCGGTGGACCGGACGGGCTCGACGTAATCCGCCGTTTCGTGCCCGAAGCCGCGAAGCGACTGCTGCCGGGCGGATGGCTTGCGCTGGAAATTGGCATCGACCAAGCTGCGCAGACGGAAGCATTGCTGGAAACCGCAGGCCTCACCGACCTCTTGACTCTGAAGGATCTCTCGGGCATTGCCCGCTTCCCCACGGCGCGGCGCTCCGCAGTCTAGTTACCTCGATTTCGATTTCCCACATGGATAAGCTCATCGTTCACGGCGGCACCCCGATTCACGGGGCGATCACGATTTCGGGATCGAAAAATGCCTCGCTGCCAATTCTGGCCGCCACCCTGCTCACGGACGAAGACTGCGTGATCCGCCGGGTTCCCGATGTTTCGGACACGAACTACATGGTCCAGATCCTCACGGGTCTGGGTGCCGATGTGGAACGCTTCTCCGGCACGGTCCGCGTGACCGCGAGCGATATCACGGATACAGCTCCCTACGACATCGTGCGCCGCATGCGCGCCTCCGTCTGCGTGATGGGGCCCCTGCTGGCCCGCAAACGCCGCTGCGTGGTGGCTCTCCCTGGCGGCTGCGTGATCGGTGACCGCCCGGTGGATCTCCATATTCGCGGCCTCGAAGCGCTCGGCGCGAAGGCTGAAATGGAGGGAGGAAATGTCATCCTTTCCGCTCCCGATGGCCTGAAGGGTGCAACGATCGATCTTTGCGGCACCAGTGGCCCCACGGTGCTTGGCACCGACAACGTGATGATGGCCGCAACCCTCGCGGAAGGCATCACCACCATCACCTCCGCCGCCTGCGAGCCGGAGGTCGTGGATCTCGCCGATTTCCTCAACGCGATGGGCGCGAAGATCACCGGAGCCGGCACGCCGGTGATCACGATCGAAGGCGTCGAGAAGCTGAAGGGCTGCGTTCACAACGTAATCCCGGACCGTATCGAAGCTGGCACCTTCATGGCCGCCGCCGCCTTGGCTGGCGAAGGCGTGACCCTGCGCCGGATCCGCCACGAACATCTCGTCGCCATCACCAATACCCTCCGCAAGGCCGGGCATCAGGTGCACTTCAACGACGTGGGCGACGCCTGCACGATTCACCGTGGCGACACCCCGATGTCCGCGGAAATCGTAACCGAGCCCTATCCCGGCTACCCGACCGACATGCAGGCGCAGATGACCGCGCTCTTCGCAACGACTCCCGGGACCAGCATTGTCGTCGACACGATTTTCCCCCAGCGCTTCATGCACTGCGCCGAACTCAAGCGCATGGGTGCCGACATCACCGTCGAGAACGGGAAGGCAATGATCAAGGGCGTCGACAAACTGAGCGCCGCTCCGGTAATGGCCAGCGACCTCCGTGCCTCCGCTGCATTGGTCCTCGCAGGCCTGACGGCAAAGGGCTCGACCGAAATCCGCCGCCTCTATCACATCGACCGCGGCTACGAGCACATCGATGAAAAGCTCCTCGCCCTCGGTGCCCACGTGGAGCGCGTGCGGGAGTAGTCCTGGCAAAGGCTCGCGGCACTACCGCGGGCCTTTTCTTTTGCCGGGCAGCCTAGCGACTGGTCTTGTAAATGTAGGCCCTTGAAGACCCGGGCACAAAGGCAACGGAGATACCTCCGCCATTGCTCCTACGATCTTCATAGTACCAACAGGGACCCAGTGGCTTGAACGAGAAGTCTCCCGCCGCGCATGCTGCAGGAGTCGGGATGATCGCCCCTTCCGGCTTCCATTCCAGCTTCCAGCCGTGACGTTCGGCGAAGGGCTTGAACTCGTCCTCGGCCACGGCGTAGGTCACCACCTGAAGGCCGGAGATATTGCGATTCTCGTAGTAGTCGATCGGCCCCGCACTGGGATCCGCGAACTCATGGTCCTTGGCACCCGTGACGTAGCGCGAGTGATTCCCGAATATCATCCACCCGATGAAGCCAAGCCCGGGGCCTCCCGCGAGCAGCATGATCAGGCAGCCGACTGCGAGGCGTTTGTTCTTCACGCCACCGAAGCCTTCACCAGTGCCGGACGAGCCGCCGGAATCGGCAGATCCTCCGGCTGGAGATCCAGTCCATGGGACGGCGCCGTCTTCTCGATCTCATCCATGATGTCGAGCTCCGGGCGGAAGTCGGCCGCATGATAGGAGCTGCGGACCAGCGGGCCGCTGGCCACGTGGCGGAAGCCCTTCTCCAATGCAATCTGCTTCAGCTCATCGAAAGCGGCAGGCTCGATGTATTCCACCACCGGCAAATGGCGCGGTGTCGGACGGAGATACTGGCCCATCGTCAGCACGGTGACATCCGCGGCGAGAAGGTCATCCATCGCGCGCAGGATTTCGTCCCTTTGCTCGCCGAGCCCAAGCATGATACCACTCTTGGTGGCGACCTTGCCATTCACCATGGCCTTCGCCTTCTTGAGAACGGCGAGACTCCGGTGATACTTGGCGCGGGAGCGGACGAGCGGCGTGAGCCGTTCCACCGTTTCCAGGTTGTGGTTGAAGATGTGCGGGCGGGCTTCCATCACCATTTCAAGAGCCCAGTCGCGGTCGTTGAAATCAGGAACCAACACCTCGATCACGATGCCGGGATTCATCGCGCGCACGGCCTCAATGGTCTGCTGGAAGTGCTGGGCACCCCCATCGCGAAGATCGTCACGGGCCACCGCGGTGATCACCACGTGGCGGAGCTTCATGCGGCGCGTGGCCTCGGCCACGCGGAAAGGTTCATCCGATTCGAGCGCATCAGGCTTGGCGGTCTTCACCGCACAGAAGCCGCAGGCGCGGGTACACTTCTCACCCGCGATCATGAAGGTGGCCGTTCCTTGGCCCCAGCATTCCCAACGGTTCGGGCACTGCGCCTCCTCGCATACGGTCACCAGCTTGAGGTCCGTAATGAGGGACTTGGTCGACCAGAACACCGGGTTGTTCGGAAGCCGAACCTTGATCCAGGAAGG
Organism: Luteolibacter luteus; assembly: GCF_012913485.1. GTDB lineage: Bacteria > Verrucomicrobiota > Verrucomicrobiia > Verrucomicrobiales > Akkermansiaceae > Haloferula > Haloferula lutea. The sequence continues at coordinate 4,096,521 of NZ_CP051774.1, read as the reverse complement.
CTTCTTGTCCTGGTGCAAACCGGGATCCATCTTCATCTGGGGACCGTGGCAGCCGCTCATGTGGGCGGGAAACTAGGACTCTCTTCCCCCCGGGGAAAGGGGAAAAATCCCGCCAAACCGGAGCCTCTGGCAAAAAGACGGGCACCACCGCTTCCGCTGCCCGCTTCGGTCAAAACCTTACCGGATCAAGGCAGCTTCACCGCGCGGATCGCCATGAACACAGGGAACTCCTGCACCGCGCGGTTTTCCCCCTTCGCCCGCGGCCCGGGCTGGGAGCGACGGTGGCTGAAAAGCTCCTCGCAAACTTCGACGGCCAGACCCGCCTGCCCAAAAGCCGTGAGCACCTGCCCGACCGGGCGATGGTAGAAGGTGGTGGTGTCTCCCCCGCCCTGCCCCGGATGTGTGACGATTGGGATTTCCTGCGGTACGCCATAGCGGTCCACGCGACGGAATTGAAGCTTCCGGCCCTCATCCCAGCCCCAATGCGCCTGCTGCGGAATGCGGAAGCAGGGATGCATGAAAATCGCCACGAAACGCCCACCCGGTTTCAACGCATTCGCAAGCTGCCGCGCCATCGCGGGGAGATCCGGCACGTCGTGCACCGCCATGATGCAGGCGGCCGCATCATGCGAGCCATCGGCCCACGGGCCTGGCGCACAAGCATCCGCCACCATAAGTTCGACGCGCTTTTCACGGTCGAAGCGGGCCTTGGCGGACTCGATCAACCGCGGGCTGGCATCCACGCCAGTCACGCCTCCCACCTTTGCTTCCAGCAGCAGCGGGATCAGCACACCCTGGCCACAACAGAGATCGAGAACCTTTTCCCCTGGCGCCGGAGCCAAGAGCCGCATCGCAGCCGGCAGGATAACATTGCGATGGTAATCCGAGCCGCGCTCTCCGACGAGCTTGTCATACCAACCCGCCACTTGGTCCCAGCCCTGCTCTTTCTTCGGGCCTCGCGGTGCGGAAGACTTGAAGGGCGGTTTTCCCTGCGGCGGGCCGGGGCGTTGCCATGCCTTCTTCGCTTGGTAGTTCGGGCGCTTGCGGGGAGGAGTGGGCATGGAGAAAGAATACGATAGAAAGAAAAGAAAGCGGAAGAATCAAAGGCCCCGGCGGCCTTCCAGAGCCCGGGCAAGGGTCAAGGCATCCGCATGCTCCAAGCCGCCGCCTGCCGGCAGCCCCTGGGCGATCCGGGTGACGTGGCAGCGGCCGCGCAGCATGCCGGCGATGTAATTGGCGGTGGCTTCACCTTCCACATCGGAACCAGGAGCGAGAATGACCTCGGGTACCTTTTCCTCCTCGATCCGGCGGAGCAGTGACCCGATTCGCAGGTCATCCGGAGTGACGTTATCCAGTGGCGAAAGCTTGCCCCCAAGGCAGTGATAGCGGCCTTTGAAAGCTCCCGAGCGTTCAAGCGGCAGCACGTCCGTCGCCTGCTCGACCACACAAATTACCGACTCACGCGAGGGATCGGAGCAAATCGCGCAGCGCTCCGCCGTAGCGAAAAAGCCGCAATTCGAGCAGGCGATGACTTCCTCTTTGGCGACTTCCAGAGCCCGGGCAAGGGCCAAGGGATCCGCCTTCGCACTCTGGAGCAACCAAATGGCGATACGCTCGGCGCTACGCGGGCCGACACCGGGCAGACGGCGGAGTTCTTCCACCAAACGGCCGACGGCCTCGGGATATTCGATGCGTGCCATTCGAAAGGAAAAGAAATCTCAGCCAGGTTGGTCACCGGGCTCCTGATGACGGGTGGCGTAGATCATCGACCAGAGGCCACACCATACCAGCGCGCCAAAGGGCATCGTCACCGTGGCCTTGTAGCCGGCCAAGGCAAGGACTGGAATCCATGCCAAGGTAAGCGCCAGCGTGGTGGACCAGAGCACGGCACGTCGCCAATTTTCCCGAGAACCCAGCATCCCTGCCGCGAGGCCGAAAACCAAGGGAATCACCCACAGCCATACGGCGTAGGAGGGAAGCTGGCGAAATTCGCCGCCGAGACCGGAGCCGGAGATCCACTGCGAAACCAGCGCATCGAATTTCCGGGAAAGGCCCATAATTTCCAAGGCCAGAGCCACCACCAGCGACATTCCCGCAATCGCCAGAAGAGCGGCTCCGGGATGAGCGGGAGGTTTGGACAAGGAATTCGACATGGGGACGTGGGCGGAGACTAAGACTTCCGCCGGGGAAAGCTCAATAGCATTGGAGGGATCATCAACACCCCAAGGCCTGCTGAAGGAGTTCCAGATGCTTCTCAGGCGATACCTTCTCAAGAACCGTCTCAATCCGGCCATCCGCCCCAATGAGGAAGGTGGTCCGCTCCGTGCCCATGAAGGTCTTTCCATACATCGACTTTTCCACCCAGACGCCATAGGCACTTACAATCGACTGATCCTCATCAGAAATCAGAGGATAGGGCAGCTCGTATTTGGCGATGAATTTTCGGTGCTTTTTCACCGGATCGACGCTCACTCCGAAGATCTTCGCCTGCGACTTCACGCCGTCCCAGCTGTCCCGGAGAGCACAGGCTTGCTTGGTGCAGCCCGGGGTGTCGTCCTTGGGATAAAAGACCAGCACGACCCGCTCGCCACGGAGATCGGCGAGGGAGACAGTGGCGTCTTCGGCATAGCCATCACCCGCGACCGGGGCGGCAAACAGGGGGGCGGGATCACCAATGGCGGGCTTCACGGGCGCGAAACTGGCCCGCATTTTCCGACAATCAAGCCCTCCGAAAGCCCGTGAAAATCGCCAACTCCCGGATTGACAGGTGAGCGGCTCCCTCATAGCTTCCGCGCCCCGACTTCTAGGAAAACAAGATTCGAACCGAATGAGCGACCGTAGCATGCGTGGAGTAGTGGTGAAAAAGGGCGAGCCCGTTGATCGTGCCCTGAAGCGCCTCAAGACCAAACTGGACACCGAGGGCATCCTCGAGGAAATGCGCCGCCGCCGCGCTTTCGAGTCCCCCGCCGCACGCAAGATCCGCAAGGCCCGTACCGCTCCGAAGCGCCACAAAGTGCGCTGGCGCTACACCAGCCCGTCTCAGAGCGCCAAGGCTGAAGAAGCCGCCGCTGCTGCCGCCGAGGCCTGAAGACATCCTTTCCTAGAAGTCAGAAGCAGGACGGACGCCCCAAAGGCGTCCGTTTTTGTTTTCCGGAGAAGCCCTACCCGGACTCCTGTGAGCTTCTTTTATCAGCCGCGGAAAAATTGAGAGCAACGCTGCCTTGGAAGACGAAAAACGGGATCCACGGCATTGGTCATCCCATGAGGGGAAAAAAGGCCGACATTCTTGATGGAGACGGTCCCTATCAGCCGGCAGATCCGATAGCCGACGCGAAACCGATCGAGAACGACAGGCTCAGCCGTGCGATCAGACTCCACGGCATGCTTGCCAATTTGTTCTTCATCATTGCGATCGCGGCTCTCCTCGTTGCTCCGCTTTTCATCATCGCGGCATCTCCCATGCCCCTGCAGAACCTGCTTTGGTCCCTCAGCTCACCTGCCAGCCTGATGATTGCGGCGGCTCATCGGATCTATCGGAGAGTTTGCCTCAGCAGGCTGGATCGAAATCTTCCGGGCTAAGCGCTAAGACATCGGCACCAGCTTCGCCCTCGTCTCCTCATCGATTACGAGTGGCTTTCCTTGGTTGTCGACGCGCACTGAGACGATCTTTCCGAGCGCGTAGACTTCTCCGTCCTTCAGGACTTCGAAGAGCCAGTTGATCGAGGCGGCGCCGATTTTTTCGATGCCTAGATGGACCTCGATCTTATCGCCGAAACGGAGGGGTTGCTTGAAGTCGCAGGAGACATGCACCCGCGGCCAGCCACCGAGTTCACGATCGATGATCGTGATCCCCTGCCTTTCGAGGAAGGCATGCTCTGCCTCCTCGACGTGGCGGAAGATCTTCGGGAAATGGATCCAACTGCTGCAGTCGGTATCCCCGAAGGCGATCTGGGAATGGTGTATGTAGAGCGGTGAAATCATGAAAACCGCTTCACAATCAGCGAAGCATTGTGCCCGCCGAAACCGAAGCTGTTACTGAGGGCCACGTCCACCTTTGTTTCACGGGCGGTGTTCGGGACCACATCGAGATCACACTCGGGATCCTGGTTTTCCACGTTGATCGTCGGCGGGACGACGCTGTCGACGATCGACATGATGGAGGCGATCATCTCGATGCCGCCTGCAGCACCAAGCATGTGGCCGGTCATCGACTTGGTGGAGCTGACCATCAGGCCGTTCGTGGCGTAGTCGCCGAAGGCGAGCTTGATCGCGCGGGTTTCGGCGATGTCTCCCAGGCCGGTCGAGGTGGCGTGAGCATTCAGATACTGCACTTCTTCCGGGTTCAGCTTCGCGTGCTTCAGCGCCATGCCGATGGCATAGGCCGGGCCGCTGCCGTCCGGGGACGGGGCGCTGAGATGGTGGGCATCCGCGCTAACACCGTAGCCGACGAGTTCGGCGTAAATTTTCGCCCCGCGCGCCTTGGCGTGCTCGAGTTCCTCGATCACAACCACACCGGCACCTTCACCCATCACGAAGCCATCACGATCCTTGTCGAAAGGACGGGATGCCTTCTCGGGCTCGTCGTTGCGGGTGCTCAGCGCCTTCATGTTGGCGAAGCCGGCGAGCCCCATCGGCAAGATGGTCGCTTCCGCACCACCGCAAAGGAAGGCATCGGCATCGCCGAATTTGATCATGCGCCATGCTTCCCCGATATTGTGGTTCGAAGTCGCGCAGGCAGTCACGATCACCATGTTCGGGCCATAGAGGCCGTGCTCCATGGAGATGATACCGCTGGCGATGTTGGAAATCATCATCGGGATCGTGAAGGGCGAGACGCGCTTCGGCCCCTTGTTCAGGCAAACCTCGTGTTCACGCTCCAGCGTACCGAGGCCACCGATGCCGCTGCCGACCATCACGCCGAAACGGCGGCGATCCACTTTTTCCAAGTCCACGGCGCTGTCCTCAAGCGCCATCTTCGAGGCGGCGACGGCGAACTGCACGTAGCGGTCCGAACGACGGGAGTCCTTGGGAACGTTGAAATAGTGATCGGGCGAGAAATCCCGCACTTCGCCTGCGATCTTGCACTCGTAGGGGGTGGGATCGAGCTGGGCGATCGTGCCAATCCCGCTGCGACCGGCTTTCATGCCATCCCAAGTGGATTTCAGATCGTTTCCAAGGGGGCTGACACAGCCAATGCCGGTGATAACAACTCTTCTTTCGCTCATGAGGTGTGACGGGGCGTAACGCGGGGAATTTCGGCGTCCTTAGATGCTGCAGCTACGGGTGGCAAGCCTCATCCCAAGCTACGGTTCGGTCCACGTTCATTGGCGGCACCGCAGTGGGGACAGTGGAAAATACGGCCTCTCCCTTCGTCTTCAACCACCAGAAGGCATAGACGGCAGGCCACCCGGCGGCGCAGCGACCTACGCTCGGCATTCCGGTTCGACCAGCGGGAAATCCACGCAAAAAAGGCGACGAGCACCATGGCGGCACCGATGCTCCAGGCGGCAAGTTCGGTAAGGGTGAGCTCGATCATGATCCGCTGGAAATTTCCACGGCCGTCCAGCCGCCCTGCCTTGCGCCACCCTCGATCCTCAGTTCACGGAGCCAAGCCTCGGCACCAGCACCTCCCTTATCGTCCTTGGGGGAAGAAAGAGGGGTCACGCGAGTCACCCGACCCTTCTCGTCGTAGTTCAAAAGGTAGCGATTTCCCGCCGCGAGGTCCGCAGGAGCGTCGGACGCGGGCGTGACGACGCGAAGCGAGCCGGAAGCCAGCACCACCGGCCGGGCCGGCTGCGGGAGCGGCGGGAGCATGGAAGGCGGATCAGGAACCGGCAGCGGAGGAAGCACCCCGGGAGATGTCCCCCCGGGCCCTGAAAGATCCTGCACCTCAACTCCCACCGGGCGGAGCGTGGGCTGATAACGGAAGCCAGGGGCCGAAGCCGCTGCGAGTCCACCATCAATGAGCGATTTGATCTCCGGAGAGTCCACCGCATCGTCCCGACGTGGCATCGGGCCCGCTTCCAAGGCGATCATCTGGAGCGCGTTCCATTCTTCACCTCGAGGAACCAGAATCAGAGCCCCGCGGCGTTCCGGCTGGCGGACCGATCCGCCACCAACCCGGACCCGGACACTGGCCGCGAGGCCGGCCGTGATCAGACCAACGAGACAAAAAGCACTGATGAAACGCCAGTGATTGCTAACGGGAAGACGCCACTGGAAAACCAGACCGGACTCCCGGTCCCGGCTGGTGCGCTTCAATCTTCCCGCGAACATGGCTGACTAGGGATGGTCGGCGCTCGGAGCGGAGGGCTCGGACTGCCCGAGCAAGAGGACCCGGAAACCCTTCTGGAGGGCCATTTCGGCCACATTCCGCTGGGTCTCGACCGAGACTCCCTTGTCCACCCGCAGCAGGACGGTGCTTGTGGGTGCCCAATCGCCTTGGCGGCGGGCATCGAGTTTTTCGGAAAGCTGAGCGAAGGATACCTGCTGGCGCTCAAGCCAATAGACCGGGGGTGTGTCGGAGGTGATACTCACCACCGCCCGATCCTCCTGACGCTCAAGCTGGAAGCGGGAAACCGGGAGTTCCAAGGCGACGCCAGACTGGCTGAAAAGCGAGGGCAGGAAAAACACCAGCATCAGCGCCATCAGGTTGATAGCAGGTACCACGATCAGGAAACCGGGAGACTCCGGCAGCGTCGTTTCGAGCTTCATTTCTTCCGCTCTTCGCGACGGCGCGCTTCAAGTTCATCGCGCATCGAGACGATACCGGTATCCGCCCGGGCATCGCAGATCATGTTCACCATCTCGATCCCGGTGCGTTCGATCCGGTGGAAGAGGCGCTTCGCGCGGCCGAGGAAGTAGAGGTAGAAGAGGTAGGCCGGGATCGCGATCGTCAGGCCCACGGCGGTGGTCACCAGCGCAGATTGAACTCCGGAGATGACTTCTGCCGGGCCGGCGAAGCCGCCGCGCTCACTCATGCGCTGGAAGGTTTCGGCGAGGCCGAGGACCGTGCCGAGCATCCCGGTCAGGGGTGCCAGCATGGCGACGGCAAGGATCGCGCGCAGGTTCTTCTCCACCCGCGGGACCTCAAGCTGGCCGGCTTCCTGGGCGATATCCCGGAGGTCCGGGCGCTCCATGGAGTGGCGAAGCAGGACCGAGTGGGCGACGCGGGCGACCGGACCGGGAGCGCGGGCCGCCTCGTGCATCGCCTCGGCGTAGGCCTTCCGGCGGACGTGATTGGAGAGGCCTACGAGCAAATCGCCCACGTTGATGCGGGCGCGGTGGAAAAAAAAGAGCCGCTCGACGACGAAAAGGGCTCCGAAAAACGCGAGCACCGCCTGAAGCCACAGGATCGGTCCTCCGTTCTCAAGAAGGCCCGATGGGTCGAGGAATTCGGTCGGCATGGCGGCCAGCTATAAACCATCCCTGACCGTCTGGCCAGTCCGATGAAAGATTTGGGGAGGGCGGGTCGGGAAGGCAAAGCCTCCCCGACGAACCTAGGAATTGGAGCGGCGCGCTCCGAAGGACCATAATTGAGCTTTTACGTCAGCTTGGCGGGCAATGAAGCGCCTCAATTTTCCTGCCTGTTCCGCCTGATAAAACAGGGTAATTAACAGGCGATTTTCCATAAATCCGCCGCGAGCGGCACGGAAGAAAGAGTCATCTGATGACCTGTCTCGGGGTGAATTATCAGGGACTTCGCTCCGCATATCGATGGCTTGAACACCGTAAAGACTCACGCATTCCGACGACGGATTTCTACTGCCAAACGCACATCAACCCGGGCGAAGTTCCGATGCTCTCCTGCATCCGTGGCACCCTATTCCTTTCCGACCGGAGCAGCTTTCGCTTCGGGTAGGGGCTTCCCCCCCACGGCGTAGGGCTCGAAGGCTTCCTTAAGCTTTTTAAGGGAGATTTTTCCTGCCGCGGTGTCCTTTTTGAGGTTTGCCGCTTCCGGGAAGTGTTTTTCCAGAATCTTCATCAGGTCGCAGTCACCAGTCACCGCCGACTCCGGCAGCCCACGGTCTTCCGCCATGGAGACGAACATCATCACGAGTCGCACGAGGCCCTCCAAGTCGGTTCGATTGACCGCTCGATCGGGATTGGGAACCTTGCACCCCTCGAAAAGCTCCACCGGATCGAAATTGAGCGAGGTAAGATCCATTTCCGGGTTGAGCACCACCAAAGAGGGTTGCTCCGCACCAATTGCTTTTCCAGAACGCGACTCAGGGCCGGTCGCTACCGACCATTGACTCAATTTCTCCTCCTGGAAGCGGAGCCGGAGCCCGCAGGGAATAAATTCACGATCCGGATTTTCCGGAAGCTTCTCCGGAGCAAGGCCATAAAAGAGCTCATCTGCTTGGGCAAAGGTTGGCTTTCCCAGAACCTTTTCCACCTCGTTCCGGCTCATGCCGACGCGCAGGGCTTCAGAAAGATCTTCATCGGTAGGGAGACGATCCAAATAGTAGATGCCCATCTTTTCCCGCCCGGCTTTCAACTGTAGATATTCTTGTTCCGAATATGGCACCACCTCCCGATGTTTCTGGAGGGGTTTCGCCTCGAAGGCCTCCCCCTTGGGGCGAGGAGGGCGACCGGAGATTCGTCTTGCGAGATCGTCCATTTGCTCGTCGCTGAGCCCGGCCACATTGAAGAAAAACCGCGCACCCAAGGAGTCTCGAACCACCGGAGCCGTGACCACCCGCCCATCGACAAGGACGGCAAAGCGATCCTTGCCGTGGGCCAAGCCGGTTGTCGCCGCTTTCATCTTCTTAGCTCCTTCTTCGTTGAGCTCGACTTGGATCTGCTCCTCTACGGACGCATCAGCATTTTTAACATCGGCGTCCGAGATGATTGCCTCCTTCACAACGAAGATCTGCTGCACCTCATCGCGATATTTGAGTTCCATGCGTTCGGCACCCGGCACGGGCTCATCGAAGGCCCGGGAGATCCGCAGGATCTCGCCTTGGGAAAGGCCGATGCCGAGGAAAGGAATGGCAATGTGAAGCAGCCTCATGGGGTCCGGATGGTAGCCGGGAGCATCTCCAAGGCCGCTACAAACTCACGTCCTATTTCAGCTCCCATTTCTCCCCGAAGAATCCGGCGGTGGGGATCGCGCCAGGGTAGCGACTGTTCGGGGCGGTGTTCAGATCGACAACGGCCCAGTCCGGGAGCTTCGGGGTTTGGCGGGCATTGTTGAGGTAGTCGTATTCGCGGAAGGTGAAGCTGCTGTTGAGGACGACGTAGCGCCCGGGATTCAGGGGATTCGGGTAGATGCAGATCAGGGCATGATCGCTCGAGGAGAAGCTGTGGCTGCCCGCCTCAATCTTGTCGCCAGACCACCTGATAGGGAGCTTTGGCGCGACCTGAGCCATGAGAGCATTCGAGGACGGGTCTCCCCAAAGAATGAGATTGGACGAGCGGATATCGTCTTCGGTTACCGCGGTGTCGTCCTTCACGCGGACATCGCCCCGGAACTGCCGACGCCACTCGCGGATGGCTCGTTCCATTTCGGATGCGGCCCAAGTCCCGGCTTTTTCATTGGCCGCCTTTCCGGTGGGACGGACGAAGATGAAGGAGTTCATGAAGGCATCGTCAATGGGGCCTTGGAGGTCGTGCGTCTTTTCCAGAGCATCGGACTTTCCTGCAGCGACACTCCATTTGCCATCCGCTTGGCGGGCGAAGCTCATCCGCATTGATCGATCCGAAGGGATGGAAACCTCGCCCTCAATCGCAGATTCGTATCCGGTTTCCTCCCCGGGTGCGGCTTCCCGCACATCCACGCCGAAGAAGCGTCCGACCTCTTCCGGAAAGGTGCCGGAATCAAAAATCAGGGTGAAGGCTCTCACATTCCTCACCTCGATCAAAAAGCCGGCCTTCGAAAAGGAGCCCCGGATCGAGGCGGGCTGCCAATGTTCACCGAGGGCATCGATCTCGATCCATGCGTTGCGGTTCGTCTTCAGCGTATAGGTTTCCCAATAGACCTCGCGGGGCACCTGCCTGCGTCCGTTGGACGCGATTCTATCGATCGCATCCGCCACGACCGTCTTCGCTTCCTTCTCATAGCTATGCGCTGTTTTCGCCCCGATGATATGGCGAAGCGACAAGCCGCTATCGTTGGCACCGACCATCCGCGCCATGGCATCGGCCGCCTGCTTTTGCTTATCGATCTCCCCACTATAGGCGACGGTCGGACAATTCATCAAATTCCGAGCGACGGCGGTAGAGTCGTAGAGATTCCACAACTGGCGTTCCCATGGATAGGGCTGGAGCTTCTCGCCTTGGAAGAAATTGAGGAACTCCTCAGTCTCGCTGAAGCCTGCACCGGGATTCGCGGCACACCATTGCGAGGCATGGTGCGTGGCGATGTGCCAGCAAGCGGCACCGCCAAGCGAGAAGCCGCGGACGATGATGCGGTCTTCATCGATGCGGTAGTCCCTCTTCACGACTTCGAGCGCTTCGAAGAAGTCCGTTTCCCCCGCGAAGCGCTGGCCATTGCAATAGCGACCATAGGGGTGAAGGACGATGGCATCCTGTGGGGTGAACTCTCCGGGCTGGGTCATCCGCTGGTGGATGAAGTCGAGTTCGCTGAGTTTCTCGCCGCGACCGTGGAACCAAGTATCGAGCCGCCAATGATAGGGAAGGTCCGCTTGGAAGGATGGAGGGACGACGAGACCGAAGGGCTGCACGCTGCCATCGATCTTCGAGAGGTAGCCGCGGGGAATGAGGCCGGTCTTTTCGAGCCAAGGGGTCTTGCCCTGAAGGAGGGCATCGAGACGGAAGAAGCCTTCGTGGAGTTGCTCCGTCGCCCATGCGGTTTGATTCGCTTCGTAGAACTCATCATAGCGCAGCGCCCAGTCCACGGCCTTGTGGAAGATCTGGACGTCGGGGAGATAGGCGAGCGCAGGTTTTCCGGAGAGGGAGCCTTTGGCGGATTCGATGGCGGTGGCGAGGCGGGCGGCCTCTGCGGTTAGGGCGGCGCGCTGGTCCCCGGGGATGGGAATGCCTGGGGGCGGGATGGGGCGGACTTGATCGGCGAGGTTGTCGGCCGCGCCATCGGCTTTCAAGGGTGTGGCGAGAGAGAGGAGGAAGAGCAAGGCAAGGGCACGCGAGAGCATGGAGGATCGAAGGATTTTGCGTAGGCTTCTTCGATACGTGTTCGAAGCCGCGGGTCATTCCGGCAATCGGCAGGATGCTGTTCCTCCGGTAGCGCTCCATGGCACGACCGGTTACGGAAAGGCGCACGCAAGGCGCGGGCCGGAGGTAGGTTCTCAACCGCGAAAAACGCGAAAGATCGCGAAATTTGAGCAGCCGTTGAAGGGAGACTCCTGATCGGGTGACAGCTTGATCTAGCGGGAGCGGCCACGAGCACGGGAAGTCTCGTCACCGCTTCCGATTCGGAAGTGCTCACCGCATGAAGCGTCCCTACAGGACGCGATGTCCCGTGCGGACCAACCCGGAACTTTGTCCCGGGCTTTTATGAGTGGTCCGCTTCGGGACGGAAGAGAGGAATCCAAAAGCGAATGACTCCCCTCCAATCTCCTGTGCTGATGCCGCCCCGTCTTACTTCTTCGCCCAGGAGTCGCGGAGACCGATGGTGCGATTGAAGACGGGCTTGGTTCCGGGCTGGTGGTCGTGGCGGTCGGCGACGAAGTAGCCGAGGCGCTCGAATTGGTAGACCTCTTCGGGTGCGGCGTTGGCAGCGGCGGGTTCGACGTAGGCGCGGATGGTCTTGAGCGAGTCCGGATTGATCACGCTGACGAAGCCGCCTTCGGCAGCATCGGGATCTTCGGCCGTGAAGAGGCGATCGTAGAGGCGAACTTCGGCTTCGACACCGTGCTCGGCGCTGACCCAGTGGATGGCGGCGCGGCATTCCACGCCTTCCGGGGCGTCGGCGCCCCTGGTGCCGGGCAGGTATTCGCAGCGGACTTCGGTGATCTTGCCGGAGGCGTCTTTCTCGAAACCGGTGCACTTCACGATGTAGCCGCCGCGAAGGCGGACGTGGCGGCCGGGGCCGAGGCGGAAGTATTTCTTCTCCGGAACCTCCATGAAGTCATCGGCCTCGATCCACAGTTCACGCGAAAGCGCAACCTGGCGGGAGCCCATGGCGGGGTCCTTCGGGTGGTTGTCGAGTTCGATGTCCTCGCTCTGGCCGGCGGGGAAGTTCTCGATGATGAGCTTGAGAGGATCGATCACGCCCATGCGGCGCGGGGCGGCGGCATTCAGGTGATCGCGGATCTCAAACTCGAGCTGGGCGATATCGGTGATGCCTTGAAACTTGGTGATGCCGGTTTTCTCGCAGAGCTTGCGGATGGCGATAGCGGGAATGCCACGGCGGCGCGCGCCGGAAAGCGTGGGCATGCGCGGGTCATCCCAACCGGCGACGTGGCCTTCCTTCACCAGCGTGAGCAGCTTGCGCTTGCTCATGACGGTATAGGTGAAATTGAGGCGCGAGAACTCGATCTGGCGCGGCTTGGCCGGGACCGGGCAATTCTCGATCACCCAATCGTAGAAGGGGCGATGGATCTCGAACTCCAGGGTGCAGAGCGAGTGGGTGATGTGCTCATGCGCGTCCTCCAGCGGATGCGCGAAGTCATACATCGGGTAGAGACACCAGGCATCGCCGGTATTGTGATGCTCCGCCTTCAGCACGCGATAGATGACGGGATCCCGCAGGACGATATTCGGCGAAGCCATGTCGATCTTCGCGCGGAGGACTGCGGCGCCTTCCTCGAAGCCACCGGCGCGCATCTTGGCGAAGAGCTCAAGGTTCTCCTCCACGGAGCGGTCACGCCATGGCGAAGGGGTTCCCGGAACGGTGAGATTGCCGCGGGTTTCCTTGATCTGCTCGGCGGTCTGCTCGTCGACGTAAGCGAGGCCATTCTTGATGAGATGGACGGCGCAGTCGTAGTAGAACTCGAAGTAGTCGCTGGCGTAGAAAAGATTGTCACCCCAATCGAAGCCGAGCCACTTCACGTCGGCCTTGATGCTTTCGACATACTCGACCTCTTCCTTCTCCGGATTGGTATCGTCGAAGCGCAGGTGGCAACGCGCGCCGACGGCCGCATTTTCCTGCGCGATGCCGAAGTTCAGGCAGATCGCACGGGCATGGCCGAGGTGCAGGTAGCCATTCGGCTCCGGGGGGAAACGCGTGATGGTGGTCTCGTGCTTACCGGAGGCGAGGTCGGCGGCGATGATCTCGCGGATAAAATCGGTCTTTGGGGAATCGGACATGGAGTCGGGGAAAGAGTGCCAAGTGATCAGTGATCAGTGCAGAGCGCCTGGTGAAGAGCCCGTCAGAGGACGGAATTTACCGGAAGGATTTTGACGAGATAGTGGTCTTCTTCAGCTTCGGCTCGCTCGGTAGCGTAACCGCGAAACAAAATGGAACAACGGCCGGGCTGGATGCGATAACGATCTTCCATTCCCCAAGGCCATCCGAAGACCCCGACTTCGACGGCAGGCACTTCGATCTCTGTACAAACCTCAAAGTCGAAGGAATCAGCAAAATCAGGAATGGGATCATCAGGCCCGCAACTGGTCACCCGCGCGGCGATATCGGCAACGGGGGAAAGCGCCGCAATGTGCTTCTCGGTAAGATGGTGTTTGCTTACGTCGTCATCCGTCCAATTCACGGGTGCGTCCGGTTTGAGAACCAGATCCGCCACATAGAATTGGTGATAGCTGGAATCGACGACGAACTGCTTCATTTACCGAGTTCTTCCAACAGCGCCTGGTTCAAACGGATGCCCGCCTCGAAGTTCTCCACCGGGAAGTTTTCGTTCGGCGAGTGGATCTGCGAGTCCGCCAAGGCGAGGCCGAGGAGGAGGGTGTCGACGCCGAGGATATCGCGGAAGGCCTGGACGATGGGGATGCTGCCGCCTTCGCGGATGAGGACCGGATCCTTGCCGAAGGACTTGCGGAGGGCTTCCTGGGCGGCTTGGCCGAAGCTGCTGTTCGGATCGGTGTAGAAGGGCTTGCCATCGTGGCCGCCGACATAAAGCAGCGAGACACCCGGAGGGCAGTGCTTGTCGAGGTGGGCCTTCACCTTCTCCATGATGTCGGCGGGGTCTTGGTTCGGGACGAGACGGAAGGTGAATTTCGCAAAGGCCTCGGCGGGCAGAACGGTCTTCGAGCCTTCGCCCTGATAGCCGCCGCCGATGCCGTTGATCTCCGCGGTGGGGCGGGCCCAAGTGCGCTCGGCGGAGGTGTAGCCGGCTTCGCCATGGGTCTTCGAGGCACCGCTGTAGCGGATGAAATCGTCATCGCTGGTGCCGGGAAGCTTCGCCCACATCTCGCGCTCCCAGTCTTCCAGGGGCTTCACGTCATCGTAGAAGCCTTCCACCTGAACGCGGCCTTCCGGATCGTGGAAGGTCGAGACGAGGCGGGCGATTTCGGTAGCGGGATTCCGGATGGCGCCGCCGTAGATACCGGAGTGGAGGTCGCGCGCGGGGCCACGCAGGATGACCTCGCAGGCGGCGATGCCGCGGAGGCCATAGCTGAGAGTCGGCTGGCCGGGAGCGACCATGCCGGTATCCGAGATCGCGATGATATCGCACTTCAGCAGCTCGCGATTTGCTTCAAGGAAAGGTGCAAGGCTCGGACTGCCGATTTCTTCTTCGCCCTCGAAGAGGAAAATCAGGTTCACCGGGAGATCGCCCTTTTCCTTCAGCGTCTTTTCCACGCCGAGAATGTGCGCGAGCATCTGGCCCTTGTTGTCGGTGGAGCCGCGGGCCCAGATCTTGCCCTCGCGGATTTCCGGCTCGAAGGGCGGGGTGGACCAGAGATTGAGCGGATCGACCGGCTGGACGTCGTAGTGGCCGTAGATCAGCACGGTTTTCTTGCCGGGCTGGTGCGCATTTTTCGCGACGACGATGGGGTGGCGCTCGGTCTGATGGAGGGTCGTTTGAAGCCCCATGGCGGTCAGCTTGGAGACGATCCATTCGGCACAGGCACGGACGTCACCGGCATTCCGGGAATCCGTGGAAATACTGGGAAAACGAAGGAAAGCGAACAGGTCCTCAAGCTCCGGCGTCATGTGCGCATCCAAGCGGTCCGCTCCCCTCCCCGGCAAGGCGAATTCCTACACGGGGCCGCCGCAAAAGTGACACCTCTTTCAAGGATGACGCGGGTTCCCCGAAGAATCGCCCAAGAAAACCAAACGCGTTTTCGTTTCTCCGATAGACCTGACAATCATGGACTTGGACCAAGATCAAGAATACGTCGAAAACGTCACCTACGCTCCAAAAAAGCGATCTTTCTGGAGTAAACTGGGTGGTGGAGCGCTCAGCATTTCGATTCTCGTTCACGTAGGACTTCTGGTGCTCGGGGCATTCTGGGTCTTCCAGATCATCCAGGAGCCGCCGAAGAAGGTGGACTTCATGCCGGCCGGCGGCGGAGGCGGAAGCCCGGAAAGCACGATGCAGCAGAAGCAGCGCACTTCGCTGGTGCAGAAGAACGTGGCGCGCGTTTCGGCGATTGGGGTTTCGAGCGATCTCTCGCTTCCCGAGCCAGAGCTGGGCTCGGAGATGAGCTCGCTTTCGAACATCGGCGGTGGTGGAATGTCCGGCGGCCTCGGAGGAAATGGGTCCGGTGGCGGCAAGGGCAATGGCCGCGGGTCCGGCTTCGGCGACGGAATGGGACCGGGCATGGGCGATGGCACCGGGATCAAGAATCCCTTTGGCGCGATCGAGGCGACTCCAAGCGCCTTGGTCGGCACCTTCTATGACCTGAAGCAGACCTCGGATCGCCAGCCGACGAACATGACCGACGACGAGATGCGCCTGAAGGTGCGCGACATCGTGGACAAGGGTTTCAAGGAAAAGGAATTCAGGGACTACTACAAGGCCTCGCAGAAGCTCTATCAGAACAAGCTGCACATGCCCTTCATGTCCGCGGAGGCAGCGCCTGCCGCTTTCAACTGCGAAAAGGAAGTGCAGCCGCGACGCTGGATCGTGGTGTATCGCGGCACGGTGAAGGCACCGAAGACAGGCAAGTTCCGCTTTGTGGGTGCCGGGGACGACCTGCTGGTGGTGCGCTTCAACAACCGCACGGTATTTGACTACGGCTATACGCTCGGTTGCACGGGCACCCACATGTTCGGCCGTGCGGCGGATGTGGATGGCACCAACGATGTGCCGGAACTCGCCAAGGACATCCGCAAGATGGGACCGATGCGCGTGCCGATCCAATTCTACAAGTACGAGACTTCTCCGAACTACAATGACAACATCGGCGGCTTCGCGGTGGGTCCGGAATTCTCGGTGAAGGAAGGGAATGCCTATCCGGTGGAGATCCTGATCGGTGAGATTCCGGGTGGTTACTTCGGTGTTTCGCTGCTGATCGAGGAGATCGGAGAGAACTATGAGAAAGCCACCACGGGCGCACCGATCCTGCCGCTGTTCCGCTTGGACAATTCGCTTCCCGATCCCAACATGGAAGGCCCGGCACCGCGCTACGCGAAAGAAGGCCCGATCTGGAAGCAGAGCGGCACGAGCGGGATGGTCCCGGGGATTTGATCCGGGAGTTAGCTCATCGATCTACAGGGAAGGCAGCATCGTGAGATGCTGCCTTTCTTCTTCCCGTAGCAACCGATTATAACAGATTATTCCAGCTTCTCCCGCTCTTCGCGGATCACCCGCATCGCATCATACAGAGCGAAGCAGACGGTGAAGATCGCGAGGAAGCCGCAGCCGGTCCACCAGAGGAAGAAGCGCCAGATGTTTCCCTTTAACCAGCCATCGATACCCCAGAGGCCGATGGCAAACATGGCGAGCAAGAGGATGAGGCAGCGGCCCATTGCACGGCGACGCAGGGTGCGGTCATGAAGGACTCCCTTCGCCACGACCTTGTTCGCCTCCCACTGGGGAACCTGCTGCTTGTCACTCATGGATTGGAAGCCTCGGACAGTTCGTTCGCGACGGCAAGGACGAGGATCGCCTTCAATCTCGCGCGGAGCGACGAGGCCCCATCGAGGCTCCGAGCATCAGCAAGGGCGGGATTCCAAGGGCCCCGAGTTCGAGGTAAAACCACTTCGATGGCCTGACCTTGATCTCCGTGGCGAGCTTCTGCGCGAACTCGCGGCCGATGTCATCCAACGGTCCTTTCGGCTTTCCTTCGGCCCGCTGTTCTCCGCGAAGTTTCTCCCGGAGCGTGGTTTCCGCCGGAAAACCAAGGACCAGCTGGATCGCGAGGCAGATGAATGCACATCCACAGAGGAAAGCGGTGGCGCGTGCCAGATCGGCGCGATCCGCAATCATCGAGGCAAAACCGATGACCGCCGCCGAGACCGCGCCGACTAGTGCGAAGGCTGCGAGGTAAGACGTGCCCAGGGACTCGCCCTCGCTGTCGAGCTTCGGCCCATGAGCTTGGGAGCGCTTGGCGGGCGTTGCCGTGCCGGTGATCGTCTGGAAACCGGTCTGGGTCGCCGACTTTTCCCCGCTGCACTCGACCTCCACCCAAGGCAGGAAAAAGAAGACCAGCGCGGCGAGAGCGGAGACCAGATTGAGTTTCGGAAGCATCTCTGCAAAGTCATAGGCCGATTGCGCCGCTCCGACAAGATTTCACACTTCCGGCAAGTGGATGATCCCGCGCCTCAAGGCCACGGTGACGGCCTCCGTGCGATCGCGCACCTGGAGCTTCCCGAGGATGTTCTTCACGTGGGATTTCACGGTTTGCTCAGAGATCCCGATGGAAGCGGCGATCTCCTTGTTCGCTTCGCCCAGTGCGAGGTGGCGGACGATCTCGCGCTCGCGGTTGGAAAGGACTTCGCTACGCTGACGTGCCGCCAAATGGCTTTCCACTTCGGGAGGGATCCACGTGTCGCCGCGCATCAGCGCGTGAATGGCAGGAACCACCTGGTCACCGGAACTGTGCTTCAAAAGGTAGCCGGAAGCGCCCGCATCGAAGGCGGCGAAGATGTCCTCGTCTCCTTCGAAGCTTGTCAACACCAGGACCTTCGCGCCGGGGGTCCTGCTACGGATCAAGCGCGTGGCCTCCACTCCACCCAGCACCGGCATGCGGAGGTCCATGATGGTGACGTGCGGTTGCAGGCGCTCGTGCATGTCGGCGCCTTCCGCACCATTGGACGCTTCCGCGATCACGATCATGCCGGGTTCCCTCCTGATCAGGCTTCGCAGCCCCTCGCGGACCACGAAATGGTCGTCAACGACGAGGATCTTGATGGGTTGAGGAGTGTGCGGGTTCATATTGATTTCGAGAACTTCCATTCCGCAGCGGGACTTTGACGCGGACCAAGGTGCCGCCACCTGGGTTTTCCGTAAGTTCCAGCTTGCCACCGATGCGCACCGCCCGCTCGCCCATTCCGGTAAGACCGAAGTGGCCGGGGCGCGAGCCGCCCTGAATGCCGCTGCCGTCATCGGAAACGGTGAGCGTCACGCTTTCCGGCGCGGTGTTCAACTCCACCGTCAGGCTGCCGGCGCGGGCGTGTTTGACCGCGTTGGTGACCGCTTCCTGACCGATGCGCAGGAGGTTGTCTTCGATCAAGGGTGGCAACTTGACCGGCACGCCACTGCGCTTCACCTCCAGCTCGATGTTCGAACCCAGTGCGATCGATCGCGCGGCGCGTTCGATGGCTTCGGCCAGATCGAACTGCTCCAAGGCCACCGAGCGCAGGTTCCAGATCGATTGGCGCATTTCCGCATGGCACTGCCTCACCAGCACATCCACGGCTTGGAGACGTTCGCGCGTGTCAGGAGAGGCATCTTCCTCGGAGTTCCCGATGCTATGAAGCTGGAGGTGGATGCCGGTAAGTCCTTGCTCCAAGGTATCATGAAGATCCCGCGCGAGCCGGTTGCGCTCCGCGGTGACCGCCGTGCGCTCGCGCATTTCCGCGGCGAGTTTCAAGTTCCGCCGTGAAATGAAATAGGCGAAGATTGCCACTGCCGCGAGCCCTCCGAGAGCAATGGAAAGCAAGACCAGCAGGCGCTTCACCGTGAAGAAGCTGGCATGCTCCACCACCCTGATGCTGTTCCGATCCGGGATCAGGACTTTAAAGGAAGTGGAATTTCCCGCACCATCCGCGCTGACCAGGCAGATGCCGCTGGCATCGAGCGTGCAGCCTTCTTCGAGGTAAGAAACATTCTCTCCCTGCTTCTCTTCCAACTCCGCGGTGAAGACTCCGCGCGGGGTATTCAACGCCAGCACCAGGATGCCACTGCCATCCGGAGACGGGGCATGCAGGCGATCTAACAAACGCCCCCGCACCGTGACGTAAGCGGCATGTTGGAGACCGTCCACGAGATCATCCACCGGCATCGGCTTCGGAGCCACCGCCCCGCCTTCGGGGGGAAAAGACGCGAACACCGCATCCGAAAGCACGGGCAGGAAGTCCTCCAGGTCCGGAAAGCCTACTGCCTCCACCTGATCCCCTCTCTTCAGCTTGGCCGCGCCCGCGCCACGCACCGCGATGCCGCTTTTGCCATCATTGAGATAGGCCACCCCATCGCGTTCATAGACCAGTTCCCCGCGGACCCTTACACGATCGCCGCGCGTGAAGCCCGGGCGGTATTGGAAGGCCTGCTGCAAGGGACGGATGGGACTCTTCCATGGGTCGGAAGGCTCCCGCCGGAAAACATGGAAATCGTCATCGGTCGAAGCGAGGACTTGCACGTCCACCAATTGCCGCAAGCCGCCACGTGCACGCACCGGCACCGCCACGCCACGCATCCAGATCTTCGCGGCGATCAGATCCTCCGGGTTGAGGGTGCGGGCGTTACTAACCCGCACCGTGACCCGTGCCGATCCGGAGCTCAGCACCGCGGAGAAGGTCGTGGGCGAAACCATTTCCGCGCTGCGGACCCAACCATGCACGTCCACGAGTTCGCCATTGTATTCGCCGTTCAAAAGGCCGCCGCCCGACGCATTTGCCGCTACCGGCCGGATCCCGCGGCCCTTGTGGCGGAAGCGGGCGTTGCTGATGACGGGCGCATAAGGGCCGCGCTCAAGGCGGCCCTCGATCTCGACGGTATCCCCGACCAATGGCCAATCGACATTCGTGAAGCTCACCTGGACGCCACCGGTGCGGTCCTGGAGCTGGAAGAACTTCCCTTCACCCGGGTCGATCCAGGTCACGATACCGCTGGTCCTAATTTCCACCGGCTCGAAGGGCTCCGTCGCGGCCTTCAGCTGGAGTTCTCCGATGGCCTGCGGAAGCACTTCCTCTGCCCGCAAGCAGCCCCCCGTCACCATGCCAAAGACCAGGCACAGGCATACAAAGGGGAGGCGGGGCTTGGGCTTCACGTTTCAGGAAAAACTGACGTGACAGTTTTCATGACGCGAACACTTTTTGTCTCACTCCAAAGAGGGATTCGGACATCACACCGCGCTGCCAAGCTCCCCGCCAATTTAGAGAAAAGGGCAATAGCCCGGCTTCCCTACCGTATACCCGTGATGCATCCGCTCCCGACTTTCCTCGCCGGACTCTTTCTTTCCACCGCCTTCGCCGCGGAACCGGCGGCCCATGACATCGTGGTCTATGGCGGCACCTCGGGAGGCATCACGGCTGCGGTACAGGCAGCGAGGGATGGCCGCAGCGTGGTGCTCGTTTCCCCGACGAAACATCTCGGCGGACTCACAACGAGCGGGCTGGGATGGACCGATCTGGGCAACAGTTCGATCCTCGGGGGCCTGAGCCGGGAGTTCTACCATCGCACCTATCGTCACTATCAGGAGCAAGGGGCTTGGACGCAGGAGACGCGGGGATCTTTTGGAAACAGAGGGCAAGGCGGACCAGCTTTCAACGACAGCCTGGAGATCGCATCAGTCTTTGAGCCAAGGGTCGCGGAGGCGATCTTCAGTGCCATGCTGGCCGAAGCCAAGGTGACGGTGATCGAGGGCAAACTGGATCTAAAGAAAGGAGTGATCCTCCAAGGCAAGCGCATCGCGAAGCTCCGCATGGAAGACGGCCGCGAATTCCCAGGGAAAATGTTCATCGATGCGAGCTACGAAGGCGACCTGCTGCCTGGAGCAGGGGTCAGCTTCACCACCGGGCGCGAGGCAAATGGAACCCATGGCGAAACCGAAAGCGGCATCCAGCTGGAGAGATCCACGAAGAACCAGCTCGTCGATGGCATCGACCCCTACAACAAGCCCGGTGACCCGGCGAGCGGCCTGCTTTCCGGTGTGAATCCCGATGCAGGCGGAGCCGATGGCAGTGCGGACAAGAAGCTGCAGGCTTACTGCTTCCGCATGGTTCTAACCGATGTGCCCGGGAATCGCGTGAAGATCGACAAGCCTGAAGGCTACCGGGAAGCGGACTACGAACTGCTCTTCCGCTCGATCGAAGCAGGCCAGGCATCCGGCTTCTTCAAGCATGACCTGGTGCCGAATCGCAAGACCGACTCGAACAACACGGGCGGCATCTCCACCGACTTCATTGGAAAGAATCATGGCGAGGGGTGGGACTGGACCACACTCGATCACAAGGAACGGGAGGCCTTGGCCAAGCAGCATGAGAACTGGCAGCGCGGCCTCTTGTGGACCTTGCAAAACCACCCGCGCGTGCCAGCGAAGCTCCGGGAGTCCACTTCGAGATGGGGTCTGCCCAAGGACGAGTTCACGGACAACGGGCATTGGCCCTGGCAGCTCTACGTCCGCGAAGCACGCCGGATGGTTTCGGATCATGTAATGAACCAGAAGCACTGCACCGGAGGGCAGGTCGTGCCGGATTCCGTCGGCATGGCCGCTTACTCGATGGATTCCCACCATGTGCAGCGGGTCATGAAGAACGGCATGGTGAAGAACGAAGGAGACGTGCAACTCCATGGCGTGAAGCCCTATCCGGTGTCCTACCGCTCGCTGATCCCCAAGCAGGGCGAATGCGAAAACCTGCTGGTTCCCTGGAGCTTGTCCGCCACGCACATGGCCTTCGGATCGATCCGCATGGAACCGGTCTTCATGGTGCTGGGCCAGAGCGCATCGATCGCAGCGGATCTTGCCTTAGACAATGACACTTCGGTGCAGTCGATCCGCTACGAGGAACTGCGCCCGCGCTTGCTTGCGGCGGGCCAGGCTCTTGCGACCGTGCCTCCCGAGCTGCCTGCCGATGTGGTGGACAATTCCAATGCCACGCTGGTTACCATCAAGGGAGAATGGACCTCTTCCTCGGCCAGCCCCGGATCCATCGCCAACGGCTACCTCCACGATGGCAACGCCGCCCGGGGAGAGAAGGAGGTTTTCTTCCATCTCCCGCCTGGCAGCTCCGGCATGCGCGCGGTGCGTCTGCGCTGGACCCAGGATGGCAACCGCGCCTCCAATGCGGCGGTCGAGATCCGTCACCGTGACGGCAGCACCACGCTGCGCGTCGATCAACGAAGCAAGGGTGGCATATGGAACGACCTCGGTGCATTTCCCTTCACCGGAGCTGCCACCGAGGGAGTGGTCCTTTCCAACAAGGATGCCGATGGCTACGTGGTGGCAGATGCGGTGAGCTTCCCGGCAGCCCCGGAGAAAAGCGGGGACTGAAGGCCCGTCACTCTGCCACCTTCACCAATCGGAAGACCAAGAGGCTGCAAACGCTGATCGTGATCGCGATGATCCCCAAGCGATCGAAGTGCAGGAGCGAAACTCCGGGCCCCTTGACCACAATCATGCCGCCGATCGCCGCGGTGACACCGGAGGCAAGGTCCCGGGCACAAGAGACGAGGCTCATGTAAGCACCGCGCCTGGAAGAAGGGACAGCGAGCGAGATCACGGCCTGCGCGGGAATGAAACGCCCGCTGGCAAAGATGAAGAAGATCGCGGCATTCAGCAGGATGTGCCACAGCGGCAGAGGTCCCGAGGTGGAGATGTGGAAGATGATTCCGCAGGCAAAAGCGATCAGGATACAGAAGACGAGGAACCGCCCGTGGCGATCCGCCATCCTGCCGACGAAGGGCCCCGTGAAAATGGTGACCACCCCGCCCACCAGATAGACGAGGAAAAGGTGCTCTTCCGCCAGGCCCACATTTCCCACCAGATAGGGCGAGAGATACGGGATGACCATGAAGTGCCCCATCACGCATGCCACCATCAGCAGGATGCCGGTCCAGGCATTGCCATCCTTCAGCAGGCCGAGGAAATCTCTCCGGTGATCCGCATCGACGCGATCAAGGTGCCCGCGCACCGGGGGCAGCACCTTGGCCAAGACGACCCAGACCAGCGCTGCCAACGCCGCGATGACGAGGAAAGGCGCCTCCCACTTCCACCACTGCGCCAGCTTCAGGCCGAGCGGCACCCCGAGCGCTGCAGCCACCGAGAACGCGGTCATGATGATGCCCATCCCCCGCGCGCGGCGCTCCGCGGGCACCACGTCGGCCACGATGGTGAGCAAGGTCGCGCTGCTGATGCCACCGAAGGCACCGCACATCGCGCGCGCTGCCATCAGCATTCCGGGCGTGGTGGAAAGGCCACAGGCCAATGTGCCCAGGGCAAACCCGGCGTAACAGAACAGCAAAAGCCTCTTGCGATCAAAGCGATCCGAAAACGGCGCCATGATCAAGCCCGCCACCCCGGCGGTGATCGCGAAGGCGGAGATGATGTTCCCGAATGCAGCCGCGGAAATTCCGAGTTCCCTCATCAGTTGGGGACCCAAGGGCATCATCACCATGAAATCCATGATGTGGGTGAACTGCACGCAGGCGAGCAGCAGCAGAAGGGTGCGTTCGGAGACGCCGCGGCTGGAATCCATCATTCAAGCGCCTGTTTAAGGGCGGGCGCTTCCGTCGCACTGAACTCTCCGCCGCGCAAGCCCCGGGACCCGGATTTTTGCTCATCAGGCGGATCAGAGGCGCGCCAGCCGCTCCTGAAAGCGCTTGAAGACCGCGCGCAGCTCGGTCGGGCATACTGGCTTCGCCAAGTGGCAGTCAAAGCCCGCCTCTGCACAGTGCTTCTTGTCCTCGTCCTGATCCAAGCCACTCAGGGCCACGATGACAATTTCCCGGCCGCCCGGCTGGCGGCGGATCCGGCGGGCAGCTTCAAGGCCATCCATCCGGGGCATCCCGATATCGAGAAAGATGATCTGAGGTCGAAAAACCGCCGAAACATCAACAGCTTCCACCCCGTCGTAGGCAACTGACACCTCGTGGCCTTCCATCTGGAAAAACATCGCGAGGATATCCGCTGCGTTTCGCCCATCCTCCACCACCAGCACGCGGCTCCGCTCCAAAGGAGTGTCCTCGTCAGGGGATGGGTCGGTTTCCCGCGTAGGAATCGCAGGCTGGACTGCTAGGGGCATGGGCAATCTCCTTCGTAGCAAGCAGCCGACGCTTTTCAAGGAAATGCCGGAAAGTCACAAAAGTAGGAGCGCACTATTCAAGAAATGCGCTTCCTGAAAAGCGCCCCGGCGGCGCGGGTTCCGAGCTGCCCTAAAGTCGGATCATCCACGCCGCCGGGGTCGTATGTTGTGAGGTCGCTCGCGGGCGCACACCCAGCCTGCATTGATACCCTCGGGCGACAGGTGAGATATTAGCAGAAGGCGTGCGAATTTTGGCACGCGGTGTTAAACCATTGATAGAGAAAGAAATTTCGAAAACTTCGGGTTTCGTGACCTTCTCCGAACATTGCAAAGAGTCCCGGAAAAGTGCAATCCGCGATGCAGAAGGCACGCTGCAAAATGCCCTATGCCTCAGTGGCGGCCAATCTTTCGATTTCTTCGGCCACCTCGGCGGCGTTTTGTTCCAATAGGCGTCTTTCGGTTACTGTAAACCTCCTTGGCTCGGTATCCATTACGCAAAGTGCCCCGAGTACGTGCCCATTCGCCGAGCGGATTGGGGCACCTGCGTAGAAGCGGAGCGAGTGCTTTACCAGCAAGGGATTTCCGACGAAGCGGCGGTCGCGCTTCAAATCTTCCACCACCACCACCGAATTTGCCGCCACGACATGGCTACAGACCGCCAGATCGCGAGGACTCTCGCGTTCCTCGGCAAGTTCTTCCGGGAGACCGGTGTAAGCCTTGAAGAACTGGCGCTCGCGATCGACCAAAGTGATCGCGGCCACGGGAACCTCAAAGACGCGCGACATCTTTGCAGTGACATGATCAAGCACCGGTTCGCGATCGGGATTGATCAAGCCGAGCTTATCGAGTGTTAGCAGCCGCTCCTCTTCATTGTCCGGGATCGGAGGGCCTTCCCGATGCGCGGCCAACCGCACCGCGAAGCGCTCGCACCAGGACACCGCGTCAGCCAAGGATTTCACGACATCTTCGGCGCCGGCCTCCTTGAGCGACTTGATATCCTCGGCGCCGTCCCCATTCGCCCCCCACAGGCAAACGATGATCTTTTGCTCCGGCAAGGCGGCGCGGATCTTTTGGCAGAGATTTCTCGCGTGCAGTGCGATGGACGGTGCCACGACGGTGATGCAGGCAAGATCCGGCATCCTCTTCTCCAGCTCTTTGATGAGTTCTCCCGCGCTCCGGCGGTCGGGCGAGTGACTTGCATCGAAGCCTTTCACATCCAGCAAGTGCTCCAGCATGACACCCGCCAATTCATCGCGTTCGGCCCGGGCCGGGATGCAGTGTACGCGACACCGGGGCAGGGCCTCGGCCTCCTCGGTCGGATGCTCCCGCTCACGAAGATCCTCGATGATGTCTGCGGTCGACTTCGCGATGCGGTCTCGCTGCTCGCTGTCGATCATGCCTTGGCGATGGTCCTCTTCGGCGGAAGCTACCACCGGAACGAGAACGGCATCATAAAGTTCCTCCAGCGGCTTTGTCCTTAAATAGGAATCGACGAATTCCTCTTCGTCATGCTCCCCCTGCCTCAACATCCGGTGATAGCAATCCTCCGCCGGAGTCAGAGCTTCCTCCTCACCCAGGACGACACTGAGGAACGAAAGCTGCGGGATATGCCGCCCCATCACCACCAGGCAAACCGTGAAGGGCGTGGCAAGTACGAGACCCGCCGTACCCCACATCCAGGTCCAGAAGACCGCCGCCACGATCAACGCCACCGGAGATACTCCGGTGCTGGATCCGTAGAGCCATGGCTCCATCACATTGTTGCTGATCAGCTCGAGCACCACGAAGAGGCCCATCGTCAGCAAGGGTGTCCACCAGGTCGGGGAGGCGGCCAAGGACAGCAGGATCGGAAAAGCCGCCGCGATCCACGGTCCGATGTACGGGATGAATCGTAGTACCGCCGCCAAGGCTCCCCACAGGATCGCATTCGGAACTCCGATAAAGTAGAGGCCGATCGCCAAGGGAATGCCATAGGTGACATTCACCACGAGTTGCATCAGCAGGTAACGCCGGACCCGGGTGCTGGCATCGTCGAGGGCACGGGTCGTCGCGCTGATCTTTCCTTGACCAATCAAGCGGATCAACCGGGCGCGAAGGTCGTCCCGCTTCAGCAGCATGAAGGTGGCTAGCAGCAAGACCAAGCCGGCCGTTCCCAACGGACCCAGGATGGGTGCCGCCATCGATTTCATCATCTGGAACGGGGTTGAGTCCGGGGTTTCGACCACTTTCACCGGCATCGGTCCCCCCTCCTGGGCCCCATCGGCCGTCTTCGAATCTTCATCATCCTTGGATCCGACGCCTGGCAAATCCTTCTTAAGCTCTTCCACCGTTTGCGAGACGCGATCAAGCACCCCGCCGCTGGGGACTTCGAAGGCATGGAGTTTCGCGCGGATATTTTCTTTATAGCCGGGGAACTGGTTGGCGAGATCCACGGCTTGGTTCCCCAAGACCCACCCCAAGCCAAGAGTACCACCGAGAATCAGGGTCATCGTCGCGATCACCGCCCCCACGTTTCCAATCCAGCGCTCCAGTTTGGTCACGAAGGGCGACAGGAGAAAGGTGATCAGCACCGCCAAAGCCAGAGGGATTAGGAAATCCTGGCCAAGGTAGAGCCCGGCGATGATCGCCGAGGTCAGAGTCACCGCCCGAATGGTAGAGAGTGCGTCAGCAGCGGAGCGATGACGACGGGGCGGCGGTAGCGCGGGCAGAGGAGTGCTGGCCATGGAGACCGCTACTCCTCGCAGGAAGGATGCCGCACCGTGCATTCGGCATTCCTAGGCACTCCCCGGGATTTACGGTGCAAAGTGCATGAGAGCTAAAAAATTCCACCGGGCTATTTGCATTCTTTAGAGGAAGCCGGCCTCGCCCATCGCACGGCGCAGCAGCTCCTTGCCTCCACTTTCAATCGGCTCCCCGTGTCCGGGAATGATCCGGTCGAAATCCCACGACATCACCTCTTCGAGAGACCTGCGGAAAGCTTCGTTGTCCGACACGAACCATCGGAAGATCCGGCTCATCCCCGGATAGCGATGGAATCCCGCGATGTGGCGATGGAAGAAGCGGTTCCAGCCAGTCTCGTCGGTGCGAAAATTAAAGATGAGATCCGCTACGATCAAAGTGCGGGACGGCACGTGGAGAAAGACATGCTCTTCCAGCTTCGGTGCTCCCTCCAAGCGCAGCACCTTCACCTCACCGCCCCAAGCCTCCGGCTCTGGCAGCAAGGGATCTACCTCGAACTTCACGATCTCTCCGAAGCCGGCGGGGCCGAGCATGGGCAAGCCCGGGAAATGTGCCGGACCCTCAGCCGCATAGGTGTCATGCAGGAGCATTGCCTCGGCCAGCCAGCGGGGTTCACCCAATTCCCGGATTGCTGAGACATCCCCGGCTGTAAAAGGAGCCATGGAATGGATGATCAGATTCCCCGTCGAAAGCCGGATGATCGTGACGGTGCGCCCATGATCGGTTCCCACGACTTTTAAAGGATATCGGAGGATCCAGAGACCGGGTGCGATCTGCTTCATGCCATTCATGATGCCCCACCAGGATTTCCCTGCAAGCAGCTAGCCTCAGGGAGTGTTTCGTACCAAGGGCGGCGTGGTAAGGACGGTGTCCCTATGCTCGTCAACGCCGTCGATGTCGTAATGCATCGTAAGAGGGGCCTCACAATCGCTTGCCGCATACTCCCCGTGGCCGCTGAGGCTCGCGAGTCTGCCTGTTCCGGAGCCCGGTACCACGCTGAAGGAAGACTTCGCACTTCCGTCCTGATGCGTGCCGGAGTGCTGAAGGACGAAGCTGCCGGTGTATCCGGCGATGCCTCCTTGGATCCTCTCCAAGCCGATGAAGGTCGTGGCACCGCCTTCATGGTAAGCCATCAGATACTCCACTATCCCCTCTCCCTCGATGTCTCCCTTGTAAGTCAGGCGTGCAGTGACGCGCGCCAGCTTCGGCAGGCCGTCACCTTCGTGAATAGGCTGCTCGTCCCAAGATTCAATTTTGAATGTCGCGTTGGCAAATGAGCTCATGTGATGATGGATGGTTTCCTTAGCAGACGGGAATCCATGCCAGGATTGTCTCACGGATTCTGCAATTCAGCCGCAAGCGGCCCGAGTCATGCCGGAGCTGGCAGTTGATCGCGGTAATCTGCACGACTCCAGAAGTGGCTAATGCAATGCGGCACCCGCTTGCCCTCTCACTTGGACGCACGGATTGTTAGAACCTTTGTCCTCGGTATCCAGTTTTCGAAGGTTCCGTCTTTCAGGACGCACCATTCGTCGGAAAGATAAATGAGCTGCCCCCGCAAGGTTCCGTCCGGCTGGAAACCGGAGGGTTCGGGTTGGGCGTTTACCGGGACATTCCGTGCAGCCTGGGGATCGACGGTGACGATGCACTCCTGGCCGTAAGGATAAGCGAGCTTGGTGCCGGGAGAGTTCGCCGGTGCTGGTGTCTGTGCGCGCAGATCCACGAAAGCACCGCCTGTGATGGCAGCGGCAGCGGCGAGGATCAGGATGGCTTTTGATTTCATGATGAGGATTGGATTGGTGTTCGAAGCCATCCCTATCAGGAAACGCGCCATCAGTCATCCTGCCATGGCACGGCTCATGCGAAAACCGAGGGGATGAAACAAAACCCTAAAGGCATGGGTTCCCCCTCGGAACCCGGAAAGATCGGTTGGATTCTTCTTTGGCTGCTGGGCATACCGATCCCGGTTCTCTTGATCCTTTTTCTCCTGCGCGGCTGCACCTGAGGGAAAGCGGATCCCGGCAATACTTTCGCAATCCGCCGTCATGAAAGTGATCCAACTAAAGAGGACACCCGCCACGAGATACTCTCGCTCCACGGGCAAGCGGCCCCTAACAGACGCCACCACCTCTGTTGAAGATCACCGTGCCAAAGGTGTTTTGCATGTCTCCCCTTGGCTGGAAATGCACTTTGCATCTGCTCGCTCCAGAAAACCGGGGGAGGCACCCCATGTGATCCCACGCGATGTCCTCCGATTCCAAAAATGAAGACCTCCCAAAGACGTCCCGCGGGGGAAGCCACCGCGAACGGGAATCGCGCGTTGCGCTTGGGCAAGGCGACAAGCTCACCTCTGCCATCGTCGGGAACAGCCCGGACTGCATCAAGATTCTGGATCAAGCCGGGCGAATCATTTGGGTCAGCCCCAAGGGCCTCGAGTTGATGGAAGCCGGGCAGCCTGCGGATTTGGAAGGGCGGTCGTGGCTGGAGCTATGGGAGAATGAAAGCGGGCTCACAGGGGCACGGCTTGCCCTTGATGCTGCTCTTTCGGGCGACGTGGGCCGATTGGAGGATTGCGCTTTGACCTGCACCGGTAGACGCCGTTGGTGGAACGTCGCTTTAGTCGCCCTCCCCGCGACTGAAGGGGAAGAACTCCAGTTCCTCGCCATTTCACGGGATGTCACCGGGCACCGCGTTATCGAAGATCGGCTGCGCGAAAGCGAGGAGCGCTTCCGGAACATGGCGGACCATGCACCGGTAATGGTCTGGCTCGCCGGCAAGGATGGACGCCGCAGCTACCTCAGCAAGTCGTGGCATGAATTCAGCGGCAGCCCGCCAAGTGGAGATCCGCTCGAAGATTGGTCCCGGGCTGTACATCCGGAAGACCTCGCTGAGATCCGGACGCAACTCTTGGAAGCCCATCACCAGCATCAGGGCCGGACCGTGGAATACCGGGCAAGGCGCACCGATGGCGAATACCGCTGGCTGCTAGACACCGCTGTCCAACGACAGGGCTTGGACGGAAAGTTCGCGGGCTACATCGGGTCCATGATCGACATGACCGATCGCAAGGTGGCGGAAGGAGCAGTGCGCCAGAGCGAGGAGCTTTTCCGGACTTTGGCGAACTCAATCCCGCAGTTGGCGTGGATGGCCCGCCCGGATGGTCGCATCTTCTGGTTCAATCAACGCTGGTATGACTATACCGGCACCGTGCGCGGCACGGCTGCGGCGGAGGACTGGAAGAGCTTTCATGGCCAAGGCGAAAGCCCGGGAGCGATGAATGCGTTCGCCAGCTCTCTTCAAAGCGGGGAACCGTTCCAAGAAGCATTCACGCTGCGGCGCCACGATGGTGAGTACCGCTGGCATCTATGCCAGATGCTACCGATCCGCGATGAGGAAGGCCTGCTCCGCCTGTGGTTCGGAACCCACACCGACATCACCGAAGAACGCGAGTCGCTGCGGAAGAAAGATCAGTTTCTTGCAACCCTTGCCCATGAACTTCGCAATCCGATCGCACCTATTCTTACCGGCTTGGAATTGATCCGCTCGCAAACGGACTCGGCCGAGATCTCCCGACTCACCTCGATGATGGAAAGACAGACCAAGCAGATGGTCCATCTGATCGATGATCTCCTGGACATGACGCGGATCAACACCGGGAAGATCCTTCTCAAGAAATCTGCCGTGCGCCTGCGCGACGTCTTGGAAAGCGCCGTGGAAGCAGCCGAACCTTACATTGGGCAATACGGACATCACTTCGAGAACGTGCCCGCACCCTGCGACATCATCATCGAGACCGATCCCAACCGAATGGCTCAGGTCGTATCGAATCTACTCTCGAACGCCGCCAAATACACACCGCCCGGCGGTCACATCAGGCTTTCCCATGGCACTGATGGCAACCGCCCGTGGATCACGATCGAGGATGACGGGAATGGGATCGAACCGGACCAGCAGGAGCACATCTTCGATCTTTTTGTCCAGACGGACCAAGCAAGACAGGATGGACTTGGAATCGGCCTTACACTTGTGAAGAGCCTTGTCGAACTTCACGGCGGCGAGATCGAAGTCCATAGCGACGGTGCCGGAGAGGGCAGCCGATTCACCGTGCGTCTGCCCGAGTGCCTTTCGGCAGAATTGCCGGGCCAGGAAGAGATTGAGACGATGGGGTCCCCTGCCGGTCACTGGCGGCGGGTTCTGGTGGTGGATGACGGGCGGAGCACGGCGGACATCCTTGGGATGTTCTTCGAAATGGAAGGCCGCGAGGTCCGCGTCGCTTATGATGGCGCGGATGCCGTGGAATTGGCGAAGAGCTTTGCACCGGATCTCATCCTCATGGATCTCGGCATGCCGCGCATGGACGGCTTTGAGGCAGCCCGCCACATCCGTGCGCTGCCATCCGGCGATGGGATCACGATGGTGGCGCTCAGCGGATGGGGACAGGAAAAGGACCGACGCTTGTCCCGCGAGGCTGGCTTCGACGAGCATCTTGTGAAGCCGGTGAGTCCGATCGACCTCCGCGAGCTGCTTGAGATCCTCAAGCCACGCCGTGAATGAGTGGCATGTGCCTTGCGAAGGAAAGGCACCATGAGAATCGGAGAGGACACCTTGAAAGGAAAGACCGCCTTGGTCACGGGAGCAGGTTCGGGCATCGGAAGGTCTTCGGCAAAGTTGCTCGCGCACGCGGGAGCAAAGATTGCGCTGCTCGGAAGATCCCCGGAGCCGCTGCAGAAGGTGCTGGAAGAGATTGGCGGCGGCGGCGAAGGCCACTTCATTGTCACCGCGGATGTCGGCGATGAGTCGGCGATGACTGCTGCCTTCGCCACGATCCTCTCACGCTGGGGACATCTCGACATCCTCCTGGCAAACGCCGGGGTGAATGGCGTCTGGGCACCGCTCGAACAACTCCGGACCGAAGAGTGGGATGAGACACTCCGCATCAACCTGCGTGGCACCTATCTCAGCACCAAGCTTTCCCTGCCCCTGCTCAAGGCTCGCGGAGGCTCGATCATCGTGATCTCGTCCGTGAATGGCACCCGCATGTTCAGCAACACCGGCGCGACCGCTTACGCGTGCTCGAAAGCGGCCCAAGTTGCTTTCGCAAAAATGATGGCGCTGGAACTCGCCAAGGATCGGGTGAGGGTCAACGTCGTGTGCCCCGGAGCGATCGAAACAAACATCGAGGAGGCCACCGAGCACCGCAATCTGGAGGGACTGCGCCTGCCCGTGGAGTTCCCCGAGGGTGACGTCCCGCTCTCCGACGGGAATCCCGGCACCGCGGGTCAGGTCGCTCAGCTCGTCTGGTTTCTCGCGTCTGATGCGTCCTCGCACATTACGGGCACGGAGATCTTCATCGAAGGTGCCCAGTCCTTGCTCCAAGGCTGAAGTCGTTACTAAAAAGCCGCCGGCAGTTTCCTACCTGCGGCTCCATGTTCAGGGAAAGGCTTCAACGTGCTCGCAGCACCCGCAAGGAGTCCAAGTGCCTCTCGAGTCGAGGCAACAGGACCGTCCGAATCTCGTCCTTGATGTCGTCCATCACCTCCGGATCCGAGAGCGCGCAGTAGTAATCATCGATTCCCGAAAGCTCGCCCGCTTCCAAGGCCATCAATGTCGTGGTATGACCGAAGACTTTCGCGAACCCCTCCACCGCCTTGGCGAACTGGCCCCACACACCGGAGCTAATGTCCGGTTGAACCCCCAGATCATCGATGTGGGCTCGGAGACGCTGGACGCTGTCCCTGTGGTCAGCACGGATCGACTCGAGGATGGCATGCTCCGGCTTGCGGCTGAATTTCTGCAGGGCCTGCGTGTAGGTCTCGACGGCCGACAACTCACCGCGAAGGAGGCTGTTGGAGATGTCGATGCATTGGTCGAAGGTGGCAGTCATAAAAGATCGATGTTTAGACTTCCTTCACAGTTTCCGCGCCGGAGGCCCTCCGAAGCATGAAATCACTGGAAATCAGGAAGTCACAGGAGCCCTACCGGCGCTTGCGATAAGAAGCTTCATTGCATTTTCAATCATCGTTTCGGAGCAGCGGATGGCCGAATGCACGGTTGCCGCTCACTCCACGTCAGGTTCCAAGACCATGTTGATGGCGTGGATCACCCCGTTCCCGGCGCGGACATCGGGCCTCATGATCTCAGCCCGACCGATCCAGATCGCGCTGGAATCCGCATCAATGGCGACTTTGCTACCCTGCAAGGTCTTCATCTCGCCCGTGCGGATCGCCGAGGCTTCCATCCGGACGGGGATGATGTGGTAGCGGATCATCGCAAGCAGCTTTTCCCGGTTCTCCGGCATTAGCAGTTTCTCAAGCGCCCCCTCCCCTAGCAATTGGAAAGCGTCGTCGGTAGGTGCCAGAATCGTGTAGGGACCGCCGTCGGAAAGCTGCTTCCGCATGCCAGCGGCGTCGATCAATGTAGAGAACACGGTGAGATCGGACTGGCCAGCGATCACGCTCGCCACATTTCCCGACTTGGCGGGAGCTTCGTGGGACCTCTGTTGAGCGTCGCTGGTGACCAAGGACAGCGGAGCCACGGCGATGAGCGCTGCTGCGATGAAAAGTATCTTCATAAAGGTTCCTCCTTTGTTGGTTCGGATGCGAGGCGCTGGTCCTCGCGATGAAACCCACGGAGAGCATGTAGCCGATGTCACGGGAAAGTTGGCAAAAGGCGGACCTTCGCTTGCAGCCACAGGAGACCGGGGCGATGGTATCCGATTATCCCTAAGGGAGACCACGTAAGTCTGTTAGGAAGAAGCCCCCTTGACCACCGGAGACCTCAGCCTAGGGTCGAGCATGGGTTTTTGTGCCGCCGAAGGATATGCCGAGCTCGGTCTGTGGGATGAGGCGTTGGAAGAGCTGGGATCACTGGCTGCCGAGTTCCGCGCCATGCCTCCGGTATTGCGTTTGGAACTGCGCTGTTGCGTCGCGATGGAAGCATGGGAGCAGGGCCGCCTGACTGCACGTCAACTCCGCAGCCTTGGCATGATCGAGCGGATGATGGCGGCCGGCTTTTACGCCACTCTCGGTCGGGATTTGATGAAGCGCGGCCACATCGAAGAAGCCAAGGATGCTCTCCTAGATGCCGTGGAGTCCTGGCCTTCTTGTAAGGACGTGGTGCTCCGCGACCCTTCTTTAGTGGCGGCAATGCTTTGATCGCGGGTAATTTGCGGGAATTTGTCACCGGCTTTTCCCTTGCGCGTTCGGCAATCCACCCGACCTGTCCTCTAGGAAGAGGGTGACTGAGTCTGGGGGGGAGTCGGCCGCCCGACTATTCCGTCACACGCCGTCAGGTGTGGGGTCACCGGGTTTTAGACCCCGGTGACCTTCCTGTGTACGGGCAAGCCAGCCATTGCAGCCTGCGCAGAGACCGGATGCACGCTGCACGCGGGCAGCGCGTTCATGATTGGATTACCAACGAAATCCGCCCGGCATATCTTCTGCGAAAGATCTCTCTGCCCGGATGCTCCGGGTGCCAATCCAACGCAGAGTCATGATCACGAATCTCGAACAACTGTACATCGACCAACTCCGGGACCTCTACAGCGCGGAAAAACAACTCATTGCCGCACTTCCGGAGATGGCGGCCCATGCTTCGCATGAAGAGCTCCGCGACGCCTTCAACCACCATCTTCAGGAAACGAAGGAACAGCAGAGGCGGCTTCAGGAAATCTTCGACCGCCATGGCCTGAATCCGGAAGGCGAGGAGTGCGATGCCATGCGCGGCTTGATCAAGGAAGCGGGCAAGCACATCCCTGACACCTCCCCGGGCAGCGTCCGCGACGCCGTCCTGATCGCCTGTGCGAACCGGGTCGAGCACTATGAAATTGCCGCCTACGGCGTGGCCAAGGCCTTCGCCGACTGCCTCGGCTATCACGACGACGTCAAAACCCTGGGGAAAACCCTCGAGGAAGAAGGAAACGCCGACCAAACCATCACCCGCATCGCCACCGGCGGCCTATTCCGCTCCGGCGTCAATGAGGAAGCCCTTCACTGACTTCGAGGTGCGGTGGCCCGGGCCGGGTTCGCACGTGCGGGCCCGGCTTAATCGTGTCCTTGCAAAGGACAGGATGGCGTGGAAAGGGTGAGCTTGAATCATCATCATGGATTTCGAGTTGAACGTCCTGACGCGTGCTTCGCTCGCCATCTGCCTATCCGGTATCCTCGGATGGGAGCGTGAAGCTGCCGGAAAATCGGCGGGCATTCGCACGCACATGCTCGTTGGCTTGGGTGCGGCATTGTTCGTGATTCTCGGAGAGTTGTTCGTGATGCGTTTTGATGGAGGGGGCCACGAGCAAATGCGCTTTGATCCGATCCGCGTGATCGAGGCCGTGGTCACCGGCGTGAGCTTTCTGGGAGCGGGCACGATTTTCGTTTCACGGGGGAAAGAGCGGGTGAAGGGCCTGACTACTGCCGCCTCCATCCTCGTGACGGCAGCGGTGGGCATGATGGTAGGGCTGCAATACTACCTGGTCGCCTGCGGTATAACCGTGCTGATCTTTGTCGTTCTCCATGTGCTCGGCTGGCTGAAAGAGAAGCTGGAGAAGCCCGTGGACCATCCGCCCGGAGGACACGCGTGAACTTCAGCCATAGCCGCAGCATTCCCCAATCCGCCCGCGAGTATGGCCGCGGGATCGCTGGCGGCCTGATGTTTTCCCTGCCTCTGCTTTACACCATGGAGGTCTGGTGGACCGGCTTCGTGCTTCATCCCGGTCGGATCCTTCTCTACATCCTCGCCACCTTCATCCTGCTGATTCTCTACAACCGTTTCGCTGGCTTGCGACGGGATGCGAGCATCGTCGAAGTGGCCATTGATTCGGTGGAGGAAATGGGCATCGGAGTTGTGATCGCGGCGGCAATTCTCTGGATTACCGGACGGATCGACTCAGGAATGGATCTCTCCGAAATCTCGGGGAAAATCACAATGGAAGCGATGACCGTGGCTATCGGCGTATCGGTCGGTACCGCGCAGTTGGGCGCGGACGACGATGGTGACGAAGGATTATCCGGAGACGATGGCCGCGGCTCCGAAGGCTACCTCCCGCAGGCCGCGATTGCCCTCTGCGGGGCGGTCCTCTTCGCTGCAAACGTGGCTCCTACCGAAGAGATCCAGGTGATTGCCATGGAGAGCCGCCCGGGCAATCTGCTGTTGCTGGCTCTTTGCTCACTCGCGCTCGGCGGACTGGTCCTCCACTTCGCGGAGATCCAGGGTCATCACCTTCATGTGGCGCGCGATTCCTTTCTTGCAAGCGCGCGCGGGGTGATCACCACCTACGCGGTCGCCCTGACGGCAGGAGCTGCGTGCCTCTTCTTCTTCGGTCAGTTTGACGGCCAACCGTTGCGGATGATCCTCGCGCAGACCATCGTCATCGGGGTGCCTGCAGTGCTCGGTGCCTCTGCCGGACGCCTGCTGCTACAGGTCAGGCCGCCGGGTGCATGAAGCCTTTTCATTCCCATGAACCAGAACCGGAACACCGACCAGCCGTCCGAGGGAAAGAACGCCTTGGAATGGACGGTCTTCACCTTCAGCACCCTTCTGGTCGGCGCGATCATCGTGCTCCTCGGAGTCGACACCTTACGCTGGAAGGAGGGCCCCGCGCGACTGGAGATCGTGAAGGGAGATGCGAAGACCGAAGACGGGCAACTCCGCGTCCCCATCCACATCATCAATCGCGGCGAAACCGTGGCGGTCAATGTGACCGTGGAGGTCACCGACACCTCTTCCGCACAGGGAAAGAACGCCACCGTCAACTTCGACTTCGTCCCGCGCGGTGCCATGCGG
Organism: Luteolibacter luteus; assembly: GCF_012913485.1. Classification (GTDB taxonomy): domain Bacteria; phylum Verrucomicrobiota; class Verrucomicrobiia; order Verrucomicrobiales; family Akkermansiaceae; genus Haloferula; species Haloferula lutea. The sequence continues at coordinate 4,059,770 of NZ_CP051774.1, read as the reverse complement.
GAAGGACGAGCCATCTTTCCACCCGATCAGGATCCCGCGAAGCTGGAGGCCCGGATCTCCGGATATGAAGTGCCCTAGCGCTCGAAGCGAAAGACCTCCGCATAGGGATGCGGTGTCCCTTTCAAGGCAGCGCGAATGATCTCGGCGGCAATGATGCTGTAGCTGATCCCGTTTCCGCCAAAGCCGAGCGCGAAATAGCACAGCGGATGCTTCCGATAGGTGCCGATGTAAGCCAGCCCGTCTTCCGTCTCACCAAAGGTTCCTGCCCAGGAATAGGCTGTCTCCATGTTTGCCTGCGGAAAGAGTTCGTGGAACCGCTGCTCCAGCCGCCGGCATTTCCTGTGTATCAGGCGATCCCTCGCGGGAGGATTCCGGAAAGCGACATCCTCCCCGCCGATGATCGCACGTCCATCGCTATCGCCACGCAGGTAGAAGTAAGGCCGCGCAGTCTCCCAAAGCAGGCAGCGCCGCCACCAGTTCGGCACTTCGTCCAGAGGCTCTGAGGCGATCGCAAAGGAGCTGCGCAGATTCACCAGCTTCGCGGTATCGAAGAGCTGCTCGGTCTCGTAACCCATCGCCACCACCAGCCGTTTGGCGCGCACCTTGAAGCCGCGTTCCGTGCAAAGGACGACACCGCTTCCGTCCACCTCCATGCCGGTGACCTTGGTGCGATCAAAGATCAAGCCGCCGCGCTGCAAGGTCCTGCAAAACATCCCGTGAGCCAAGCGGTAGGCATCCACCTCCGCAGCCTGCGGGGAGTGCAGGGCCGAGGGATAGGAGATGCCGAGATGCTCCATAACATCGGAAGCGCTCCACTCATGGACCTCGATGCCTGCATTGATCCGGGCTGCGGCTTCCTCGCGAAGCACCGGCACATCCCTCTTCCGGGAAGCCAAGTAGACGCTATCCTTTCGCGTGAAGTGGCATGCTTCAAGACCCAAGCCGGAGATCCGCTCCTCAAGCAAATCGATGCTCTCGTAGCAGGCGCGGTAAGCCATGCGGGCATGCTTCTCCCCGTGTATGGCCGTCAGGTCGGTGAGATGCGTGTCGATCTCGTATTGCAACAACGCCGTGCTGGCACTGGTGCTGCCGGTTCCCACTTCCCGCCCATCCAGCACGATCACCTCATGGCCATCCGCGGTCAGCGCCTCGGAGATCAAGGCACCGGTAATCCCAGCCCCAAGGATCACAATATCGCAACGTCGATCTCGATCCAGAGGAGGGTAATTTGCCAAAATGCCATTCTTGAGCCGCCAATAGGGATGATCCGAGGTGAGGTCCATTCAGAGGGGAATTAAGAATAGGGCTCCGGAGATCAGGAGCTCCTCCGTTTCACATAGGAGCGCGCTGGAGGAGGCGGCACCACGTCATCCACCGGGCCTTCAGGATCCACCACCACATCCACGCAGTGGCCTCCCGCGTGACTGTTCTCCTCCAGATGACAATGGATGCCCTTCCGGCGAAGCTCGGTGATCTCAGCCGCAGCCTGCTCATGGGCGGAAATGGTCTCGGGCGCTGGAATGATCCGTTCCTTCATGACGACTCTCCGGTTGCTTTTTACCAAGCAAGGGTCGTTCCATCGCCATGAGCCGCAAGGGAAAGGACTTGGCGTTTTCCGCCTTTTGCAAATCGCCCGTTCCGCCTTCCGAAACCCCATGCAATTCGCACGAACGATGCTCTCGCGAACCCTCCCCTTCCTTGCAAACAAGCGATTTGCTTACCGCGGTATGCCCCTTGCTTCGAGAACGGCAGGCCATGAATTCATCTCCAATCCACTCCCGCGCAACGAAGCCCCGCACACCAAAGCACAAACGTCCCCATACCTCCATTCATCCCGGCGTCGGAGCGATTCCCCACAAGGAAGGGACCAGCTTCCGCGTGTGGGCTCCTCATGCCGAGACTGTGGCAGTCATAGGTTCCTTCAATGAGTGGGAAGAGCGCGGGGTCGATCTCATTTCCGAAGAAGGTGGATTCTGGAGTGTTTTGGTTCCTGAGGCCAAGGAGGGTGACCACTATAAGTTCCGTATTTCCCGGGACGGGCAAACCTTGATCAAAGTCGATCCCCGAGCCCGCCTCATCGATCCGGAAACGGGGAACGGGGTCATCTACAAGGACAGCTTCGACTGGGGAGACGAAGCATGGGAGACGCCCAGTCTGAATGAAGCGGTCATCTACGAGCTCCATGTCGGCACCTTCGGAGGAAGGAAGAATGGAGATACCGGCACTTTCCGCGAGGTGATCCGTCGCCTGCCTTATCTGAAGGATCTCGGCGTCAACGTGATCGAACTCATGCCGCCGACCGAATATCCGGGCGAGACCTCCTGGGGCTACAATCCGTGCCACCCCTTCGCCGTGGAGGCCACCTACGGAGGACCGGATGAACTGAAGTTTCTCATCCGCGAGGCGCACCGCAACGGCATCGCGGTGTTGCTCGACGTCGTCTACAACCACTTCGGTCCGGACAACCTCGACCTCTGGCAATTCGACGGATGGTCGGAGGACGGGATGGGAGGAATCTACTTCTACAATGACTGGCGCGCGGAAACCCCATGGGGTCACACCCGCCCCGACTACGGTCGCGAAGAAGTCCGCCAATACCTTCGCGACAATGCCCTGATGTGGATCGAGGAATTCCACGCCGATGGCCTGCGCATGGATGCGGTCAGCTATATCCGCCGTTCAAAGGGTCACGATCACCACGAATCGGTGGACTTGCCCGAGGGCTGGCAAGTTCTCCAATGGATCAACAAGGACCTGAAACTCCACTCCCACCGTACCCTTTCGATCGCGGAAGATCTCGGTAGCAATGAAGCACTCACCGCGTGGGTGGATGACGGCGGCGCAGGATTCGATTCCCAGTGGGATGCCAGCTTTGTCCACCCCTTGCGCGCGGTGCTGGAAGGCCCCGATGACGATGCGCGCGATCCGGGAGCGATGATCTCCGCCATCATTCCTTCCTTCGCCGGCGATGTCTTCCGCCGGGTAATCTACTCCGAGTCCCACGATGAGGTGGCAAATGGCAAGCAACGCCTGGTGTCCGAAATCGATCCCGAAAATCCCGCGAGCGTGTGGGCCCAGCGACGCAGTCTCCAAGCCGCCGGGGTGGTACTCACTTCACCGGGCGTGCCGATGATTTTCCAAGGACAGGAGTTCCTGGAGGATGGCTGGTTTGACGACCACGAAGCCTTGCATTGGGAAAAAGCCCGGCTTTTCCGGGGCATCCGCCTCGCCTATCGCGATCTTATCGGCCTGCGCCGCAATCTTTCGGGTCTTACCAAGGGCCTCACCGGTCAATACGTCGACGTCTTTCACCGCAACCATGAGGGGAAGGTGCTGGCGTGGCATCGCTGGCATGAGGGCGGCCCACGGGATAGCACGGTTATCGTCCTGAATCTCTCCCATGTGTCGCACGACTTCTACGAATTGGTCCTCCCGGCCGAGGGCGAGTGGAAGGTTCGATTCAATGCGGACTGGAGCGGCTACAGCCCGGATTTTGGCGATGCGGACCTCACCGTAATCGAAGCGCGCCGCGAGGAGACAGGATATCCGGCAGTCACCGGAGGCCTACAACTTCCGCCTTATGCCTTGGTCATCTTGAGCCAGGATTGAGTGCTGCCATCTTGCACCGTGCAACCTCTCCGGCAGGGATTTGCAATGCGGCGGATTATGCGCCATCTTGGTATTCCGGAGGTCTTTGGACGCCTCGCGCTGTGCATCAACGTTCACCGCTTGGACCACGCGGACCCCGGTGCCATGGCACAGTCCCAGCTAGAACCGATGTCCGCAGCGTCGGGGGGAATGATGGGAGGTGTGGAAAGCATCCACATCCGCTCCTCCGACCGCACCCCAACTGCACCTATCACCACCATGGTCCCGAAGCTCGCGTCGGCATCTCTCCTTCAATCCACCGAGACTCAAATTTCTCCATTGCGAGCCAAGCGCGCCAAGCCGCGGCGCCCACGCATCCTGATCGTAACGCCGGAATTGAACGGCAGCCGCTTCTTGGGCAAAAACGGCCAGAGTGCCCCTTGCGCAAAGGCAGGAGGCCTGGCGGATATCAGCACCCTGTTGGTGGATGAACTTGCCGACCGCGGGATCGACGTACGCGTGGCGATGCCCCACTTCCGGAGCCTTTTCAGTGAAGCGAAGTCGCCCCTTTCCCGGCGCCTTCACCTTTGTCACGATCGCGAATTTTTCTACCGCCGATCCGTTTACGACGGCTCGCCGGAGTCGAACCTCCGGGCCGCCCTCGCCTTCCAGCGTGATGTGATCCACAACGTGCTGCCGAAAGTGAGACCGGACATCGTGCATTGCCACGATTGGATGACAGCCTTGGTTCCGGCGGCCGCGCGGAGCATGGGAATTCGCAGCCTTTTCACGGTGCACAATCTCCACGACGAAAAGGTGACCCTCGAAAACATCGAGGATCGCGGCATCGACGCCGCGGGTTTCTGGAACCTTCTGCACTATTCGCGGTTCCCCTCTTCGTATGGTGAGAGCCGAAGCAATAATCCGGTGAACCTCATGGCATCCGGAGTCCATGCTGCGGATCTGGTGAATACCGTGAGCCCGTCCTTCCTGGAAGAGCTCATGGACGGTCGCCACCCGAAGGGCTGGGGTCTGGTGGATGTCCTTCGCGGAAAGCAGCGTTTCGGAGCTGCCAGCGGTATCATCAACTCCCCGGATGCTTCCTACTCACCGGAGATCGATACCAAGATCGCGCACCCTTATGATGCCGCAGCTCATCGCGAGGCGAAACGGGCGAACAAGCTCGCGCTGCAAAAGAGTCTTGGCTTGGAAGAAGATGCCGACGCGCCGCTGCTCTTCTGGCCATCACGCCTCGATCCCGTGCAGAAGGGCTGCGGGCTGTTCTCGGATATCCTCTATCGCCTCGTCAGCGACTACTGGGGCCTCGGGCTTCAAGTTGTCCTTGTGGCCGATGGCCCTTCACGCCCGCACTTCGAGCATATCGCCGACTTTCATGGCCTTCGCCATCGGATCGCCGTGCGCGGCTTCAACGAGACACTTTCCCGGCAGGCCTATGCCGCTTCGGATTTCTGCCTCGTTCCTTCCGCCTACGAACCCTGCGGTCTCGCCCAGATGGTAGCCCTGAAGTATGGCAGCCTCCCGATCGTCCACCGCACCGGTGGTCTCCAGGATACGGTCAGCCACCTGGATGCGGACAATCACAGGGGCAATGGCTTCTCCTTCGAAGTCCATGATTGCAATGGCCTGCGCTGGGCCATCGATGAAGCGATCCGATTCTTCATCCGCCCGGCCGCGGACCGTGAACGGGAAGTCCGCCGTATCATGCTGCAGAGTGAGAAGGATTTCTCACCCCGTGCCACCGCGGACGCCTACATCAAGCTTTACGAGCAACTCTCCGACCGGCCGATCAGCCGTGCCTCGGAGATTCCGTCGGCTTCTTCACGGCCGCTCATCTAAAGAGGGGAATAGAATCGATTTTTTTAAACCGGGCGCCTCCATCCCACATCTAGAGAATGTCATGAGCAGCGCCCGTCGGAGGGCGGCCGGGTTTCCCCCAGACCTTGATCCGCCCCCGACGGGAGGAGCTTTAAAAACCGGAGCCGTCTTTACTTGGCACCAAGCAGAGGCCTCAGCACGGACTCGAAGACATCTGCCTGACGAACAAAGCCAAGGTCGCTCGGATGGGAGCCGTCGGTTGAAGCTTCACCGTCATCCCCGAGAAGCTTGTCGCCGGGCAGATAGTGGAGATTCTTAATCCCTTCCGCCTGCAAGGAAGCAAAGCATTCCTTCAGAGCTTCATGGTTTTTCTCGTGGTGGCTATTGCGCTGCGGAAGCACCCATGAGTTCGTGTTCCGGCGATCTTCCACTAGAAGAATAGGAACCTCCGGCTTGGCCGCCCGGAGTTGTTTCACCAGCGGGATGCACTTTTCCCGCACGGCTTCGGCGTTCATGTTCGGGACGCAATCGATAACATAAACCGCGGCATCGATCTCCACGAGCAAATCCCCCACGGCTGCATCCATCCGGCCGTTCCCGGAGAAGCCGAGATTGACCACATGCCGGTCAAAGCGGCGACCGAGGATCGCAGTGTGGCACATGCCGGGACGCGAAGCGCTTGCTCCGTGCGTGATGGAGGTGCCGTAGAAAACAATCGGCTTTTCCTGGCGCGGCGCCACGGCTTCGAACTTCGCGTCTGGGGCCACGCCGATCTCAAGATTTTCGATCCCGTTGTAGAGAGGGAGATAGAGCATGTATTCGCGGAAGCCCGGCGCCATGCCGCTGACAATTGCCTGCCGCACCTCTTGATTGTCAGGCTTCGTCACTCCAACCCAGCGCCACTTCCCCTCCGCGTCACGGGCGTAAAGATCGAGTCCGCTGGCACCGATGGCCGTTAGATTCGGCTGAGCCAGCCGGGCTTCCCGCAGCTTATAATTTGCCCAGATGGCCTTGGCATCCGTTTTGAAACGAACCAGCATCCCCGCGGTGTCCTGGCCAAGCCTCCAGACCTGGTTGGTCACCTTGCCCTCGGCGCGAGCAGGCAAGCGATCGAACCACGACTTCCGCTCCATGTCGCCGAAGGCCCGGCCTTCCACGCCCCACTCCTTTACGTCACGCCACTTGAGCGGCGGCTCCTTCGCTGCTTCTTGCTTGGCCGCGGCCCGGCGAGGTCTCGCGGGTGCGTCGGCAGCAGGCAGCGGTGCAGCCGCCAGTGATACGGCCATGAGAATCCATGAAAAGGCTTTCATTTCTGTTAGTGGCTTCCTGATCTTCGCCCTTTCAACCCCTCTCGGGTGACAAGAGTTTCACCGGAATCCGGGAGCGACGGAAAAAACGGGCGGGCGGGCAGCACTTTATCGCGTCTTGCATCCCCTCCCGGACAAGGGAACATCTGGCATCCTCCCATTCCGGGAGAGCATCCATGAGCGTTCGGTCCGAAGTTCTCTCGCAATTCCGCAAGACCCGCGAGGCGGCGAGCGCGGAGGACTACTATCAATTGCTCTACTCCCTCCGGCCGGATCGTCTTGCGGCGGAAGAACTCGCGGAGATCATCCTCCACATTGAGGCAAACAAGCAGCTCTCCAGAGACTTTCCAAAGCACGTCAACATCTTCGGCACCGGCGGCGATGGAACGATCAATCTTTCGTCGATGTCCGCAATCATCGCCGCGCGCTTCGTTCCCGTGGTCAAGATGGGCACTCGGGCGGTCACCGGAAACATCGGCAGCTCGGATTTCATCGCTGAACTCCGGCAGCGGGAAACAGCCTCCCCCGCTCTCGCGAAAGCGCTCGCAGAAAGCAGCTTCAAGTTCCTTCGCCTGAGCGAGGCGGGTTTTGCCTATCGCGATGAATTGAGACAAGCCCGCCGCCGCATTCATCACGAAGGAATCCCGGATCTCTACAAGATCGTCTTCCCCTTCGCGAACTACACCAAGCCCTTCCTGCAGATCAACGGCGCTGCAAAGGAAATCTACTTCCAACGTTTCAGCGAACTCTGCGTGCTGCTGAATCGGACCGCCTGCATCGTCCGCGCCGATGCCGGAATCGACGAGATCCTCCCCGGGAACAACCGCATCGCCTTCTTCCGGGATGGAGCCCGGGAACTCGACGCGAATTTCAACCTGCTACCACAACACGCCGCGGAAAACATGGACGCCTTTCATGAGGCGGCATCACCTCGCGACGCGGTCGATCTCTTCGTCGCCATGTTAGAAGGACGCGCTTCCCCCATCATCAGAGACACCGTCCTGCAGAACGCCGGCCTCATCCTGGCTGGAGCAGCACTCGCCGAGGGCTCCGGAGCCGGCCTCGAAGAACTGATGGACACCCACTTCTCAACCCTCCGCAACTCCCTCCCATGAGTTCACTCTCCCCACGCTCAAAGCTTGGCCGCATCGGCCTGCGGACCGCCACCATCGTGAGCTTGGTGATGATTGCCCTAATGATCGCCATCTATTTTCGCATGGATAGCGAGAAGCGCGATAGCGTGGCGGTCGAGATCTTCGGTGGCCTCGCCGGTGCCGCCATCCTCTACGTGGTGTCCGTCGCGGTCGGCTATGTGACCTGGCGATATCGCGAAGCTGTCGAGGCCGAGCGCGCGGAACGCCTGGCAGAGCGGCTTGATGCAAAGAACCGCAGCGGAGTCCGCTCCTCCAGCGTGGGCCTTCCCTTCGACGAAGTGACCGCGGGAATCGCCAGCTCTCCGGAAACCGTCATCGTGGAAACATGGCTCGATGACCTGACCTTGGATCGCCTTGAGCCTGCGATGCTGGAGTCACTAGCCAAATCCCGGACCATCCGGATCTACATTTTGAACCCTTTCTCTCCCTCGGTCACCCGCCGCGGTCGCGATCGCGAAAACAAGAAAGGCCCCGAGGAGAACCGCCAGTCCATCCGCGGCACCTTGGAGTATCTCGCCCGGACCGCCTCCAAGAGCCGCCTTCCATCGCCGGCTCTTCCAAACATCCTGGCCAAGCAAGCGCCACAGCCCGGCAAGCTGGAAGTCTTCTGCTACGATTCCCTGCCCAGCTTCTCGATCTACTCGTGGCACGACCGCGCCTTCGTCGGCTTCCACCTTGAGGGAGTGAAATCCTCCGAAGGCACCCATCTCGAAGTGGACCTCCGCACCGGGCTCGGACTTCAACTCACCGCCCACATCGCGAACCTCGGACAGATGTCGAGCGTGGTGAAGATCGACCTCACCCGTCCGATCGAATCGCAGATGGAAGCACTCCATGCGGCCGTTCCGGATTGCCCCACGCACGAACTCATCTTTGCGCCAGGCCCTCCACGTCCGTCGCGCAATCCGATGCGCTATCTCGCACCGCCCGCTTTGCTCGGGATCGTCCTCGGACTGAAAGCACGGCACTCCGCGAAGAAGAACGCGGAGGAATAGCAGATCAGGGCTCCAGGAAGTGCCCGATGGTTTCCTGCGCGTGCTTCAGATCCGCAGCCGGATCCGGCTTCTCCGCCTCCTCCAAGCCCGCGGCGTATTCGAAGTGGATCTCGAAGAGCTGCTTCTCATCGTAGGTATCCTTCAAGGTGAAGCTCTCCTTCTCCTTTAGAATCTTGGCCCAGGTCTCGCGCACATCCTTCCAATAGCCACTGGTCTTCGCCCAATATTGGTTGAAGCCGGTCGCAAGGTCAGGCGCGGTGATCTCTTCGTAACGATCCACCCCCAGTTCCTGCCCCACATACTTGCGGCTGCCATCCTTGTTCACCTGCAGCTTGCGATTGCTCTGCACGTGGACCCAGCCATTCGGAGTGATCGAAATTTCATGGATCCCTTCGAGGACATTGTAGTCCTTGCGAATCGAAAACTCACGACGCGGGAGCGGCCGCGGGCAATTGTCACTGCGCCAGATCGAGAGCCCGCCATCGTGGTTCCATGCGCCGGCCACCTCATAGCGCGGTGAATCATCCACTTGGAAGACGGCCTGCGTCCATTTGCCTTGTGGCTGCGGCGTGGCGGTTTTCTTCCAAGTAAGGTCGCCCTGATAGACCTGCATTTCAGGGTCCTCATAGGTCCAGTCCTGCCGCCAGTGCTTCATCACGTGAGGACCGCTGACCCCGCCCTTCTCGTCCTTGAAATACATCACCAGAGAATGCTGAAGACTGATGAATTTCCCGCGGTCTTCCAACAGGGTCACATTTTCCGTACCCCAGGAAAAGTAGGGCCGGGTCGGCTTGAAATTCTCCGCGAGCCCGACGGTCTCCGTGAAATCGAAGCTCACCCGATAATTTCCCGCCAAGGCAAGGATCGCGCGGCGGTCCTTCTCCAGCTTATCCAAGCCCGGCTCCTGCAAGCGCTTCCATGCCTCCTTCGAGCCGCTCATCAGGGTCACCTCGGAACCCGTCGTGGTCGCCCCGCGCGGCTTCATTTCCTCCGAGCTCAGGAATGGCCACGCAAAAACATGCCCTCCCGAAACCGGGGCAGCCTTGATCTCCCGAGCCGGGGCTTCCTTTTCTTCGGCCAGAACGGGGAGCCCGAGGACCCAGGCGAGCAGAGGGAGAAGAAATCGCGCTTTCATGATGGCGGCTACGCTAGGCGATGCGGGAAGTTCCTCAACGAGATATCGGGTATCCCGCCATGGACAGCGGCGGCGCGGCGGGTCATCCTCGCGGCGTGAACACTTCCGAACTGACCCTCCTCGGCCATTCCGAGAACCGCCTCCCGGCCAGCCCGGATGAGGCGACGCTGGAAACTTTCCCGAATTGCCGCCCGGGCCGCCGCTTCTGGATCACGCTGGATTGCCCGGAATTTTCCTCGCTCTGTCCGGTCACCGGCCAGCCCGACACCGCCCATCTGGTGATCCGCTACGTGCCGGGAGAACGCTGCGTGGAAACGAAGTCCCTGAAGTTCTACCTCGCCTCCTTCCGGAACCTGCCCGCCTTCAACGAGGAAATCGTGAACCGCGTGCTCGATGACCTGCGGAACGCAATGAATCCGCTGGAGATCATCGTGAGCGGCAAGTTCTCGCCGCGCGGTGGCATTCAGCTGACCGCCGAAGCACGCTTCCCCGAGGCCTGATCCGATTTCCTTCATCATGAAAACCGTGGTGCTCCTCAGCGGCGGCATGGATTCCGTCACCGCCTTCTACGAAGTGCTGCGCGAGCACGAGGTAGTGGCAGCCCTGTCCTTCGACTACGGCTCGAAGCACAATGCCTGCGAGATCCCCTTCGCGAAGCTCCATGCCGATCGCGCCGGGATTCCGCATCGTAGCATCGACCTCGGCTTCATGAACGAATGCTTCGCCTCCGATCTGCTGCAGAGCGGCGGCGAGATCCCGGATGGCCACTATGCGGAGGAAAACATGAAACGCACCGTGGTGCCCTTCCGCAATGGCATCATGCTGGCCGTCGCTTGCGGCTTCGCGGAAAGCGTCGAGGCGGATGCATTGGCAATTGCCGCCCACTCCGGCGATCACGCCATCTATCCGGACTGCCGCGAACCCTTCATGCAAGGCATGGCCACCGCCATGGAAGAAGGCACCTACGCCCGCATCAAGCTATTGCGTCCCTTCATCGCGATGGACAAGACCGCCATTGCCCGGCGCGGCGCGGAGCTCGGCATCAACTTCGCGGAAACGTGGTCCTGCTACAAGGGCGGGAGCATCCATTGCGGCACCTGCGGCACCTGTGTGGAGCGCCGCGAAGCCTTCCTGCTCGCAGGAATTCCAGACCCCACGGAATACCTCAGCACGCCCGAGATCCCGCCGGCGCCTTGAGGCAGCCAATCTCCCTCACTGGCTCCAACCTTCTGCCACCAAGCGCAGGACCTCGAAGCTCCCGCCTCCGCCCGCCGCTGGATTCCACACGATTTCCAGAGTCAGCGGCACCCGCTTCCCGGTCACAAGCTTCGACAACTGCCGCGAAATCTCAGGATTCGCAACCACCGGAATCACCACATCGCTATCGCGATGCTCCACCCGGAAAGTCCGCCATCCCTTCTTCATCCCCGGGGGCCACAGATCCGCTGGCAATGCCGAGCCATACACCCGCATTGTCTGGGCACCCTGCGGCTTCTCCGCCACAAATTTCGCCCAATCCATGGTCCCATAAGCAGTCAGGCTTTCCCAATCGACCACATGGCGGAAGCCGTCCCAATCCACCGCCACCGGATACCGCGGACCGGAGAAGGGCTCGACCTCGAAAAGAACAAGCTGTCGCGATCCCGCCGACATCAGCCTGCCAGGAGACACCCGGCCCATGGTGGGAAAGGGATGCCCGCGTCTGCCGTGATAGTCCTCCATCATCGGGCGGACCCGCCCCGCATCCTTCACGAAAGGCAGCTTCTCCTCCAAGCTCGCTCCTTCGAAAAACTTCTCCAACGCCTCCAAGGCAAACTTCTCCGCCGGAACAGGCGGAGGGCCGGGCACGGGCGAAGGGGGAGAGCGGACCTTTTCCTTCGGCAGGATGATACCCAGTCCTAGAAGCACCGCGAGCCCGGCAGCCAGCAGGCATCCGATGACCAGAGCCTCGGTCCACACGGGTCTTGGTTTAGATTGGGACTCATCTGGATCACCGGGCGAGGTCATCTCTCAGTTCAGCGGCGGCGACGGCCGAACATCAGGGAACCGAGCAGCAGCAGCGCCAAAGAGGACGGCTCCGGCACCGCGTCATTCAGATCCCACCCGATCACGTCGAAACCGATCATGTCCAAGGTGGTGGGTGTATTCACCTGACCCGCGGGATTTGCGGTCGGGTCCATGATTCCGAGCGCCAAGCCATCCTTCCAATGGCTCGTCTGGTTCCCGTCGCCATAGACAGAGCCCGTCGAAAACGGCGCGAGATTGGTAGTCCCGCCATCCAACGAAAAATAAGCATTCGCTCCTACCGAGAGATCCAAGACCCCGGCCGAGCTGTAGCGGAATAGATCCAGCGAGGAAAACACCGCGTAGCCATCGAGATCAAAGGGAGCGTCGAAAGGCGGATCCCCGCCAGGCATTCCATCGATTCCCATTTCCACCATGTCGACCCCGCTTGTGAAGCCAAGCGCATGGCCGATCTCATGAATGGCCACACCGACGAAATCCTGTAGCCCGGCACCCACGCCATCGCTGGAATCGAAGTCCCAGGAAAAGCCGCTGCTAAAGGTGATCGAGGCATCTGCGGTGGTGCTAGAGCTGAGCCCCAGGGCCTTCGCATTCGCCTTGTTCAGTGCCAGATAGAGATTGTTGCTCGAATCGTCGTTATCCAACGTTACCGTCAGGCTGCTCCCTTCGGTATTCTTCTGGGTCAGAAAGCTGAGCCCTCCCCCGCCGGTCAGCGAGGGCAAGTTGCCCACCGCAAGCGCGTCGTAGGAGGTGCTCGAATCTCCGATCAACGCGGTGTAGAAGTCCGAAACGAGCACGGGCACCTGGACCGATCCCGCTTGGCCGAGAACACCCGGGCTAAGAGCGGAGAAATCGACGTCGATATTTACCTGCACGGAATCCAGTAGCCGGGCTTCCCAATAGGAAGCGGCCATCTGGAATCCCGCCAAGGCATTCGCATCCATGCCGGGTGCGGCATTGAGTTGGATGTTCAGGGCTTGGGCGGGCAGACAGAGGGTGGTGAACAGCAGGGAGGCTGCCAGACGAGGTGTCATGGAATATCAAGTGCCCTAGAGTATCAGGGTCTTGGTATCCAGAAAAATCGTTTCAAACCCCTCCCAGCAGGTATCTCGCTGCCTGTTCCACATCCTTATCTCCACGTCCGGAGAGGTTCGCGATCAGGATCGAATCCTTCGGCAGGCTACCCGCGATCTTCGAGACGTAGGCCATCGCGTGGGAACTCTCCAGTGCCGGAAGGATCCCCTCGGTATGAGCCAACTCCCGGAAGGCGGACAAGGCCTCGTCATCGGTGGCGTAGGTGTATTCCACCCGCCCGATGTCCTGAAGATAAGCGTGCTCCGGACCGACCGCAGCATAGTCGAGACCTGCTGAAACCGAATGGGTCAACTCGATCTGGCCGTCCTCATTTGCCAACAGCCAGGTCTTTGTCCCTTGGAGAACGCCGAGCTTGCCACCTTGGAAGCGGGCCGCGTGCTTCTCCGGCAGGATGCCGAGGCCACCGGCTTCCACGCCTACCATGCGGACATTTTCGTCCTGCAGGAAGGGATGGAAGAGACCGATCGCATTCGAGCCCCCGCCCACGCAGGCCACCAGCAGGTCGGGCAGGCGCCCTTCCTTCTGCAAAATCTGCTCGCGGGCCTCGAGGCCGATCACCCGGTGGAAGTCACGGACCATCATCGGGAAAGGATGAGAGCCCAGCGCAGAGCCGAGGATGTAGTGGGTGTGATCCACCGTGGCGACCCAGTCGCGCATGGCCTCATTCACCGCCTCCTTCAGCGTCGCCTGACCGGCCGTCACCGCACGGACTTCGGCACCCATCAGGCGCATGCGGGCCACGTTCAGCGCCTGGCGCTCCATGTCCACGGCACCCATGTAGACCACGCATTCCATGCCGAAGCGCGCGCACACGGTGGCGGTCGCCACGCCGTGCTGGCCGGCTCCCGTTTCCGCGATGATCCGCTTCTTACCGAGCCGTTTCGCCAGCAGGATCTGGCCGATGGCGTTGTTGATCTTGTGGGCACCCGTGTGCAGCAGATCCTCCCGCTTCAGATAAATCTTCGCGCCACCCAGCTTCTCGGTCCATCGCTCCGCGAAATAGAGCGGCGTCGGGCGACCGACGTAGTTTTGAAGGAGGTCATCAAGCTCGCGCTGGAACTCCGGATCCTTCCGCGCGGCGTCATACGCGGCGGAAAGCTCCTGAAGCGGAGCCATCAGGGTTTCGGGCACAAACATCCCGCCGAATTTCCCGAAATGTCCGGTAGCATCAGGAAGCGTGGTCGAAAGGGCAGCCATGGCGGCCGGAAGGAAACACAGGAGCGAGGCAATGGCAGTCGAAAAATCCGGGGAATTTGCCTCCTCCCATCATTGAATGCCGGGAGATTGCAAATTATCATGATTCAAAGATGGTATTGGAATCGGCGGAAATCCTCCCTATCAAGCCCTGACCCTATCGTGCGAGACATGCTCCCCTTGCCCGATCCGCGCTTTCCTTCCCTATGAACGGCCCTGCAGCATCGCGCGCGAGCGTCGATCTGATCCAGAAACTCCCGGCGGCGATCTATACCTGCGGGACCGACGGCTTTATCGAAACTTTCAACGCCTCAGCCGTCGAGTTGTGGGGCGAGGCACCGGTGCCGGGCAAAACCCGCTGGTGCGGCTCCCTCAGGATTTTCCGGCCGGATGGTTCACCTCTCCCGGCAGATCAATGCCCGATGGCCGTGACCCTCCGCGAGGGCAAGGCGGTGCGCGGCGAGGAAATCGTCGTCGAACGCCCCGACGGATCACGCCGCCACGTCATCCCTTATCCGGAACTGCTTCATGACGAGGATGGCAACGTGGTGGGAGCAGTGAACATGCTGGTGGATATCACCCAGCGTCGATTGGAGGAAAAAGACCGCGAACTGGCCAGCCGCCTGCCCTTCGAGAACCCCTCTCCCGTTCTCCGCCTGAATGAAGGGAGTATCGTCGGCTTCGCCAACCCGGCAGCCGATGTGATTCTGGAAGCGTGGAAGATTTCCCCTGGCGAGGAAGCTCCGGCGGAAATCACCGCCCTGACCACCGCCGCGATCGAAAGCGGGGAGAAGTCCACGGTAGAAGTGAATCTCCATGGCCGGATCTACATGGTCCGAATCGCCCCCGTAACCTCCACAAATTCGGTAAACCTCTACTTCAATGATGTTACCGAACTAAAGCAGGCGGAAGCCGCCCTGCGCGTCACCGAGCAACGCTTCCATGCGCTGGCAACCAACGCACCGGTCGCCATCTTTACCAAGGACCGCGAGGGACGCTACACGATCGCCAACCCCATCACCTGTGCCACCCTCGGCCAGGTGGAAAGTGTGGTGGGCAGGACCGACCACGAGCTCGTGTCCAAGGAACTTGCGGACATCCTTCGCGAGCACGACCTGCAGGTCATCAATGAAGGAAAGCCGGTGGTCTGGGTCGAGCGAGTGGGCGACCGGCAATTCCTTTCCTCCAAGTTCCCGCTGCTCGATGCAGACAGCGCCGCGGTGGGAGTCTGCGGAGTCTCGGTGGACATCACCGCCCGGGCCGCCTCGGAAAAATTGCTGCGCGAGAGCGAGGAGAAGTTCCGCACTCTCGCCAACCATGCGCCCGTGGGAATCTTCCTTTCCGCACCAAATGGCGATTCCCTTTTCGTGAATGGCAGTTGGTGCGCGATGGCCGGCCTCGAGGCGAGGCACGCGCTTGGCACCGGCTGGACAAAGGCCATCCACCCGGATGACCGCGAACGCGTGCTCGGCGCTTGGGATGAAGCCGTAAGGGCCAAGGCCTCTTCTGATTCCGAGTTCCGCTTCCTGAAGCCCGACGGCTCCGTCACCTGGGTTCAGGGCAGCGCGTTGCGACTGGTGGACTCGGAGGGACAACCCGCCGGCTACATCGGAAGCTGCGTCGATATCACGGAGCGAAAGAACACGGAGCGGCAACTCGAACGACAGGCCCAGCGCTTGCGCCTCCTGTGGGAAGCCGCTGCGGTCATCCTCACGGCGGAAGATCCGGACATGATGCTCCAGCGGGTCTTCGGAAAAATCAGCAAGCTGCTGGAGGTGGATACCTTCTTCAACTTCATGGTAAACGACGCGGGCGACGGCTTGGAGCTCCGCTCTTGCCATGGCGTTCCGGAAGGCGAGCTGCCCGGGCTGGCTCGCTTGGAATTCGGCCAGGCGATATGCGGGAATGTTGCCGCCCGTCGCGAGCCGATCGTCGCCTGCTCGATCCAAGACTCCGATCACCCGGCGGTCCAACTGGTGAAGGGCATGGGAATCCAAGCCTACGCCTGCAATCCACTGCTCGCCGGAGACGAATTGTTAGGCACCCTTTCCTTCGCGAGCCGCACCCGGGTCGCCTTCGAGCCGGATGAGATCGAGTTCATGGAAACGATCTCCCACTACGTCACGGTGGCCTATCTCCGCTGGCGGCTGGTGGAAAACCTGCGCGCCGCGGATCGGAGGAAGGATGAGTTCCTCGCCACGCTGGCCCATGAGCTGCGGAACCCCTTGGCACCGATCCGCACCGGTCTGGAAGTGATGCGCATGGCGGGTAACAATCCTTCCGCGATCGAGCGCATTCGCTCGACGATGGAACGCCAGGTCGAACAACTGGTCATCCTGGTGAACGACCTGCTGGACGTTTCACGCATCACCCGCGGCAAGCTCCAGCTCCGCAAGAGCCGTGTCGAACTGGCTGAGGTCGTCCGCAGCGCGGTGGAAGCCTCGCAGCCGGTCATCTCGGAAGGGAGCCACCGCCTCACCCTCACGATGCCGGGAGCCCCGGTCTTCATCGACGCGGATCCGCACCGGCTGGCCCAGGTGATTTCCAACCTACTGAACAATGCGGCGAAATACACTGACGGACCGGGAGAAATCTCGCTGGCAGTGGAGCAAGAGGACTCAGAGGTGACCGTGAAGATCCGTGACAACGGCATCGGCATTCCTGCCGGCATGCTCGACCGGATCTTCGATATGTTCACGCAGATCGATTCTCCGGGAGGGGCAGATTACGGAGGCCTCGGAATCGGTCTCACCTTGGTGAAATCGCTGGTGGAAATGCACGGCGGCAGCGTCCGGGCGGAGAGTGATGGCTCGCGCCAGGGCAGCACCTTCAGCTTCCAGCTGCCAGTGATGATCGATGGATCCCCGAACCCGACCGGTCATGCGGAAGCGGCGAATGGAAAATCCGCGCGCCATCGTGTGCTCGTGGTCGATGACAACGAGGCCGCTGCTGAAACCCTCGCCATGGTCGTCGAACTCCTGGGCCACGACGTGAAGGTGGGCAAGAACGGCAAGGAAGGCCTTGAGCTTGCAGAGATATTCCTACCACAGGTGATCTTCATGGATTTGGGCATGCCCGTGATGGATGGCTGGGAAACCGCCCGTCGCCTCCGCCAGCAGGTATGGGGCAAGGACGTCCTCCTTGTCGCCGTGACCGGCTGGGGCCAGGACGAGGACCGCCGCAAGACCAAGGAGGCTGGATTCGATCACCATCTGGTGAAGCCCGCCACTCCCGCGTCGATCCGCGAGCTGCTGGAGCGGCCAGCCTCGCTTTCCTGATTCCGCACTTAGGCAAGCAAGCGCCAAAATATCGCAAGCATCCGGGATCGGAATCGATCCGCGGCGCTAGGATGTGCGCGTGAAATTTCGCTCATCCCTGTTAGCCTCCGCCCGTGCCGCCATCGTCGGCGCCTCTCTTCTGTCCCCTGGCCTCGCTCCCGCGGAAGAGACTCCTGCGAACACGCGATGCCCGATGATGACCGAGGATGAGGTCGAATCCGATCATCAGGGCGATTTCAAAGGCACTGCGGTCGCCCTCTGCTGCGGCAAATGCGAGCGCATCTGGAAGGCAGACGAAAGGGCCGCCTCCTACTACGTCAAGGTCGCGACCGAACTCGGCCTCTTGCCGCAGTTCAAAGGCAAGGAAAAGGAGCTCGGCCTTGATGCCATCGAACTGCTGCCACAGCGCTACTGCGCCATTCACCAGAAGACCCTCATCACCCCGGCCAGCCCTTCCGTCGAGTATCAGGGAGTGAAGGTCTATTTCTTCAATGAGAAGGCGAAGGCCACTTGGGAGAAAGATCCGGAAGCCGCCGCGAAGAAAGCGATCGAAGCCGGTGTCCTGCCGCAACTGAAGAAGGCAGCCTAACCCTCACCCCCTGTAAGCATGAAGAAATCATTCCGCATCGGCATCCTCGCCAGCTTGCTTCTCGCTTCCGTCTCGCTTGCCCACTCCGTGTGGGTGGAACCCGGTCCGGACGGCAACCTCGTCGTCCGCTTCGGCGAACTGGATGGCGAAGTCGAGAAATCTCCCGGCCACCTTGATTCATTGAGCACGCCGGTCGCCGCGATCTTGCCGGTGTCCGAAGAGGCGGAGCCGCTGGCGTCCGAAAAGAAGTCCGACCATTTCACCCTCGGGGCCGCGAAGCCGGATCAAGGCCTCGTCGCCGAGAACGTCTTCCCCGTGATGGCTTTCGAAGGCCGTCCCGCTCGTCGCCCCTTCTTCTACAGCCGATGGCTTCCTGCCGGTGGCGAAAAGACCGCAGGCCAGCCTTCCCTGACCCTCGACATCGTTCCGACCGGAAATCCCGGCGAAGCCCGCGTTTACTTCCGCGGCAAGCCGCTTCCCAACACCAAGGCCCAACTCAACGCACCGAATGGCAGCCACAAGCCGCTGAAAACCGACGCCGAAGGCGTGGTGAAATTCACCACCGATGAACCCGGTCGCTGGGTCCTGACCGTTCCCGGCTACAGTGAAGAGCTCCCCGGCTTCGCTGGCGGCCAGCCCTACGCCGTCGCCAGCCACAATGCCTCGCTGACTTGGATCGTGGCAAAGCCCTGATCAACCGGGGCAATCCGGCGTGATTCACTCGAAACACAAAACGGCCCGCAAGCGATTGCGGGCCGTCTTTGTTAGGAGCTTCTTTGTTAGGAGTTCATTCCCCGCGGGCTCACTGCCCCGCGGGCATCTCCTTCGTAAGGGGCTTTTCCTTGCGCAGCATCTTGCTCGCTTCACCGGTGAGCCGGAGATAGTGATCGGATGGCTTTCCATCCATGCCAACGAACTTGCACTGGTCGCTGACGGGCGGATTGTCGGTGACCTTGAAGATGGCAGTGCCCTCGTTCACTTCGTCGAACATGGCAATGTAGAGCTTGTTCGCTCCCGCGTTCATGGCAGTGAAGATCTGTTGCCAATAGAACCTCCCGCCTTGGCGGGGAATCGAACCCGGCGGCTTGATGTCATCCGGAAATTCCGAGCGGCTCAAATTGTGCCAGCTGAAGCCAGGACAGACGCAGGGCACGTAATCCACGCCGTTCTCCTTGCACCACTTGATGTCCTCTTTGATGACATCGCGGTAGCGGTCCATGTCATTGTGGAGCAGCGGGGTGAAACGCTGGACCATCCATGGCAGGACGATGTCCGACTTCTTGATGAGTTCGTGAAGGTACGGATCGTTGGTGCAATCCGCATTCAGGTCTCGCCAGAAGGTCGGAACGCCCAGCATCACCGCGCATCCGCCGTACTCCGGATCGTTGTGCAGGAAGTCGATGACCTTCTCCAAGCCGATCTTCCGGATGTCGTAGGGCCGGTCCGGAAAGCCTACCCCCCAAATGGCGACCACCGGCTTGCCGCCATGATGGAGGTAGGTTTTGGCTCCCTCGGGGTTGGTGACCTTCACCGAATCCACGAGATACTTCCAGTCGTCGATAAGCTGGGTGCACTCCTGATCCGAGCCCCTGAGGCCGGAGAGATCATACATCACCGCGATCGCACGTTCGTTCTTGGAAGCGGCTTCAACCGCATTGCGCAGGATCTCGGTCACACCGCGCTCCCGCTGGTTGGGATTGGTCGCATTGAAGAAGCGCTGCATGAAGACACCGTCCACGCCGTAGTCCTTCATCCACTTGAAGTGGAGCTCCGTCGTGCTCTTGTCCGATGAATTGAAGAACTTCGCGGTGCTACCATCGGCGTGCTTCAAGCCGGTGGGATAGGTCTTCTCGTATTCCGAAACGTCCGGCCACATGTCGATCCGGACCTTGCCGGGGTCCGGATACATCGTGCCGTCCCGGGATGCGCGGAACCAGCCTTGGTATCCGGCCATGGCGAGGCCATCATAGCTCGGGTATTTCGTGTCCGGAGCGTGCTTGCTCTGGGCATACCCCGACAATGCGGTGGCCACCAGCGCGGCCCACGTGAGGATTTGGGTCTTCATGATTTTGGGGAGCGTCGGCAACGGACACTCGCGTTTGCGCCGCCTTGGGAACGGCGCGCTTGGAAAAATGCAGTCTTAGCGCAATGAGATGGTTTTACTTTCGCCCTTCGCAATCTCGACCGGGGTGACCTTGTCACCTTGGCGGATCTTGCACTTGGTGCCGCCCTTGCTGGTGATCCGCAGATCGGTCGCCTTGCCGTTCTCCCATTTCAGATCGACTTCAAAGGCACCGCGGGCACGCAGGCCCTTCACCGAGCCTTCCTTCCATTCGGGTGGAAGCGCCGGCAGGATCTGGAATTCATAGACGCCCTCGGAATCCTGAATCTGGCTTTGAAGCAACATTTCCGCAATCGCAGCCGTCGCACCGAAGTTCCCGTCGATCTGGAAGGGCGGATGATCGTCGAAGAGATTCGGCAAGGTCTTATCCTTCAGCAGATTCACCAGCAGGCCATGGGCACGTTCGCCATCACCCAGGCGAGTCCACATGTTGATTTTCCAAGCCAGTCCCCAGCCGGTTCCTCCGTCACCGCGGCGATCGAGCACCTTGCGTGCCGCCTCGAACAACTCGGGCGTGGCCTTGGTAATCATGTTGGACGGATGCAGGCCGTAAAGATGCGAGGTATGGCGGTGATGCGGATCGGTCTCTTGATAGTCGTCGATCCATTCCAGGATCAGACCGGTCTTCTCGCTGATGCGCACCGGCGCAAGCTTGGCCAGGGCCTTCTCGCACTCCCCACGGAAGTCCTCATCCGCTCCCAGCTCCTTACTTGCGGCGATGCAGTTGGTGAGGAGCTCGTGCACGATCATCAAATCCATCGTCGCTCCATAGGTGAACTCCGCCCGTGTCCCATCGGCCATGATGAAGGTGTTCTCCGGCGAATAGGATGGATTGGTCACCAGCTTGCCAGCAACCAAGGAGCCCGGCGGTGCCTCCACGAGGAAATCGAGGATGAACCGCGCCGCGCCCTTCATCAGCGGCCATGCACGAGCCTTCAGGAACTCACGGTCCTGTGTGAACTGGTAGTGTTGCCACGGGTGCGCGGCGAGCCAGGCAGCGCCGACCGGCCAGATACCCTGCGGTCCATCCGCAGGTGCCGCAAAGCCCCAGGCATCGGTCAAGTGGTGGACGACCCAGCCACCGGCACCATAGTTCACCTTGGCCACACGGCCGCCGGGAACCACCAAGCCATCCATCAGATCGAACAAGGGCAGGTGGAGCTCGGAAAGATTGGTGATCTCCGAGGGCCAGTAATTCATCTGAACGGTGATGTTCGTATGGTAATCCGCATTCCATGGCGGATTCATCTGCCACGCCCACAGACCCTGCAGGTTCGCCGGCATGGCACCCGGCCGCGAGGAACTGATGAGCAGGTAACGCCCGAACGAAAAGTAGAGCTCCGCGAGGCCGGCGTCCGTCGGATTGCCTTTGAAGGCGGCCAGCCGCTCGTTGGTGGGCAGCGAGGCCTTCTCGTCCTTGCCCGGCGTCAGGTCGAGGCTCAGGCGGTTGAAGTAGTCCTGATAGTCCTTCACGTGTTCGGACCGCAAGGCATCATAGCTCTTCGCCGAAGCCTTCGCGATCGTGGCAGCACAAGCAGCAATCGGATCGGCCTTGTCCGGAGAATAGCTCGCTCCGGAAATGTCCTTCTCGAACACCTCGGTGACCCCCTTGAAGCCAGGGAAACCGGTAGCCCCCGAAACGTAGAGAGTGAGGGAGCTCGCACCGCTCACCGTAAGCATCCCATCCTTGTTGGACACTGTTCCCCCCTCCGCCACGGCAGTGGCTTGCGCGGCGAACTTGAGACCCTTTTGGTCTCCAGAGGAATCCTTCCGGTCAATCTGGCCCTCCAGGACGATCGCGTTGGATGAGCTTGAGGATGCCTTGCAGACAGCATCCTTCTCGCGCTTGAAGGTCATCTTCAGGTTGATCGACTTCGGTTTGTCGGCCACGTAGCGAACGATCATCGTGTTGGCCGGCCCCGAGATGAACGCTTCCCGGTGAAACCTCGTTCCTTCGCTCACGTACGAGACGCGACTCATGGCCTCGTCGAGATTGAGGAAGCGAACATACTCCGACACGGCCTTGATGCCGGGAGACTCAATCCACAGCTCTCCGAGCGACTGATAGGGTTTCACGCCCTGGGGTTGTCCCATCATTGTGGATCCCGCGAGCTTCTCACCTTGGGCATTCTTGCCGTCGAAGATCAGCTTTTGCACATCCGGCAGGGCCTTGAGTGCATTCGGATTGCTGGCATCCAAGGGAAAGCCGTCGAAAAGCGAACTTTCGTTCAGCTGGATTCTCTCGTCGGCAACGCCACCGAATACCATCGCGCCCAGCCTTCCATTACCGAGGGGAAGTGCTTCCTCCCAAACTTTCGCGGGTTGCCGGTACCAGAGGAGCTTGTCTCCTGCCGGGATCGCAGCCTCCTTCCCCGAAACTTGGGCGCGGTCCGACCAACGCCCGTCGATTCGATCGCGCTCGGTCGCAGGCTTCGCATAGACCACTCGCGCCTGCCCTTCCTTCTGCGGGCCTCCGAAAAGCTGGATCTCACCATACTGCGTTCCGCCCCCGGTTTCGCGGGATTGGCTCACAAGGATGCGGTAGCTCGAGTACGCGGTTGTGTTGTTGAAACGAATCCCCTCACCCCAACGCTGCCGGTTCGTCTGTCCCTCCAAACCGCTGGGACCTTCATAGATCAGCTTGAAGTCCTTCGCGCCCGACTTCGACGATTCCGGGCTGTTCGAGCCTTCGATGGTGATCTGGACCGGATCCCGCCCGGGCATGTCGTTTCCCGTGGCAAAGCGAAAGCCCGTCACGATGCTCGGCCCCAAGCCAGGAGCAACGACGAGGCCGCTGTTTTTCGCTTTCGAATAGTGCTTCGAGGACGGGCTCCCATCCACCGCATTGGCCACCGACTCTTGGGCACTGCTATCGTCCGAGGTGGAGAGGCTATTCGCATCCCCTTTCGAGGTGTTGCTCAACCCTTGGACAAGATCGTCCTGGTCGAGAATATTGCGCTGATCGCCATTGCCGCGGCCGTTGCGATCGGATTGGGCCGCAACCGGAAGTACCAGCGCCAAGCCGATGCAAGTGGCCCAGCGGCGCTTGCCGGAAGTTCGGAGGTGATGGAGGACGCTCATGTTTTATTCTGTCGGGTTTGATGGCGAAAGCGTGGGAATGAAACCGGCACCCGGAATTTGGGTACCGCCCTCTTGAATGTGGTTTCGATGAGCTCCTTCAATCGATTCACAGAAATGGGTTATTGCCGGGAACCATTGGATAACTCGATTTGAGAGCCGCACTTCGACGGAGTTGTTTCTCCCTACGCCCCCGAATCTGTTTTGATAAGAACGGAGTTTGCCCCGAGAATATGGGAATAGAATTCAAACCATACCCACCCCTTTAAATTACAATGATTTACCCAAATACCACCACCCGTGGGCGCGCAAAATGTCCCCGAAAGAGGTGACATCACCAAACACCCAATGCGCCGGGATAATATTGTAAATACTTATAGAATTCGCAACACAAAAACCATCATGCCATCCCGGCAATGCCACCTTCTTGTTAGGGTAACAAGCGCCGTGCAACGCGACGGTCCTAGCAGGCCTGTCTCGCCTTGACGCGTTCCAAGCCGCAACAAATCAGGGCCTTGCCACAAAGATCACCCAGCTTTCGCGACAACGATCCATACGACTTTAGCCTCGGCTCAGGCTGGTCGACCTTCAAATCCTCCACGAAAAACGGCCTGCATATTCATGCAGGCCGTTTTGACGAAAGGTGGCGGAGAGAGAGGGATTCGAACCCTCGGTAGGTTTTAAGCCTACGTTCGATTTCGAGTCGAGTGCCTTAAACCGAGCTCAGCCATCTCTCCTTTAGCGGCTGGGGCCGGGAAATTAACAGTGAGGAGCCGCTTGTAAAGCTTCGGATCACTGCATTTCCGCACGGCTCCAAAAAGTCATTCCTCCTCGTCTTTGTCTGCGGAGGCTGCGAGCGATTGCTTGGCACCGCTCTCTTTCGGCACATGCGGGGCCTGCACGGCACGCACCACTTCCGGGGAAGCTCCCGCCTTTGACAAGGAACGGCGCACGGCTTCCCGGGAAATGAAATCCACCAAAGTCCCGGAAAAGAGCACTGCGGCAGCGGCAATTCCCATGCCGATGATCCACCAACGATCCGTCAGACGGGAGCCTCCAAAGGTGGCCTCACAATCGACCGCCCCTTCATTCCGCGGCGGCGCCGCCCGGCGGGAAAAGGGAGGCAGCACGTCGAAGGCCGGGTGGATGGTCCGCGGCTCAAGCACCATGTCCGGGATCCGCAGCTCGGGTTCGGCCGCAGTTCGGGAAAAAGCCGCGCTCCGCGGATAAGGCACATCCGCGCGACCGGCAAAGGAATCGAAGTCCTCCGCAGGAAGGCACTCCACCTGTAGCTCGGCGCGACCGCCCAGCAGCACATTCCGCACGTCGCCAGCGAGGACAAAATCCTCAAAGGCAGCGGGGGGATTCGCCGGATCTTCGCCCTTCGGGAGAACCGGCAGAGGACTAAGGTTATCGGGTAGGATCACAGCTTGGAGCTAAAGTTAGTCCATGGTGTAAGTGAATTATTCACAACGGGTCAACGTTCATTTTTTCTTAAAGAAAACCTCAGAATTTCAAAAAAGAACTGACGCCTTCGTTCGCAGGATGCTTGGATGATGGTCATGAACGCCTCCGTCGTCATGACCGTCCTCGCTGCGGACCGCCCCGGCCTCGTCGCCGCCCTTTCCGAAACCATCGCCGCCCATGGCGGTAGCTGGCAGGAAAGCCGGATGGCTCATCTGGCCGGCCAGTTCGCGGGCATTCTGCGCGTCGAGTGCCCGGCTTCGCACGTGGACGGCCTGCTGGGTGACTTAGCGACCTTGGAAAGCCAGGGGATTTCCGTGCAGGCTCGCCGCGAAGAAGCAGCTAGCGGCCCCGCGCGCGAAACCCTCTCCTTGGACATCGTCGGCAATGACCGGCCCGGCATCATCCGCGCCCTCTCCGCCGCCATCGCCGGGGCCGGCGGAAACGTGGAAGACCTCTCGACCTCGCTCGAAAGTGCCCCCATGGCCGGCCACCCGATTTTCCACGCCCAAGGCCTGGTTTCCTTGGCCGCGGATGCCGATCCGGCCGCCCTCATTGCCGCGATCGAGCAACTGGGACCGGATCTTTCAGTTTCGATCGACCGCTAGACCAGCCCCATTCAGGAGGGGATGATCTTTGCAATCCAGACGATCAACTGGGCTCCGGGGATCATCAGCACCTGAGCAAGCACGGTTCCCAACAAACGGCTCCCGGCCATCCCGAAGACCGCGGCGCGCAATTTTGCGTCGCCCTCGCTGGCCTTCGCAGCCCCATCGGTCACGTAGGACAGATAGGGATCCACAAAGGCGAAAAGCATGATCGTGCCCGCGAAATTCACCACCGCCGACAAGTTCGAGGTGGTCATCCGCAACTCCGGGGCGAAGACCCCGGCGTAGAGCGAACTCAGGACCCCCGTGGCCAGCAGGCCGGATCCGATCACGTTCATCGTGAAGATATTCCACGGCAAACGGTAGGCGGTACCGAGGAAACCAAAGTTTGCCTTCGAAGGGACGGCCGCGGCAGAACCGAGCGCGGCAATCCCGGGCTTGCTCAGGGCAAATTTCACCATCCGTGGCAGCGATGGGAAACGATCGAATGAGCCGACCACGCTGGTCATGTAACGCTGGAAGCTCGGGATCAGCGTGGCTCCCACCAAGGTGGCGACGCTGGCCGACAGCATGAGCAGCTGGAAATCATGGCTCAAAATGGCAGCCGCTGCATCCGGCGTTCGCTCGACCGCCACTTCCACCCGCTTCGAGAGGGTCGGCGTCAGCAACGTGTTCGAGGTCCGCGAGACCAGGACCAGGATGTTGAAGATGGAAAGGCAGAAGGCCACCTTGCCCGTCCGGGCACCAGCGATGCGCACCCCGTAGGAAAGCGTCGCGATCAGGTGGATGACCGCCGTGAAAAAGCAGAGGTAGTAGATCGACATCCCGCGAAAACTGCGGGCCCTTTAGCCCGCGCCCCCGCCGCAGTCAATCCGGGCCCCGGTGCAACCCTTCCGCTCAAAGGCATCGAACGTGGTATTGAACGCTCCGATTCTCGCCTTATGCTCCCCCCGCCGCATGGAACAGGAATTGATCGAAATCGTTCGCACCGAAATCCTCGATACGTCGGACCCGCTGACCCCGCAGAGTGATCTCTTCGCTGCGGGACTTGATTCCATGGGCATCATGCAGCTCCTTCTCGCCATCGAGGAAAAGTTCGCCGTGGCCATCGATCCGGCCGATCTGTCCCGCGAGAATTTCTCCACCGGCGAAAAGATTGCCGCCCTTGTCGCCGGGAAACAGGCCGCCGCCAGCCGCTGACTTCCGAACCGTGCCGGCCTCCCCGACTTCCCCCGCCCTGCACACCACGTGCAGCGATGGCTTCCTGCTCGGCTTGGAAAGCCTGATGCGCCGGACATCCCAAGG
This sequence comes from Luteolibacter luteus, assembly GCF_012913485.1. Lineage (GTDB taxonomy): Bacteria > Verrucomicrobiota > Verrucomicrobiia > Verrucomicrobiales > Akkermansiaceae > Haloferula > Haloferula lutea. Next base: position 4,032,997 of record NZ_CP051774.1, on the reverse strand, counting down.
GAGACATCTGGCCGCCACCGTGTTAGAACTGGAGGGCACGCCCGATTTGGAGCGGATCCGGCGGGTCGCGGAGAAGCTGGGAAAAAACCACCCCATCCTCCATGCGAGGAACGAACGCAGCAAGAAGGACTGGATCGCCCGCTGGCGCACCGACCTCGCTTCGCGCGAAGCGGTGCCGGTGAAGCTCTGGCATCTGCCGGGTGCCGCCACCGCAGGTGAAGGCATCCCTTCCCTCGATGAGCTCATCGGGCAAGTGATCAATGGCACGGATATCGATATCCACGCTTCGGGTCCGAATCTTATCTTCCATGTCCTTCCCCTCTCCACCGCCCGGTGGGCACTGGTGCTGGCATGGAGCCACTCGCTCATGGATGCCGTGGGCATGACGAAGCTGCTGCAACTGCTGGCCGCCGAGGCCAACCTCTCCGCCGAATCCCCGCCCGCAGCCACGCACGCGAGTCCGGTCTCGGAGCTCTACAAGCAAGCCTACCCGATGATCGAGGAAATGCGGAAGTTCCCCAAGTGGCGCCCGCGCTCCCTGCACCGCAAGGGCGCACGCCCGGGAAAGAGCCGCTTCCACGTGACCACCTTTGACAGGGCGGAGACGGCAGCCATCCGCGCGAAGATGGCTGCCACCGCCGGCGAGCTACTACTTCTCCCGTACTTTGCATCGTGCGCGGCACGTGCGGTGCAGGCGGTGATCTCCGCCCGCTTTCCCGACGAAGAAGCGTCGATCCTCCTCACGCTTCCCGTCCAGCGCCAGAGCGACCCCGCCAAACGCCCGCTCTTCAGCAATCACATGACGCCCTACACCGTCCTGCTCACCGCGGACGACCTGGCAGAGCTGAAGCCTGCTACCAGCGCGCTCTACCGCAAATACGCGGACTTCATGCGGAGGAAGCTGCCCGTGGCGATGCATGCCCTCATGCGCATGATGGAGCGCTGCCCCTCCCGTTTTTACAATCTGCCGGCCTTCATCTACATGCGCGGGGAAATCTGCAGCCTCTTCCATTCGCACACCGGAGCCTTTCTTCCCGGCGTCGATTCGATGTTCGGCTGCCGGATTGCCAATGGCTACCACGTGCCCTCGGTAAGTGCGCCGCCGGGAATCGGCATTTTCTTTTCCGAGCATGAAGGGCAGCTTGCCCTCACGCTCTCATGGAAGGACGGCTGCCTCTCCCCGCTGGAACTGGAACTGCTGAAGGAGACACTTTCTGAAGACCTGGGAGCACCCCTGCCGTGAATCTGATCGAGGAAATTGCCCGTCGCCATGACCCCGCGACCGTCGCCGTCACCAGCGGCGAGCGGCGCGTTACCTACGGCGAGCTTTTCGATCAAGCCCGGCAGATCGCGACCATCATGCGCGCGCACGGCAGCCCCGGTCGCATCCCGCGGGTCGGCCTGCAATGCCCGAATGGCGTCTCCTACATCGTGCTTTCGATGGGTTTGTTGCTCGCCGATGCCTGCTTGGTTCCCTTGGCAGAGGAACTCACGGAAAGCGAGCGCACGGAGATCGCATCCATCACCGCACTGGACCTGATCCTCGCAGCCGATGACTTGCCGTGGCACGGTGAGGAAACCGTCGTCGCTGCTTCCGAATCGGATGGTACCGGCTGGAAACTGCACCGCTGCGCATCGGGCACCCTCTTGTTTCCGGAGGACGGATTCCAAGCGCTCAATCCAGCCTTCATCCGCTTCAGCTCCGGCACCACCGGCACCAGCAAGGGCGTGGTGCTCTCCCATGAGACACTCCTCGCGCGCATTACCGCCGCGAATGAAGGCCTGCGGATCGGGCAGCAGGATCGCGTCCTGTGGATGCTGCCGATGGCGCATCACTTCGCGGTATCGATCGTGCTCTACCTTTATTTCGGAGCGACCACGGTGCTGGAACACTCGCCTCTCCGCGAGGACATCCTGGCCACCGCTGCACGAGAGGAAGCAACCGTCATCTATGGTTCGCCCTTTCATTTCGCGATGCTCTCCGGGGACAAGAGCGGCTTCATGTGGCCTTCCTTGCGTCTCGCCGTAGCCACTGCAGCCGCCCTGCCAGAGCCCACCGCGATCGCCTTCGAGAAGCGTTTTGCCAAACCCCTGCACCAAGGACTCGGCATCATCGAGGTCGGCCTCTCCGTCCTCAATCTGGAGGCGGCGGGAAGCAAGCCCACCTCACTTGGAAGGCCACTCCCATCTTACGAGGTGGCCCTGCTCGATGAGGAAGGCCTCCAAGCTCCGGATGGCGAGCCTGGTGAGTTTCACGTCCGCGGCCCGGGCCTGTTAGATGCCTATCTGGTGCCGTGGAATCCCACCCACCTCAATGATGGCTGGTTTGCCAGCGGCGATCTGGTGCGGAGGGATGAAGATGGCGACCTTTTCCTCATGGGCCGGAAGAAATCCGTGATCAACGTCGCTGGCATGAAGGTCTTCCCCGAGGAAGTTGAACGGGTGCTCAATGAGCACCCGGGCATCATTCGCAGCCGCGTCCTCGGTCGCGAACATCCGCAGATGGGACAAATCCCCATCGCCGAGATCATCCCCAGCGACCCCGCGCTCCCGCCAAAGGCGATCGAACTCCAGCGCTACTGCCGCACCCTTCTTTCCGCCTACAAGGTGCCCATGCAATTCAAGGTGGTGGAATCCTTGCCGCTTACTGCCTCGGGAAAGCTGAAGCGGGTAAGCTAGTGCCGTGTTTCCTCCTCACGGGTCTGCATAGCTGCTGCTCGACGAAGAAGCGCTCGCCCACTGTTTGCTCCCGTCCTTCCCCACCAGTTGCACCGCATCAATCTCGTTCCACCCCGGCACGCGGGTCGTATCAAGATACACCTTCACGCTCCGCGCCCGGAGATCCTTCACGACGGGAAAATCCGAGACCACCAGCTCGTTCTGCTCGGATGCATCCATCTGCCCTTCCCAGATCACCGCTTCATTTCCATCTGAAAGCACCGCGACCACCTTGCTGATCGCGCCCGGATTGTGGCTCTCCACCACGCTCACCTTGTCCAGCTCCACGAAGCGATCGTAGTCGAGCTTGATCCACTCTTCCCCGCCATCCGGTGCCTTCGATGCCCAAGCCGAGGGAATATCGCCCGCCGCATCGGTATCCGGACTTCCTGCTGCTTGCTCGTGGCCCCAGCTCCGCTTGTCGCCTCCGGTCCAATGTTCGATCTTTTCCCTCTGCGCCGACTTCAGCGCCAAAGACAAGGCTGAGGTTTCGGCCACCTGCGATTGCCTCATGGACTCGAGCCTCGCCTCCTCATCCTCCACCACTCTCCGGTCCTTCTCCATCCGCTGCTCGACCTTCCCATTCGGCAAAGATGGTTTCGAAGACAGGGGACCCTGCTTCGCTTGGGCGGCTTCACTTCCTGATGGAGAAAGAGGAGGTGGCTGGGTCTTCTGACGGACCGGCAAAGCATCCTGCAGCACCTGCGATTTTCCGGATTCCAGCCCTGCCACCTTCGCTTTCAGCCGCAGGTTCTCGATGGCGAGAAACACGATTCCCAGCAGCATGACAGCGAAGATCGCGATACGTGACGCTTTCATGGCGGAACAAATCCGGTTGAAGGTTCAGTAGCAGAGACCCGGGACGAGGATCTTTCTTAGCAAGTCCTCCGCAAATTTGCCACCATCGATGCATCCCGGGGTTTTTCGCTTCGCGAAGCGGTCACGCTGGGAAATTCTCCGCACGAATGACGCCCGACCTCGCGATCCTGGGTGCCGGACCTGCCGGCTCCACGCTTGCTGCCCTCCTCTCCCAGCGCGGCTTCAAAGTCCTCGTCTTCGACGATGCAAAACGCCCCGGCTTGTTGGTTGGCGAATCCCTCGTTCCTGCCACGGTGCCGGTGATGCGCCGCTTGGGAATCGAAGAAAGGGTGGCCTCCTATTCGCAGCACAAGCCGGGTGTCAGCTTCCTCCACCGTGAAGGCAGCCGGATCGATTTCCACTTCGGGCCGATCGCGGAATTCCTGCCAACCTACGCCTACAACATCCCGCGCCCGCAATTCGACGACACACTTCGCGAACGCGCGGAGGAACTCGGCGTCAAATTCATCACTCATCGCGCCACGGTCGAGAAAGGCGAGGGAGATCGCGAGATCCAGCTCATCCCGGAGACCCTCGCTGCCGCCGGACTAACGGAGCATCCGCGCTTTCTCATCGATGCCACCGGCCGCGCCCGGGTCTTCGCACGCACGCTGGGAATCGGCGCGAAGAGCGGAGAACGCAGCGATGTTGCCTACTTCGCACACTTCGAAAACTTCCATCACGACTTCGAACCTGCCGGTCAGGTTGTCATAAGTATCCTCGACCATGGCTGGAGCTGGCGCATTCCGCTGCCCGGCCGCCTTTCGGTCGGGATCGTCGTTCACAAGGACGCGGCGAAGACCTATGGCGAGACGCCGGAGGAACGCCTCGACTACGCACTGAAAAACGAGCCGCTGCTCCGTGAGCACTCGAAAAACGCACGCCGCGTGACGCCGGTGATGACTTACACGAACTACCAGCTGGTCTCGGATCGTGGTCACGGTCCCGGCTGGGCGTCGTGCGGCGATTCCTTCGGCTTCGTGGACCCCATGCTTTCACCCGGCCTTTTCATGGCCCTCGAGTCCGCGCGGCTCTTCGACGAGCACGTTTTCTCGAAGGGAAAGGCCGTTCTCAACCAGCCGAACCTGATGGCCGCGGGCTTCAAGGCAGCCGAAGAAGAGCTTCACGATTGGCATGAGAGCTGGCGTGAACTCATCCGCCACTTCTATGACGGCGGCATCTTCGCCCTCTTCGAGACCGGCACGAAGTTCTCCGCCCGCTTCAAGGGCTGGCCGGGCATCGGCTTCATGGAGCGGCACATGACCAAGCACATTGCCTCGATGGCATCCGGAGCCTTCACACGCCGGAAATACAGCCGCGGCCTCGTCCGCTTCATGCGGCAATACATGCTCCACGATTGCAAGCCGCCCGCATTCTACTCCGTGCTTCCCGAAGGCCCCGCCAAGCAAACCGGGTGAGCCGGCTCAGACCATCTTGATGCACGCGAAGATCGCGGCAGAGACCACGAGTCCCAAGGCAGCCCCTCCGAGCACCACATCCACCATGGTCGTCCGTGGACGATGCGGCGAAGAAGAGCGTGGAAAAACGAAGGCGGCATAGACCATCCCGGCGACCAAACCGCCGACGTGCGCCGCATTGTCGATGAAATGCCGGAAGAGAAAGCCGATGATACCCGTGAAGACCACGCCCGCGAGCAAGCGTCGGCGTGAGCTTTCCGGTACCAGGGTCCGGTGCAGGGTTTCGAAGACCAGCAGGAAACCCAGCAAACCCATCAGGCCGCCGGAGGCGCCTACGGACGGGACCGAGGTGAAGCGCGCCGAAGCCTCGCCGCCAATCCATGCGGAAATCAGGAACACCATCACCAGATGGGGCCAGCGCGCGAAAGTTTCCACCCGCTTGCCCAAATAGGCGAGCGCGGAGGCATTCATCAGCCAGTGGAGCCAGTGTCCGTGGAGGAAGGGGGCCGTGCACAACCGCCACCACTCGAACAGCGCTCCTTTCGACAACCCGGCATTGCCGACCGTCACGTGGCCGCCGCCATCAAGCGCTCCGAGGTGCAGGATCACATTGATCAAGGCGAGGAATGAAGCGAAGCCGTGCAGGGAGTGGCGTTGATTGAAGGCGTGGATCTCGACGACGACCTGGGTAAGACCGGCCAATACCATCAGTCCCAAGAGAAGCCTCGTTACCGGTGCCTTCTGGATCGCGAGCCAAGTCTCGAACCTCAATGCCGGGGCGTCCGCGATCATTTCCCCTGCCGCCCATTTCCGCGCCCGCTGCAGGCGCTTCCGGCCCTTATACCAAGGAAACAGCCCCAGAATCACAAACAACAGCGCGGCAAGGCCTAGCGTGCCATTGGACAGAATGCGCTCGATCTTCAATCCGCCGAAAACCAACAAAACGACAAACGCGATGCCGAAAATCGTCATCTGCCGCCTCCCCTCCTCAATGTCCCACTCCGCCCAGCGGATGCGGGCCATTTTTAGTGCGGGATGCAGCTCCGAGATTTCTTCCGGCAGCACCAGGCCCGGCGAATCCGGGGTCCAAACCAGATCTACGCGCGCCGCCAGATCCTCGCTGATCACGCGGGACAGCGCCGCGAAGCTATCGCAATCAAAGCGATTTCCCTTCCGGTCCACCCAACCCCAACCAGGTCCGGCTTCGGGAAAGGCGTCGTCCCGCGCCCATGCGGGAAGCTCGGCATCAAGCGTCATGTCCGGGTGCAATCAAGCGGGGCTCAGGTCCAAGTCCAAGGCGAAATCTAACGGATCTCGCTGAAAAGAAAAGGGCGCGCGGCGAAATCGCCACGCGCCCTGGAAAATTGTCCGTGGGCTTACTGTCCCTCGGGAGCCTTTTGCTCGTCGGCAGGCGGCGGGGTCTGCTCGGCGGGAGCGCTTTCCGGCTTGGTTTCCGGAGCCGTCTCGGGCGCTGGGGTGGTTTCCGGGGCCGGGGTGGTCTCGGGAGTGGTCGCGTTTTCCGGAGCCGAAGCAGGTGCTTCAGCGGGCGGAGTCACGGCTTCAGGCTCCAGCGGCTTTTCACCGGCCTTCTCCGCTTCGTCCGCGATCGAAGTCGGCTTCGCGGGCTCGGCGACCACTGCAGCCGGCGCCACCTTGGCGATCAGGGTCGGATTGCTCGAATTCTTCTTCTGGATCAGGACGGCCAAGGTCAGTGTCAGCACGAAGAAGAAGCTGGCGAGATAGACGGTGGCCTTCTGCAGCACGTTCGTGGTGCGGGCTCCGAAGAGCTGGTCCGTGGCGCCGGATCCGAATGCCGCGCCGAGGCCCTCGTTCTTCGGGCGCTGCATCAGGATGATCATGCTCATCAGGACGCAGACGATCACGAAAATGGCGAGCAGCAGGTTGATGCTGATCGAGAGCCAATTAACGGCAGAGACAATCATGGGGCGCGCACTATATGGGCGGCATCCCCCTTGTAAAGCGGGGTTTTCGCCCCGGGAATCGGCCGGATTCCTCACCCCGGCAGGGCACCCGGGAATGACGGAACTTCGCCCTTGGCAGTTGCCGGAGCCGGTCCAAGCTGGCCGCACGATGATCGCAAGGTTGCGTGGGAAGGTGCTGGAGGCGTATCCGAATCGCCTCGTGGTGGATGTGGGAGGAGTAGGTTATGAGGTTCACGTACCGCTTTCCACCTTCGACCGGATCCATGCCGCTGAAGGAGTTTCGGTGGATCTCCGCACCCACCTCAACGTTAGCCCTCGGGACATGGTCCACACCCTCTACGGCTTTGCCACGGAGGAAGAACGCGACATTTTCCTGCTCCTGATCGACCGCGTCAGCGGCGTGGGACCTTCGGTTGCGCTCGCGGTGCTCAATGGGATGCCCGCCGGTCGATTCAAGGCCTGCGTGGTCGGCGGGGAGATCGCCGAACTCTCCAAAATCAAGGGTCTCGGCAAGAAGACCGCGGAGCGCATCGTCCTGGAACTCAAGGACAAGGTGGGCGTCGCCGATACTTGGCAGGAAGTCGCCAGCGGCCAGATCGCGCCGGCCACCGCGGATGCCGAACTCGCCCTCATGGCCCTCGGCTACAAGCAGGTCGAGGCGAGGAAAGCCGTCCGCAAGGTGCTCGACGAGCAGCCCGCCGCCACCACCGAAGAACTGATCCGCGGCGCGCTGCGCTCCCTGCAATGAGCCTGACTCTCGAACAAATCACCGCCGCCATGCCCGAAGGCGGGCTTTTCGACGGCGGCTGGCGCTACTCGCCAGAGCCCCTGAAGCTCACCAAGGCGGAAGGCCGCTTCCTAAAGACCCTCGGCCACCCGCTCGCCCAGTTCCAACAGGTCTGCGACGAACTCTACCGCCGCAGCGCCACCGGCAAGCTGCCGAAATGGATGGCCGAGACCCTCGATACCGGGAAACCCGCCTGGCTCGCCGCCCTCCAAAAGGAGCCCGCCTCCCGCGGCACCTTGCCCCGCGTCATCCGCCCGGACCTGATCATGACCGAAGGCGGCGGCTTCGCGCTCACCGAGCTCGATTCGGTTCCCGGCGGCATTGGCATCACCGCATGGCTCTCCCGCCTTTACGCGGATGCCGGTTTCCCCGTGATCGGCGGCCGGGACGGCATGATCTTCGGCTTCTCCTCGGTCCTCCCGGAAAACGGCGCGATCCTCCTCTCGGAAGAATCCACCGACTACCGCCGGGAAATGGAATGGCTCGCCCGGGAAACCGGCGGCGGCCGCACCGTCGAATCCGCCGAGGAATACGAGCCGGATGGCCGCGCCCTCTACCGCTTCTTCGAGTGGTTCGATTGGGAATCCATCCCCGCTGCCCGCCGCCTCGCCGAGGCCTCTGCCACCGGCGAAATCTCCCTGACCCCACCAGCCAAACCTCATCTTGAGGACAAGCTCTGGCTCGCCCTGCTCTGGACTCCGGCGCTCAAGCAAATCTGGGAGCAATCCCTCCGCGGCAGCCACCTCACCCGCGTGAAGGAAATCGTCCCCCACGGCTGGGTCGTCGATCCCGCCCCGCTCCCCCCGCAGGCCGCACTGCCGGTCCTCGGCGTCAATTCTTGGGAAGAGGTCGCCCGCTTCAGCCAGAAGGAGCGCCGTCTTGTTCTCAAGATCAGCGGCTTCCACGAAACTGCCTGGGGCTCCCGCGGCGTCCACATCGGCCACGATCTCTCGCAGGCCGAGTGGTCGGAGAAAGTCCACGCCGCCATGGCGGACTTCGACCAGCAGCCTTGGATCATGCAGGAATTCCGCGAGGGCCGCGTCGTCGAACACCCTGTCTTCCGCGAGGACGGCAGCATCGAAATGCTAAAGGGCCGCGTCCGCCTCTGCCCCTACTACTTCACCGACGACCAAGGCCAGACCTCCATCGCCGGCGCCCTCGCTACCCTCGCCCCCGCGGATAAAAAGAAAATCCACGGCATGCGCGACGCCGTCCTGCTGCCTTGCGTGGTAGAGTAAGCGGGCGGCCCGGCTCGCCCCATGACACTCCGCCGCGCATTCCGCTTCCCGCCCCGGCACTCCGGCTGCTTCACTGGCCGCGCCGATGACCGAGCTCCCACCGACCCGCGAGCAACTCCGCCTCGAAGGATTTGAACTGATCGACGAAACCCTTTCATTCCTCGTGGGTTGCCTTGGCGACGCATTGAAGAGCTTGGGCGAAGATTCCCTGATTCCCTATCTCCCATGGTCCGGCACCGTCCCGGAAAACCACCCGCCGGAAGGCACCCAGCAACTTTACTCGATCGGTTTCCAGCTCCTGAACATGGTGGAAGAGCGCGTCGCCGCCGCCACCCGCCGTGAACGCGAAAAGGTCCTCGGTGCCGACTCCATCCGCGGCCTCTGGCCCCAAGCACTGCGCGATATGTCCGCGCTCGGCCTCGGCCCGCAGGAAATCCTCGCCGTACTCGCAGACGTCGACGTCCAGCCGGTGCTCACCGCCCACCCCACCGAAGCAAAGCGCGCCTCCGTTCGCGAACGCCACCGCGCCCTCTATGAGGAGCTCGTCCGCAACGAGTATCCGAAATACACCGATCGCGAGCGCCGCCGCATCCGCGAGCGCATCGTCACCGCCCTCGAAACCCTCTGGCGCACCGGCGAGATCCACCTCGTCCGGCCGGACATCTACCGCGAGCTGCGCGATGCGATCCACTACCTCCGCGACCTCTTCCCTTCCGCGCTCAATCGCCTGGACCTTCATTTCACCGAGGCATGGCGAAATGCCGGCTTCCCTCAGGAAATGCTCCGCGCCGCAGGCAATATCCCGCGCCTCTCCTTCGGCACCTGGATCGGCGGCGACCGCGATGGCCACCCGCTCGTCACTCCGGAAGTCACCGAGAAAGCCCTCGAGATGCTCCGCCGCGCTTCCTTCCAGCTCCTCAAGCGCGAGCTCGAACAAGTCGCCGGACAACTCACCCTTTCCCGCCAGCTCAATGAAATCCCGGATGCCCTTGAGCGCCGCATCGACGAGCTGACCTTCTCCTTCGGCGACGAAGACCTGACCAACGATCTCCACGATCGCTATCATGAGGAACCTTGGCGCCACCTCTCCGGCCTCATCGCCGCGCGCCTCCAGCGCCAGATCGATGGCCATCCCGGCTACAACTCGCCGAAGGACCTCGATAACGATCTCGGCCTCCTCGCCGATGGCATCCGCGGCGTCGGCTGCTCGCTCATCGATGAGCAGTACCTCCGCCCGCTCCGCCAGAAGCTGGAAATCTTCGGTTTCCACCTGGCCCTCCTCGATGTCCGCCAGAATTCCGAGTTCCACGACAAGGCCATCTCCCGCCTCCTCGCCGCCGCCGGCTTGGAAGACGGCGGGAACTACGCCTCCTGGACCGAGGAAAAGCGCCTCGCCTTCCTCACGGAGGAGCTCAAGTCACCCCGCCCCTTCCTCCACGACTCCGCCCGCATCGGCGAGGAAGCGGACGCGGTCCTCGATTGCTATCGCGTCCTCGCGAAACACCGCAAAGAGTGGACCGATGCCGGCCTCGGCGCACTCATCGTCTCGATGACCCGCCAGCTTTCGGACCTCCTCGGCGTCTTCCTCCTCGCCCGTGAGGCAGGACTCATGGAGCACGATGCCACCGGCTCCTGGTGCGCATTGGAAGTGGTTCCGCTCTTCGAGACCATGGACGATCTCGATCGTTCGCCCGGCATCCTCGGTGCCTTCCTCGATCATCCGCTCACCATCAAGACCAACGAAAAGCGCGCCAATGGCGGCAAGCCCAGCCAGCAGGTCATGCTCGGCTATTCGGATTCGAATAAGGACTGCGGCATCCTCGCCGCCCAATGGGCACTCCATCAGGCACAGGAAGCCCTCACCGTCACCGGAAATGAGCGCGGCGTGAAGCTCTGCTTCTTCCACGGCCGCGGCGGCACCATCTCGCGCGGCGCGGGTCCCACCCATTGGTTCATGGCCTCGCTTCCTCACGGCTCGATGAGCGGCGAGTTCCGCATGACCGAGCAGGGCGAAACCATCGCGCAAAAATACGCGAACCTCGCCAACGCCACCTACAATCTCGAACTCCTCCTCGCTGGTGCCGCCATCACCACCGCGAACCACCGCCACACCCCGCCGAAGAAGGACCCCGCCGAGCCCTTCCTCCCCTTCCTGGCGGAAAAGAGCCAGGAAGCCTATCAGGCCCTGCTCAGGACCGAGGGCTTCATCAACTTCTACCGCCAGGTCACGCCGATCGACGCACTGGAGAATTCCCGCATCGGCTCCCGCCCCGCACGCCGTACGGGCAAGAAAGGCCACTCCATCGCTGACCTCCGCGCCATCCCATGGGTCTTCTCTTGGACTCAGGCCCGCTTCTATCTCCCAGGCTGGTTCGGCGTCGGCTCCGCACTCGAAGCGATGCAGAAGGAATCCCCGGAGCAATTCGAAGCCCTCCGCGAGGTCCTCGCCCACTCCACCTTCCTCGGCTACGTCTTCACCAATGTGGAGACCAACCTCGCCTCCGCGAACCTCGATCTCATGAATGAATACGCCGCCCTGGTCGACGACCCGGAACTGCGGAAGAAATTCATGGATATCATCGTCGCCGAGTTCCGCCGCACCCAGGACCTCCTCGAAGGCCTCTACAAGGGCCGCATGGACGACCGCCGCCCCCGCATGGCGAAGACCCTCGCCATTCGCGAAGCCCCCCTCCGCGTCCTCCATCGCCAGCAGATCGCCATCCTCAAGCAATGGCGCGGCCTCGTCGCCGATGAAAAGGAAGCCGAAGCGGAAACCATGTTCCCGAAAATGCTCCTCTCCATCAACGCCATCGCCTCCGGCCTCCGCACCACCGGCTGATCGCGCACACCTCCGAGAAATCCGCATCCAGGAAGGGCGCCCGCCAAACCTCTCGAAAGGTAGGGTCGGACACGCCCGGCCGACCGCAGGTGCGGCATCGCTCACCCCGCCGCCGCACGTAGTTCCGCCTTTAGGCGGTCGCATTGCTTCAAGCTCTGCCGCCACGAAGATCCACCGCCGCGACAACGCCCCAGCCAAGGAACGGCAGGCTTATCTCGGACCTCGCGTCACGTAAGCCTCCGGACCCCCACGCCCGGACCATCATCTGTATTGTCATCAGGTTACAGATTCACCCATGATATCCCGAAGATGACACCTCCACCCAAGCCCATCCACCAACTCCTCGCCCTTCTGATGCTACCGGTCGGTGCATTGCTCATCATCGGGGCCAAGCTTGGAACATCCATGATCGGCACCTCGGACAGCCCTGCCGCGCTGCTCGTCCTCTCCTTGGTCGGGGCGATCATCTGGGTATGGGGCTGCATCCACTTTGCCATCGCGTCAAAACTTAGCCCTGCGCTCGGCTTTTTGGGGCTCTTCTTCATCGCCGGGTTTCTCATCCTTCTTTTTGTTGCGAAGAAGCAACCCGAGTGGGAGCGCTCGAAGATGCGACGTTTCGCGAATAACCCGAAGAAGGAGTACCGCGGAGATCCAGACAGCCTCTACTGAACCGCTCGATGGACTTCTACTGCGATCAGGTCGTCCCCGGCATCACCCCCGTCGACATCGTCGCCGAGACCCCGGAGGTCCTCGCCTTCCACCACACCCGGCCGTACTGGCCGCTTCACATCGTCGTCATCCCGAAGCGACACATCAGCTCCCTCGCCGCTTTGGAGGAAGGAGAAATGGCCATCGTCCAGCAGATGCTCGCAGTCGCCGCGGACATCTGCCGCGAGGTCACCGCAAAGGAAGGCGGCTGCCGCCTCTCCACCAACTGCGGCGATCACCAGACGACCAAGCACCTCCACTTCTACATCCACAGCGGCTCCCGCCTCCGCGACGAACACGGCAATTCCATCCCTCAAGACAACCAGCCATAGATCCCGCCCCCGCTCCTTCGCAGCGGCAATCGACGAACCTCGGAAACTCGCCGCATCAGCCGCACTCTAGCAAACGCCTCTCCTTCCAATGCCCCGAAGGGGCAAACGTGGGCAGCCCGGTGCAAGCGCGCAGCGCGCAGCTCTGGGTAAGGCACCACCCGACATCGGTGCCCTGAAAGGGCACACGGAGGCGGGACTCATCCAAGCCGATCGCCTCCTCTCGTCCATCCCGAGAAGTGCCGCTAGATCGACGATCCTGCCTTTGAGGTAGAGTCGGACGCCCCCGGCCGACCGCTTGCAAACAATCCCTCCTCCTTCCTCTCTTCGGCGGAGTGCAGACCGTTTGATGATTGGTGATCCTGCCTCTCACACAGTCCCTCTCTTCCCAAAGGGACGATTGATAATATCCCGGGACGAAGTCCCGGGAGACCCCGCTCCAATCACCGCGTCCTGAAAGGACGCCTCATGCAGCGAGAGTCCACGAGACCTCCGCGCAGGCCATCATCGCCCCCGGCCATTGCGGACACCACGCGCCAAGGTCGAGCCTCCCATCAATCGTCCGATTCTCCCTATCTTCGCCCTCTCCAAACAAAAAACGCTGCCAGCACCCCGAGGATCGCCACACCAAACCCGATCCCCCATTTCGTCCCCACTGGCGACTCCTCTCGTACTTCTTTCCCCCCATTCTCCTTCACAGGCCGAACCCTATCTCTCATCGGAGGACCTCGCCTCTCTTCCCGTTGTCCACCAGAAGCTCTGACTTCATCCCGCTCGATGATTAACTCGCGCGCGAGTTGATGCGAATTGCCTCCCGCAACCTCGGGCGTAATACGACAAACTCCGCCATCGCGCCTCAATCTCGCAATGGCCTGTTTCGCATCGTCGATGTATCTTAACGCCACTGGAGGCTGCTCGTAGTCAAATTCAGAACTCGGGATATCCAACCCGTTCTCTAGAACGACAGCGATGCGCTGACTAACGATTCGTAAGCCGGTAACGATTTCATCTCTCAGATTCGACCTTCGCAGGGCAGAGTCAACGTATTCAATCAGCGCCTCGGCAAGATCAGGTTTGAATTCGGTGCCTGCCGGTGCCTCTAGGACTTTCATCACTAGAATCTCAGAAAACTGGAACTTGCCATTCTCTGTCGCCTTTTGAAGCAGCGTGCCGAGAAAGTCATATTCCCCCGCCTTGGCAAGCTTGCCGACTAACAGCAAAAAGTCTTGACCCTCAGACTCAGCATTTTCCACCACCTCAATTGCATCGGACCTAACTTCTTCAACTTCACCCGGCAATTCCTCCGCAAAGGCAACCGGCAAGAAAATCACCACTACCAAGATCCGCATCACTTTCACTTTCAGGAGTGCCTACGATTTCTTACGGTGCTTGGCTATCTCAAGCATTCCGTATCATCTCCCCCTTCGATACAGGTGATCTGCCCCCACCGATCCCCTTGCCCAGCCCGCCTGATTGCTTTCGCATCACCTAGCCTCCTCCCCGCACTTTCCGCGGAGCGCAGACTGTTTGATGATTGGTGATCCTGCCTCTCTCGTCCCAAAGGGACGATTTATAACAGCCCGGGACGAAGTCCCGGGAGACCCCGCCCCAATCACTGCGTCCTGAAGGACGCCTCATGCAGCGAGAGTCCACGAGACCTCCGCGCAGGCCATCATCGCCCCCGGCCGTTGCGGACACCACGCGCCGAGGATCGCCACACCAAACCCGATTCCCCATTTCGTCCCCGCTCCCAATTCCTCCTGCCCGGCTTTCGTTCCAATCTCCTTCGCTGGCGACAGCTTATCTCTCTCCCGCGGATCCCTCCTCTCCTCACGTTGTCCACCGGATGCTCTGGCTTCATCCCGCGCAATGATCGATTCTCGCGCAAGGTGGTGTGACCTGCTTCCCTGCACCTCCTCGGTGATCCGGCAAACCCCGCCTTCGCGTCGCAACCTCGCAATCACCTGCTTCGCCTCGTCGATGTATTTTAACGCCACTGGAGGCTTCTCGTAATCGAACTCAGAACTCGAAATTCCCAAGCCGCCCTCCAAGACCACTGCAATGCGATGACTTACCAACCGCCGACCCGTCGCGATTTCATCCCCCGGTCTGGTATCCCGAAGTAAGAAATCAATGTAGTCGATCAGCGCCTCGGAAAGGTCAGGTTTAAGCTCGGTGCCGGTTGGAGCCTCCAGCACCCGTCGCACCAGAATCTGAGCCCGACCAGGATCGGCCCCAGTCATGGCGCGTTGAAGCAATACCCCTAGGAAATCATAGTCGCCCAAGTCTCCTAGCTGAGTGGCCAACTTCAAGAAATCTTCTCCTTCGGATGGGGGACCTTGGTCGATGGATGCAATGGCTTCCGCACGAAGCTCTTCAACCTCACTTGGCAACTCTTCGGCGCGTGCGATCGCAACCGCAATCGCTGCGAACAAAACCCTCATCAGTCCCACTTTCACAAGTGCCCAAGGTCTCTACCGGTAACCAGGCACCTTCAAGCATTTCCCATCACCTCTCCTTCGCCCCCCGAATTTACTCGCTCAGAGGTAGGGTCGGACGCCCCCGGCCGACCGCTGGTGCGGCATCTCTCACCCCACCGCCCTCCTTACTAGCGAACAGCTCCCTCATGCTCTCTCGAAAAAAGCGTACTCCGATTGATCCTCCCGCCCTCTATGCCTCCCCATGTCGCAACGGGACATCGAAACGAAGCCCAAGCTTTGCCGAAGGCCTACCTCGAAAAAGCCTTCCTAAAATAAAACACCCCGACAACCAGCGCTCCCGACAACACCGCAACGATCACGACAAACGATCCGCCAGCCGGCTTCTCTCCCTTCAAATCCTCCGGACCATCACCTTTTGGAACAGGTAATCCCTTCGGCGCCCGGGTCTTCACCGCCGCCCCGGACTTGACCCCGCGCTCATCCAGCACCGAGGGCAGAGGACCGGTACGCGATAGAATCTCGTCCTCAAGCCATTGCTTCGGATCATCGTGAACCCTCTTGGCATCAGGACTGTACCCGTGACGGGGCTCCACCGCTTGAGCAAGATGGGAAGAATAGAAATTTCGAAAGGTGTAAGGACTCCCTATCCGCCCTCTCCTCTGGGTGTAATCTCCGCTTTTATCATTCTTCCGGATCGTGGCTTTGAAGAGATCGACCATCACCGCGAGATCAACCTCCCCCACCACTTCCCCTTCTTCCATCGGAACTGCCTCCCAATTGCTCATCCGATAAAGAATCGTTTGAGCCGCAACCTCCCAAGCCATGCTGCCCGGGTCCCACTCGCTCAGGATCACAACGGTACCTCTTCCCCTGTTGCTCCTGATATCCTCACGGATCAAGCCCTCCACCTCTTTCACTCCCGGAGAGTCAAAGCTCAATTTCTCCGTAGCATGCTCTTCCAACTGATCCAATTCACGTGCCGCATCGATTACCCTCAGCTGACTAAATTCTTCGGACTCTGCTCCGTCCAATCGACAGCAAAAAATGATACAACCAATGACAAGCATTGGCCGAACCCAAAAAATCGAAGATCGAGGCTTAGAGACTGTCTGAAAAATCATCAGGCAGGTCTTCCGCGGAAATAGAAACAAGTGGCAGAAAGACTGCAACCAACAAAGTCTTTGGCCCAAGAACTCTCATCACCTATTTTTTCTGCCAAAAGCAAAGAAGGCCGCAATCCCGGCAGCGACCGTTGCAAGGATCAAGAAAGCGAACTTGGCAGTACTCGAACTCCCGCCTGAGTCTGTTCCTCCCTTCACTTGTCTGGCTTCAGCACCATCCTTTCGATCTGTCACTTCCTGCCCGACATAAGTTTTCGGGGGCCTAGAATCCACGTTGCTCTCTGCGCTGCTGATGTCGAACCCTGCTCCGACCTTCCAAAGATTGGCCACCAAGGCTTCCATCTCCGGATCGCCCCTCCTTCGCTGCTCCTTAGGCAAAAGGACCAGCCGATCAACAAGCTTCAAAATTTGCCCCCTCCCATTTCGGTCCATCACAGCAGCACACAGGGACGACATGTCACCATGATCCAGATCGAACTCCTTGCGGAGTGTCTTTTCAACAAAGACCATAGCCTGCATTGCAGCGGCCTTCCCATAGTCTGGGGTGTTCCTCGCCTCGAGCCACACGTCCGGCTCTTGCAGAACGTATTGGATCAATTCATCCCTCAACTTGTCGCTCTCAACGTGCTGACAGAGCCCCGAGAGAGACTTTCGAAGTTGAGGGTCCCTCTTGCATTTCTCAATGAATGCCGCTGCCGAATCCCCTTCAAGCTCTTCCTTCAGAACATTTTCGTCGAAACCGGAAACATCCCAGCCATTCAGGGCTTTCCCGAGATCTTCGTTGTTCATCTCCATCAGTGGCCCACAGTTACCAATCCCCGTGGTTGCAACGGAAAAAAACACACAGCTAAAAATCACTTTCATCGCATTGCTACTCCGGGACCTCAAACCTACCTCTTCCAAATGTTGAACCGCTATTGGCCCATATAGAACCACCGCCAGGCTCCTCTCCGAACGTCGCCGCCATCACATGATGCCACTCCACGTAGTCGGAGATTCTATACCATGTCCTATCTCCGCCGCCCTTGTTCTCGCTCTCCAACTCCACCCTCGCAAATTCTTGGAAATTTGCAACCTGAGCCAAGGTTGCCCCCCGACTCCCATCGTTGCCTTGAAACCAAAGATAGGGCCATCATAGGACGAAATCTCTCCAACCGAGTGACTTAGCCCGTTCTCCACCAGCTCACGGTACGGATTGTCATCCTCATCACGCCAGTTTTGCCCAGACGGATCATCATTGCCTTCTACAGGATTTTGAGGGAACGAGACTACTGGATCCGACACCTTCGGTTGATTCTTAAACACGTAAGAACCGGGAAACTTCTCTTTAGGAATAAGATTGGGATTCAGTATCGTGAACTCTACTCTCCTCGAAACATCCCACTTCAAGGCAGCATGATCCGCAGGAAACTGCGGCTCCATCATGTGTTGTTTCAAACCACCTGGAACAGGCGTCGTATTCGGTCCCTCCAGATCCGGTCGATCCGACTCTCCCGAGGTCATCTCCGCAGGCGAGATCTTGAAGCGAAACCTCCAATGCTCTTGAGGCCTAAGCATTATCCCTCCGTAGGTAGACCCCGCTGGCTCAAAGATGTCCGGCGTACGGTTCACCAAAAATGCCACGTTCTCATAATCCTCAATAGCGCAATCACACCAAATCACCCAAACGTTGACTTTCGCGACTTCTTGCCCGCCGAATTTCCCAAGGGTCTTGATTCGGATCGGGGTTTTATCAGCAACGGCCCGGCTCACCTTCCGTTTCAACGGCTCATTAAGAACCGGCTGCCCTCCATCCCATTCCACAATCTGCTCCGCATCACCATTCGTAATCTGCTGCTCCGTAATTCCAGTCGCCGTGAAAGTGACATAATCCTCCGCGATCTCGACAGTTTTCTTCGGTGTTACGAAATGGAGCTCGGGATCCGTGGTCTGGTTGCTAGGGACCATATCGCCTACAACCCCGGCCATTCCCTCCACCGGCTTGATACTCACCGGGGTCAAAATAGTGATCGTGCTCGAAAAAAAGTTCCCGGGACCCGTAATCACCTCGGGCTTGATATCGAAGGGTTCGGAATATCCCGTGCTTGCTTGGGCTTCCAGCTTCTCAACCGTGATCAGGCGTTCAACCCGTGTCGAGCCTCCGCTGTAAGGACCGGTATAGCGATCGACCATCTTCAGGAACTTCTGGCTCCCTCTTCCCTTGGCAATATCCAAGGGCGTCGCCTTGAGCCAAAAACGTCCATGCTGGACATGGCCCTGAACTGACCTGCCTCCCCCGCTTTCCGTCGAACCGTAGTTGGCACTTACCGCCCCAACCGTGCCTCCGATAGGAGAGATCGTGGCCTTTGTCGGAGGAAGCGCCGGAAACGTGAAGGCACTTTCAAGCTGTCCCGACATGCCTTGGGGGCTTGAGAAGCTGCTGATGGTGTCCGTGGAAGACTCCTCCGGCAGCCAGGAAGCCCACTTGTGGAGGGTCCCGCTAGGAGTGGAGAAATTCTGGTTCGCCGTCCTTTCTACAAAGATCAGGCTCACCGGGAAACTTCCGGGCGATACCGGATCGGTCCCCCCTTGGAACTCTTGGATGTTTGGGATGCCATCGCCGTCCTTGTCTCCGGAAGGACCGTTCACGAAACTGATCGAGCCGTTGTCATTCGGGTCCAGCCCGTGGTTGATCTCCCAGCCGTCAGGCATTCCGTCCTCATCGGTGTCTTGCTTCAGCGGATCCGTGTGGTGGACATTGATCTCGGCGAGGTTCCCGAGATCGTCATCGTCAAAATCCGCAGTATCGAGATTGCTCGCCGTCTGATTGACATAGGCCAAACGGAGGAAATGGCGGCTCCCAAGGGCTCCCGTCTCATACTCGATGATCTCGTCATTACCCGCCTCGATCAGAGGAGCGTAGTGCCAGCTCACCAAATCATCGGAGGCCTGAAGAAAGTAGCTACGTCCTTGGATGCCTAGCCATTGGACGTTCCACGTGCCGCCCGTCCCAGGCAGCAGCTGGGGCTGGGGCTGGATCACCTGCGAGTGAAGAACCTGGCACAGGAGCGTGGAGGCAAGAATGAGCGATCTCATCGACCACCTCCCTCTTGCTGGAGGTAACGGCTTCCTTTCTTGGGACGGAACCACATGACATTATCTCTTGGCTGGCTCTGGTCTGCTTCTTCCTGCGCCATCTGCTCCCTGGTCTGCTTCTGCACTTCAGCGGCCGCGATCAACTCGTCCGACTTCTCCGCGTAGAGCTTGTGAAGCGCATGAAGGGGCGCTGTAGAGCGCGGGTCGGTGGTGTCGCCCTTCGTCACCACAAATTTCGGACCATCATCCTCAGGAATAGGGGGATGTGTGGGTTCCGTAACCGCCTGTCCTGTAGCAGGATTGACCACCGAAGTGTCAATATTCACGATCACAAGAAACAAAATCCACCTCCTATCAACAGACTCGACATCGCTGACCGAGGAAAGGTGATTGAAATCGATATTGCTCCACGCCTCGTGCTCGACGCGGCTCTCCGGATCCTGCCATTGGAGAAAAGTTCTCCGCTTGTCATAGACCGTCGCACGCACACCTACGAGATAACTGGCAGCGCGGTGCCAACTTGAGAAATCCACACCACCCGTTCTGGTGGAAGGGGCGGATTTCACCACAGGCTCCGCGGCAGGATCAGGCAGAGTAGATGGCTGTGCGCGAAGAAGGGTGAGCGTTCTCGATGCAAGGGCACGGACGACGCTGTCTTCCACGATCATGTCGGGAACCTCCTTTTGCCCAATTTCAGAAATTGGGAGAGCGCCACTTTCTTGAGAAAGGGCCGAGTCCGAAAGCAAAGATAGGACGCAAATTAGCGCCGGGGTAGACACAACTTCATGGGCAGCTCCGAAGTAATTCGAGGGCAGACTGGTGAAGCACGACTGAATGTCGAGTTCGTTGTGGAGACGATTGAGACACGCAAGCGACCTCATCCCTAGTTAACATTCTCAATTCCAAAGATGAACTCAGCCAGACTTCACCGGCTTCCTTGCCATCGCATCTTGGGGACCACTGCCAATTCTATCGCTCCCCATCCCCCGATGGCATGCTCGCCGCATGTCTAGTTCAACAAATCTCCCGTCATCGGGAACCGCCGCCCGGAATTCCGGATCCGCTGAAACCCCTCGCACGCCAAATGGCCAATTCCTCCCGGGCCGCTCCGGCAATCCCAATGGCAGGCCCCGCATCGCTCAGGGTGGTCCGCCCCTGTTCTTGAAGGAGGACGCCGATTCCATCGCCGAAGTCATGGTGAGCAAAGCCATGGCCGGAGATGTGTCCGCGGCCAAGCTGGTGATGGAACGCGTTCACCCGCGGCTCAGATCGGCCGCCGCCCCCATTGTGGTGGAGCTGCCCCCGGACTCCGGCCCCTACCCCATGGCAGAGGCCGTCCTTCGCGCGGCGCTCGCCGGAATGATTTCACCGGACACCGCCGCCCAACTCGTCGGCCTCGCCAGCCAGCTCGTCCGGATCGCCGAGGCTGAGGAACTCAAGGCACGCCTCGAAGCTCTCGAGCGTGCGGTCTCCGGCAAGAATACCAAGGCCTGAGAACGGAACCCGCACCGCAGAACCGGATCCCATCATGAAGATCAAGGAAACCATCTACACCACCCTGAACGCCCGGGACAGGGTCGCGGCCACCGTCTCCGCCTTGGCGAGGAAGGACACCGAGGAAGTGCTGCGCCTCAAGAAAAGCTGCCCGAAGAAACGGTACGTCGCCAATGAGGATGCCTACGTCGGGACCATGCAAGCCCTCGAAAAGATCGGCTCTTTCGTGGAAGTGGATCTACGCGGCTTGGCGATCGACTACCTCGGCTACTCTTCCCCCGGCACGAAATGGGAGACAGACGCCCACAAAACCCTCGTCCGCTCTTTTGCCAGCATCCGCGAAGCATGGCGCCGGCTCGCCGGGGAGCTCGGGATCGACTTCGACGATCTTCAAGCCATCAGAGGCCCGCGTCATGACTTCGTCGAGCAACTCGCCCAAAGCGCCGAAGGGAGACACGACGAGTCCCAAGTTCAGGAGTACCTCACCGCCATGCAGGCCCGTTTCGCCTGAGCTGACCACCCCACCCCGTCCCACCTGTTAATTTCCCTGTTTTAACAGGCTTAACAGGTGAGCCGCCACCCGCTCCTCCGACCTCCGACCCTCCTTTTTCCCAACCATTTCAGCCATCTGAGACATGAGTCCCGTTCTTTCCTCTTTGCTCCCCCGTCCCCGCACCCTAAATGGGCGCGTGACCGCTAAAGCCCTCCTGCTTGCCCTTGCCTTCGCCACCGTGACCTCGACCGTCGCCCCTGCCGCGGTCAGCCTCGGTGCCAGTTCTCCTGCCGCCGTCCCCTCGGTCCCCGAAGGACCCGCGAAGGCCGCCATGGATGCCTATCGCGAAGGCCGCCACACGGCTGGCGTGGAACTCGCCAAGCCCTTGGCGGAGAAGGGCAATGCCGATGCTCTCTTCCTTCTCGGCTTCGCCGCGGAAACCGGCCAGGGCCTGCCCGCCTCGCGCGATGCCGCGCTGGAGAATTACAAGAAGGCCGCTGCCGCCGGTCATAAGGACGCCACCTACCGCCGCGCCCTGATCCTTCTGAACTCGAAGGAGGAGAAGGACCGCCAGGAAGCCCGCGAGTCGCTGGAATCCGCCGCAAAGACCGACCCGGCCAATGCCGGACGCATCCTCGGTGAGGCCTTCCTCCGCGGCCTGCTCAGCGAAAAGCCCGATTTCAACAAGGCCGCCCAATGGTGGACCTCCGCTTCCGAAGCCGGTGATACTCCTGCGATCCTGCTGCTGGCCCGTCTTTACGAAGGCGCCTTCGGCTTCAAGGACAAGGCCGACGCCAAGAAGTCGCTCGATCTCTACAAGAAGGCCGCAGCCCTCGGCGATGAAAACGCGCTGATCCCGCTTGGTTCCCGCCTGCTCAATGGGGAAGAGAAACTCCGCGATGAAAAGGAAGGCCGCGAGTGGTTGCAGAAGGCGGTCGAGAAAAAGCAATTCGCCGCCTATCTCGCGCTCGGCGACTTCGAGGAAAACGTGAAGAAGGACGATAAGGCCGCGCTCGCCCAGTACCAGAAGGGTGCCGAGGAAAAACAGCCGGACTGCCTGCTGCGCGTCGCCGGCTTCCATCTCGAAGGGAAGGCTGGTCTTGAGAAGAGCGAGGAAAAAGGCCGTGAGTGGCTGGACAAGGCCGCCGAAGCCGGTAGCCCGCTCGCAGGACTGGAGCTCGCCTCCCGCATCTCGAAGGACGAGAAGCCGGACCTCCTCGCCGCCTACAAATATCTGCTTTCCTCCGCCAATGCCGGCTTGCCGGTGGCTCAGAACGAACTCGGCCTGCTCTACGTCTCCGGAAATCTCGGCCTGAGCGATCCGGCTGCGGGCGTGGCATGGTTCACCGCGGCCGCGAAGGCCGGACACGCCGCCGCCCAGAACAATCTGGCTACCCTCTACGAGCGCGGCATGGGCGTGCCGGTGGATTACAATAACGCGGGCCAGCTTTACTCGCTGGCGGCCAACCAAGGCCACGCCGCCGCCACCACCGGCCTGGCCCGCCTCCACGCCGCAGGCCTCGGCACCGCGCAAGATCTCCCGAAGGCATGGGCCCTCGCTTCCCTCGCCGTGGATCGCGGCGATGCCGATGCCAAGACCCTTCTCGGCGACATCACGAGCAAGCTGGATGAAAAGCAACTCGCCGATGCCAAGAAGCAGCTCGAAGACCTGAAGAAACCGCAGGCCGACAAGCCCGCCGCCGAAGCCCCGAAAGAAGAGAAGAAGTAAGACAGCGCGTTGAGAGTTGAGAGCAAATAGCCGGAGACACCCCCGGCTCCGCCTCACCCGTTCTTCCACTGATCACTAGGCACTCTGCCTTTCCCTCTTACTCTCACCTCTTCGCTCCCAGCTCTTCGCTCAACCATGCGCGTCCTCGTCACAGCCGGCCCCACTCGCGAGGCCCTCGATCCGGTGCGCTACCTGACGAACCGTTCGTCCGGAAAGATGGGCTATGCCATGGCCGACGCCTTCGCACGCGCCGGTCATGCCGTGCTGCTGGTTTCCGGACCCACGCAGCTCGATATCCCGGAGGGCGTGGACTTCCTTCCGATCGAAACCGCGGAGGAGATGTTTGACGCCGTGAAGCGCTACATCGGCAAGATGGATGCCGCCGTCTTCGCCGCCGCCGTCGCCGACTATCGTCCCGCGGTGGTTTCCGATCAGAAAATCAAGAAGACCGGCGAAACCCTGACCCTCGAACTCGTCCGCACCCCCGATATCCTCGGTTCCGTGCGTGGCGACTTCGGCTTCACCGGCACCCTCGTCGGCTTCGCCGCGGAGACCCAGAATCTCCAGCAGAACGCCCGCGAGAAACTGAGGAAAAAGGGCTGCGATCTCGTCATCGCCAACGACGTCTCAAAGCCCGGCATCGGCTTCGACTCGGATCGCAATGAAGTCCTCCTCGTCTTCCCCGAACACGTCGAAGCGCTGCCCGAGGACGAAAAACACCACCTCGCCCCGCGCCTCGTCCGGGAGATCGAGCGTTTGGCGGCAGAGCGAGCGAGCAACTAAGCCGACGCCGGATACCCGGCCCCATTTTCCGCAGAGCTCTGATTCAGGACGGCTCTCCTCTTCAGCGCCAAGGGCGCGTCCGGACCCCTAGCAGTCATGAAGGGCCGAAGCCCGATCCGTAGGCCCGGCTCTTCCTGCGTCTTTCCCGTGGAAACCCTTACTGCTGCTCGACTTGGTGCCATTCCCCGTTTCTCCCCTTGGCACCCTCCTTTACTTCGACCACCCTCCGCCCGTGACCGACCTCGAACTCACCATCCACGCCGCCAAGGAAGCCGGCAAGCTGCTGAAAGCCAACTTCGGCCTCGAAGCGGCCGTCGATGAAGCGACCCATCACGACATCAAGCTGGCCCTCGACAAGGAATCACAGAAGCTGATCGAGGACATCCTGCTCGGCGCTCGCCCGGGCGATGCGCTTTACGGCGAAGAAGGCATCGGCGGGAATCAGGACAGCGATCGCCAGTGGATCGTCGATCCCATCGATGGCACGGTGAATTTCTACTACGGCATCCCCCACTTCTGCGTCTCGATCGCCCTCCGCGTTGCAGGCGAAGTCGTGGTCGGAGTGATCCACGATCCGATCATCGGCGAAACCTGGACCGTCGAAAAAGGCGGCGTGCCGATGCTCGATGGCAAGCCGATCAAGGTCAGCTCCCGCACCAAGCTCGCGGAGTGCGCGCTCTTCGTTGGCTGCGGCAAGGACGAGGAAGCCCTCACCACCGGCTTGGAACGTTTCCGCAAGGCCTCCCTGAAGGCCCGCAAGATGCGCATGATGGGCAGCGCCGCCCTCGGCATGGCCTACATCGCCAGCGGCCGCCTTGATGGCTACATCGAATCCCGTATCTCCCTCTGGGACATCGCCGCTGGCAAGCTGCTCGTCGAAGCCGCAGGCGGCAAGGTCGTCCTCGAACCTGCGAAGGATGCCGACGCCTGGTCGATCGTCGCCACCAACGGCCAGATCCCCATCGAGGAGATCCTCTAAGGCGCAGCTTCCTGCTCTCAACTCTCAACACCCGACTCTCACTGTCTTCATGATCGGCTTCGGCTACGACGTTCATCGTTTCAAGGAAGGCCGCCCTCTCATCTTGGGAGGTGTGGAGATCCCGCATACCCATGGCTTGGATGGCCACTCGGATGCGGACGTGCTGTGCCATGCCATCGCGGACGCGGTGCTTGGTTCTCTCGGACTTCCGGACATCGGCCATTACTTCCCGCCCGGTGACCCGCAGTGCCTGAACATTTGCTCCCTGAAGATCTTGGAGAAGGCCGCCGCCCTTTGCCGCGAACAGGGCTACAAGCTGGTCAATATTGATAGCACCTTGGTGGCCGAAGCGCCGAAGGTGCTCCCGCACCGTGAAGCGATGAAAGAGAACATCGGCCGGGCCCTGAGGCTCGATCCCGCTCGCGTGGGGATCAAGGCAACCACCAATGAGACGATGGGCTTCGTCGGTCGCCGCGAAGGCATCGCGGCAATGGCCGTTGCCCAAGTGGAGCCCACTGGGCTTTGAGGTCCCGTCTTGCTGCCTTCCAGCGCTGGAGCTAAGGTGCGGTCCGTGTTCAACGCCAAGCCGGACCGCCCGTATTTCGAGAGCTGGCTGCGCCGCACTCGCAAGCAGCTCGCGGCAAGCGGCCGGCTGAGCGAACTGGCGCTGATCCTTTCACGCGACGAAGGCCATGCTCCCGCCTACTGGAGCACCTTCCTGCGCGAGCTAACAGAGGGGGAAGTCACTCCATCTGTGGACCTTCTAACGAAAATCGATGGCCTCCTTGCCAAACCGGTAAAGGTGACCGAGGTGTCAGACCCGCCGCCGCTCCTGTGAGAGGCGGTTTGCTAAAACTGAAAATCAACACCTCCGAAATTCCCCTTTACCATGAACGTGGCGAATGGGAAAATCGCATCGTTATGAACTCCCTTGTTACCCTTGGCCTCGCGCTCGGTATGAGCGCAGCCGCCCTTGCCGGCGATACGTCCACCACCACCTCCTACACCCCCGCTCCGTCGGCCTCCCCGTCGCTGTGGAATTGGTTCGCCGGTGGTTCCGTCGGCTACCTGATCGACAACGAAGAAGCCTACTACACCCTGCACGCAGGTCTGAAGCTGGCTGAAAGCGGCCCGATCACCCACTCCCTTTTCCTTGAAGGTGCCTACGCTGAATTCGACGAGTCCTTCCTCACCACCGACGTCATCCCCGTCACGCTGAACTACAAGCTGGACTACAACATCAACGACCGCTTCTCCGTCTACGGCGGCGTCGGCCTTGGTGCTGCGTTCGTGGACACCGAAGTGGGTCCCTTCAGCGATGACTCCGTGGAATTCACCGCCCAGGCTTTCGTGGGCGTTGGCTACGACGTGACCTCTAACTTCCAGATCTACACCGGCGCCCGCTACATCTGGGTGGACGACAGCGAGATCTTCAACGTTCCGGTCGATATCGGTGACGACGTGGGCGTGGAGCTGGGCCTCCGCTTCAAGTTCTGATTCGGTAACGGTTGTTATCCTGTTCTGCCAAAGCCTCCCGGTGCATGCCGGGGGGCTTTGGTTTTTTACAGCCCCGCAATGCGCCGCAGCACCTCCACCACATGTCCTCCGCGGCCCTTCCATGGCTTGGCAGGGCGGACGATCTCCCAGCCACGGCTCTCGCCTATGGCTGTAAGCCGCGAGGACGGGTTTACCAGGGTGTTTTCCATGCAGCACTCCAGCATCGGCAGGTCCGCCGTGCTATCGGAGTAACCATGACTCGATGGCCAAGCGCCTTCGATCGGGGAGCCGAGGATCTCCGAGAGACGTCGTACTTTCTCCCCGCTTTTGTGATTGGTCAGCTCCGGCAGCAGCGGCATCACATCCCCGCTCTCCACCGGTGTGCCCAGCGCGATGTCGAAGCCAAGCACCCGCGCGACCTCGACGACATAGAACTCGGGGCTCGCGGAAGCGAGCACCGTGAGATGCCCCGCTTCCTGATGAGCCTTCAGCTTCTCCAGCAGCTCCGGATAGCATCGGCCGGGAAAGAAGTTCGCCACGAACTCCCGCACCCATTCCTCCAGCTTCTGCCGGTCTACGCGCCAAAGGTAGCAAAGGAAAATCCGCTTCATCCCTTCATCGCCCAGCACCTTCGCAGCCGGCAGGAACGCGGAGAAGAACAGCAGATAGGCACGCCGCCACCCTTCCCGCTTCAGGACATGATCGCAGAAAAGCATCTGCGTGTCCCAAGCGATCAGGGTGCCATCCAGATCGAAGAGCGCGAGGCCGCGGTCGAACTTGGCGCGTAGGTCATCGGTCACGCGGGAATTGAACCCGCAGGGGATGGGCTTCGCCAAGAAGAAGTCGCATCACTTCACCTTCGCGTAATCCTCCGCCCACTTCCTAATCGCCTCTACGTCCACCTCGCCATCCGTCACAATGATCCGGTAGCGCGCCTGATACGGTTTTCCGGGAACAATCTCCATCGCCCCGGTCTGCTGGGGCGCATAGCAGAAAAACGGCTCCGTAGGATGAAGCCGGATCGGCTGCGGCGCCCTGAAATTCGAGGGATGGCTGAGGATCGTGACACCACAAGCCGCACCTTCCACTTCACCTCCGACCCAGCACCACGGCTCCTTCGCGGTATTCACCTTGTCCCGATCCGTGAGGCCGGAAGCCGCGAGCACCTTGAGATTTGCCGCACCATCCCAAGCACGATTCCCCCGGAATCCCAAACCGCCGTAATGATACTCCGGCAGCTTCAGCGGCGAATCGGTCGCGCAGGTTTGGGTAATGTCGATGTCGATGACGTAAGCTTTTTCTTCCGCGCCAACCGACACGTTCCAAGTTTCCAATAGCGCCACCTTCTCCGGTTTCGCCGTCATGTCGATGAAGCGGTGGTTCGTCTTGAATCCCACCTTCCCGTCCTTCGCCCAGGTCTCGCCGACCGAGACGAATTCCACGCGGCCCTTGCCGTCGCCCATGTTCCAGAAATCCGGCTCACGGCCTTCGAACTCCGTCTTCGTCCACGGGCTCCAGATGCCGTGGTGATGCAGGTGATTTGGCGGAAAATCATCCGTCACCAGCTTGCCCGCAGGCGAGTGGATCGACTGGATGTAGCCGCCGCGGGTAAAGATCTCCCTGATGTCCTTGCGTGGGAGTTCACCCTCTTCGGCCTGATAGCGGAGAATTTCTCTCGCTCCAGACCGCACCACCAACTGCCTCCCCTCCCGAACCGCGGTGACCGCATCAGCAGCGGAAGCGTGGCAGGCCAACACGGCCACGGCGGCGAAGCAGGAAATCATGGGTTTCATCACCACGAATACTGTCCTCCGGCTTCCGCCTTGCAGCTTAAATCCGTGTCTTGCGAGGCAGGATCATCCAATCAAGCCGAGCTTCGCGAAGTCGCCCCGCAACACTGGCTTCGATGGAGTCTTCAGCCATCCCTCCAGCACGGAGGCGTACACTCCGCGAAAATCGACGGTGTGCTTGAGATCGCCTTGGTCGAGGTCGGTAAGACTTGGATATTTGCCGTAGAGGCCGCCCTTCACGCCTTCGCCGGCCACGAAGAGGCAGGACGCGCGACCATGGTCGGTACCGGCGCTGGCATTCTCCGCAACGCGGCGGCCAAACTCGGAGAAGGTCATCAGCACCACACGCTCCGCATTTCCCTGCGCCTTGAGATCGGCGAAGAAGGACTTCAGCGCACGGTCAAGCTGGCCCAGCAAGCGGTCGTGCGAGTTCACCTGCTGGTTGTGGGTGTCGAAGCCACCATGGCTCACGTAGTAGACGCGGGTCGGCATGCCACCGGCGATAAGACGGGAGACCATGTTCAGGCTGCGGGCGATCGGTGTGCCCTCGTAAGCGACTTTCGTCTTATACTTGGCTGCGAGCTCAAGGATCTTGGCGGAGCTGACCCGGGCATCCATCGCCACACGCTCCAGGAATGCGAGGTTGCTTTCGCCCTCGATGCCACCGGTCCGCCCACCTGCAGGCATGTCGATTGATGCGCCATCAACCGGGCTATCGTCGTCATCCTCCGGAGAATTGAGGGAAGCGAAGAACTCCTCGGCCTGCGCCTTCTCGCCGCCGCCGTGAATCCAGCGATAGAGCTCGGGAGAGCTAAGGCATACTCCGGGATTCTTCATCGCACCGAAGGACTCGGGCTGGGTCTTGTTCAGACTGATGCCGACCGTCGGATCAGAACCGGAGCAGGCATTGTCGAAATAGCGGCCGATCCAACCGGTGCTGGAGCGATTCTCAAGATCTGCTGTTTCCCATATGGAGGTGGATACGAAGTGCGAGCGATTCGGATTCGGATAACCCACGCCTTGGACCACACCAAGGTTTCCTTCCTTAAACAGGCTGCCAAGAAATGGCATCGAGCCATTCAAGCCCACGTGATCACCGAGCGTGATGATCTCCTTCTCCTTTTTCGCCAGCCGAGGACGGGCATTGTGATAAGCGTCGTCGGCAAAAGGGATGAGGGTATTCAAACCATCATTACCACCGGCAAGCTGGAGTACGACCAAGATCGTACCGTCCTTTCCCGTCACCGGCTGGGTCGCAAGGTCGCGGGCACCCATGTGCAGGTCGGCAAAGGTGCGTTCGACGAACATCGGCACCGTCCAAGTCGCGGAAGCACCAAGCAAGGTCGAGCGGAGGAATTCGCGTCGAGTTTTCATCGGATGAAGCAGTTTCGGAAATTCAGGTTCAGTCGAGCTGATAGCGAGGGGTGCTCAGCATCAGGTGACACAGTTCGCCGGTTTCCTTGTTCGTGAAGATGGCACCCTTCTTCGAACGTGCGTATTCGACGAAGGTCTCGCGCTCTTTCCCGGAGAGCGGCATCTGGAAGAAGCGGAAGATCAGAGCATCCACTAGCTTCTCAGGATCCTCCCGCAGCTCACGCGGCGCGATCCTTTCGAAGTCCGGCCCCTCCCAGCGCTGCGCGGCGCGCTGCATGGCATTGCTGACCCGCATCTGCTTGCGGTCCATTTCCATGTCCATCATTGCGCCGTCATCATTATTGGCAAGAGGCGTGTCGTCCTGAGAGCCTTTGGTAATGAAGCCTGCGACGTTGTAGCGGGAGAGCAGGGTATTGGTATTGATCCAAGCCTTTCCCCAGTCCCAGCCCGCAACGTTAGGCGGCATGAAGAGAACTTGCCCAAGCTGCTGCTGGGCGGAGAGGATGTAAGCAGCTGGAGCCTGGCGGAGTTCGAGTTCCTTCAGCATCTGTACGAGATACTGGATCGGACTCTTGATCTGGTTGTGCATCACGCTTTCCGCATAGAAAGCCTTCGAAAGGAAGATCTCCCGAAGCAGTGGCTCGATTCGGAAGTTCGCGGCGCGGAAGCTTTTGCCCAAGGCATCGACGCCTTCCTGCGGCGGATTCTCCGCGACGAAGTATTCCCAGAGCTTGCCCGGAAGATAAGTGGCTGCGGACTTCTGTTCGAAGATCAAGTCCACCACTCCATCGCCGTCATAGCGGTCTTTCTTGGAGAAGATCGCCTTCTCGCCATTGTCCCACTGGCGTTTGTTATGGGTGACCGTGCCATCGAGGCGATTGATCTGATAGCCGGTGAAAGCGCGGGCGGCTTCCTTGATGTCCTGTTCCGTGTAATTCCCCTCACCCAAAGTGAAGAGCTCCATCACCTCACGGGCAAAATTCTCGTTCGGCTTGCCTTTTCTCGAATTCTGCGTGTCGAGATAGAGCATCATCGCAGGATCCTTCACGACCTCATGCGTGAGGTCCTTGAAGGATCCCATGGCGTATTTCCGGAAGAGTTCATTCTGTTTCATCAACAGAACCGGCTGCTTCACCTTCTGGAAGGAAGTGGAAAAGTGATCGTGCCAGAAAAGCACCATCTTCTCGCGCAAGGGCGCATGAGTTCTCAGCATGCGGTTGAACCACCAACCCTGGCCTTCGACCGAATGCTGACGTTCCGTCCGCTGTTGCTTCTGACGAAATTCGCGGCGCTTCCTGTCTGCTTCTTCCGGAGACAGATCGCGGGTCAACTGACGCAGTTCGCGGGCTTGCGCAACCCGTTCACGGGCTTCAGCTGCAGCTTCCTCCGACGTCGCCCATCCAGGAAGAGGAAAGGCATCGAGTTCTTCATCCGCGGCCAGCAGACTCTCCACCGCCTTCCGGCGACCCATTGAATGAAAGAGCCTGATCTCATCGGGAGATCCGCCGAATCCGGCCCTGCGGAGCAGGTGCGCGGCTTCGAAGATCGTCCATTCTTCGGGTGCAGCTTGGAGCATGGCGGTAGGAGTCGCGTTGCGGAAGGGTAACCGCCGCGCGGCGGGATGGTTGCGCAAGCCCTTGCCGCTTTCAGGAAATTCCTTGCAGGACCTTGCTGCGGAGAGGTGTATCGGCATCCGTGAAGGCACTCGTTTCACTTCTGATCATCAGCTGCAGTTGGACCGCATCCGCCATGGAGCAGCCAAATCTGCTTGTCTTCCTGGTGGACGACATGGGCTGGCAAGATACCTCGCTACCTTTCCTTCATGATGCAAATGGCAAACCCGTGACCACGGATCTGAACCGCCGCTACCGGACTCCAAATATGGAAGCACTGGCCGCACGCGGAATGAAGTTCACGAGAGCCTACGCCCACCCCGTCTGCACGCCATCACGAGTGAGCCTGATGACCGGGAAAAACCCTGCCCGGCATCGGGTAACGAATTGGACCAGCCCGACCGGCGCGGAGAATGGTGACAATGATGTGCCGAACCTGCGCTCGCCGGATGAATGGTTACGCAAGGGGATGGCCGAATCCGAGAAACCACTGCCGTCGATTCTCCATGCCGCCGGCTATCACACGATTCACTGCGGCAAGGCTCACTTCGGCAGCAAGGGCACCTGGGCAGCCGATCCGAAGGGGATTGGATTCGACGTGAACATCGCCGGAAATGAGATCGGTCATCCGGCGTCTTATTTCGCAAAGGAAAACTTCGGCAAGGGATCCAATCACGTCACCGGCCTCGAAAAATGGCAAGGCAGCGACGGATTCCTTACCGACGTGCTGACTCAAGAACTATGTGCCGAGATCGAGAAGTCCGCCAAGGATGAGAAGCCGTTCTTCGCCTACATGGCCCACTATGCCGTGCATTCCCCCTTCCAGACCGATCCACGCTTCGCCGCAAACTATCCCGACCTCACGCCTCCACAACACGCTTACGCGACTTTGATCGAGGGGATGGACCGCTCGCTCGGCGACATCCTCGCCAAGCTCGAGGCACTCGGAATCGCCGACGAGACATTCGTCATCTTTATATCGGACAATGGCGGGGATGCGCCGATCCCCAACAACAACATGAATCCGGCAGTCTCGGGCAATGCTCCGCTCCGGGGAAAGAAAGGCATGCGCTATGAAGGAGGCATGCGCGTGCCGATGATCGCTTCATGGGCCAAAGCGGACACTGTGAATCCGCTGCAATCCGCACTGCCCGTTCAAGCCGCTTCCCGCACGGACGATCTCGTTCACATCGCCGACCTCTTCCCTACCCTGCTCAGCCTGGCTGGAGTGAAGGACGTCGCTTCCGCCGATGGCCATGATCTTACTCCTTACCTCAGGGGGGACACCAGCTACCATCGCCCGCAATGGCTCGTGACCCACTACCCGCACGGTCACAACAACGACCACTTTTCCGTGCTCCATGAAGGAACATGGAAATTCATCCACAACTACGCGGATGCTTCCACGGAGCTTTACGATCTATCCAAGGATCTTTCCGAGTCGAAGAACCTCGCAACCGACCGAGCGGAGCGAGCAGCCTCCATGTCAAAAGAACTCGAGCGGCGACTTGATGACTACGCCGCCCTTCGTTCAAAACGGATCAATCCCTGATCACTTGCCGAGAATGTAGGCCAGCAGATCCTTCAGTTCGTCTGGATTGAGGCTATTGATCAAGCCCGGCGGCATGGGCGAGACCGGCGAGAGCCTCTTGTCCTTAATCTGGTTCCGCTCGATCTCGACGGTCTGGCTAAAGTCAAAGGGACTGGTCGCGATGATCCAGTGGTCATCCTTCTCATCGAGCAGCTTGCCCGTGACCTGGGATCCGTCGGTCTTCGTGATCAGATCAAAGGCATACTGGTCGGACACCACCTTGCTCGGATCGAGAATGGCTTCCGCCAGATCCCGCACGTTAAAGCGGCCACCGAGGGCGCTCAGATCCGGCCCGGTAGCACCACCTTCCGCGCCGAAGCGGTGGCAGGCGACACAGAGGCTGGCTTGGAACATCTTCCGGCCGTTCTCCTTGTTACGGCCGGTCAGGCCTTCATCCGCAAGCTTGACCACCTCATCGATGGTCCATTCGCGGCCCGGGCCTTGAGCCTTGGGAAGATCCGCCAGCGCGTTCGTCGCCGGGGCAGTGGCGAGCTTCGCGATCCACTCGCGCTCCTCGGGAGTAGCGGTCGCCAGAGTCTCCTTCTTCAAGTCCTCGATGAATCCGGCGTAGCTGGCGCCTCCCTTCTTGCTAAGAAGCTTTTCGAACCAAGCAAAGAAACGCTTCCGCTCCTCCTGCTCCCAAGGACCTTTCACCACCCGCAGGCAGTAGATGTAGTGGATGACCTCCGCCGGCGGGAGATTCGCGATCATTTCCTCCACCACTTTGCCGTAGTCCGCATTCCGCTTGGCCAAGCTGAGCCAATCCGGCACTGGCGTGGGGCCAGAGGCATCCATCAAAGCAAGGGTGCGGCCCACGATGCCGGGTGCCTGCAGGTAGCAAAGCATACGGCAGAGCTCGTGATCCAAAACCGGCTCACCGGTGGGGAACGCGCCGTTCAGGCGGGCGAGCAAACCCTCGCGTTCCTGGGGAGCAGGCTCGCCATGACGGATGAAAACCAAGCCGCAGGCGCGCAGGGCATTGAGCTTCTGCTGAAGATCTGTCTTCGATTCATCCAAGCGGCCTAGCGCTTCCAAGATGGTACCTCGATGCTCGGGGCCTCCGGTGCGGGCCAGCACCATCGCGCCGCCGATAATGCGCCAAGGATCATTTTCCGTCGCCAGCTCCGCGGCTACTTCCGCGGGATCCCCCGCCTCCAACGCGACGTGAGCCTTGTAACGGACAATACGCTCATTCGAGCCAAGAGCTTCCCACGCCTTCGCGCGGTCTTCGAGTTCCAGCGTCTTGCTGGCAAACTCCACGGGATCCACCTTGTCGCCGCCACCGTAAGTCACGCGCCACAGCGCGGAATCCGTGCGGCGTCCACCGGTGAGGAAATACATCGCGCCATCCGGCCCGATCACCGCATCCGTGAGTGGCAAGCCACTGCCCGCGATGAATTCTTCCCGCTCGGCCTTGTAGCCACCGCCGTGCGGGACGAGATGGATCGCGTGGATGGTCGCGTAGGTCCAATCCAGCGCATAGATCGCCTGCTGGTACTTCGCCGGGAACTTTGCCCCTTTCCCCGAAAGCACGCCGGTCGGGCAACCAGGCCCGATATCAAGCTGCGTGCCCATGCTATCTTCATAGTATTCCGGCCAAACGCCGCTGCCATTCCGCCAGCCGAATTCCGATCCCGGCACGACATGGCAGATGCGCGTAGGACGATACCAAGGCATCCCGAGATCCCACTCCATGTCGGAATCATAGGTGAAAAGGTCGCCCTGCTGGTTGAAGGCGAGGTCATACTGATTCCGATAACCGATCGAGAAAAGCTGCCAGTGGGAATTGTCGGGCTTGAAGCGGACGATGTAGCCGCCGGGAGCAAAGCGATCCCGCGCATGGCCACGCGCATCCGGGCGCCGTGGCAGAAGCTGATCCTCGCCCCACTTGAGCGATACCAAAGAGGAGTCCATCGGCGTGTAGTCCGTGTGGTTCCCCAGCACGCAGTAGATCCACTGGCCATCCGGAGAAACAGCCAGACCGTGCGGTCCGTGTTCGCCACGGCCCGTGAAGGCCTTGAGAAGTTCCGGCTTATCCGGCTCGCCATCACCGTTGGTATCAGTGACCCGCCAGACGCCACTTTGATCGGTCCCTTCATTCACCGTCACGTAGAGCACACCTTGGTGCCACAGCAGGCCATGGGCTCCACTGAGGGGGATATTCGTCGGTTCCGCGGAGGTGCTGCCAAAGGCATCCTTCGAAGGATTCACGCGGTAGATCTTTCCATACTGGTCCGCGCAGAGCAGCTGGCCCTTGCCGTCGACCGTCATCGCCACCCAAGACCCTTGGTCCTTCGGCACGCGATAGAGGCGCTCCAGTTTGAAACCCGCCGCAACCTGATACTTGGAAGTGACGTCCTCCGGTGCCGCCGGCCCATGGCCCTCCGGCGCAATCAGGGTTCCCCAAGGAGCATCGCCCATCTTGCCGACGACCTCCGCCTTGGGCCACGCATCATCGGAGAAATCGGGACTCGGCCAGTTTTCCGGAGCCTCGGTATTGCAGCTCCAATTCCCATCCGACATCACGTAAAGTTTCCGGCCGTCCTTCAGGGTGGCGCGGAATCTCAGGGCCATCGCCGCAGCGCCCTGCTCGTTCCGCCCCTCCACGGCGATCACGTTCCGGCCACCCTGCTTGAGGTGAGCGACAACATCGTAGCCCCGTGAATTCGTCCAATCCCCGGCGAAGCCGAGTTCCTTGCCATTGAACCAAATGCGGTGCCAGTCATCGCAGGCCACGGTGATGGCCGCGCTGGCAATGTCCTGGGGCAGTTCAAACTCGCGGCGAAAGTAGACCTTCTCTCCGGAAGATGGGGTCGCGCTTTTCCATAGCCAGTGCGCCACCGGCTCATTCGCGGGCAGTTCCGCGGCCTGAAGAGTGAAAACGGCACAGATCGCCGCCATGAATCGTCGCATACGTGGCTCCATACGGACTCGAATTCGCCTCGTTTTCAAGACGTTCGCTCAGTCAAACACGCGCATTCACGTAGGTCCGAAGCGCTTTCTCCGCCGATTCCCGGTCATGCCCGCCAAAATCGGGACATGCGCCGACCGCGTCCTATGGAAAAATATAGCCTCGGCCTGCCGAAAAGCCCCTTACAGCTTCTCCTCCACCAGCCGGAAGCGTGCATCGAAGAGGCCACCGCTGTATTTCCGGCAGCAGGCGTAGCAGGCCACCACCCGCGAGATCTTCTTCACGCGCCGAATGGTGGTGTAGCACTGGGGACAGATGTAGGCGAAATTCCGCTTCATCCGCTTCCGCTTGAAGGGGAGATTGTGGAAAGGTTGCTCGTTCGGGATGCCGAGTTCGGCACAGGCCGCACGCCATTCATCGCCGTGCACTTCGATCCGGCGGCGTCCTGCGCGCTCGTAGGCAACAAGGTGGGCAAGCTCGTGACGCAAGGTCCGCCACATCTCTTCCGGCGGCAGTTCCTTCAATTTCGGATTGAGCTCGATCAGGCGATCCGGCCACCACGCTCGGCCCGCTGTCGTTTGCATCCGGGAGTTCCATCCGACGCGCACCTTCCGTGAGAGTTCCAGCAAGCCCATCGAGGCCGCGGTTTCGCGGCACCATTCGGTGAGTCCACCATCATTCTTCCCCCCCCTGTTCCGATCCGATGACGGTGCCACGGCCCGGGATCTTCTTCCCCAAGCGAACTCCATCTGTCGGAACGACCACGCCATCCAAGCGGGCTACTAGCAAGACACTTGCCGACTGGCAATGCGGTAGCGAATTTTCCTGTTGGATTTTTTCCAAGTACCCGCTGCGACTAACACACCGCATCATCGGGGACAGTGAGGGTCTTGATACGGGCGCTGTCGCCTTTCTCCAGAGTCACCCGCGATTTCGGAACGCCGAGATGCTTCGCAAGGAATTCACGCAGCGCCGCATTCGCTTTTCCGTCCACAGGCGGCGCGGCGATTTTCACGCGCAGCACCTTCCCCGCACGCGGATCATCTTCCCAGCCAACGACCTCGCTGGTCTTGGAATTCGGAACGGCGAGCACGCGGATCTGCATGCGCGGAGCATGGCCGGTCCTCCCCGCCTGCCAAAGGAAGAACGCTCAGCGTTCTTCGATCCGGAGACGGAAATAACGCGCTGCATCAGGCGAACTCCCTTCAAGCGAATGGGCACCGGCAGGCAACGAAACTCCATCGTTCCCGGGAATGTCCCACAGCGACCAGTTGCTGAGATCCAGAGAAGTCTCGGCTTTCACCGAGCGGTTCTCCGGAACCGAGAAACCAAGCGACACATTCGACCCGTTGCGGGTAATGCTGGATCCCGGAGCACTGGCACCATTCAGGGGAGAGCTACCCGCGAGGAATTCGTCGTGATTGCTCGCGCCATCTCCATCCGGATCAGCAGCTGGATCGCCATCGGTGGACACGCCGAAAAACTCCTGCCTCCATTCAGGGTAGGTCTGACGGGTGGTCGCAGGCCCATTGATCCAAGCGGTGAGCATGGCCACGCTGGCATGATCGATCTCATTGCTCCCGAGAGGAGGCATGCGGGTGAAGCCATTGGTCACCGCGATGCGATTCAGGATAATCGAATGCGTGGTGTCACCCGGCACGATCAGCTTGTTCAGCGCATTTCCCCCGTTGGCGTTCGCGTCGCCGTTGATGAGCCCGGTTTGCTCCAGCGTCAGGTGATGGCGTCCATCCCACGAGGCAGGCGCCGAACCGCCGGTACCGGCATGGCAGTAGGAGCAATTCACCGCGAGGTAAGAACGAACCCGCTCCTCCAGAGGATAGCTCGCCTCATCCGGCCTGAGGTGCCGCGGCAGGAGATTGGGGGAGGCCGGAGCATTGGAGAAGTAGCCAGCCTCCCTGAGGAGATCGAGTTGGTTGCCCTGAAAGCCATTGATGTTCTTCACCAAATTAAGCTGCCGGGTGTCAAAGGACAGCGAATGACCCGCTTGCGGCGAGTGGCAGGTGAGGCACTGAGCCCGGCTGGGAATCCGCCATTGCTGGAAATACGGCTGGCCATCCACCGTGAGATTCACCGGGAAATCTTCACCCCCGTCTGCCGCCAAGGTCGCTTCGGTCTGGGCCTCGTTCCAGCGGTAGCTGACACCATACATCCCGGTGGAATTTTTCACGAGCACGCGGGTCTCGATCCGTTTCTTTGGCGAGGCCGGATTGCCACCCTCCGTTTCAAGGTCGAAGTGTTTCACCCAGATCTGTCCGTCCGGGAAGCTCCACGTCCCATCGCGGGACCATGTCATTTTTCCGGGAAGGTCCGGGATCGCGAACCAGCGGCGCTTCACGGCGTGGTCGCTCCAGAAAGTCAGGTTTGGCTCATAGGGCAGCACACCAGGCGAGGGCGAGAGATCCGTGAGATCCGCAAACAATCCGGTCTCGCTCAGCTTGGTCGGGAAGCTTCCATCGGGCGTGGAGGAGACGATGCGCATGATGCGGCCACCGAAATAGTCCGAAACAAGCACGTCTCCATTCGAAGGATCCTTCCCGAAGTTCGAAAGGAAAGCCTGCCCGCCAATGCGTTGCACTGTAACTGCGCCGCCCGGAACACCTCCCTCCCGGGTAAGCGACCAAATGTTACCCGAGACTTGATCGCCGAAGATGTAGGCACCGTAGAGGCTGGGAATCCGGGACCCGCGATATACCACGCCGCCGATCACAGAGTTCCCCTTGTAGTTGGAATCGCCCGCCATGCCATTATGGACGTACTCGTAGATCGGATCGATCGAGGTAAAGCCGGCAGGCTTCGCGGGCGGTACCGGGTTGCTGAAATTGGTATTGTGCAGGCCTTCACGGTAGACCCAGCCGTAATTGCCGCCCTTCACGATCAGATCGACCTCTTCATACTGATCCTGACCCACATCACCAAGCCAGAGCTCGCCGGTGGGGGGATCGAAGGAGAAGCGCCAAGGGCTTCGCAACCCGACGGCCCAGAACTCGGTTCGCACCGCTGCCGGATTGACCGGCAGGCCATTGAAGGTGGTGGCTCCCACGTAGGGATTGTCCGCAGGCACGGAATAGCGGGCGAGACCCGCATCCGTGGGCACTGAAACATGGGGATTCGGTTCCAGGTTGCCGGATTTCTTGTCCACATCGATGCGGAGCATCGCAGAGAAGATGTTCTTATCGATGTCCTGGCTATTGACGTATTTGTCGTTGGCGTTGGCCTCGTCGCCCACGGAGTAGTAGAGGTAGCCATCCGCGCCGAAATGCAGGTCGCCACCATTGTGGTTGTCCTCGCGGTCGGCCTGCTCGATGAGGATTAATTCGGAAGCGGGATCCGCCACCGGATTGGCAGCGGCGATCTGGGCGGGCGGAACCGTGAAGCGCGAGAGGCGCTGGAACCAGCCGCTCGAGCCGGACTTTACGACCGAGTAGGTCACATAAAAGTAGCCGTTGCTGGCGAAGTCGGGGTGGAACGCGATGCCGAGCAAGCCGCACTCTCCGTCTGGTCCGGGCGTAATCGTTTCCGCGGGCGTGCGCGCCGGATTCGCGATGACAGAAAGCATATCAAGCACTTCCGAAGAACTCGGCGTGGCCGACGTCACATCCGGGATGACCTTCAGCTTGCCACCCAGCTCGCAAACGAAGAGCCGCTTCGTATCACCCGGAGGCGAAGCGAAGCACAGCGCCTTGGTGAAGCCGACCCCAGGGAAAGCAGGCACGACTTGGATCGACGTCGCCGGTGGCGTCGAGGGGACATTCAGCGTGGGGCTTGGGATCCGCAGCTCACTGCTGACCGAAATCGAAACGTTTGTGACCGGAGACATCCCGCCTTCGCCGGACACGCGGTACGCGAAACTGTCGTCCTGCGATCCTCCACCATGAGAATAGAGAATCCGCCCCTCATCATCGATCGTCGCCGTACCGTGAGCGGGAGGCGTGACGATCACCAGCGACCCCGGATTGATCGCGCCACTGTCATTCGCCAAGATTGGGATTCGCACCTTTTGTCCTGCATGGATTGTCGCGGAATCCGATTGGGTTACCGGAGCCGGGAAAACCGCGGCGGCTCCCGCTAGGTAGCTCGACGTGATCTCCCCGAAGGAAAGCGCATGGGAGTAAATCCGCAGCTCATTGAGTGCGAGGTTCGAGTTCATATCGGCAGCCCACAAGGAACGGCCGATCCAATTGTTGACGTCCTTCATGTCAGCGAGCCGATAGTTCAGGTCGAGCGACCCTTGGAACTCCCCATCGCGGTACCATCTCGCCTGACAGCCCGAGGTCCCCGCCGCCCCGGCTCCATCCTGAACGCTGAGCACATAATGATGCTCTGTACCCACGGCGGTCGAAGCGGAGAGATCCGTATCAACGGTAAGGACCGAACCACCGTTCAAACGCGACTCAAGGCGGTGGCTCCCGAGAACGCCGTCTTTGTTGAGCGAAAGCAGAAGATTGTCCGCCGCGACGAAATTACCCGGTGCTGCAGGACCATCGATGATTTCGCCTGAAACCGCACCACTGCCGCTGGTGAGGCTGGTGCTGCCGATGTCGAAGATGCGCTGCCAGTTTTTCGAGGACAGCGGCGTTACCCAAGCTTCCAAGGTCACGCTTTTCTTCGTCGAGAGCAGGCCGTTCGGCAGATTCAGATAAGCCGAGATGTTCTCGGCGGTCTGGTTGCCATTGGTTGTTCCGGGAAGGATCAGAGCACTGCCATTCAGACTACCGCCCGCACCCATGAGCGTTGCCGTTTCCCCTGAAGCGCTGTCATGGAAGGACGTGCCAGAAACCACCGGACCGGCATTCCCATCGAAGGACCAGCGGTGCACGGGGGCAGGCGCCGGCACCGGGGGCTCGGACGGACCGGAATTCAGATCCGGTCCCACCAGATAGCTCGCCGTGACTTCCCCGGGAGTGATCGCGCGCCGGTAGATCCGCAATTCGTTCAGCGAGAGATTCGAGCAGGAATCGCCTGAATACTGGGACCGCCCGATCCAGTTGTTCACGTCCTGCATCTGGGACAGATGGAAGGCGAGACTGAGGGTGTTCTGGAGGACCCCATTGCGATACCACCGGATCTGAGAACCGTTTGCGCCGTAAGTTCCCGCGCCATCTTGAAGCACCAGGACGTAATGATACTGCGTGCCCGTGGCAGTCGCCGCCGTGGAATCGGTGAAGATCGCTTCTCCGTTGTTGATCTGCCCCTCCAAACGGTGCGTCCCGAGATTGTTCGCGACATTCAGCGAGAGCACGAAGTTGTCATAGCCGCCAAAGGCACCTGGCGCACCGCTGCCATCAATGATCTCTCCGGGTGCCGCTCCCGTGCCCCTGGTGATATTGGTGCGACCGAAATCGAAGAGCCGCTGGTAGGCTTTCGAAGAAAGCGGGGTGACCCATGCTTCGAGCGTAA
Source organism: Luteolibacter luteus (assembly GCF_012913485.1). Classification (GTDB taxonomy): domain Bacteria; phylum Verrucomicrobiota; class Verrucomicrobiia; order Verrucomicrobiales; family Akkermansiaceae; genus Haloferula; species Haloferula lutea. Next base: position 3,991,850 of record NZ_CP051774.1, on the reverse strand, counting down.
TGCTGGGCTGCGCGGAGATGAGCCCGTTCGGAAGATCCAGATAAGCGGAGATGGTGGAAGCGGCTTGGTCGCCATTGCTAGAGCCGGGTAGGCGCAGGGAAGTGCCGGTGAGGGTCGCGCCATTTCCGCGAAGGGTCGCAACCATGCCACCCACACTATCCGTGAACGAGAGTCCCGGCGAAACCGTGGAATCCGCCGCATCATTGAACACCCAAAGATGGTCCGGAACCGGTGCCGGTTCGGGCTCCGGCGGTGTGCCGATGACATCTGGACCCGCTGCGAGATTTGTCGCGATCTCCGCCGAGCTCAGGACGTGGTTGTAAATGCGGACCTCATTGTAAGCCGCGTGGCTATTGCGGTCGGCTCCCCACTGCGAGCGCCCCAGCCAGTTGTTGACGTCTTCCAGTTGGGAAAGATGGAAAGCCACGTCACCGGAACCGACTTGGATGCCGTTGCGATACCAAGTCATCCGGCCACCGGCAGCCCCAAAGGCTCCTGCGCCATCCTCGAAGGTCATGACGTAGTGATACTGGGTGCCCGCGTCCGTCACCTCCCCGGTGTCCACCGTAGCCGCGCTACCGCCATCCAGAACTGCTTCCAGACGCTGCTGGTCCAGATTGTCCCCCCGGCAGAAGGAGAGCATCAGGTTGTCCGATGCCGTGGTATTTCCCGGTGTGGTCCCAACCACATCGACCACCTCTCCGGTGGCACCACCCAAACCTGCGCCGGTTACACGCCCGAAATCGAACAGGCGTTGATAAGTGCGGATCGAGAGCGGAGTGGCCCAGATTTCGACCGAGAGATTCGTCTTCGAGGAGATGATCCCGTTCGGCAGATCGACGTAACCTGAAATGAAATTCGCCGAGCGATTTCCCACGGTGGTATTCTCTCCAGCCGGGCCCTGAAGAATCAGTTGCGTCCCATCAAAGGCGGAGAAGTTCCCCTGCACCGTTGCCACCGCGCCCGAGACCGAATCGGTCAGGCTAGTTCCATCCGGCGCATTTCCAACCACGTGGGTGAAGGACCAGCGGTGGACCAGATCGGCCCCCGCTTTCGGAATGACTGCGCCAGCACAGGCCGCCGCCAAGCTCGCCTTGAGAGCAAACCCGGGCAGAGACTGAAAAACGCGAGAGAATCGATTCATGGAAAAATGCGGACGTACAGCACCAATGCCGGGTGAGTGCCCGGCTTCACGTTATGGAGGGGGGAAGACGCGGCTCAGGGTTTCGCCACGTCACGGATGCCGCGCAGCTCGATGCGCTTGTTGGCACCGCTCTCAATCAGGATCTGCAGCACGCGCTTGTCACCGGGAGCAGGCCAGACGCCCGAAGAAATGGTGGTCCATTTCCCGTCCCGCTCGAAGCTCGCCTTCATGCCCGCAGTCTGGTTTTCGCCCATCGGGGCTTTTTCGATGAGCTTGGTTTCCCCCGCCGCGAATTCGAAGGGCTTACCCTCGAGCTCGATCTTTACCGGCACGGTCGTGGTATTGATCACCTTGAAAGAGCCCGGAGGAAAAGCCTTGGCGCTCGAATCGACGACAACGACCTTCGACTTCGTCTCGGACCCATCCTCGGGTAACATCAAGAGAATGTAGGAGCCGGCCTTGGCAGGAAGTTCACATTCACCCACCACGTCTCCGTCCACCTTCACACTCCCGGGATCGGCCTTGGTGGTCAGCACGACGGCACCACCCTTGGTCTTCAGGAGTTCATATTCGTGGTTCAGGAAAGACTTGGGATGAACCACACCGGCCGTTCCCTTTCCGCCTGCATCGTGCAGGTGAACCTCGGCGGGCGGAGTCGGCAGCAAGCTGAGCGCGCGGACGCGATACTCTTCAGGAGCACCTGCCGCAGGCAGGGCCCAAGAGATCGCCGCCGCCGCGATCGCAATCACGAAGCGGATTTTCATGGGTTTGCAGGGTTTGGAAACAAGAACGCCGCGTTCCGGGAGGAACGCGGCGTGAAGAGGTTCAATACTCAACCGCAACGTCGCGGATGCCTTGAAGCTGGATCTGTTTGGTTCCGGGATTCTCGAAGAGGACCTGAAGGCCCCGCTTGTCACCCGGATGCGGCCAGATACCGGAGCCGATCTTCTGCCACTGGCTTCCCAACTGGGAGAATGCCCGCATGCCCGAACTCTGGTTCTCTCCGGTCGGCGGATCTTCAATCAGCTTCATTTCGCCGCTCTTGAATTCGAAGGTCTCCTTCTCAAGCTGGATACGCACGGTCGCCGGGCTCAGGTTCATCACCTTATAGGAACCACGCGGGAATGCGCGGGTACTATCGTCGATCACCAGCACGCGATACGGCGTGGCACCCGTAGCGCCGCTACCAGGCAGGAACATGAAGATCCCGTTCTTGAAGTTATCCGGCAAGGTGGCCTTCGCGAGAACGCTTGCCGTGTCCTTGACGCTCGCCGGGTCAGAACTCTTGGTAATGACCACGCTCTTGCCCCTGATCGGAAGAAGGCTGAACTCGTGATTGAGGTAGACCTTCAGATCCAGCTTGGCACCGAGAATCCCCGGAGCCGGAACGGCATCGTGGACAAAGACGTCGGTAGGCGTGGTGGCGAGCTGGAAGGCCAAGCCACGCACGCGGATCCCCTGGTCAGGAGCGGGAGCCTGCTGCCCCGGAGCGGCCGGAGCCGGCTGCTGGGCCTGAACGGCGCTGACCGAGATCAGGGACAGCGCGAGAAGTGCGAGATTGCGGATTTTCATCGGTCGGGTTCGGCCCTCAAGATCACACCTCTTCGGGAGAAAGCCAGCGGAACGAGGTGATATTGAAACGGCGTCCGAAACGCTGGTTGACCTCAGATTGCAGGGCACCCGGCTTCACTTCCGCCTTGTCCTCGGAATCGAGATACTCCGGAACGCGCTGCACGATCGCTTCACACCATGCCTTGGCGATGACTTCGCCCTCCGGATTGCGGGATTCGCCATAGGCGCGCACCCGGAAGGTATCGCCGCGCACGGTGATCACCGGAGCCAGTGCCATCATGATGTCACCTTGGGTGAGCATCGAGGGAGCACCTTCGCCGGAATAGCCGGCACGGGCATCCGGATTCGCGATACCCGTCAAGCGGGAGCCATCCACGGTGGTGCTGCGAAGATCCTTCGAGTCATCGGCGTGCATGGAGCCGTTGATGCCCGACTCATTGATCGCGGTCTGGATCAGGCCCTCTTTCACCTGCAGGGCACTCGCTGCGCCGATGCGGCGGTTCACGAACTCACCCACGGTCGTCGAGGGAGCGCTGTCTGCGGCTGCGCGAAGGCGAATTTCCTTCACGATGTTCGTTGCAAGCGTGGCGATCTGGTCGTCGTCAAGGGCACGGAAACCGGCCCAGCGAGCCTGACCGGCAACCGCGATCGAACTCTGGGAGTTGTTGCTGAGCGGATCGCCAGCCAGCGGCAGGGTGGCGCGCGGGAAACCGGTCTTGCCATCGGGAGACTTGTCGGTATTGCCCCAGCCGAGCAGATCCTTGTCGCGGAGCGAGGAGAGGAATGCCTTCCAAGCTTCCACCGAGTCGGAGTTCACGTTGAAAGGCCCTTGGATCGCTTGGACGCTGGCAAGCTTGCGGCTCAACTCGACGTCATCGCTTCCATCAAGTTCAGACGCCACTTCTTCCGGACCGCCGCTACCGCTGAGCATGGGCATCAGGCGCGGATTGAGCAGCTTCTTCTCACCCTTTAGGAATTCGGTAAGCAGATTACCGCGATTCGGACCGGAGACGAGGGAGTTGCTGTAGTTGGCGACGGTGGAGAAGTAGGTGCTATCCCACAACGCATCGTTGAGCAGGTAGGAATGGTCGAGCATCTGGCCGGTGCTGATCAGGGCACCCTTGCTGACGGCATTGCTCGGGATCAGCGGATGCGAGCGGGAGTTGCCGAAAGCGTGGGTCACGCGTGGCAGGTTGGCGCTTGCAGTGAGGTTCGCCGGAATCAGATCACCCAAGCTGGCAGCCGGGATCAGAGGCACGCGGAACATTGGCACGTTCGTGACGCCACGGGTGGAGAAGGAGCTGGCTCCGAAGAAACCGCGGTTCGAACCCGGATCGATTTCGATACCGTTCGGGAAGCTGGCGAAGTCCGCCACCTCGTTCACGCTCACATCGTAGGTATCGAGCGCGTTGCCCACCTTGGTGCTGTTCTGGTCAGCACCTTCCATCACCGGATGGTTGTGAAGCCATGGCATCGAAACGTCACGCGGGTCGGTGGTGGTCTTCGCGCCCATCGTGAGGATCGCGAAGGGAGTCTTGCCACCCACGGTCTTGTCGCCGGGGGCCTGCAGGATGTCGCCGACCTTGAAAGTCCGGGAAATCACCGGGTTCGAGGGGTTCGAGCTCATTTCCGCGGTCGGGTTGGAGAAACGGAACTGGTAGGTGCGAAGAATATCGCGCGAGTTCTCGGCGCTCTGGACCGGGTTTGCTTGGACGTAGTCGTTGACCGAGCCAGCAAGGATATCGACGCGGAAGTCAGGACGGCTGGCATTCGTGTGAGCCTTGCCTGGCTTGGATTGGACGGTGAACGTATCGGTGATCTTGATGCCCAGCCATCCACCGTTCCAGTTGTTGCTCTTTTCGAAATCGTAGCGGGTTGGATCCGGGCGGCTGGCGTAGCTCAGGTGGTCCGCTTGAAGGCCGGCACGTGGGTCCCAACCAGGAACCGTTTCAAGGCCGAAGGTCTGGCCAGTGCGGCCATCCTTGTTGCCGAAGTCGAGCGCGGCATCCCAGTCGAAGAAAGTCTTCGGAGTGTAGCCACCAGCCGTTTCCTTGCCCCAGGTCCAGTCGGTCTCGACCCATGGAGAGAACACCTTCACCTCGCCCGGCTGCAGGGTGATCGCCTTGCCCGGAACGGAGCCCGACATCTCGCGCAGATACATCGTGAAGAAGCGGCGCGCTGCAGTGTTTTTCTCGTTGGCGATCTGGAAGCGGGCCAAGCCGTGGAAATCACCCGAACCGAATTCAGGGCGGAGCCATTCGGTGTTCTTCTTCATCGCGAAGAGAACCGGCGGATCCCACACGCGGATGCGCAGCTTCTGAAGATTGAGGGTCACGTCATACGGATTGTAGAGCGTGACAACCGGGTCATAGGCCAAGTGAGGGACGCCATAGTTGGTATTCCCCAGCGGGTTGCCCTTGGTATTGAAGAAAGTCACGCGGTCGCCGATGTGCGCGTAGTGCGACACCATCGAGAACATCACCTGCAACTTCGCCACCACCGGGAGAAGACGCTCGGTGGAGGGTGATGCAATGATACCTGTGGCTGCAGGACGAAGATCCGTCGAACTGCTCAGGGTAAGCGTCGGATTGCCGGTGGCAGCACCCGAAACGCGGCGATTGAGCTGGTAGTGACTCCGAAGGTAGTCCCAGCGAGGTGCGCCGTCGTTCACGGTACCGTAGACGGTCGCTTGGTCGTTGACGTTCGGCGAAGCGGTCGATGATTCGAAGATCGTGGTCAGGTCGGTCTTGAAGCCACCGTTCGCCGTGTCGGTAAGCAAGCCCACCGAGTAAGGAGTCACATCCGCTTGGTATTTCAGGATCTCCTTGCCCGAGCCTTGGCCGCCGTTGAGTTCGGCGGCGATCACGGCACTATCTACGGAAACCAGCTTGGCAGGATCGCCAAGCTTCTCGGGGGAAAGCGCGGCCAGGATTTGCTCCGGCCGGGCACGCATCGGAGCCTGCCGCTGGGCGATCTTTTCACCATTGGTCAAATCGCGAGGCTGGCCGTTCTCCGTCAGCCTGTCCTCAAGCTGCACCGGAGCTTTCAAGCTCTCGTCCATCACTGCCCAGGCGTAGGCGCCCTTCCGGGTCTCGGAGAGTTCCATCGGGACCTTGCTGCCGCGCAGACCTGGTCCACGGGAAGTGCCGGAGGGCGACCCCACAGTCTCGGGATTGATCAGCCATACTGGATCGGCGAGTTCACTCGGGGAGGAATCCACCGACTCGACCACATTTTGGTCAGCGCTCGAAACCAGCCAGCGGCGGAAGCCTCGCTTCTTCTCGGAATAGCTGGGGCTGCCGGAGCCCGGAGCCCATCGCCAGCCATCCCATGCTCCCAGCATGTTTGGCTCGGCAGCATTCTCGCTAATCGAAGATGCGCGCGCTGAAACCCGTTGATCGGGGCCCATCGAAGTCTGCAGCTCACCGATGGCCATCAAGAGTGCCATCCGGGCATTCGCTTCAGCCTCTGCCCTAGCTTCCCCCGCTCCACTCGCACGAAGCGACATTGCGGACAAAGTCAAGAGACCCACTGCGAGCACGGTGAGCAGCACCATGAGCGAAAGTGAGATGACCAAGGCGAAACCGCGGCGCAACGCGCGCCGACGGGGGCGATTGGATCTATTGGGTTTCATCACAAGAGAATCGTGTACCTACTTTGAGAATACATCAAACGTGTTTTTCTGTCAGCCTTCCTCCGGAACGGGGAGCTCCCGGCGGGTGTGGGGGGGACTACCACGGGACGTTTCTTGAGTTTCGTGAAAGACCTTACCATGTAATTTCGTGAACGCTTGTATCCATGCGGTTAACGCCGGTATGATTGCGCCAAAAGGAATCACAATTATTCGGACAAAAACCCAACTGCGTTTGATCCGCGGACATTTCCCTCACCCGTAAACGTTATATCTTCGCTTGGTGGGCGCACTGGTTCTCAAGCCAGAAAACCCAAGGAATCAAGAGGATCGACATCCCCAAGACGTTTTACGTAGGACAAAGACCGACTCCGCACAATCACCACAAATACGCACTATTTCATACGTAAATTGACCAAATTCCCTTTACCCACTACGTAAGGACCCGCAAAACTCATTTGCATCTTTTTACCGATTCAGTCCACGCGAGCCTAGGAAACCTCGGCCTAAAGCATCGATTGATCGCTTGTCCCCGTTTTGGGTTAAGAGACGATTCTGATAACTCGTCATAAATTGTATGACAAATTTCCCCCACCCTCAGAAAACGGTGCGTTTTACCCAGCGAACGCCTTCGATATGATCAAATCACCAGACAAATTTGGTCGATTTTTCTGGACGAGTTTTTCAGGTAAAACAGGCGCTAGATTGCAACTTTTTGCTTAAAACTGGGCCACACCGCGGCACGCGAACTTTCTTTTTTCGATTCTTCATTCATTCCCAAGAGCTTTTGAGAGCCGCTGGGAATTCTGCGCTCTGGAACGAAAACCCTTTACCCAAGCGCACAAAAAAGCGGCCGAGGGCAACCCAAAGCCCTCGGCCGCGCGGTTCGTAACCCAAGGAAAGGGTTAGGGAGTCGTCAGGGTGACCCGATAGAAGGACTTGCCAACGGGAGCGGTGTTATCCGTGTAGCTTGCCGTCGTTCCGCTAGCAGTGATCGTTCCTCCGATCTGGGTCCACGCCCCTAGGTTCGTGGAGCGCCAGACGGTGAAGGTCAGGCCATTCTGCGCGGGCCAAGTGAGGGTCACCCCGCTACCCGGCGTCGCATTGCTTTCCTTCGCAGCGAAGCGCTGGGTGCCATTCACGGGGCTCAGTCCGAGCAGATACTCCGTCCGGTTGTCCGTACCGTCTCCCTCCGCATCGCCGGTGGCATTTTGCGAGGTGACGTTACCGAAGTTCGCGATTTCCCACGCATCCGGAAGGTTATCCAGATCGGAATCACCGGCCGGGACCACTTCGTTCGTCAATGCATACTGGTGCCACGAGTTCCCTGCGGAATTCACGGAGAACGTGAGGGTGAGGTCGCTGTCGTTCGCGGTGAAGTCGAACTTCACGTAGTGCGCCGAGGCGATTGCCGACTGGTCCGGATTCATCGTGTAGGTCACGTTGTACCCTTCACCATTGAAGATGAGGGTCGTGCTCCGGTTACCCGCGAGTCCCCAAGGACGGTAGTAGAGGCGCGTGCTGTAGCGCGTTCCTGGAACCAATCCGCCGAGGGTGATGGTTTGCGTCGAACCGACCACCGAGCCGTTGATGTGGCTGAAATCGGTCAGCAGGTTGAACATTTCCCCGTCCGCACCAGCGGCCTGGCCGTTGGTATTCTGCGGCCAGTCATTGGCCAACGACTTCGTCATGGTGAAGACACCGCTGCGTCCGCCCGTCGTATCGGTGCTATCCCAACGATCGTTGTCGGTGCCCGCGGCATCATTGCCGGTAGGCGGGACGTTGGTCTGATGGAAGCTCACACCATTCAGCGTGACGGGCACGATCGTCGCCCCGAAGTCCAACGCGTGGGTGTAGGTCTTCGTGCTGGAGATGTCGGAAGCCGCATCCGTTCCCGTAGCAGGCAGATCGACGATCACAGGGGGCAAGCTGCCCGCCAGCACCGGATTCGTGCCGGCCGCGAACTCCGCGGCATCCGTGGCACCATCACCATCGAAGTCCGCATTGCCGTCGTTGGCATTGTTCGAATCGTTGTCGATATCGAGGTCGCCGAAGTAGAGCACTTCCCAGGCATCCTTCAGCAAGTCACCGTCGGTATCCGGCCAGGAAGCGGCATTGTTCGGATTGGTACCCGCGGTCTCCTCCTCCTCGTTCGTGGCGAGGTCACCATCCGGATCACCGTTGGGCAGCTGGTCGAGACTGGTGAAGTTTGCCACTTCCCAGGCATCGGACAACGTGTCGCCGTCGGTGTTGTCCGGCTTGGAGGCATTGGAGTTCGGATTGCTTCTCGCATCCTGCTCTTCGGCATTGGTGAAACCATCCCCATCGGAGTCCGCAGCACCGGTGGTAGCTGCGATGCTGCCGAAGTTCGCGATTTCCCATGCATCCACCAGGCCGTCCGCATCGGTATCAGCGGTGTTAAGCGAATCCGCGCCGGCGTCATGCAGCTTCTCGCGTTCATCACCGGTCAGCGCTCCGTGCCAGATGCGGACGTCATTGTAGCGGGCATTCGCCACGTTGTCGCCCGCGTAGGAGGAACGTCCCAGAGCATCAAGCGTGTCAGTGAAGTTCACCAGATTGTTCGCCGTGTCAAAGGTCCCGAGTGGGGTCCCAAGCTCGGCGGCAAGAGCGGGTGCCGCGTAGTAGGTCACCTTGTTTGTCCCCAGGAAGCCGGCGCCCGGCTCAAAGGTGAAGACCACATGATACTCCTTGTTCAGCGTGAAGCCGCTCGTGACGTTGGAAGTGCTGGTCACCACATCGCGCCACTCCTGGCGGCTGCTGGCGAGAGTCGTGCCCTGCGTCCAGGAAGCGAAGAAATTCTCCGTTTCCGCGCTGCCGAAGTCGAACATGCGTGCCCAGTTCTGCACCGTGACCTGAGTGGCCCAGACCTCGATGGTAACCGGAGTGGACCGGCCATTCAGGAGATTCGAACCCAGCTTCACATAGTCGGAAGTGGCACTGGCACCACCCGTGAGCAATACGTCGGTCGTTCCGAGCGTCACAGCCGAACTCGCAGTCTCCCCGTTCGGATCGACGATTTCCGCCGGGCTATTCGTCACGCCGGTCACCCCGGATATGGAATCATCGAGATCACCGTTGAAGTCCCAGCGGTGGATGATCTGCGCCTTCGCCGGCGTCCAAGCCGCGTCACCGGGATTCGAGAGCGCCTGGAACTCCTGCAAGTCGGAGAAACCGTCGCCATCGGAGTCCGCGCTGCCATCCTTGGCGGTGATATTCGTGAAGTGCGTTACCTCCCACGCATCGTTGAGCTGGTCGAGGTCCGCGTCCGGCCAATCGGCAGCCGACAGCGGGCTCGCACCCTTCACGTTGGTGGAGGCGTAGAACTCCGCGGCATCGGTGGCGAGATCCCCGTCATAATCGCCCGTGCCGTCACGTGCGGTGATGTTTCCGAAGTTGGAAACCTCCCAGCTGTCGAGCAGCAGGTCGTTGTCTGTATTGAAGCCGTCGGAAGTGGCGCTGTTAGGATTCGTGCCTGCCTGGAATTCCTCCAAGTTGGTCGTGAAATCGCCGTCGGTGTTGAAGGGCGAAGGCGTCGGCGGATAGGTGATCGTGCCGGTCGCATCGCTCGGATCGTTAGGGTTCAAGCCGTTTGCCGTCTCCCAAATATCCGGCATCAAGTCGCCATCGGTATCCGTGAAGGTGATCGTGACCTTCACCTGCCCGGAGACTGCGCTGAACGCATAATTGTAGCCGCTCACCGGATTCGCCACGGTGAGTCCGGCAGTGCCGCCATTCAGCGTCCCGCTGTAGTTGAAAAGCGTATAGACCCCGGCGGTGGTAAGCGCGTTCGTAGTGCCGTCATCGTAGAGACCGATCGAAGCCGTTCCGAGGGTCAGGCCCGAAACATTGCTAACCGTGATCGTGTCGTTGAGGCCGCTGAACGCGGAGACATCGAGATCCACGCGCGATCCATTCGCCAGGTTGAGGGTCGGAACTTCAAGGATGGAAGGAGACCCGATCGGATCCCAGACTTCGAGCGTCGCTCCGGAAGCCACGGACACCGCATTCACCAGTGTCTGGGCAATCCCCAGCTTGCCTTGGTTCACCGCAATCGGCCCGGTAAAGGTATTGGTGCCACCCACACGGGTTGCGCCAGCACCCGTGAAGGTCATGCCTCCACTGGCATTCGGAACTAGCGTCGCGGCACCACCCAGAGCACCGGTATTTCCCACCCCGCCGCCGAGCAGCGCGAAGGTCGGAGCACTAATATAGTTGATGCCGGGGTTGGTGATCTCGATGCCGGTGAGGTTACCACTGGCATCGATCGTCGCCACCGCGGTGGCGCCGGTTCCACCGCCACCGGTAATGGTGACCAGAGGCGTATCCTGATAGCCGCCGCCACTCACCGTCAGTCCGGTGGCGCTCACGCCATTCCCTACCGGTGCCAGCAAGGGCTCGGAAATCGTGATCGCGTTACCGCCGTTATCCACGGTGCCGCCTCCGCCATAGACGTAGGCTTCGGTATTTGCGAGGTCCGCGAAGAAACCCGGATTCGCCATCGCGGCCTTGAGCGTGCCGCCGTTGAAGTTCATCCGGTAGACCGCACCCGCGGTGGAGGCTCCCTTCGTGACGGCAAAGGCACTGATGCTGCCACCCAGCAGGTTGACATTGCCCGCTAGGGAAACGGCATTGCCCCCAAACTGCAGCGTGCCGCTCGTCGCTCCGCCGTTCGTGGCCAGGCTGACATTCGCCGTGCCGCTTACATTAAGGGTGCCAGTGCCGTTTTCGCCGACGAAAACGCCGGTGTTGGTGCCAGCGACCGACGTGAAAGTGCCTCCGCTGAGGTTCGCCACACCGATCGAGGCATTACCACCGGCGCCGATGGTCATACGGTTGGTGCTCACGGTAATGGAGCCGCCACTTTGGTTCAGCACCGCGCGGTCATTGTTCAGACCCACCACTAGCCAGTTGCCGGAGGTCAAGGTTCCGCCGGTTTGGGTGTAGGCCGAGAACGATCCGGTCTGTCCCCGGCCGATGTGGAACTCGCTGGTGGTCGTGATCGACCCCGTGGTCATCTTCAGGAATCCCTGCGAGTTCGCTGCCGTGGCAATCGCCACGGAGGGGCTGGTGTTCTTGGTGGCAGCCAAGGTCCCGCCGTCAATCAAGATGCGCCCGTTCTGGTTGCCGACAGTTCCCACGGAAGCAGTGCCATTCGCTCCTCCGACACCCGCGGTGGTCGACCCGGTGATCTTGATGAGGCCGTTCTCCACACCGAGGTTGTCACCCAGCGTATTGGTCCCGCTCAGCGTCAGTGTACCGATTCCACGCTTCACCAGACCGAGACGCACCGTGGCGCTGGCGTTCTGGAGGCTGCCCGAGAAATCGCTGTCAGCGGGATTGTTCACGAAGAACCACTTCGAAGCCGCACCGGCAACGGCCAATGTTCCCGCCCCGGTGAGGCCGCCCGCGGTGATATCACCCGACATCAGCAAGCGTCCTGCCTGCACGTTGAGCACCCCGCCGATGTTCGTCGTGTTCAGCGCATTCGTCATCGCCACATCCCCTGCGCCTGCCTTAGTCAGGCCGATGCCCGCACCAGCAGTAAAGGGGTTCGCGATCGACAGGGCTGCAGTCGTCGAATTGTTGGTCCACGTCTGCGTAGCGGTGAGCGAGACCGCGACGTTCTGATTTGCCGTGCCCGAACCGATGGTGGCCGCACCGGCAGCCGCATCCATCACGATACCACCCGCGCCAATGGCGAGCGTCCGGTTGGCACCACCGCCTTGGAGCGAGGTCGTACCGGTGTTGTTGAAGGTTAGCGAATTTGCGGACTGGGCTCCATTCAAACCCACGGTGACCGCGGCATCGACAGGATCGATGTTGAAAATCACATCATCGGCGGCACCGGGAATGGCTGCCGGATCGGGCGTGGTAGCCTCGGCCACGGTGGACCAGTTGGCGACCGCTTCCCATCCCGCATTGGTGCCATCCCAGTAGAGCGAGGCCGCTTGGGAGACGGAGGCAGTGGAAGCGAGGACGCAACCGAGACCCAGCGCGGTCTCCAGAAGGTTGCGGCGACTATGAAATACAGTGGGCTTCACGGATCGTGTATTGGGGTTGAGGAAGCCGAAAACGGCAACACCACCGGGCCACGACACCGCTGTCCGATATCTAACGGGAGCGGTTGCGGGATTGTTCTGGCAGGGAGATCCAGAACCGGCGCGATTGGGTTTTCGACGGAGTGATTTCGGGTTCTTGATCGCTCCCGCCGCTGGCATGTTTGGGTCCGTGCAGAACGGAGGAAGGATCTCTTCCATCCTAAGTCAGCCGTCTTCAGCGGCTTGTATCCACTAACCTGCCATTTGTATCTTTCCGCCGCTTCCCACGTTAACTGAAATTCCAGCAAATCTTCCTTATATGCTCAAAGTAAAGAAATTGCCCCTCAAAATCAGAATTACACTCACCCTACATCCAAACTTATTTCGGACAATACTGCCGCATATTACCCTGATGATTTCGCCACCCCGCTGTCGCTGTCATACAAATAACAGACATCCGAAGGCTTTAAATAACCCTATCGGGGGAGATGAATTATAGCAAACCGTGTCCTCGATTCACGCGCACCACCTTGAATTGGAACCTGCGGATAAGACCCTGCCCTGACCCGTTTATTCCATCCTTCCTCGCCTGCTTTGTTAGAAGCTCCGACAAAGCCGCAAAAGAAGAAGTCCGCACCCGCCTTGCGACAGGTGCGGACTCGCCATTGAAAACCTCAGGGCGAGGCAATAGTTGCGCGCGCCTGAAGGAATCCTTTGCCAGCCAACCCGTCCGATGAGACGAGGCGGAAGGTATGGAGTTCATACGCCGGATCTCCGGAAGCCGCGGAGGATACCCGCTCCACAGCATCGGTGAAGGACGACAGATCCTGTGAGCCTTGGATCGTGTAAGTTACCGATCCCACTGTCGCCACCTGGCTTCCATTGGCTCCTGCGGCAAAGATGGCACCCGCTCTCACCGGAACGGTCAGCGTCAGCTCACGCTGGCTATCGCCATTGGTATCCGCCAACGAGGAAACGATGCCACCCCGGTCCGCACCATTTTCCGGATCGCCGTTGAAGGCGAACTCGGTGAGGTTATCCACGCCATCTCCATCCGGATCTCCCGTCGCCGTAGCTGCGGTGCCGCCGGAGTTTGCCAGCTTGTCGGCTTCCCAGGCATCATCCATCCCGTCCCCATCCGCATCAGCACCAGAACCAGCGCTGCCCATCCGAACGACGGTCAGGCTTTCAACCACAGGGAACTTGTGAGCATTCCCGGTATTCCAGTCCGCCCCGAAGAAGCCGACCGTGAGATCGGTGAGGCCGTTGAGGAAGCCCGGTTGCTCGGAAGGAGTGATGTCCACGCCATGTAGCGAGAGCGCCCAGACACCTCCAACCCGCGAAAGCTCTGCGGTCATCGGACGAGCGGCCGCCAGTGAATCCTGATTGCCCGGGAAAACCGCGGCGGAGTCATTGTCGCCGTTCGTGTTCACCCCGAGCGAGCCATTCACGCCGATGCGCCCGCCGCGAACCAATTGCGTGGAGCTGGCACCGGCGAAGATGCCGATCTGGTCCGCGCCACCCATTGCCGGCGTATTCACGAATTTCACCCGGACCTTGAAGTCCTGGCCGCCTGTAAAGCCGAGCGAGGAAAGATTGATGCCAAGGGCCGCCATGTTCGACATGAACTGCTGGCCATTGAAGTCCGTCGTCTCGGTGCGGAAGGTGAACGTGCCGGTGCCCGACGTGTTCAGGTTGATATTCGGATCGTTCGGCAGGTAGGCGGGATTCGTGCCGGTATTCGCCAGGCGAACTAGTCCGGTCGCTTCCGCATCCACATCGGAGATCGTTCCGGCATCACCTGCGGTGGTGAAATCCATGAAGCTTACCACGTCATCGGTTCCGTCACCATTGACGTCGGTATGCTTCGAGGAAGCCAACTTCGGATCCGATGTTGCTTGGTACTCCTGAAGGTTCGTCGAGCCGTCACCGTCGAAGTCATCCGCGGCACCCTGGCTCGTGATGTCACCGAAGTGCTGGATCTCCCAGCGGTCGTCCAAGCCATCACCATCCACGTCACCATTGGTGGAGCTGTTGGAAAGCGGGTCTTCGGGATTGGTGTTGTCGAGATACTCCTGCAGGTCGATCACGCCATCGCCATCGAAGTCGCCGAAGCCATCGCGATCGGTATTCGTGAAGTGAAGCATTTCCCAGCCGTCAGGGATACCATCGGGTGCCGCTTCAAATTCAGGGAAGACGAGCCGGTTGTTCGGGTCGGTGTTCGCCACGTATTCCTCGTCATTTGCAGTGAAGTCGTTGTCCGGATCGTCGAAACGTCCTTGGGCCAGACTTTGGAAATGATCCTGTTCCCACTGGTCAGGCAGCGTGTCGCCATCGGTATCACCGGGCACCGACGCTTGGTTCTGTGGATCCGATCCCGCTTCGTATTCAAGAAGGTTGCTGAAGGTGTCGCCGTCGGGATCTCCCGCGGCACCGTTTACCGGATCTCCGGCGACGCCGTTGTTGTTCGGATTCAGGCCATTGTCGTTCGGATCGAGACCGTTCTCGCTTTCCCAGGTGGTCGGCAAGCCGTCTCCATCGCTATCGCTCGCGCCGAAGGCTGCGAGGAACTGGCCAGGATCAAGCGCCACATCGCTAATGCGGACTTCATCGATCCCGCCGTCCCAGCGATCTCCATGATCCTGATTCGGATCATCGTTGGTGCCATAGCGGCCGCGACCAACGGTCCACCCCCAAGGCTGGCCCGTACCATCGTTGCCGGGATTGATCAGCGCGGGATTGCTGCTGCCGCTTACATCGGTCGATGCCACGAGGGCATAGGCACCGGTGCTGCCGGTCTTCTTGTAAAGCTTCAGTGTCACACCATCGCAGGTCGCCGCGAAGTGATACCAGGTCGCACTGCTCATCGCCGTCGGGTCCAAGGCCTCATGTGCGACGCCGCTGGCATCCACATAGGCGATGCGGAACTGGTTGTTCGACATCTTCTGGAAATAGAGCGCCGCGTGTGCCGCCTCGCCCGTCTTCAGATCGTTGCCCTCACGACCCACCACGGTGCGAAAGCCATCGAGCACATCGGTATAGCAAGATGCTTCGATGGTCCACGCAAGCGAGGTCCAGGTATCGAGGTTCGTGCCGGTGGGCGCGGACTGATTGGACCAAGTGAAGCTGGCTGGATACGCACCTGAGTTCTCGATATACCAGCCATTCGCCTCGCCCGTCTGCGGCACGGCGGTGAAAGGCGCACCCGCAAGCGCGGGGCGGTAGACGTGCCCGGTGACGTTGTCGTCCCAAGTGTAGAGACGGTTCCCGTTGCCCGAGAGGTCAGGCACCGGAACTCCGGCAGCCTGAACAGCGGCCCGGCTATTGGTGTCCTGAACGAAAGCACCATTGGTCGGAAGGGTGGCACCCTCCCCTTCGAATCGCCAATAGGCGATGGTATTCGCGTGAAGCGACGAAGCCACAAGGGCGCACGGTAGGATCGGAGCCCAGGCTACGCCCGGGATACGGTTCTTGGATTTCATGAGTTTGATCGGGGTAAACCGGCCCTGGGTCAGGGACCGGGCGAAGCGGGATGCTGCCTTTTTCCGCATTTCGCGGGATCGGGCGCCGCTTTCCGGCGGATCGGAAAGCGGTAGAATTCCGTCTCTTACCTGTGGACCATATCAGTCAGTACGCTTGTATCCGCGCACCATGGCTTGGTATCTTTCCACCAAACGATGGTTTCCATCCTGTAATACAGATTCACCCAACCGCTTTGCCGTGAGAACATAGTTATCACCTTTCCCAAGGTCTCTTACCCACAAGTCAAACGGGTTTTAATTTGAGATTAGCTTTCAATATGCCGATTCGGCATTTGAGGCCGCAGAATTCGCACCACCAAATCCGGCTTTGCCAGTCTCGACCCGTCTCCTAACATCCTGCCGGTGGACGAAGCCCGGGACGAAGAGCAGCGGGAGCCGACGCGGCGCGAGTGGACGGGCTACTGGAGCATGATTCTCCAGCAGACCCTGAATGCCTTTAACGACAAGGCCGCCCAATTCCTGCTGATCCCCCTCGGAGGGTGGCTGATGGGAAAGGCGTCGAAGGTTGAGTTGGTGGCCGGCTTCCTGATTTCCCTTCCCTACGTCCTCTTCGCTCCCCTTGCAGGCTGGCTGAGCGACCGCTTTTCAAAGCGCAATGTCATGATCGGCTCGGCGATCGCACAGCTTGCCATCCTCGTCTCGCTCTGCGTGGCGATCGCGATGAAGAACTTCAGCCTGGCTCTTGCCGGTTTCTTCGCGCTGGCAGTTCAGAGTGCTTTCATCAGTCCGGCAAAGCTGGGCCTGATCAAGGAGCTGGTAGGCTCCCGCCACCTCGGCTTCGCCAGCGGGGTCCAGCAGATGGCAGCAATGCTGGCGCTGCTCAGCGGACAGATTCTGTCCGGCTTCATCTTCGATCGGCGGCTGGATCGCTTGGACGATGGCTGGCAGGCGGCCGCAGGCCCCCTGCTGGTGATCGCGTCAATCGCCGTCTTCGGACTGCTGTTTTCCTGGTTCATCCCGCGCACCCCCAGCGGCGCGGCGGAACCGCTCACTGGCATGCTGGCGGTGCGACACTTCCGGCAGCTCAAGGACCTCTGGCGCGATCCCGTCCTGCGGCGGACTTCTTTCGGCATCGCTTTCTTCTGGGCCTTCGCCGGTTTCATCAACCTGTGGTCCATCACCGTGGCCAAGGAATTGACGGGCGGTGGTAGCGGCTTCGGCAGCATGGCCTCGCGCTTCATGATCGCCGCCTCGCTGGGCATGGCCGGCGGATTTGGAGTGGCCTCGCTGCTCATGAAGCGGCGCATCGAACTCGGCTGGGTGCCGGTCGCAGGCATTGCGATGACGGCCAGCACGCTCTTGCTGGCGGTGCCCCATCCGGCGAGTACGGCATTCCTCGTACTTCTTGCCCTTACCGCCTTCTGCGCCGCGATTTTCCTGACACCGCTGAATGCCTTTTTCCAAGACCGCTGTCCCGCGGGGCAACGCGGAGAACTCCTCGCGGGGGCAAATCTCCAGGATTGCCTTGCAGGAGTCATCGTGGTGGCGGCCCTCTACTTCATCGGATCGGCCCGCACCGCGTTGGACGACCCGTGGTGGCTCGGAGTACATTCCCAACTGCTGCTCGCCGCGATCGCCTGCGGCCTCGCCACCATCTTCATCGCGAAACTGATTCCGGCGGATCTGGTGCGGGTGATCGGGCTGACCATCCTGCGCCTTTTCTACCGCGTGAAAACCGCGGGAGAATCGAACTTCCCGGCCAAGGGCGGCGTTCTCCTGTTGCCGAACCACATCACCTGGGCGGATGCCTTTTTTCTGACCGCGGCCTGCCCGCGTCCGGTGCGCTTCGTGATGGAGCAGAGCTTCATGGGCACGGCGGCAATCCGGGTCTTCTGCCAGCTCTTCGACACCGTGCCGATTTCTTCTGCAAAGCCCCGTGAGGCGCTGAAGATTTCCGCAGAGGCACTGAAGGAGGGCCACGTCGTCTGCATCTTCCCGGAGGGACAACTGACCCGCACCGGCACCCTGCACGAACTGAAGCGCGGTTTCGAACTCATCGCCCGCCAAGCCGGCTGCCCGATGCTGCCCACCTGGACCGATGGCGCCTGGGGCTCGATCTTCTCCTTCGAAGGCAACCGCTTCTTCACGAAGTTTCCGAAGCGCCTCCGCTACGGCATCACGGTCGGCTTCAGCAAACCGATCCCGCCCGCGGAAGCGGACATCGATCTGGTGCGCCACCGGATGATGGAAGCCTCCGCCTTGGCGCTTGATGTCCGCGTCGGGATGTTCCGCGGCACCCGACGCGCAGCCCGCGCCAACGGCCTGCAACTCGCCCAAGTGAACGCCCTGCCCCGCGGTGGTGATTTCGGCGTGCTGGAAGGCGACCCGCTTCCCGGTTCCCTGCCAGGCCTCGTCGAATTCCAGCGCCTCTACCGCGCCATCCCGCGCGAATCCTTCGCCGCCGATGCCTCCTCGGACATCCACTGGCTGGGAGGCGATGCCCTGCGCTCACAAATCGAAAAGTCGATCCCCTCCCCCACGACAGGCGTCTTCTTCGATTTCAGCCACCGCGCCACGCAGCCGCTTGATCGCTCTGACTGGATCCATTGTCCCTGCCTGGCCATCGATGGCGTCATCGTGGCCATGTCGATGCCCGACCCGCCGACACCCCGCGAAGGCAGCAAGCCACAGGTCGGCCGGAAAGCGGGATCCTTCGGCATCCTCCTCCCCGGCTTCGCCATCGAGGAAACCCCGGACGGACCGATCGCCCGAGGTCCCGCCGCTCCCGAAGGACTGAAGCTTCCGCCTGGCTACGGCCTCGATCAGGAAGGATTCGTCATTCCACGAAACGACGGCAAATGAAGGACTTGGAGCAGCTTTTCCCCGCTTCTCGATTTCTCTCGGAAAATCGGGTTGCCAAGTCCGCGGTCGGCCCCTAGGGTGCGCGCCCTTCCGCTTAGGGCAGGTGTCAGAGTGGTCGAATGAGCACGCTTGGAAAGCGTGTGTGCTAGCAATAGTACCGAGGGTTCGAATCCCTCCCTGTCCGCGGTAAGATTTTCCCGTTTCTCAGAGCGCCCCTACCTCAGGGCAGCTCACCCCTACCCCGAGTCCAGGGAGGGATGACAATCCTTGCTGAGCCCTGCGAAGCCGGATTTGAACGCGGCGGAAGCGCTAGCGCCATCCACCGCGACAAAGCCGTAAGTCCTATCGTCGCAGAAATCAGCGGATGTTGCCGTTTAGCCCGTTCGGGAAGAACAGGCCGGAGGAAGCGTTGACGCCGCCATAGACGATGTTCAGCACTTGGTCGGTGGTGCGGCTGAAGGCGATGGAATTGGCATCTGCAGGAACGATATTCGCCAACCCTCCCACCGTGACTCCCTGATCAAGGGCGTTCGATCCCGAAGGCTGGTTGTCGAGCGAAGCGCGAAGGGCCGAGATGGCATTGGCCGTGTTCTGGGCCGTGGTGCCAGCTTGGTAAATGAGGGTGCGGATGGTGCCCGCGTGATAGGCCTCCACTCCAAGTATCCCTGCTGCCGCCTCAAGGTAGGCTTTGTTCGACACCAGCGGGCTTGCTCCTTTGTAAGCTGTAACGCCGACGTCCTCAAAGATGAAGGCACCCAGAAGGAAGTTAGCCTCGTTTGCAAAAGGATCGAAGTTGCCGATACCGAGAAGACCACCCAATGCATTGAAGCTATCGAGGAGATTGATCTGCGGCCGTGCGACTTGCCCAAAGCGGGTAGAATCCAGCGCGGTGCGAAGAAAGCGGACGTGGTTGGCCTCGTCTTGAGCGATCTCGTTGGCGTATTGCTGGACCGCGGCTGTTGTGAAAGTCACTTGGGGATTGGCCTTCACCACCACATCACCGGTCGTGCCATTGCCGTCGACTCCGATGCCGGCGGCCTCAAGACCTTGCCCGGTAGTCGCGCGCAAATAGTATTCCGCTTCCAGGTATTCGAGGTTCAGTGCGAAATTCAGGATGTCGGCATCTCGCTTTGCTTTCTTGTTCCCAAGTCCAAAGGCAAAACCGAAACCAGAGGCAGCCTCTGCCTCGGGCATGGTGGAACCTAGGGCGGCAGCACCTGCGCCCAGCCCAAGGGAGCGGAGGAAGGCGCGACGTCCCCCGCGCGGAGTGAGGCCAAGTGAGGAAACGGGGAGCCCTGAGTCGGTTGTCGTTTTCATGGATTTTGAATTAGGCCCTCATCGAAACGGGAGGGATCGATTCGCACCATTCCCCAAGTCCCATGTTCGGCCATAAAGAGATGGGACCGATAGTGCATAGGGGTATTCTCCCACCGTTACGAAATCCGCTTAGACTACAATCCGCCGGACTATGGATAAGACCGGCTTCCGCTGCCCCGAAGCCGTGAAAGCGGGAAATCTTTGCGCAGATCGCGATCGCGGCTTGTGAAAAACGCCGCCGATCATGGGAGCACTCCCAAGAACATCCTCCTTCCTCTGCCCCTCCTTTTCTGAGCGGTATCACGCCGTGGGCGTTTATACACATCTTGAGCTAAAGAAGGCGGATGGAAAAAACGAAAGCATCATGATGAAGGGAGGCTGCGTCGGAATGCTCTGGCTCGCCTGCTTTCGCCCTTCGGACATCATCAAGGGAGGAGACGGAGGTTTCGACAGCACCTCCCAAATCCGCTGTGACATCGAAACCGCCCGCAGCCAATTCGAAGAAGGCCTCGCGCTGCTCCGCCATGCGTTCCCCGACACCGATTTCGACATCGGCGAAAAAGGGCTTCCTGTGCCCTTTCCAAAACGGGTGCCCGGGGTCTCGGCATTCCGCGAGTTTCTCGCTACACCGGACGCGGTGGCGGCCGAATTGGATTTCAACGAGCCCTGCATCTATCACGCGGAATTCCCGGACTACCTGCTACAAGCCCTCCTCGGGTTCTGGCAGCCCGAGATCAAAATCTACCAACCCGCGCCCGATCGCGGCGAAGCGTGGAGACGCCCCAATCCCGGGGTGATGACATGGGACGGCGCGATCAGGGCCATCACCATGGGCATGGACAGCGTGACCTATCATCCCCCCAGCCTCTCCATCCAGCGCTCCCCGTTCTTGTATACGGAGGATGAGTATCTGAACCACCCCCAGTTTTTCGCCTGACATAGCAGGAACAGCGATCTTCTCACCGCCGCCGGACCATCTTTACGAACTCCGACAGCGCCTGGTTCGTGCTTCGCCGCGGCCAGGCAAACTTGTATTGATACTTCGGCAGACGCCCCTTCAAAGGTATGAACCGCACGCCGAAGGTCGCCTGCGCCGCGATCCTCGCGGGGAAAAGGGAAACGCCAAATCCCGCGGCCACATAGTTCAGGACTGTGGCAGCCCGATCCGTCTGGCCATGGATCCGCGGCTCGAATCCCGCCTTCTGGCAAAGCCTCACCAACCACGGATTAAAGATCGGCGCATTCGCCTGCGCCGTGAGATAGATCGCCTCATGCTTCAAGTCGGGGAGGCGCAACACCTCGTGCTTGGCCAGCGGATGATTCTCCGGAACCGCCGCGACCAGTTCATCTTCCGCCACCACGATTGTCTCTAGTTCCGGATCCGGAGAATCCATGGCGAGGCCGATGAAGCCGCAGTCCAAGATACCCGCGAGCAGCCTCTCCCGCTGCTGCGTCGGCCCCAGCTCGTGCAAGACCAACTCCACGGCGGGATAGGCGGCCCGATAAGTCTGCAGCAGGCTCGGGAGCAAGGATTGGCTCAAGGTCCCGATGAAGCCGATGCGGAGCGTGCCTGTCTCACCCCGTGAGCGGCGCTGCGCCTGCAGCACCGCATCCCGCGCATCATCGAGGATCTCCCGGACCCGATGGAGAAAGAGCGCCCCTGCCTCGGTCAAAGCCACACCATGGGTATTCCGATCCAGAAGCCTTACCTCCATCTCCGACTCCAGGTCTGCGATCGTCCGGCTCAAGGCCGATTGAGCCACATGCAGCCTCTCCGCGGCACGGCTGAAGTTCAGCTCTTCGGCTACGGCTTCAAAGGCGCGGAGGTGGCGAAGTTCCATCGGGGGATGCTTATCTAAAAATACGCTAACCACAATAGAATCATTCAATTTCCGCGATAAGCGCTCACATGGCAGTCTCGCTCCGTGATGAATCCTCAGAGATTCAATCCGAACAAAAAACAACGAGCCAACTGACTCATGAAAATCACAAATCAACTCCTCGCCCTCGCCACGCTCAGCCTCTTCACCGCATCCCCCGCAGCCGCCCAGAGCAACAGCACCCACGAATTGGAAGTCATCAACCAGCTCTCCACCCGATCGGCCGTTTCATCGATGCCGGTTTCCCAGTTGCTCAACGCCCCGGGGAATGAAGCACTCAAGGCCTTCTTTTTCACCCCGGTGAAGGACAGCAGCGCCCTCAAGGGAAAGCGCATCGCCGTTCTCGCGGCGGACGGCTTCGAGGAAATCGAGCTCACCGGCCCTGTTTGGTATCTCAAGGCCCTCGGCGCCCAAGTCGACATCGTCGCCCCGAAGTTCAATCCGGCCCCGGCCCGATACGGCCTCAGCACTCCTGAAATGGCAAAGGATCACATCATGGCCATCCAGTATCTCAATCCCGTGGGCTGGGTGAAAGTGGACCGCACCGCTGACCAGATCAAGGTGAGCGAATACGATGCCGTCTTCATCCCCGGAGGAGCGTGGAATCCCGACAACCTCCGCTACGACAAGGACGTGATCCGCTTCGTCCAAGAGTTCAACAAGTCCGGAAGGCTCATCGCTGCCATCTGTCATGCTCCGCTCGTGCTTGCCTCCGCGGACATTCTGAAGGGCAAGAAGCTCACCGGATACTGGAACATCCAGAGCGATCTCACCAATGCCGGAGGGCAAGTGCTCGAGCAAGCGGTCGTCGTGGATGGCAATCTCATCACCAGCCGCCACCCCATCGACGTCGCGGACTTCTCCGTCGCCGTGAAGGATTGGCTGATCGCCCGCTGAACTTTTCCGGAGAACAAACCGTCTAACCCCTCCTAGGACCCATGACACCGAAACTCTTCACACCCTTGTCCTTCGGTCGCCTCACTCTGCGCAACCGCATCGCCGTCTCCCCGATGTGCCAATATCAGGCGATCGATGGTCTCCCAACCGATTGGCATCCGGCCCACTACCTCTCGCTCGCCCGCGGCGGTGCCGGCCTCGTCGTTGTCGAGGCCACCGCAGTGAGCCCGGAAGGACGCATCACCCCCGCCTGCCTCGGACTCTGGAGCGACGCCCACGCTGCGGCGCTCAAGCCGATTGTCGATGGCATCAAGGCAGGTGGTGCGGTCCCAGGCATCCAGATTGGACACGCCGGACGGAAGGCTTCTGCCAACCTGCCATGGGAAGGTGATGACCACATCCCCGCAGCGGATCCCAGAGCCTGGGAGACGATCGCCCCTAGCCCGGTCTCCTATGGCGACGGCCTTTCCCGCGTGCCGCATGAGATGACCCGTGCGGACATCGAGCGCGTGAAGGAGGACTTCGTGGCGGCCGCGAAGCGTGCCCGCGACGCAGGCTTCGAGTTCCTCATGCTCCACTTCGCGCACGGCTATCTCGCACAGAACTTCCTCTCGCGATGGTCAAATCAGCGCACGGATGATTATGGCGGCAGCATGGAAAATCGTGCCCGCTTCCTTCTTGAGACACTCGAAGCCGTTCGTGCCGTCTGGCCCGCGCATCTGCCGCTTGCAGCTCGGCTCGGCGTGATCGAGTTCGATGATCAGGATGAAGAAACGGTCGCGGAATCCATCGCCTTGGCAAAGCGCTTCAAGAAACTCGGCCTTGATTTCCTCGATGTCAGCATGGGCTTCTCGACTCCCGGGGCAAAGATCCCTTGGGGACCGGGTCAACTGCGCCAGATCTCCAAGCGTGTGCTCGAGGAATCAGGTCTGCCCGGCTCCACCACTTGGAACATCAATACCCCGGCCTTGGCCGAAGAGATGCTGCAAGAAGGCGCGGCCGACCTCGTGATGATCGGCCGACCGATGCTGGCCAATCCCCACTGGCCTTTCATGGCCGCTCGGGAGTTGGGCGTGCAGAACCCCTCTGCTGTGCTTCCGCCTTCCTATGCCCATTGGCTCTCCCGCTATCACTTCAACTGAATCCTCCCATGAAACCGCAATCGAAAGGAATGAACTGGTCCGGACAGCGCGTCCTGATCACCGGAGCCTCGAGCGGCATCGGTGCTGCGATCGCCGAAGCTGCCGCGAAGCGCGGTGCCGAACTCATCCTCGTCGCTCGCTCCGCCGACAAGCTGGAAGCCGTCGCCGAGGGAATCCGCCGCCACGGAGGCACTGCCACCACGCATCTGTGCGATGTCAGCGATGCGGAACAAGTGGCCCTCCTCGCCAATGAAATCCAGACTCCCGACGTACTCATCAACAATGCTGGCGCGGGCCGCTGGAAGCCCTTGGTGGAGACCAGCCCGGAAGAGGCCGCGGCCATGATGGAGGCCCCTTATCTCGCCGCCTTGTACATGACGCGCGCCTTCCTTCCCGCGATGTTCCAGCGCCACAGCGGCCTCTGCCTCTTCGTGAATTCTGCAGCCTCCCAGCTTGCATGGCCCGGTGCCGCTGCCTACACCGCGGCACGTTGGGCAGTCCGCGGCCTCTTCGAAGCCGTGCGCGCGGAAACCACCGGCACCGGCGTCCACGCCGCCATGGCCACCTTCGCCAAAGTCTCCAGCGACTACTGGAAAAACAATCCCGGCAGCGAGGAACGCGTCCCCGTCGCCCAGACCTCAGTCCCTATCCTCAGCCCTCAGCAAGTCGCGGAAGCCATCTTGGATGGCGTGGCCGCAGGCCGCGAGGAAATCGTCGCCCCATGGCAACTACGGCTCAAGTTCTTCGCAAACCGGCTCTTCCCTTCGATCGTCCGCCGCGAGATGCTGCGCGTGAATTGAGGCACCCTCACCATCTATAGCTCGATCTTGCTCCGCCGGATTTCCCGCGAGGGCACGATGAGAGGATTCACCGGACTGCTGATCGAGTCTCCGACCATCCAGTAGAGCCGCTTCCTCCAATCATCCGGAAACTTCTTCCCGGACAGATCCACCGGGAACTCCGTCGCATGCACCGCACTGCTGATGTGAACCGTATGAAGATAGACATCCCCTTGGATCGTCTCCGCCTTCACTCCCGCGATCCAAGCCCCCGGCGTACCCTGCTTCACGGTGACGCGAAGCGTATCGCCCTCGGCCCGGACACTGCGGATCGTCGGGCGCTCCGGATAGGGCGCATCCACGACAGTGAGCTTGCGTGGCACGATGCAGGACACAAGCGGAAGCGACACGAGGGAAAAAAGGAGAAGTCTCATCTCGGGAATCTTGGATAGAACTACGACGCGCGCTGATTCCAAGCAAGATGCAACAGGCCGTCGCCGCTCAACAGGTCCCGTTACCACCTTCGATCCATTTACCCTTACGGTTCCCTTCGGCTAGGTAGCGACTCCTCGTTCAGAGGAATCCCCTCCCTACTGCCATGAAAAGAATCGCGTTGTCTCTTGCTGTGCTGGCTTTGGCGGCCTTGGCACCGGCAGCTGAAGTTCTTCTCCAGAACCAGCCTCCCCGTTTCGACAACCAAGGGAGATTCACCTTGGAAGTGGATGTGCCCGCGGGCTCGCGGCATGCCTTGTTGGAATCCCTGGTTCCCGGGCCACCCGCATCATGGCGACCTTTGGTTGCGGGAGCCATTGATGGCCGCGCGGCCGAAGTCACGTTCCGACTGCCGGCGAATTACGCCCCCAAGCAAATCGTTCGAGCGAGAACCGGCCCGGAGACCACGGTCCCTGCAGCAGAACTGAATGACCCCTCGCTTTTCACCGTGAGTTACGAAAGCGGCATCGGCGAACAAGTGAAGATCGACTTCCTTCGCGATGCC
This sequence comes from Luteolibacter luteus, assembly GCF_012913485.1. Lineage (GTDB taxonomy): Bacteria > Verrucomicrobiota > Verrucomicrobiia > Verrucomicrobiales > Akkermansiaceae > Haloferula > Haloferula lutea. The sequence continues at coordinate 3,966,088 of NZ_CP051774.1, read as the reverse complement.
GCCGTGAAGATGCGAGAATGGGCCACGCTCCCGCGCGCCGAGTCCCAAGCCCAGCTGATCGCTTGGGCGAATGCCAACCCTCTCGTGGCCGAGGCCGTGGTCTCGATGCCCGCGGACAATATCTCGATCCGATTCACCGATGGCGACATCTGCATCCTGCTGAATCCCCAACGTGGCTCCGTAGCCCTGACTCCCCAAATCGCTCCGGCAGGCACCTACGACACTCAGCTCCTTCCAGAACAGCGGGCTACCGCGCCTCTGGAAATCCCGGCCAAACAAAGCAACCAGATCACTTCCCTCAACAACTCGGGACTCGGCATCCCTGCCAGCAAGCACGCCGTCACCGCGCATTCGCTGGAAGCGATCTTCCCGGATTCAGCACCGACCATCGGCGGTTGGCTCACGTCGGCAGGTTACGACGTGAGAACCCTCAGCGGCACCACCGTCGCCACCGTCAAAAGCTGGTCGACCTCATCGAATCCCCTCGGAGTGCTCTTCTGGCAGGTTCACGGCTGCTCGTTCAAAAAAGAGAATGGCACCGAGTCCGTGGCACTGGTCACCCGCCAATACGCGAGCGAAGCGCTTAGCAAGGGAGATTACAAGGAGCTGCGCGATAGCCGACAGGTCCTCTTGGCAGCAGATCTCAACCAGACCGTGCCCTACTACACGATCACCAGTGATTTCGTGAGGCAACACATGCACTTCGCGGCGAACTCCCTGGTCGTGATCGATGCCTGCTACGGTTCGAATGAAGATCTCGCCAAGGCCTTCATCGCCGCCGGTGCCGGATCCTACGCGAGCTGGGACTGGGAATCGGGCAAGCTGAGCGGTGAGCCCTGCCGGAAGATCTTCGACCGCATGCTGGGCACGAACGAAGAGACACCCGTCTCCACGGTAAAGGAGCGCTCCTTTTCCCAGCCAATCGTCCAGACGTGGATGTGGCGGAAAAAGTACGATTTCGATCCTAGCCCGAAGTATCCCGGCCAGACGCGACCCAACGCGACGCTGATCTGGAAGCACCATGCCACGAATCCCTCTCACATCCTGAAGCCGACGATCCTCCGCATCCTCAATCAAGGCCTGGGTGGAACGCCAAGCGAGCGATTCAGCACTCTTTGGCTCGAGGGCGACTTCGGCGATGATCCCGGCGAAGGGAAGAGGAACGTCATGTGGGGCGGGCAATTGCAACAGGTGCTCAAGTGGGAGGGCCTTGGCCGGATCTATGTCCGTGTTCCGAACCCTGCACCGGTCGGCAATGTCCAGGTGACGGTCAATCGCGGCTACAACTCGAAGAGCAATGAAGTGCCGATCACCCAGTGGACGGTTCCTTTCACCTGGGTCTACACCGACGCCGGAAGCCTGACCGAGAAGATGGATCTGACCGTGAAGTTCCGCGGCGATATCCATGGCGAGCGCATCTACCCTGAAGACCCCGTCTCCTACTCGAACGTCAAATTCTGGTGCATCGCCGATTGCAGCGGCACCCTCAGCGCCTCCGGCGTCTATAGCCCGATGGAAGGAGTAACACTCACCTATAGCGGGGGCTCCAACATGAAGTCCTATGACATGGCGACCCAGCAGGTGCCGGACGGACACCTCATCACCAATACCGGGGAGATGCGCGGCGATGGCACCTTCTTCAATTTCCACCTCGATGCCGGTGGGATGTACAAGGCGACCTACAAATACGTCCTTCCGGATGGCGGCACGATGTCGCAGGTGGTCGACAACCAGTCCGGATTCAGCAGCGACGGCTACTTCGTTCCCCTGCCGAGCTTCAATTCCACATACGTCTTCAAAGCGGGCAACAAGACCATCCCCCGAGGCTCCGGCTCGGCCACTCTTTCTTGGCCTGCGACTGGTGCCGTAGCGATTCCCACGGTTGATACAGCCCGTTAGGAAGCACCCTCGTAGCAAAATGCACGGAGCTACGCGAAATCCTGCAAGTATTGCACGATGCAATGGCTAATCAGCCGCTGTCAGCCGATCCTATCTCATTGGAAATGAGTCAAAGCGCCGCTTGGGCACGAAATCAGGTAGAGAAGGGAGGGAGCCCCAAAGCTCCGAGACCCTAACCAAACTGATGTATCGCCCTAACGAATGAAGTTCGAGAGAGCCGAAATTGCCACCATTCTGGCTGCACTGCAGCTCTATCGGGAATCCGGATACGGAAACCCCGACATGTATCGGTGGATCTCTCAGAGAATTCTCTCAGTCGCCACTTGGTCCTTCACGATTGATCCCCTCGAGGACGACGGAATCGAAGCCCTGATGAACCGCTTCCGCGACGACGGAGAATATCCCTCCTGATCCGAAAAATCCGAAATCCAGCGGTCGCTCCCGTGGGGCGATCGTTTCGGCGTCTCCGGGATTTACGAATTCCAGCGGATCGGCTTGGACGCCGGAATAGGAGCCGCTTATGAACGAAGCATGTTCGGCATTCACGACTTCGGGGTCTTCATCGGGGCCTGCATCGTCCTGACCCTGACTCCGGGACCGGATACCCTCTACATTCTAGGGAGAAGCATCGCCCAAGGCCGCGGCGCCGGCTTGGCTTCCCTGCTCGGGATCGCCACCGGCGCGGTCGTTCATACCTTTGCCGCAGCCTTCGGCCTCTCCGCGGTTTTGGCAGCCTCCGCCTCGGCTTTCCTTTTCGTAAAGTTGGCCGGTGCAGCCTATCTGGTTTACCTCGGGATCCGGATGCTCTTTAGCAAGAACTCGAAGGCGGCAATCCCGGAGACCTTTTCCAGCTCCAGTTTTCACGCGATTTACCGGCAGGGTTTCCTTACAAATCTTCTCAATCCGAAGGTCGCTCTATTCTACCTCGCTTTCGTGCCCCAGTTCATCGCGGCCGATAGCCCGAACAAATTCGCCGCCTTTGTGGCTCTGGGCTTCTCCTTTATCGCGGTCGGCACGGTCTGGTGTCTCTGTCTGGTGTGGTTCGCGTCCTTGATCGGAGACCGTCTCCGGGGAAGCTCTACGGTCTCCGAAATGCTGAATCGCGCTGCCGGAGCGCTTTTCGTCGGGCTGGGAATCCGGCTAGCCACCAGCAGATAAGATGGCTCTCGGGGCCATGTCGCACTGCGACAAAGTGGCGCCAAGCTGTCGCAGCCAGTCGCGACGTTTTGTCGCAATCACAGCCCGCCACTCGGCACCGGGAGGCGCATGACAAAGCCGTATCGTGTTCATTTTCAGATGAACAAGGCACTTTCCCGACCACTGGCACATGGGATGCGAAAGGCGGGGCATAGAATTAGTCCGCTTCATCGAAGCGCCATCCAATCTCCAACCCACCCACATTTATGTCCAAGATTCTCGGTATCGACCTCGGCACGACGAACTCCTGTATGGCTGTCATGGAAGGCGGCGAGGCCATTGTGCTCGAAAACTCCGAAGGAGCACGCACCACCCCGTCCATCGTCGCTTTCACGAAGTCCGGTGAGCGCGTCATCGGTCAGGCCGCCAAGCGCCAGGCCGTGACCAACCCCAAGAACACCATTTTCTCCGCCAAGCGTCTGATCGGCCGCAAGTTCTCGGAACTGTCCGAAGCAGACAAGAAGATGCCCTACACCATCGTGGCCGCCGCCAATGGCGATGCCCACATCGAGGTGGAAGTGGCTGGCGAGAAGAAGACCTACTCTCCGCAGGAAATCGCCGCCATGGTGCTCGGCAAGCTGAAGGCCGATGCCGAAGCCAAGCTGGGCGAAACCATCACCGATGCGGTGATCACCGTTCCTGCCTATTTCAATGACTCACAGCGCAATGCCACCAAGGCCGCCGGTGAGATCGCGGGCCTGAATGTCCGCCGCATCATCAACGAGCCGACCGCTGCGGCCCTCGCTTACGGCCTCGACAAGAAGTCGGACGAGAAGATCGCCGTGTATGACCTCGGCGGTGGCACCTTCGATATCTCCGTGCTGGAAATCGGCGACGGCGTCTTCGAAGTGCTCGCGACCGATGGCGACACCCAACTCGGCGGTGACGACTGGGATAACGCGCTGATCGTTTGGATCGTCGGTGAGTTCAAGAAGGACCAAGGCATCGATCTTTCCAGCCAGCCGGACGCGCTCCAGCGCATCAAGGAAGAGGCGGAAAAGGCGAAGATCGCCCTCTCCTCCAGCCAGTCCTACGATATCAGCCTGCCCTTCATCACGGCGGATCAGACCGGTCCGAAGCACATCCAGCTCACGCTCACCCGCGCCAAGCTGGAACAGCTGACCGATTCCCTTTTCGAGCGCACCAAGAAGCCGGTCCGCGATTGCCTCAAGGAAGCCGGTGTCTCCGCCGCAAATGTCGACGAGCTCGTGCTCGTCGGCGGCATGACCCGCATGCCGAAGGTGATTGAAGTGGCGAAGGAACTCGCCGGCAAGGAGCCACACCGCGGCGTGAATCCGGACGAAGTCGTGGCCATCGGTGCCTCGATCCAGGGAGGCGTGCTCAAGGGTGACGTGAAGGATGTGCTCCTGCTCGATGTGACCCCGCTCACGCTCTCGATCGAAACCGAAGGCTCCCGCGCCACGCCGATGATCGAACGCAACACGACGATCCCGGCGAAGAAGTCGCAGGTCTTCTCTACCGCTTCCGACAATCAGCCGGCCGTGGACATCCGCATCAGCCAAGGCGAGCGCCCGATGTTCAACGACAACAAGCTTCTCGGTAACTTCAAGCTCGAGGGCATCGCCCCCGCCCGCCGTGGCGAGCCGCAGATCGAGGTGACCTTCGACATCGATGCGAACGGCATCCTTCACGTCTCCGCGAAGGACAAGCAGTCCGGCAGCGAGAAGAAGATCTCCATCCAAGGTTCCTCCGGTCTCTCGAAGGAAGAGATCGAAAAGGCCAAGCAGGAAGCCGAGTCCCACGCCGAGGAAGACCGCAAGCGCGTGGAAATCGTCGACACCAAGAACAAGGCCGAGAACCTTGTCTTCCAAGTCGAGAAGCAGCTCTCCGAACTGCCTGCCGAAGCCCCTGCCGAACTGAAGTCCGGCATCCAGGCAAAGGTGGACGCCGTGAAGGACGCGATGAAGAACGACGACCTCGACGCGATCAAGAGCAGCACCTCCGCGCTCGAAGCCGCACTGCAGGACCTCTACAACGCCGCACAGCAAGCGCAGGCTTCCATGGGTGGCAATCCGGGTGCCGGCGGTGGAGACGTGGACGTGCAGCCCGGTGACGCCGGCCAGTCCTCCGAGCCACGCCAAGCCAAGGGCAAGGTGGTGGAAGCAGAAGTGGTGGACAAGTAAACGCGCCGTTTCATCTAGCCGCTTCAGCCTTCACCCCGCGCCACGACAACCATGAGCGACCTCAATGATTCGGCAGCCGTATGCTTCCGCACGGGATGGATCGACCACCTCGGTGGCCACGCCCTCCTGATCGGAGCCTGCCAGCACGAAGGTGAAGGCTATCAGGGCAATTCCATGGTCCGGGAGTATCTCGTCGTTTTCCCCGACGAGACTCCTTGGATCGCCCAGCGCATCGTTGACCAATCGCTCTACGGCGGACCTGGCATTCCGCTCCGGGAAGCCGTGACCGAAGCCCGCCGGCTGGTGTCCGTCGCCAAGTCGGCACTCCGGGCCAAATTCTCCAGCCAGCGCCTTGCGTTGTGCGAAGAGATCCGGGACGCGATCGCGGAAGGCGAAAAGGTGGACTTGGACGACATCATCGAGATGCAGGTGTTCGGCTTGCTCGGGCCGCACTTCCAGAAAATCGCCACGGAGACCTCCATCCGCTCCCTTGCAGAGCTGGTGGAAATTACCATGCAGAACGCGAAGTCATACCAACGGATCACTTCGTTCTAAGGGTTGGATTCGCAGCCAACGGAATCCCGCCACTTACAAATCCAGAAATTTCACCATCCGGCGTCTCGATCAGAAATTTGACCTTCATTTGAGACGTCTCTTCGAATCCGTTTCCCCGGCTTCGAGATCCAGAAACAACTTTCCGCGCTCTCCCAAGGAAGCACGGTTTCTCAACCAACAACGCAAACCAAACCAACCATACCACATGGCCAGCATCAAACCACTCGGTCAACGCGTGCTCGTGAAGCGACTCGACGCCGAAGCCATCAGCGCCGGCGGCATCGTTCTTCCTGACACCGCGAAGGAAAAGCCCCAGGAAGCTGAAGTCCTCAGCCTCGGCACCGGCGGCAAGGATGAAGATGGCAAGACCATCGAGTTCACCGTGAAGGTGGGCGACAAGGTCCTCATCTCCAAGTACGGCGGTACCGAAGTGAAGATCGACGGCCAGGAAGTGCTGATCATTTCCGAGTCCGACATCCTCGGCATCGTTGCCTGAACCCTCCCACATCAACTCTCGAAACAGACCACCTATCATGGCCAAACAATTGCAATTCGACGAATCCGCCCGCCAGGCCCTGCTCCGCGGCGTGGAGAAGCTCGCCCGTGCCGTCAAGGCGACCCTCGGCCCGGCCGGCCGCAATGTCATCCTCGACAAGAAGTTCGGTTCCCCGACGATCACCAAGGACGGTGTCTCCGTCGCCAAGGAAATCGAACTGGAGTGCCCCTATGAAAACATGGGCGCACAGCTGATCCGCGAAGTGTCCTCCAAGACCTCCGACATCGCCGGTGACGGCACCACCACGGCGACCGTGCTTGCCGAGGCCATCTACAAGGAAGGCCTCCGCAACGTGACCGCCGGTGCCAACCCGATCTCCCTGCAGCGCGGCATCATGAAGGCCACCGAGGCCATCGTGGCTCAACTCAAGGCCATCTCCAAGGACGTCAACGACACCAAGGAAATCGCCCAGGTCGCCACCGTCTCCGCCAACTGGGATTCCGAGATCGGCCGCATCATCGCTGAGGCGATGGACAAGGTTGGCAAGGACGGCACCATCACCGTGGAAGAAGCCAAGGGCATCGAAACCAACCTCGACGTCGTCGAAGGCATGCAGTTCGACAAGGGCTACCTCTCCCCGTACTTCGTGACCAACGCGGAGACGATGGAAGTGTCCCTCGACAACGCTTACCTCCTGATCAACGAGAAGAAGATCTCGTCCCTCAAGGACATGCTTCCGCTGCTCGAGAAGGTGGCCAAGACCGGCCGCCCCCTCCTCATCATCGCGGAAGACGTGGAAGGCGAAGCCCTTGCCACCCTCGTGGTGAACAAGCTGCGCGGCATCCTGCACATCGCAGCCGTGAAGGCTCCTGGCTTCGGCGATCGCCGCAAGGCCATGCTGGAAGACCTCGCCATCCTCACCGGCGGCAAGGTCATCACCGAAGACCTCGGCATCAAGCTGGAGTCCGTCGAGCTGGCTGACCTCGGTTCCGCCAAGCGCGTCACCATCACCAAGGAAAACACCACCATCGTCGAAGGCGCTGGTTCCAGCGACTCCATCAGCGGCCGCGTGAGCCAGATCCGCCGCCAGATCGAAGACACCACCAGCGACTACGATCGCGAGAAGCTCCAGGAGCGCCTCGCCAAGCTCGCCGGTGGCGTGGCCGTCATCAACGTCGGTGCTGCTACCGAAACCGAGATGAAGGAAAAGAAGGCCCGCGTGGAAGACGCCCTTCACGCCACCCGCGCTGCGGTGGAAGAAGGTATCGTTCCTGGCGGTGGTACCGCTCTGATCCGCGCTCAGGCCGCCGTGGGTGACCTCGGCCTCTCCGGCGACGAGAAGACCGGTGCTGGCATCGTGGCTCGCGCCATCGAAGCCCCGCTCCGCCAGCTGGCTGCCAACGCCGGCCGCGAAGGCGCACTCATCGTCGAGCGCGTCAAGAACGGTGCTGAAGGCTACAACGTCGCGACCGACAAGTACGAAGACCTCATCGCTTCGGGCGTTGTCGATCCGACCAAGGTGACCCGCTCCGCCCTGCAGAATGCCGCGTCCATCGCCGGCCTCCTGCTCACCACGGAAGCCCTGATCACCGAGATCAAGGAAGAGAAGCCCGCTGCCGGTGGCCACGGCCACGATCACGGCATGGGCGACTTCTAAGAAGCCCCGCGGCCCACGCCGCAGATAGCTTCAGCCAAATTCAAAAGCCGGACGGGAAACCGTCCGGCTTTTTTTGCTCCATCCGGACCAGACATTCCTTTTGCGCATCCGGCCCTCTCACGCTGAAACTCCACTCGTGAGGCCTACCATATTCCTCGCCGCATCCTGCGGTCTCTTGATCTGCTCCTGCCAGGAACAGATCTCCCCCGTTCCCCCCAGCACTCCCGCTCCGCCCAATAAGCCCAAACCTGCGGCGGCAGTGGCTGCAAAGCCAACCACTCCGGCTTCCGCTCCCGCCCCGAAAACCGGCAAGCTGACGGTTATGCCGCTCGAAACCTTCTTCCCGAAGCAGCAATCCGGCAGCGTTCTCGTTTTTGACGCCCGCCCCGGCTTTGTCTCTGCCTTCGGCAAGATCCCGGGTGCCATCTCTTGGCCGCGGGGCGACTTCGAAAAACACCTTTCCGACCACGAACCCCAGATCCGCGAGGCAAAGACCTCCGGAAAAACCGTGGTGATCTATTGCACCGACCTCGCCTGCCCGGACGCCCGGGCCGTGGCGGAGAAGCTGGTCGCGCGCGGCCACGATATCTCGATTCTCGAAGGCGGCTACGCGACTTGGAAGGAAGCGGGCATGCCTACCGAGTGAAACCTTGAAATCCGGAGCCGCTTGGCCGTGTATCGATGAGCCGACCGATATTCACGATATGCAAAAAACCTCTCGTTCCCTGGTCCTGGCGCTTGCCTGCGCAGGAGCCGCCTCCATCGCCTTCATGACCCAAAGCCCCGGCGAGCCCGCCAAGGCTGGCGAAACGGCAAAGAAGAAGATCGTTTTCGTGGCCGGTCGCGCCAGCCATGGCCCGGGTGAGCATGAGCACCGCGCCGGCTGCATGCTGCTGGCTGACCAGATCAACAAGAGCGGCCTGCCAGTGGAGGCCGTGGTCGTCACCGATGGCTGGCCGCAGGACGAGAGCGTCTTCGATGGAGCGGCCGCAGTGGTGATGTATGCGGATGGCGGCGGGGGTCACCCGGCCATGCAGCATCTCGCCAAGCTGAAGGAAATCGCGAACACGGGCGCCGGCATCGGCTGTATCCATTATGCTGTGGAAGTGCCCAAGGGCGAAGGCGGCCAGACCTTCCTCGACCTGATCGGCGGCTACTTCGAGACCGATTGGTCCGTGAACCCGCACTGGGATGGAAATTTCAAGCCCGCCAAGCACGAGATCAGCCGCGGTATCGATAACTTCAAGATCCGGGACGAGTGGTACTACCACATGCGTTTCCAAGACAAGATGAAGGGCGTAACCCCCATCCTCACCGACCTGCCGCCGAAGGACTCCCTCAGTCGTCCGGACGGTGCCCATGAGGGGAATCCGGAAGTTCGTGCCGCAGTGCTGGAGCGCAAGGAACCCCAGCACGTGATGTGGGCCTACGAGCGCACTCCGGAGTTCGGCAAGGGCCGCGCCTTCGGCTTCACCGGAGGGCATTTCCACAAGAACTGGCAGCATGACGACCACCGCGGCATCGTGTTGAACGCCATCGCGTGGATCGCCAATGTCGAGGTTCCGGCCAAGGGAGTGGCGTCGAAAACCCCGACGGAAGATGAAATGAAGGCGAATCTGGACAAAAAGTAGTCCTCCTCGGCCCCGATTACGCTCCTGCCACTTTCGGCGTGGCAGGAGAGGGCCCGATTGGGCAGCGGCAGTTAGCCAGATCTGCAAACTATTGGAAATAAGCACATTTCCCCTCAACCGCGGATCGAACTCTTGAAGACTTGGCACGCGGCACGGGAGGGCTAGGCTACCGCCCCCCGCCCTGCCGCATGCCGCTCGATTCACTCAGCCACCGTCTCCTTGGTTCCGTCTCGCGGGACTTCTTCCGGCCGCTTTCGCGGCCCTCGGCGGCGCTCTATATCGACTGCGCGGACCAGATCGCAGATGCCGCTGGCGATGCGGGCCGGATCCAGCAAGCGGAGGCCGTTGCCCTCGTCCGCGACACCCTCTCCTCGCATCCCGACATCCAGCTCGCCGATGACGAAGGCGGCTCCCTGAGGGATGCGCGACAAAAGGCGGGACAGATTTTCAATCGCCTCTGCGATGCCGGCTGGCTCGAAGACCAGCAGCTTGGCCTGCACGAACGCTGGGCCCTCGTTTCGCCCGGACTCCGTCCGCTGCTGCGCCTGCTGCGCGAGCTGGCGGAAGATGAAATCGCGGAGCTCACCACCTTCGCGGATACCGTGCGCGGCGTCTGCGAAACCTTGGAGCGCCCCGAGTCGCTCGAACCTCGCACCCGCACGCCGGATGAGCTCCGCGCGACGGTGACCGACTTGAACAGCCGGCTCGAGAACGCGGTGATCCAGCTTCATGGCGTCGAAAAGCTGATCTCGGTCTTCGACCAGCGCCAGCGGGCCAGTGAATCTCCCGCGGAGACGCTGCGCTTGCTCTATGCGGAGTTCGGCTCGGGCCAGCACATGGTCTGCTACGATGCCCTTCGTAGAAACGGCCTGCTACCTCGCCTGCAAGCAGCCCGCACCAAGGTGGCCGACCTGCGCGACCAGCCAATGGTGAAGGAGCGTCTGGCCGAGGGGCTTTCCACCCACTACGGCTGGTCATCCGAGGAGTCCTACCTGCGGGCCGAAAGGGCGTTGCGCGATCTCGAGCGGCGCCTCGCATCGATCCGCCTCGTCGCCGATGCCATCGATGCCCGCATGGCAGGCTTCAACCGCCTTTCCCAGCAGCGCTACAATTACCAAACCGAGCTGCGCGGCCGCCGTCCTGAAATCGTGAAGTCGTATTGCGATGCGATCAATGCGGCTCACATGGGCGCGAAGCTCGGCTCAATGCGGGATGCAGCACCTGATTTCGCACCCTTGGTTCCGGAGATGCGCTGCTTCTACGGCGTCGAGTCCTTGGCACGGGTCCGCCGCCTTCGCGCTGCCGCCGATCTCTCCTTCGATCTTGATGACGATGCGGCGGATGACGAGGAAGACACCCTCGCAGCCCTTCGCGAACGCCAGCGTCTGGCGCTCACACCGCAGCGGGCAGCCCGTCTGGTTGCCCGGCTCATGGATGAGGTCGCCGCTGTGGCAGGAACGGACACTGTCGAATCAGCGTCGATCGATGATCTCCTCGATCTCCTCGCCACCGCCGCCTATGACCACGCTACCATGGCAGATGGCCGCGTGGTGCGTTGGACCGTGGATGGCCCGCGCCGTGAACAAGGCATGGAGCCGGACACGATCCCTCAGGACGAACAGTGCGGCTGGAACATCGAGCGCTTCACCATCACCCGCCAAGCATGAACGATCACGATCCCCATTGGCCACGCTTCTGGCCGGATGTTCCCGATTCCGACCGGGCACCGATGCGCGAGATCCTCGCCGAGCTCTTGAGCCGGGGCACCTTGCTTGGCACGGAGGGCAGCGGCAGGGACCTGTTCCTCCTCGCGCGGGATCATTACCAGAATCACATCACGGATTACCTCGCACCACTCGGCCTGGAGCTCATCGTGGATGACGATTTCTACCTGCTTCAGGCACGCCCACGCCCGGAAGCCTGCCTCCTGCTTGCACAGTTCACGAAGGACGAGACGCTTCTCCTTCTCGTACTCTGGCGCACCTGGGATGACCACCGGAACACCCAGGCCGCCCAAGCGGTGGTCATCACCGTCGACGACCTCTGGCAGCGCTTTAAGGCAACCTTCGAGAACATCGAGCCGCCTGAAAAGACTCACCTCGAGCAATTGCTGGCACGCATGAAGCGGCATCGCCTGATCCGCACGCATAAGACCGATCCGAATGCGCCGGTAGGCGAAATGCTGATCGAGATCCTGCCCAGCCTCGCGCGGACGATCCCTTTCGATTCCATCGAAGCTTGGAACGCCCGCGTCGCGCTTTATCAGCCCGCCCCCGCCGAGACTCCCGCTTAAGCCATTTTGTTATCCATGCGCGTTCACCTCAGCCGCATCATCGCCATCAATTGGTACGGTTACCGGGACTTCATCGATGTCTCCGGCCTGACGCTTATCACCGGTGCCAATGGCTCGGGAAAGAGCGCCCTCCTCGACCTGCTGCAGTTCGTGATGCTCGGCGAATCGCTGAGCCGCTTCAACAAGGCTGCTGCCGGTGCAGGCAGCGGACGCACGCTGCGTGGATACTGCCTTTGCGACACCAATACGGTCGGCAAGGACGGCCAGGAGCGCTTCCTGCGCCCCAGCGGCGTGACCTTGGCCGCGCTCGAGTTCGTCTGGCCTGCCGGTTCGGATGGCTCCGAGCCACGCCACGAAACATGGGGTGCCCGCATCGAATACGAAGGCCCCACAGCAAAGCCTCGCACACTCTGGTTCTGTGTGCCCGGCCGCCTTCAGAAGGACGATTTCCTTGCCCCGCAGTTGCTGGATGACGGCCTCTCCTTCCTCTCCGAGGATGAGTTCCGCGTCCACGTGAAGCGCGATCTGGAGGGCGATGTCTGGGATCGTCAGGCGACCTATCTGGAGGAGATGGCCTCGCGAAACCACCTCGGCTTCGACCGCGTCCAGATGAACAAGACGCTCCCGAACTCGATGGCCTTCCAGCCGGTCGAGAGCTTCGAGAAGTTCATCCGCGAATACCTGCTGGAGCCCGGCCTCCCCGATGTCAAGGCGGTGCGCGCCAGCGTGGATGCCCACCGTCGCGCGAAAGACCGGCTCGATACGATGCACGACCAGCACCAGCGTTTGGTGCGCATCTGCGAGCAGCACGCCACCTACCTTGAGACCAAGCGCGAGGCCGCCCTCTTCGGCCACTTGCGGGATGCGCTGGTCCACGAGGAAAAGAAGGAGGCTCTCGAAGCACGACGAGCGAAGATCGAGCAACTCCGCCAGCAGAACGAGGAGCAGCGCGCGGATCACGACGCCGCCATCACCGAGAGGAATGACCTCGAACAACAGCTTGCCTCGGTCCGTCTCGTCGCGGGCAATGACTCGCAGATCGCCCACCTCGCGCAGAATCGCTCGCGCTTCGATGAAGTGCAGAAGGAGATCGAACAGCTCCGCGAGGCATCGAAGACCGCTCGGCAATATCTTCACGACCGCACCCAGCACTGGAAGCAGTGGCTGAAGCACGCAGGGGAACTCGGCATCGAGGAACCGGACCGTGCCGCCAGCTGGCTGAAGGAAATGCAGGGAGCCGACGAAGCACCCGCACTCGATGCGGCCACGCGGATGGCGCGGATCTATCACGAACTCGCCAGCGAGGGTGACGACCAGCTGCGCCCGATCGAGGAACGCATCAAGGAACTGGAAGCCCGTGAATCCCGCCTGAAGCGCGAGATCGATGACCTCGTGCACAAGGGCAGCACCGCCGCATCGCCACTGTTGGATGCGCTGCGCTCACGCGGACAGAAGGCAGTGGCACTCGGTCGGGTGATCGAGGTGAAGCCCGAAGCCGAACCGTGGTGGCCGCTCTTGGAAACCCTGCTTGGCCCGAACCGCCAAGCCGTGCTGCCGGAAGATTTCACCGCCGCATGGGACCAAGCCCAGCGGCTGGGCCACATCGATGAGCCACTCGTCGATCCATCCGAGGTTTCTGCGGGCAAGGCGAAGAAAGGCAGTGTCGCCGAGTTCTTCGAAACCAGCCACGGCACCGCGAAGGCTTACCTGGAACAGCTTTATGGGGATCTCGTGGCGGTCGACAAAGCCAAGCAACTCGACAAGCACCCGCGCGCGCTCTCCAAGGACGGTTGGCTGAAAGACCCACCGCTCCGTCTCCACCTCACACCATCGAAAGAATTCACGATCGGCGAGGAAGGACTCCGCCGCCTGAGAACGCTCCGCGAAGAAGAACTCGAAGTCGTGGGCGAGGAGCTCACGAAGCTCAACCGTTCCCGGGACGATTGGAAGATGTGGCTTCATCGCGGCAAGCAGTGGAATCTCGATCAAGCCGATCCGCCTGCGGGCACTTCCGGCCTGCGCGACTTGCCACGACTCAAGAAAGAGTCGCAGCAGCTCGATGAAACCATCCGTCTGCTCGCCACTCCCGAGCGCGAGGCGACGGTCGAAAAGCTGCGAGTGCTCGACAAGACCTTCCAAGGCGTGATCGAACGCATCGGCCGGTTGGCAGGTTCCCTCTCGAAGTTCGAGCAGCAGGAGCGCGAGCAACTCGACGCCATCGCCAGCGCCACCGAGGAGGAAGAAACAGCACTTCAGGAGCGTCGGATCAGCCGCGAGAAGGTTTCACACATCCGCGATACGGAGATCGCCAGCAACATCGAGTCGGTTCTCGAACAGTTTGCCAAGTGGTCGCAGCGCATCGAGGCCGTGGGCGAGGTCGCCCGCACCCGCCGCAGCGATTCGGAGAAAGCACGAGATCACCGGGACATCGAACGCCGAGCCCTTGCGGAGAAGCATCCGGACACGGCCGAGTTCTTCGATCCTGCCGACGACGAGAACACCCGCTACGACAACCGCCGCCGCGAGCTGGAAGAGCACGAGCTCGAGCGCTACCGCGTGGAAGCCGAGGACGCCCAGCGCCAGTGGGAAGATCGCCTCCAGCACCAGGTGCTCGATGTTCTCAAGGAGAAGCTCGATGAAGCCGAGCGCACCAAGAAGGAGCTGAACAAGGCCATGGACCACGTCATCGGCGGCATGCGCTATCAACTCTCCATGCGCGCCGACCGCACCCACAGCGCCATCTGGACGCTGGTGGACAAGGGCCTGAATCCCTCCCTCGAACTCTTCGCCGCAGGCGGCAAGGAAGACATCGAGAAAGCGAAACAGGCATTGATGCTGGCGATCGAGAACGCGGAAGACCCGCGCCACCAGAAAGCGCTCGATTACCGCTACTATCACCACTGGGACATCCAGGCCACGCCCGCAGGCAAGGGCGAAGGCTCCGCGATCTCCCTCAACAAGAGCGCGAAGAAACAGAGCGGCGGCGAAAACCAGGCACCCTTCTTCGTCGCGATGCTCGCCGCCTTCCAGCGCGTCTATGACCTTGGCCGGAAAGACCTGCGCCGGAACCTCGGCCTCGTCGTGATGGATGAAGCCTTCTCGAAGCTCTCCGGTGACCGCATCGATGCCTGTCTCGCCCTCGCGCGGAACTTCGGCCTCCAACTCGTCATGGCCTTCCCGGAAGACCGCCTGCCCACGATGATCCAGCACGCGCAGACCGTCGTTCAGGCCCGCGTCGAGCGGACTTACGAGGAGAAAACCGGCAACGTCACCGGCATCCGCAACTGGTGCGCCAGGGTCGACCGCAAGCGCCTGATCGAAGCGCTCTCATGAAGCACCCCGTCTGGCTTGCCGAGCTTCACCGCCAGTGGTTCGCCGCCCGCGGCAAGAAGCTCGGCTCCCGGACCAAAGCCTACACCCGGTACTGGGATGACCTGCTCTTCACGGCAGGCGTCCGGTCAGCAGAAGACATCGCGACCGCAGGGCGGGAGGCAGAGAAGCTGGAGCGAGAAGGAATCGTCCTTCTCAAGCGCCATAGCTATCGCCGCTACCTGATCGAACGGATCGAGCTTCCTCTGGGCTCGGAGCCGTGGCTGCGAGCGCTCTTCGAAAGCCCCCATCCTGAACTCTTGCGGCAGACTAGTCTACGCGCCGTCCATTTCTTCCTGTCCCGCACCCACCCCAAGTATCCTGAAGTTTGGTCGGCGTGGCTGCTCTCCATCGCCAAGGATTTCAGCGAAGGGCGCAACGCACGACCTCTCCTGTGGAGACACCCGGATCTGGTTTCGGAGCTACTCCGCAATGTGGAGGAAATCACCTCCAGGACTTGGCAAAGCGACACCCTCATCCGTGAAGGAAGCGTGGCACTGGGTTTCGAGTCGAAGGAATTGGAGAAGGCCCAACGCCCCTTGGAAGCGTGCCTCACCGCGATGTTCGGCAGCCCGATGACCCTCGGCATGTTCGGCTTCCAAGGTCCTGGCGGAAAGGTCGAGCTCGCAGGCGAACTCACGCTGCACTTCGAAGATGGAAGCCAAGCGACAGTCGAAGGTCTGCACGGGGTCTTCCATCTCACCTCGGATCTCGACCGCGCGGTCAAGGTGACCACTCCAGCCAAAAGGGTGCTCACCGTGGAGAACTCCAAGACCACGCTTCGCCGGATCGCCTCGCTCAACGAGGACCGCGAAACCTTGATCGCAGCCTGTGCATTCCCCAGCCGCGGGCTCATCCGCCTCTTCAAACTCCTCCCGGCCGAGTTACCCGTATTTCATTTCGGCGATACCGATCCGGCAGGCTTCCACATTCTTTCAAGGCTGCGGAGAGCCACCGGCAGGGAGGTGACACCGTTCCTGATGAAGCGGAGACTTCGGAACCACCCGCTGGATCTGAGCGACTATGATCGCTCGATTCTTCCCCGCTTGCTTGGCGATCCGATGCTCGCGGATGTCCGGCCACACTTGGAAGAGATCGCTACCACCGGGGACAAGGGGGACTTCGAACAAGAGTCGCTCGGCAGACCGGAACTTCCTTGCTGGCCTTTCTACCGCCGACAGGAACACGATTGCCTCCCGCCCCTCGCTTGTGATTGCATGATCCCTGATGAGTGATGGTGAACCGGAAGAATGGGAAGTGCCTCCACAAGGAGAGCAGCTCCCGATTGCCCCGGAAGATCAGGATCGCTTCCGCGGGTTCTTAACTGAAATCGCTTTCAGTTTGGCCGGCACGCTCATTCTGGGATGCTCCTCTTTCATCCTCGGCGAGCTGAAACCCCGATGGACCTGGTCGACCTCGTCTCCCCTGTGGGAGCGGGCCTTCTACCAATGGCTCCCAGCTCTCCTGCTGCTTCTGGCCTTTGCCTGCTTGGTCTGGCTCATCACCATCCCGCTGCGGATGGCGAGCCAGGAAAAAAGGTGACGGGACTGTCACCCCAAGATGCGACTGACTGTCGCTGCCGGATCCGGGGATGATCGGGAGGCTGGTGCCATGCAGGCATCACGCCCCAAACCCGCTCCCCATGAAAAAAATCCTCCTGGCGGCCGCCGCGAGCGGCCTGCTCGCCCCTCTCTTGCCTGCCGCAACCATCACCTGGCAAACACCCTCTGCGATCACCGGCGCATCCGATGTCTCGACACAGGGCACCTATGTCGGCTCATGGGCACCGAACCATGCCGATGCCCCGAATTTCCCGGTGAATGGCGTGAGCTTCCAGGGCTTTTCCGACCTGCCCGGCCTGAACAATACTCTCGACGATGGCGGCGGCTACTTCGGCGGTCAGAACACGGCCGACTCGAACTACAACACCCTGCTTTCGTACGGTCGCTACGTGTATAGCGACGAAAGCCGCTCCGTTTCCTGGGGCGGCATGACCGCAGGGCAGTCCTACCTCGTCCAGATCTGGATCTCCGATCCCCGCAACATCGGGCAGACGCGCTGGGCGAACCTGAGCGGGGACGGCGATGTCTCCCCGAATGTCTACTACCCTGCGGATGGCACGGGAGTGGGCAGCTACATCATCGGAACCTTTGTCGCCGATGCTTCCGGCAACCAGACGATCACCATCGACCCTTCGTCCCTCGTGGAGGGCGTGCCAGGCGGTGGAAGCGCCCAGATCAACCTGATGCAAGTGCGCCTGATCCCCGAGCCCGCATCCCTGGGCTTGGCCGGATTGGGAATGATGAGTTGCCTCTTGCGCAGGCGCCGCCACTGAGATCGGCGGCAACCCTTCCAAAAACAAAAACGGCCGGGATTGCTCCCGGCCGTTTTGTTGATTCGTAGAACCGCACGGCGGACCGTGCGGACCACCGCTTAGCCGATGACTTCCGGCCACTCGGTGTGGAAGAACTCGCCGCGCGGCTTGTCGGTGCGTTCGTAGGTGTGGGCACCGAAGAAGTCGCGCTGGGCCTGCAGCAGGTTCGCTGGCAGCACGGCGCTACGATAACTATCGTAGTAACCAAGCGATGCCGAGAAAGCGGGCACCGGGATACCGGCAAGCGTCGCGATCGACACCACTTCACGCCAGTTTTCCTGGAACTCGTTGAGCAGATCCGTGAAGTATGGGGCCAGCATCAGGTTGCTCAGCTCCGGATTCTTGCGGTAGGCATCCGTGATGTCGTTCAGGAAACGCGCGCGGATGATGCAACCGCCACGCCAGATGGCGGCGATCTTGCCGAGGTCGAGACCCCAGTTCTTCTCCTTGCCCATGGTTGCGATCAGGTCGAGGCCCTGCGCGTAGGAGATGATCTTCGAAGCGAAGAGCGCGTCGTGCACCTTCTTCACCAGCTTCTTCTTCTTTTCGTCGATCTTCGGCTTCGGCCCTTCCAGAACCTTGCTGGCTTCGACGCGCTTGTCCTTCATCGAGGAAAGGATGCGGGCCTCCACCGCGGCATTGATGGTGGAGATCACCACGGCGTTTTCCACCGCGTTCATGATCGTCCACTTGCCGGTGCCCTTCTGGCCGGCAGTGTCGAGGATGTAGTCCACGAGTGCCTTGCCGGTTTCCGGATCCTGCTGGGCGAAGATCTTCGAGGTGATCTGGATGAGGTAGCTCTCGAGGTCACCTTCATTCCACTCGGTGAAGACTTCGGCGAGTTCCTCGGCATCGAAGCCAGCGGCCTTGAAGATATTGTAGGCTTCGCAGATCAACTGCATGTCGCCGTACTCGATGCCATTGTGAATCATCTTCACATAGTGACCGGCACCGCCCGGGCCGATGTGCGTCACACAGGGCTCACCGTCCACCTTGGCGGCGATGCTTTCAAAGATCGGCTTCATCACATCCCAGGTGGAAGCAGGGCCGCCCGGCATGATCGAAGGACCCTTGCGCGCGCCTTCTTCACCACCGGACACGCCGGCACCGATGAAGCGGAAGCCAAGATCGCCGAGCCACTTGTCGCGGCGCTCGGTGTCCGTGTAGAGCGAGTTGCCGCCGTCGATGATGATGTCGCCCTTGTCGAGAAGCGGGATGAGTTGCTCGATCACGGCATCCACCGGACCACCGGCCTTCACCATGATCATGACCTTGCGTGGAGCGGCAAGGGATTGGACAAACTCCTCGAGGCTCTTTGCACCGACCAGCTTCTTGTCGGGATGAGCA
Organism: Luteolibacter luteus; assembly: GCF_012913485.1. GTDB lineage: Bacteria > Verrucomicrobiota > Verrucomicrobiia > Verrucomicrobiales > Akkermansiaceae > Haloferula > Haloferula lutea. The sequence continues at coordinate 3,947,126 of NZ_CP051774.1, read as the reverse complement.
GACACGAACTCCTCGGTGACAGAGGTGGTGCGGTTGTAAACGGACACCTGGAATCCGCGGGATTCCACGTTGAGGACGAGGTTCTGGCCCATGACGGCCAGGCCGATGAGGCCGAAATCGCTGTTACTCATGATCTTGAAACGGTTCGGGAAACGGCGGGGGTGTAAGGAAGTCACGCCATCGGTGCAACCCCTTGTTGCCATGATGCCATGCATTCCCCACATTCGCGCCGTGAATCTCCCCAATGCGATTACCGTCTCCCGCCTGATCCTGACGGCGATTTTCGTCATTGCGGTGGGTTTTCCGACCACCACCGGCTTCGCTATCGCACTCGTTACTTTCTCAGTAGCAGCGGCAACCGACTGGCTGGACGGCTATCTCGCCCGGAAGCTCGGGCTCGTCACTCCACTTGGAAAACTGCTCGATCCCCTCGCGGACAAGATCCTCGTGTGCGCGGCCTTCGTGTATTTTTCCGCCCAGCCTGTGACTGGCTACCACGCACCCGTCTGGGTTACCTGTGTGATCATCGCCCGCGAGTTCCTTGTGACAGGATTGCGACAGATCGCAGTGGAAGCGGGACAAGTCCTCGCCGCGGACAACCTGGGCAAATGGAAGACCACCTTCCAGCTCACCTTCTGCATCACCGGTCTCGTCTGGCTGACCTTCGCTTCCATGGCCAATCCCGGAGCACTCGGAGGCCTCCTCAAAACCCTCGCGACTCCTGGAAGCTGGCTGATGCAAATCTCCCTCTGGGCCGCCGTGGCACTTACCCTCATCTCAGGCGCCAACTACGTTTGGAGTAGTAGGAAGCTGCTGGTGGGACGGTGAATAAAGGCCGATCCTACGCCCCTGTGCGTGTAATATCGATGGGCAGATCCGCGGGATGAATCTTCTGACTCTCTCGGAAATGAAGATCCACCCGAGTCACCGCATGGAGCAAGTGCCTAGGAATCGCATCGATCCCAATTGCGTCCCCACTCTCAGGCGCTCGCGCCAAGACGTAGCACACCTCTCTTGGGACCTCCAATCGAATAGGTAAAACGGACAAGCCTTGGAGGAGATCAGAAAATCCGCATCGGGAAAATACCCCATGGCCTCCTTGATCAAGAGAGAGATCGAGTCCTGCAACTCGACACTCTCAAAGGCCTCCGCGGGGACAGGCCCATATCCTCCAGTTGAGAACACTGCCAGCTTTCCGCCAGAATCCGCAGCAAACCAATCGAACTCCAAGCCTTCCAAGCAATCCTCTCTCATTTCCGAATCCCCAAAAAAGGATCTCACTCTTCCTTCTTCCCCAGCCTCTGCTTGATCTGCTCAAGCACCGAATCAAACGCGAGCCCTTCCGCATCCGGCGTGCGGCTCGACGAAACGAAGCGCGGCACGATCCCCGGGGGCACTCCAAGCCGTTGATCCAGCCGCTGCGGATCCACATCCGGATGCAAGTCCGCACGATGGTACTGAATCGCCAATCCCACCGAATGCAGATCGTAGCCGTTCCGCTTCGTGTTATCCGAAAGCCTCAAGAGACTATCCCACGTCGCTTGGAACTTCGCCGGATCCACATCCACCACGAAGATGATTCCGGCCACGGAGCGCAGTAGCAACTCCTCCGCGGCATTGTACTCCACGTCCCCGCTTAGGGAGTGAACGGCGACATTCAAAAAGCGCCCGTCCGGCAAGGTGTGCGGCTCCGTCCACTCCACTCGCTGCACCCGGATCGAGCCCACGGGATGCTCGCGCACGGTGGCCGATCCACGGCGGGCGGCAATCGCCCGCAGGATGGCCAGCTTCCCGGTATCGGCCGCCCCGGTCAGGGCGACCTTTACCGATACCTGACGTCCATCTTGCTCCACCGTCATGCGGAGTGCGGCGCAAGCGTGGAAATCAGAGCCTGCCCAGTTCGCGGGCCACGATCATCAGCGTCTCACGGACACCGGGAGCGAAGGTGCCGTCATTCTGGACCGCCAAGAGCACGTTGCTCTCGCGGATGAACTCGATCGGCACCGAGCCACAGTAAAGCTTCACCTGTCCGGCACCGAAGCCAAGTCCGGCGACAACACGCTTCAGCGCATCGATCGTGCCGCTGTCCTGCGCGGCCACCCGGGCCACGTGGCGGATGCCGGGAAGGGCACGCGCACGCTGGAGGATCTCGTCAGCACTCAGTTCGCGATCCACGCCGAAGATCGCGCGCAGCTCAAGCTGGCGGATCGAGCGGGAATCCGACTCGTAGGACTCCGGTTCGGCAGAAATCGGTGCGACCACCGGCGTCGGCGCTGGTGCCGGAGCGTGTGCCGCAGCAGCAGGCACTACCGCCGGGACGGCTTGGGGAATCGGCGGTGGCTCGGATTGGGCAAAGGCAAAGGGCGAGGACGCCGGAGCGGAAGGCGAGGACGCCGCAGCAAAGGGAGAGGTGGCTGCTGCCGGTGCCTCGAATGGGGAAGCCCCACCCGCTTCCGGAGCGAAAGGAGAACGAGCCTCGGACGAAGGCATTTCACCGGCCGCCGGACGACGCTCGGGAAGCTTCACCGGGCGGTTCGGATCCGCAGCAAGACGGGGCGGATTGTCTTCGCGCAGGGAGGCGAAAGGAGACTCCGGCTCGGAAACCACCGCAAAGGGGCTGGACGCAGCTCCTTCATCGGCCACGGCGAAGGGACTTTTGGCGGGAGGGGCAGGTGCAAAGCCTTCCTGGGGTTCGAAAATGCCGCGGCTGCTGTTCATGGAGTCAAACTTTTGTTAGAGGGGTTGGGAAAATCCGACACGTGATTAACTTCACGAATGCGGAAAGTCGAGCCCCCAAATCGCGTGTAGCGCTGGGAACGAAGGCATTCCCGCCGAAATCCGGCCTCACGATCCCCCTGAATCTCAATCGAATCCCGCGGAACTCCGGGACACACCATCGCCCGGATCGGAAAACAGGGTCAGGCCAAACCGATCGATTTCAGGAAATCCGCAGCGCGGTATTCCGGGCCAACTCCTTCCAGAAGAATGGCGCTGCCCTCGGAGTTCTTCGTCCGCAACGGCAAGATCGCTTGATAGGCAGGCGAATGATACCAACCGCGGGCCATTTCCATGTCCGGAAACTCGATCAGCACCAGATGTCCCGGCCACTCCCCTTCGATGACCTCCGGCGTCTTGCCATGACTCAGGAAGCGTCCCTTGAATGGAGGGAGCGTCTCATCAATGCGGCGGAGATAATCGATGATCTCCTCGCCCATCTGGACGGAGCGAAGGTGTGCAGCAGCGTAGGCAGGCATCGTTTGAGAAGTGACAGTTTGGAAGAAGACGGCTGGCGGTGGGATCCCTTGGCAGTATTCCAAGCGATTCTTCGAACCCCATCGAGCGGCATCTCCACTTTCAGCCCCCGAAGAAATCAAAGGGGTTCTTCTTCTTGGAGGGAGGCGGCGGAGCTGCCGCTTGCGGAGCTGGCACCACCCTTGGCACCGTATCTCCCGAAGCGCCGTACTGGATCATATGGTCGTACCATCCGCACACCTCGTCCTCCTCCCCGTTCGTCAGGCGCTTGAAGACCCTGCTCCACGGATAGCCGGTGTAGCCGGAGCCTATTGCCAGCGCAGGCATTCCGCTCGCGAGTCCCCATTGGCCACCATGATTGCGGCGATACGTCTCTCCGAGGTAGCTGCCGAAAATCATCGCAAACTCCTCGATGTCATCCTGGCTCGGCTTCTCCGTCGCCATGCTCGCATGGAGCAAGGTGAGCACCGCCTCGATGTCTTCCACCGACTTGTCCGAGTAATCGAGCGACTTCTCGAATTTCTGCTTCAGGAACGCCACGCATCCTTCCGCGGCTTGTTCCGCCACCTGTTGGAGCTGCGGGTCGGCAATGAAGTCATCATTGGACATGCCCAAGCCCTCCGAAAAATCGCCTGAAAGGTCAAGAAGGCCGCTCTGAAGACGGCGTTAGGAACCCTCGTCCTTCTTCATCACCGGCTTCTTGCGCGCGGGGACCTCAATCTTCCCCGCGATCTCCGGAAAAATCTGCTCCAGTTGGGCCTTCGGGATCCCGGCGGCATCCACAAACACCCACTTTTTGCCCTCATCTTCGGAAATACCCAGCAGATGGGATTCCTGCTCCAGCGTTCCGCCGGGAACCTTCATCAGCAAGGTCTGAGGGATCAACCCCACCATCCAACCATCGATCTTCTCCACCTTGCCAGGCTCGCCAACGGTCACCTTTTCAATGGCGACACCCTGAGCCTTCATTTGCTCCATGCCCTGCTTGAGGGTGGCGGTCATCTTCTCCTTGCCCCCCATCCCGTCGACGATCCGCTTGTGGGAGAAGACGATGAAGGCATCGTAGTCGGGGACCAAAAGGGCCTTCGCACATTTCTCGGCCTCCTGCTTCATGGTGGCGGAAGCCTCATCCGCAAATGCGAATGCAGGGATGAGAGCAGCGAGGAGGGTCAGGAAGAGACGTTTCATCGGGAGTTTAAGGTATCCCCATAACGCCTCATAAAGGCCCTGCCAGCAACTCCATATCGCCAGCAGGGACGGATTCGTCACCCTTCTTCCACCAGCCTCCGGAGCTTGCGGCGCAGGCTGATCTTCGTGGCGGGAGAAACCCGGTCGGTGAAAAGCACGCCGTTCAGATGATCCGTCTCGTGCTGGATCGCACGGGCCAGAAGTCCATCGGTCTCGATCACCAGCACCGAGCCGTCGAGTTGCGGCAGGGTCGCCTTGAGCGAGCTCGGTCGGCTGACTTCCGCCCGGACATCATGGATGCTCAGGCAACCTTCCGTGTCGCGCTCCTTCGGACCAGTGAACTCCAGCTCGGGATTGATGAAGGTCAGCGGCATGATCGAGGCCAGCGGCGCATCCTCGCCATTCACCTTCAGGAAAGAGATGCACTCGGGATCATGGGCCACATCCACCACTGCCAGACGGATGGCCACGCCTACCTGCGGCGCGGCGAGCCCGACGCCATTGGCATCGTACATCGTCTCCAGCATGTCGGCGGCAAGAATGCGGATGGACTCATCCACCTGTTCGACGCGTTTGCAGCGCTCGCGGAGGACGGGATTACCGTATTGAACGATTTCGAGGATCATCGGGAAATACTGCCCGCTTCCTGCGGCAGGCGGATGCGGGCGGGCACGTCCCTAATGGGGATACCCGCGCGGGTCAATGCGTCCCATACCGTAAGTAGCTTCTCCAGAGGCAGCTCCTTGTCCGCCTCCAGCTCCAGCTTCCGGCCCGGGTTCTCCTTCACATAGGCCTTCAGATACGCATCGAGCAGGGCCATGTCCGCCACCAGCACCGAATCGAGCGAAACGTTGCCGGATTTGTCCACCGAGAGCTTCGAACTGGAAGCGACGACCCCCTCCGTGGGGATTTCCTTCACGGTGGGAAGCTCGATCCGCAGGATATCGCGCTTTTGCTTCTTGGTAGAGGTGACGATGAAAAAGATCAGCACCACGAAGAGGATGTCGATCATCGGCATGACCATGATCCCTCGGGAGCGGCGGACGGGACGGTCGAATTTCATGGCTTCTCAGGCACTCGGGGAAGATTCGGCTGGGAGGCGGGAACCGGAGCTCCTTCCAGGGTGCGGGCCACCTTCGCCAAGAGCATTTCGAGGCGGGAGGTCAGGACCTCGATCCTCCGGCTAAACCACCCGTGAGCCACCACAGCCGGCACTGCGATGGCGAGGCCGACGATCGTATTGTCCAAGGCGCGGGCGATTCCTCGCGCCACGATATCATGATCGGTCGTCTCACCGAGCCCTTGGAAAATCACCACCAGACCGCTCGCCGTGCCCAGCAGGCCGAAGAGCGGAGCCACGGTGATCACCGTGTCCAGAATCGTCATCCCGGAGTTGAGCTGGACGATCTCGTCCTTCGCTGAAGCCTGCACCGCCTCGGTGATATCGGCCCGGGATTTGCCGCGGTGCTCCACGGCCACGCCGCACAGACGGGCCAGCGTGCTACCTTCCCCGAAGCGGGAGATCAGGCCTTCCGCCTGGCCATTGGCGGCGCGCTGCCCCAGCTGGTCCAGATCGCGCTCGAGCTGGGCGGGAATCACCGCCTCCCGGCGCAGGGACAGCACCTTGAAAACAATGGCCGCCAGCGCCACGAAGGACGTGAGCGCCAGCGCATACATGAAGATGCCACCGTCGTGGAAGAAATCGCGGATCGCTTGGAAATTGATGGCAAGGAGCGGGACGGAAGACGGGTCTGGCATGGGTCTCAGTGGAAAGAGAAACTATAGGTGACTTCGAGAGGCTCGTTCCCGAGCTCCTTCTTCAGATCGGCAGGAAAGGGAGGAATGGAGGCGGAGCGGATGCTCTCCGAGGTGAAGCCCTTCTGGATGTTTCCAACCCCGAAGGACTCGACGAAATTGACCGAGCGTACCTTGCCGTTCGACTCGAGCACGAAGCGCACGAGGATTTGGCCCGGGGTAATGTAGTCGCGGTTGCGATTGCAATTCCGCTGCCACTCCTGCTCCACCGCCCGGCTCAGCAAGGCGTGATACCTCCCCAGCGCGCTATCTTCCACATCCAGCGCGGATCTTCCCTGGCTGCTGATGGACCCGTGGATGCGGTGCTTGTATTGGTAGCCGCGGAATCCGGGCTCCTCCGGAACCTTCGTGGTTTGCGGGCGGGTCGGCGGCCGGTCTTGGCCGGGACGATCCTTGTCCGCCATGGTCCGCTTTTCCTCGGCATCCTTCGGCAGATCCTTGTCGGCCTCCTTCACAGGATCCGGCTCCTCGCGAGGTGGCTGCTCGGGATCGATCGCCTTCGCCGTTTCCTGAGGGGCATCGGCCTTCACCTCCCGCTCCACCGGAAAAGGCCCTTCCACGATATCTTTCTTAGGCGGGACCGGCGGAGGGGCTGGGGGCTGGGCCTTGGCCGCCTCCGTCCGCATCGGTTCCGGCGAGTCGGGGCCCACGGCCATGTCGAGCGGATCCTCGGGCGAGGGCGGACGCGCAATGTTGTCGTGGGCCAGATTCCCATCTTGGTACTGGCTCACGGTGGTTTCGTATCTCCCGTCCTCTTCTGCCTCCTTGCCGTCTTGGCTCGGCATGTTCGCCTCGGCAGTCGCTTCCGGCGGCAGATCACTGGTGGCACGGGTATTCCGCTCACCGATGAAGGCGGGATTTTCAGGACGCTCAGCCTCTTGGTCCAGCGTGGTGCGGGCGAAACTTGGCTGCTCGGCCGGCGGCTTCGGTTCCGGGGCGGCCACAGGTGCCGCCGCCTGAGGAACCGGTGCCGCGACGATCTCCGGAACGATCATCGCCACCGTCTCCCGGGGCTTCGGCACGCGGGCTTGCTCCTCGCTACGCTGGCGGGAAAGAAGCTCGATGTTGGCCAAGGCATCGAGGGCAAAGGCCAGGATGATCAGCACATTCAGCGCGGCAGACACAAGAAAGGCCGCCAGCCAAAGACGGGCCTGTTCTCGGGAGTTATGACCTGCAGCCGTCATCGAATCCGGGCGCGAGCTTCACCCGGATCGTGCAACCCTGCAATCCGGGAAATCCCCGGATTTCACCAATCCTCAAGGTCCATCGGCTGATGCTCGCCCTCGTCGGCCAGCGAACAACTGAAATAGAGCGCTCCCGGCGCAGGAATCAGATCGCCGCTGGAAGTGTAGGTTCCCTCCGCGGGGCAAACCGGCATCGACTCCACGAAGCAACCCGCCCCGATGATCTTGCTCTCCAAGCCCGCCACCACATTGCCCGGCTCATAGCCGTTGAGATTCGAGAAACTCCGCACCCCCTTCTGAACTGCTTGCAAGTTCATGATGCACAAGGCGCGATCCGAGCCCTTCTTCCACGTGTTGGCTCCAAGCACGAGAATGCCGATCAGGCTAAGCATGATCATGATCACGAGGGTCATCTCCAGCAACGTCATCGCCGGAAACAACCCGCGGAAACGAGGGTGACGTGAGCAAAGCTCCGCCCGGGAACGTGTAGGGCACGCAAGGTTCATGGGACAGCACAGATGGGTGTTTCTGGGGAGTGCTTGCGGGGAGTCGTCGTGGAAATAGAACTTTTCCGGAACTCTTACAAGCTAATTCTCCATTACAACCTGATATTCAACATGTTTAAGGAATGTTAAATATCTATCTCCATCTTGCCTCTCCCTGCCTTCAAATCCCCCGCGCGAGTTTCCAGCACTCTAGGAATCCCGCGGCAAAATCCTCCGGCCGGGCAGCAATCCAAGCCCCCAACTCATCCGGCCTCATCCAGAGGGCAGCCTCCACTTCCGAGCAAGGAAAGCGGGGCGATCCGTCCCAGCGGGTGAGATAGAGCACCACGTGTTCCCACCCGGTCGCTTCACAAGGCGAGATCCGCCCGATCTCCTGTACCGATACGCCGGTGATGCCCATCTCCTCTTCCAGTTCCCGAACCGCCGCGGACTCGTAGCCTTCTCCGGAATCGAGATGCCCGGCCACGCTGGAATCCCAGACCGAGGGGTGGACATCCTTGAAGCGGGAACGCTTCTGGAGCAGCAGCTCGCCATGACGGTTCACCACGAAAACGTGGACCGCCCGGTGCAGGAGGCTTTGCGCATGCACATCGCGGCGGGTGGCTTGGCCGGTGACCTCGTCCGCCTCGTTCACCACGTCGAAAATCTCATCGCCACGCTGTGCCACATCGCGCAGCGGATGATCATCATAGTGACGGGCGAGTTCGATCCATTGGCCCAACGTCAATTCCTCGGCACGGGTGGTCAGGGAAGCCCCGATCTCCGCGGCCACCTTTTCCCAAGGCGGACTCTCCGGCATCTGCTTGCCCATCTGCTTGCGGCGCTGGGCGAAGCCCCGCCGGATCAATTCGTCGAACCGACGGGCATCAAACGCCGGAAGCTCCTTTCCGCGCGGCAGCAGCAGCGCCACCGAGGAGTCGATCTGGGGTCTGGGGTGGAAGGCCTCAGGCGGCACGGTGCGCAGCGGTTTGACCTGCCACTCGCTCTGCACCCGGAGGGTCAGCACCCCGTAGTCCTTCGTCCGCGGGACCGCCGCCAGTCGCTCGATCACTTCTTTCTGAAGCATCACCACGGCACGCTCGAACGGATTCGGGCGGGACAGGAAATTCCGGAGGATCGCCCCGCCGGAAGAATAGGGAAGGTTCCCGAGGAACTTCACCGGCCGGTGCTTGTAGATCTGGCGGACATCGAATTTCGCGCCATCGGCATGGTGGACCTCCACCGAAGGCTCCTCGGCGAAGCGCTGCTTGAGCCAGGCAGCCAGCCGGGAATCGAACTCCACCAGCACGATTTTCCGGACTTTCCCGACCAAATGTTCAGTCAAAGCGCCGGTGCCGGGACCCACTTCGACGATGGCGTCGTCCGGCCCGGCATCGAGTTGGTCGGTAATCCAGCGCGCCATGTTCGGGTCGCAGAGGAAATTCTGCCCCAGTTGGCGGCTGGGCATCACCCCGGCGGCGAGGAGGGCGTCGCGGATCTCGTGTCCTGTCACCCCGCGAGCCAAACGCCCCCCTTCCCTCCCCGGCAAGACCGCTTTCCATCGGGGCGACGAAAAAAACACAGAAACATTTGAACGCACCCCATACGCACCTGTCTGAAACACTGAAAACCGCGCGCAAGTGCAGTTTTCATGTAAGGGTGAACAGCAGTTGTCAGCTTGTGCCGCCATCGTCTGACGAGAACGGTGTGGGTTGACGAACTTGGCCGTCGGGGAGTGGGTGCTCCCCGGCGGCTCTTTTTTGCCCGGAGGGGACCATTGGACAAGGTTCCCGAAAGCTCGCACTGTGGTAAATCCCGGTCGTGCAGTTCCTTTTCTTACCGGCTTCTTGGCTCCCGCCCTTGCCCCTCGGAGCGCCTGTTAATTTTCCTGTTTTATCAGGCGATAACAGGCGGACGGACCGAGGCTGGACGTCCCCTGAAAATGGGCCGCGGGGAAAGGCGATTGCCCCGTCCGGCTACTCCGGACTCCGCACGCCCTCCGATATCCCGGAGAAAGTCCCCACCTCCATTGGCTTTCAGGCCGCGAATAAGGGTTGATGCCATGAGGTCGGCTCCCTTTACTTCCGCGCCCCAAGGGGCAACTCCCTAGCGTCCATGATCGAACATCTTCGCAAGTACACCGGCATGATCATCTTCGTGATCGCGCTGCTTTTCGTCGGTTTGGCCTTCTTCGGCGATCATGGAACCTTCGGGGGCCGCGGCACGAATGACCCCGCCTACATCTCGGTCGACGGAAATGCCTACAGCGTGAGCGAATTCCGGAAGAAGGGTGAAGCTTCCCTCCAGCTCGGCGGCGGCTTGGGACTCTATCCGTATCTGGTCACCATGGGTGCCCTCGGCAACCCTAACCAAGAAGAAGCGGCTAAGCAGCTCTTCGTGAACCGCCTGCTGGTGGAACAAGGCTGCGAGGAATTCGGCATCCACCCCGGCGACGCTGAAGTCACCGCGGCCCTGAAGGCTATGCCGGTCTTTCAGGGCCAGGATGGCACCTTCGATCAGGCCAAATACAACACGATCGCCACCGAAGGCATCGGACACTACGGCATGACCGAAAAGGATCTCTTCGAGTTGGTACGCGATAGCATCGCGACCGAGAAGCTGGCTTCGGTGATCGGCGGCGGCCTTAGCAGCGACCGTCAGTCTGCACTGGAATCCGTGGCCAGTCGTGACCAGCAGGTGACCATCCAGCTCGCCCGCATCGCTCTTTCCTCCTTCCAGGAAAATCTCAAGCCGACCGACGACGAGCTCAAGACCGCTTGGGAAACCAAGAAGGATGCCTATCAGACCGAACGGAAGATCAAGGTGACCTACTTCATCGCCAAGCCGACCTACCCGGAAGCGAAGAAGGAGGAGCCGAAGCTTCCCGACGCGCTGACGGAAGAGGACAAGAAGAAGGCCGAGAAGGAAGCCGCCGACAAAAAGGCAGCTGAAGATGCCGCCCTCGCCGAGCAAAAGCGCACGGTGGACAACGAACTCGCCGACGCCGTGGATGCCTTCCTCGCCGATCTCCAGAACAGCGAAGGCAAGGACTTCGATAAGCTGGCGAAGGACAACAACTGGGAACTGGTCACCACCGAGTTCTTCCCGCGTTCCGCCGTGCCCCCGGCTCTTTCCGTCAATCTCCGCTCCACCACCGGTGCCGCCCGCGCCGCCGCTGACTTCCTCTTCCAACTCGACATGAGCAAGGACTTGCTCGCCCGCTGCTCGGAAGCCCTGCCGCTTAACGACGGCGCTTGGCTGATCGCCCGCCTCGACGAGGAGGAAGAAGCACGCACCAAGACCTTCGAGGAAGCCAAGGAAGACTTCACCAAGGATTACATCGCCGAACATGCTGGCGAAGCCCTGAAGAAAGACGCCGGAGAAAAGGCCGCCAAGATCCGCGAGGCACTCGGTGCCGGCAAGAGCTTCGCTGACGTTGCCAAGGAAGTGGGCCTCGAGCCTAAGGCCCACGGCCCTTTCAAGGCCACCGATAAGCTCGAAGGCGAAGCCGACGTCGCCACTCTCTTCCAAGCCGCTTCCACCGTGGCACCCGGCTCCCTAGCCGATCCAAAGTTCCTTCCTGATGACAAGAAGCCGGAAACCGCCCTCTTCGTCTTCGTCGAGAAGCGCGAGATCGTGAAGGACCCGGCCCGCGCCGAGCGCGTCAATCAGGCCGTGACCATGTCGGGACGTAGCCTCCAAAACGCCGCTTTCGACTCTTGGCTGAAGGCCAGGCTCGAATCCGCCAAGGTGGAAATGCTCACCAAGTAATCGCCTCTGCGGAGGCCCGCGATCCGATGCCGGACTCCGAACGGGACGATTTTTTCGACGACGCCAACGGCTGCCTCGCCCTCGGGGAACTGGAGGAGGCAGCCGCCCTTTACCGGAAGTGCGTCGCCCTTGACCCCGACTTTTTCGATGGCTGGCATGCCTTGGGCATGTGCCTGCTGAAGCTCGGCCAGATCAAGGAGGCCATCGGCTGCGGCCTGCAAGCCACCACCCTCAGACCGAACGACCTGCTCGCTTGGACCGGCTTGTCCCAGATGTATGTCCGGGACGGCCAGATCGCCGAGGCGGAGTTCGCCAAGGGCAATGCCCGGATTCTCTCCTTGGGTGGCAAGGTGGTCCGGGACACCTGATAGAAATTACCCGCCCGGACGCGGTTCTTGCCTGACTTCGTTCGTCATTCGGAAATCCTGCATTAGTCATTCTCCATCCATGTTTTTCATCACCACCGCCATCGACTACACCAACGGCGCGCCACACATCGGCCACGCCTACGAGAAGGTGCTCGCCGACGTGATCGCCCGTTACCAGCGGCTGAAGGGCGAGGAGGTCTATTTCCTGACCGGCGTGGACCAGCACGGCCAGAAAGTCCAGCAGACGGCTGAAAAGGAAGGGATCAATCCCGCCACCTTCGCGGCGAAGAAGACCAAGCTCTTCCTCAACCTCTGGAAAAAACTCGGCCTCCAGTACGATGGCTGGGCCGCCACCACCGACGACCGCCACAAGGCTTGTGTCCAGGCGATCCTCACCGACCTGAAGGACCGCGGCGAACTCTACAAGAAGGCCTACAAGGGCTTCTACTCGGTGCGCCAGGAGCAGTTCCTGACCGATCGCGATCGCAATGAGGCCGGCGAGTTCGGATCCGAGTGGGGCGAGGTCGTGGAGATCGAGGAGGAAAACTGGTACTTCCGCCTCAGTGCCCACGCGGAGTGGCTGAAGAACTACGTGGAGAAGAATCCGGACTTCGTGATTCCAGGCTTCCGCCGCAACGAACTGGTCGGCGCGCTGGCCAACTCGGGCGAGCTCGATCTCTGCATTTCCCGCCCGAAGGAGCGCCTGCGCTGGGGCATCGAGTTTCCCTTCGATACCGACTTCGTGACCTATGTGTGGTTCGACGCCTTGATCAACTACATCTCCTTCGCCGGCTACAAAGCGAAGGAAGGCAGCGATCTCCCCTCTTTCGAAAAGCTCTGGCCCTGCGCCGCCCACGTCATCGGCAAGGACATCCTCGTCCCCGCCCACGGCATCTACTGGCCCTGCATGCTTCACGCCATGGGCTTCGCTGATGAGGAGATGCCGAAAATCCTGGTCCACGGCTGGTGGAACATGAAGGGCGAGAAGATGTCGAAGTCTCTCGGCAATGTCGTCGATCCCGACGAACTCGCCGACAAATTCGGCGTCGACGCGCTCCGCTACTATCTCGTGCGGGATATCACCACTGGCAAGGACGCGGACTTTGATCTCGATCGCCTAGTGATGCTCTACAACCAGGAGATGGCGAACGAACTCGGCAACCTCTGCAACCGTGCCCTCAACATGACCGCACGCTTTGGCGGCGGCAAGGTGGTCACCGGCGCGGAGACCAACGACGACGACCTGAGCCTCCGTGCCTCACTGCTTACGGTGATTGAGGACTATCGCGCCGCGATGGACGGCTTCGACGTCGCCGAAGCACTGAAGGCGATCAACCGTCACGTCACGGTCTGCAATGCCTACGCCGAGCGGAACAAGCCTTGGGAACTGGCCAAGGACCCGGCCAACAAATCCCGCCTCGATTCGGTGCTCTACCACCTCGTGGAGAGCCTCGCTCACTGCGCCGTGCTCATCTCCCCGGTGCTGCCCGAACCCGCTTCGCGCATTGCCTCGCAGCTCCGGATGGACGAATTGCTCCAGCTTAAATTCGACGACCTCAAGTGGGGCCTCGTTCCGGAAGGCCACGAAACCGGCAAGCCGAAGCCCGTCTTCCCGAAGATCGTGGTGGAGGAAGCCTGAACCGGGCGATCAATTCAAACTGAAGGAAAGGGAAGGCGACTCATCATCGCCTTCCCTTTTTTCGGCTCGAAATTCCCCAAAAGAGCCAAAAAAAGATCTTCACTGCTTTTTCACTGTTAACTCCTGCCCCGATTCATCTATGTGAGAGCGCGTTTCATCCGTCCTCCGCTGATGAATCATCCTCCCAATCGCGATCAGGGAAGCTTCCGGGCCACATGGCGGAAGCTCGGTGGATCATCCCTTTCGGCATCGCTGGCATTCCATGTCGTCCTGCTGATCGCCGCCTTCTTCTGGGTCTTCCGCACGATTCCGGAAAAGCAGCTTCAGAAGAAAGTCGACTTCATGCCCACCGGAGGCGGCGGCGGCGATCCCGCGCTGCTGGAGCGGAACATGCGGACGCAGCACATGAATTTCGCCACCCAGCGCATGGCGCGGATCACGGCGAAGGACGTGGATAGCCTGATACCGTCTTCCGAACCCTTCGAGGCCTCGCCCTTGAAGTCACCCTTGCAACTCGATGCCATCACTCGCAGCGGCGGTTTGGGCGGCGAGGGGGTCGGCGGTGGCCTTGGAGACGGCCGTGGCAAAGGCTTCGGCAGCGGTACCGGAGTAGGCAAGGGCTTCGGCAGCGGAGCACGGAATCCCTTCGGGATGATCGACCCGAATCAAAGCGCCCTGACGGGAACCTTCTACAACCTCAACCGTAGTAGCGACGGGAGCATCAAGAATACCCGCTACGAGGACTATCACCGGCTTGCCGTCCGGTTCGTGAATCAAGGGTGGAATGAAGAACTTCTCTCAGACTACCTGAAGGCGGACACCCGCCTCTACCTTCCCTATCTTTATCTCCCCGTCCTCCCGGCAACCGTGGCACCGCGGGCCTTCCGGCAAGCGGTCGATCCCCACCCTTACTGGATGCTCGTCTATCGCGGTACCGTGATCGCGCCGAAATCGGGCAGGTTCCGCTTCGTCGGTGCCGGAGACGACGTGCTGGCGGTGCGCTTCAACAAGATGAATGTTTTCGACCACGGCTACCTTGAACCCACGGGCACCTTGAGCCCAGGCGCGCCGGTGATGCTGGCGGCCCCAGAAAACCAAGCGCTCTATCAGATTCCGAAACGTGCGCTCTACACCTACCCCAGTACGGTCGACTGGAATCGGAATCTGGGTGGCATGGCCGCAGGCCCTGCCTTCGAAGTCGAAGAAGGGCACGAGTATCCGATCGATATTCTGATTGCCGAAGGCCAAGGAAGCCTCTTTGCCGCGGCGCTTCTTATCGAAGAAATCGGCGCGGAGTACCCCAAGTCGCGGACCGGTGCCCCGGTGGTGCCGCTTTTCCGTACCGACTACATCTTTCCTGCCGCGCCCCGCGGCGACAATTCACCACCTTACCTTTTGGACTCGCCGGTTTGGAAGATCGTGAAGTCTCGCGAGAAGATCTGAAGCCCTGCCACAGCCGCAAAAATGCACGGCTCTTTCGCTGATTCTCTTGGTTGACGAACGGCGGATCGGTGCGACCGCTGGGAAAGCCGCTCTAACAACCCCCGGCTCCCTGAAGACCATGAAACTGAACTACCTCTTTGCCGCTGCAGCGCTCGCCTTGATCCCGGCCTGCGAACGCCACGAAACCCCGGAAGTGAAGGAGAAGATCGACGACGCGCTCGATCGCCGCCCGAACGAAGGAATCAAAGATGCTACGGAAGACGTGAAGGATGCCGCCAAGGATGTCGGCGACGAGATCAAGGACGCAGGCAAGGAAATCAAAGAAGACGTGAAGGACGCGACCCGCTAGTACCGCCTCCCAAACCGCGACCGGAAACCCGAACGTTTCCGGCGCGGCCCATCATCGGGCGAACTTCCTAGTTCCCGGTGATGTTCAGATTCTCAAAGCGCGCGTGGGTATCAACCACACGCAGCCCGACGGAACCTTTCGCGTAGGTATCGTCCTCCGCGCTAAGGACCTTTTTCCCGTCCAGGGACACGGTGATCTCTTTGCCTTTCGCGGTCACCGCGAGCTTCACGCCACTGCTCACATCGCTGGTCAGTGGTGCACGGGAAATCTCCTTCCAGTTCTTTCCGTCGGTCTTGCCGAGCACCACGGTCTTGTTGCCGGGAATAATTCCCGCGAAGTAGCCGCGCTGGGCATCGAAGCCGACTGACGGATCAGTAACGCGAAACAGGAGCCCCGCATCGCGATCCCCTTTCAGGAAGCTGATCTCGGTATCGACACTGAAGTCCGTGAACTCCCCTCCATCCAACACCAGCTTCTCGCCAGCCCGGTAAGCGTTCACAGGCTCTGCGGGAGCGGTGCCGAGTTCGACGCCCTTGTCCGTGATCGCGAGGAACTGCTGGTGCCCATAGTAAGAGAATGCGTCGAGATCCCTCGAGTTTCGGAAAGAAACCGCGAGCGGAAGCGAAGACGAAAGGATCTTCTCACCGGAAGGAAGCGGCAAAGACGTACCGGGATCCACCGGTTGACCGAAGTCAGGGACACCGTCCCTAAAGGTGAAGGGCTGGACGAAAATTGAGCGCAGCCAGTTGCCTCCGCGATCGCGCTTGGCGTGATAGACATTCCACCACTCCTTGCCATCTGGGCTCTGCACGAAGCCTCCATGACCAACGCCGAAGGTCTTTTCCGTGCCGCGGAAAACAGGCTGATCATGCTTCTTCCACGAGGTAGGATCGAGTGGATCCTCGCCAGTCAACTCCATCAGGCCAAGCTTGTAGGTCGGAAGCCAGGAGGCGGCCGTGGAATAAATGAGGAAGGTCCGGCCTTCATGCTGCAAGATTTGCGGACCCTCCGCCAGACCGCGCGAGCCTTCGCGTTCCTCGGTGCGTTCCCAGAGATAGGTATCGTTCTTCGAAAGAAGAACGCGTGGCCCGGAAAGCTCGACCGGGGACTTCATCGGCGCGATGTAAAGGTATTGGTTATCGCTGCCCGGCTTGTCCCAGCCAGACCAGACGGCGTAGAGCTTGCCGTCATTCTTGAAGACCATCATGTCGATGGCCCAGATGTTCGGCGATTTGCCATCGCTGCCTTCACCGGTGGCAAAGGGGCCGTGAAGCTTGTAGGGCCCCAGCGGGTCGGAGCCTTCGGATTCCAGAGCATAGGCCAAGTGGTTCGCATTCTTCCCGTCAGACGCAGCCACGTAGATGTAGAACTTGCCGTCGATAAACTGGAGCTCCGGTGCCCAGACTTCCTTCGAGTAAGGGCCATTCTCCGGTGCCTGCCACACCACATGCGGGGTGCCGAGCGAGGTCAGACGATCCGAAACCCACAAGGCTACGCCACGGTTACCGGCGGATTGGCACCAGATATACTTGTCATCATGACGGATCACACATGGATCCGCACCCTCCGCGATCGGATTGACAAAGTTCTGCGCGACCGAGGCGGAAATCAGGCTGGCTGAGAAGATCAGGGTGCGAAACATGAGGGCACCGGGATAGGGACCCACAAGATGAACGACAACCTGAAAGTCAGGGCCATCTCCCAAGCCGACGGTGAAGATCCCTGCTCGACCCCCAGCATGAAACATGGCTAGCTTGGAGACCATGGATCAAACCCGAAACCTTGGACCGGGAGCCGGGGCACTTCCTCCGCCCCTTCCTCACCAAGGCGCCAGGCAAGACTACGGCTGGATCTGGATCTCAGCCGGGCTCTTCCTGCTTCAACTTTTCATCCTGCTGCTAAACGTCGAAGCCATGGACAAGGCGGCCGCTCCTTCAGGGAGCGGCCATGCCATCGCAAAAACAACGACAGTCTCCCTCGAAGACATCCCGATACTCCTGATCGTAGGGTTCTTTGGTTCCCTCCCGGCCTTGGGAGGAGCCTTCATCGCAGCCTATTGGGGGAAAGGACCGTTACGGGTGATCCTGAGCTTGTCCGGGATCGCCTTGTGGTTCCTTCAATCGGGATGGCCCTATCTCCGTTGAACCGGGGATGGACTCAGAAGTTCACCTTGTCGGCCTTGCGAAGCCGATCGGCCAAAACCTTCATCACCCGGAGGGCGAAGAAAGGAATCTCATCCACGAGGAAGGTAAACTCACGTTGATTGAGAGGCACCAGCTTGCAAGCGGTGCGGGCCACCGCATCGGCAGAGCGAGGAGCTTCATCGATCAGGGCAAGCTCTCCGAAGAAATGGTCCTCGTTCACGGTCTCCACGACCTTCCCATGGATCGTGATGTCCACTTCGCCCTCATGAACGATGAACATCTCAGTTCCCGGATCGCCGGCTTTGAAGATCGTTTCACCAGCCTCAAAGGACCGGATCTTGGACGAATCGGTAAAGATATTGGGAAGTTTCATGGGGGATCGAGAGACTGGATTGACTCTCTCTTTATCAAGCAGATGGGTTACTTGGCAAGCGAAGGACCCAAAGTGACAGATCCGACACATCGTCATGACTCCTGCATCGACGCCCGTGGTAGCACCTCGTAGGGTGCGAGGCCGTGGATCATGCCATCGTCACGGACATCGCCTGGTGCATTATTGCGGCATGGGTGGTCGGCGTCCTCTGCCAGCTTATACGGCAGCCGCTGTTGATCGCCTATCTGGTGGCCGGCTTTGCCATCGGACCGAACGGTTTCAAGTTCATCACCTCTCCCGACTCTATCCGGACCATGTCCGAGATCGGGCTGGTGCTGCTCTTGTTCATGATCGGGCTGGAGATGGACCTGAAGAAGATGCTCGGCTCCGGCAGGGCGATCATGATCACCGCGCTGGTTCAAATATGCGGCAGTGTCGCGCTAGGCTGGATGATCTTCCGCTACGTCGGCCCTGCTGCAAGCAGCTTGGAAGCAATCTATCTCGCGGTGGCAGTCGCGATGAGCAGCACGGTGATCATCGTAAAACTGCTGCACGACAAACGTGAGCTGGAAACTTTGGCGGGACGAATCACGATGGGAATTCTCGTGCTTCAGGATGTGGGAGTGATCCTTTTCCTCGCCATCCAACCGAACCTGAAAGATCCCGCGATCGCCCCCTTGGCGATGGCGGTCATCCGCGTCCTGCAACTGGTGGGTGCCGCTTATTTTTCGGGGCGCTTCCTCTTGCCTCCGATCTTCAAAATGGTCGCACGCCGCCCGGAGCTGGTACTCGTCGGAGCACTTGCCTGGTGTTTCGCGATGGCCGGGCTCGCCGGCTACCTCGGACTCTCTCGTGAAATGGGAGCGCTGCTGGCAGGCGTGATGGTTTCAACCTTCCCCTACACACTCGATGTGGTTGCAAGGATCACGAGCATCCGGGATTTTTTCGTCACCCTCTTCTTCGTCTCTCTCGGGATGATCATTCCACTGCCGACCTGGGAGTATATCTTGTGGATGCTGGTCTTCAGTTCCGTGCTGATCATGACTCGCCTCATCACGGTCTTCCCCACCCTCTTCCGCTCCGGGCTGGGACAACGCATGAGCTTATTGCCAGCCCTCAATCTGAGCCAGCTGAGCGAGCTTTCACTGGTGCTTCTCGCAATCGGCAAGGCCTCGGGAGATGTCTCGGACAAGACAATAAGCATCACGGCCTTCTCCTTCGCATTCCTCGCAGTGCTCTCGACCTATGCCATCACCGGAAGCGAAACAATCCTGCGCCGCATCTCGCCGCTGCTCCGGAAGGTCGGCTTCCCGGATCTTCCTGCAGCGACTCATGAGGTGGACGAGCGGGAAGAGACAGCACGGATCTTCCTGCTCGGCTTCTCATGGACCGCGAGTTCCCTGCTCGAGGAAATCACCCGCGGTCATCCAGCGCTGCTCTCACAGCTCAGGGTCGTGGATTTCAATCCCGAAACCGCAGCCAAGCTGCGCGAACGCGGCGTCTCGGTGGTGTATGGCGATGTCAGTCGTCCCGAGGTTTTGGAGCACACCGGGATCGATCGCGCACAAGTCATCATCTGCACCCTGCCGGATGGGATCCTGCGCGGTGCCAGCAATCGCAGGATGCTCGCGCAGCTGCGCGCCTTGAACCCGGAGGCCGAAATCATCGTTCACGCCGAGAAGCTGGCTGATGCCGAGGCCCTTTATGCCGAAGGCGCAAGCTACGTCATCAC
This sequence comes from Luteolibacter luteus, assembly GCF_012913485.1. Classification (GTDB taxonomy): domain Bacteria; phylum Verrucomicrobiota; class Verrucomicrobiia; order Verrucomicrobiales; family Akkermansiaceae; genus Haloferula; species Haloferula lutea. The sequence goes on along the minus strand of NZ_CP051774.1, from coordinate 3,927,383 downwards.
CCCGCGCCTGCTCGAAGCAGGCGACCTCCTCGAAGTATTGGGCGCCATCGACAACAAACTCGCCGGCGAGAAGCGGGCGGAGCAGCTGACACGATTGAGCCAACATCGCGAGGTGATTCCTTGAATCTCGCACCAAACTCCTCCAAGCTATCTTGCCCCCACCGATGAAGCTGCTCTTTGTCGCCGACCTGCACTACACCTTGAAGCAGTTTGATTGGCTCGCCGCCAATGCCGCAGAATGCGACGCCCTCATCATCGGCGGTGACCTTCTCGATCTTGCCGGATCACTTGAGATCGATATCCAGATCGTCGTGATCGAAAAATACCTGCGTCGCCTGCGGGAACTTACACGCGTGATCGTGAGCTCTGGCAATCATGATGGCGATCACCGCGATGCGAGCGGAGAGTCGAGGGCGCGTTGGCTGGGAGACGTCCAGACGGAGCGCCTGCACATCGATGGCGAATCCATCGATATGGGAGGGATGCGCATCACGATTTGCCCCTGGTGGGATGGACCGGTCTCCCGTGCTGAAGTGGAGAAACAACTCATCGCAGCTGTTCCACCGCCAGGTACCCCTTGGATTTGGGTATACCACGCCGCACCGGAAGGACCTCTAAGCTGGACGGGCAAAAGCTTTGCAGGCGATGAAACCCTGACCGCCTGGATCAAGCGATTCTCGCCCCACATGGTCCTATCCGGCCATATCCACAATGCACCGTTCTATTCGAAGGGGGCGTGGATCGACCGCCTTGGAGAAACATGGGCCTTTAATCCCGGCCGCCAGATCGGCCCGTCCCCTACCGCCCTCCGCTTCGATTGGGAGAAACAGGAAGTAAGCTGGATCTCCTCGGACGGAGTGGAGCAACGGCCTCTCACATGTTAAGCTCCGTCACCGGCTTTCACGCCTTTTTCTTGCGGGGCCGGTGCATCAAGGCATCCAGCACCGCATCCACCATGCCGAGGTGATCGTGCCCCTCATACTGGTGCTTCACATCGACGAGATAACGGTTAAGCGCATCGATCCGGTGAGCCAGCAACTCGGCGATGTGCAAGCTGGCATCTGCCGAGGAGGCGAGGAACTCCCTTGGACGGAGGATCGAAGCGACCCGTACCGGACCGAGGGCCCGCACACTCGCCGTGCAAGGGCCGCCGAGAAGCAGCGACATCTCCCCAAAGACCGATCCGGATTCAGAGATCTTCGCCACGCGTACATCATCCCGTATCACTTCCACGTCTCCCTCAAGCAGGACATGCAGTTCCGTGCAGGCGTCACCCTGTCGAAGAATGAAATCTCCCGCGACAAACTCGCGGCCCGGGTACTCCGCAACGGTTTGGAGAAAGGGATTCATGTCCGATGCACCTCCATCCATTTGCAAGCAGACCCGGGACCACTTGGTCCCGAGAAGCTCAAATCTTCTCAAGAAAGCGTAATCCCCAGGGCCATCAACACCACATAAACCGCCTTGCAGGAGAGATGCAGCGTCTGGTCGGTGGCATAGCCGTATTTACCCTCGCCCTTGCCCAAGTCGACCAACCAGTGAAGCACCAGTTCAATGAATCCGAACATCATGCTTCCCGATACGATCCAGACCGCACCCGCGTGGATGAGCGAGTGCGCCGTGAGGGCAGCCACCCATTCGAACATGGTGGACGCATTCCGACGTTGCTTGACCCGCGCCAGATAATCGCCCTGCAGGGGGAAGTCGGCCAGCGAGTGAGCGATGGCGAAGGCAAAAAACAAGCCGAAGGGACCTTGCTGCTGGAGAATGAAGCTCACGCGTGGGGTTTCCAGAAGCTTTGCAGAGCCGACTTCTCAGCCTCGGAATCGGCGAGCTTCGCATTCATGGCCCGGATGCGGTGGCCGACGAGCCGAAGCAGGCCGCGCATGAAAGCCACACCCGCCACCGGGTCACTTTCGAAGAAACCCTCAAGCTCGGAAGCGGAGATGCTCCAGATCAGACACTCGCTTCGCGCTACCACGGAGGCACTGGCAGTCGCCGGATCAAAGATATTCACTTCCCCCAAAGAATCCCCCGCTCCGAGAGTGGCCACCAACAGGTTCCGGCCTCCCGCTGCCGAGATGACATGCAGCATGCCGGAGATGATCAGGTAAAGGTTCTCCTGGGCACTACCTTCCTCGATCAATGCCTCGCCATTCTGCGGGCGGACAAAGGAACCGAAGGAGGCTAGGAATTCCCGGTGGGAGGCATCGACGTCAGCCAGGAAGCCGATCGCAGGTAGTTCGGGGAGAGGGGAAGAAGAACTCATGGCGATTCGACTACAGAATGACTGGCCGATGTGCGAAGGGCTAGCAGGAAATCACATGCAGGCTGGATCAATTTCGCAACGCGGAGATCTCGATGTTAGCTTGTCTTAACCGGTCACAAAGCTGGAGCGAGATCTCAGTGAGGATCTTCGCCTTCAGCAGGGGTCGGCTGGCACCGATCTCCTCGAAGAGCGCTCGTGGAATGACCCGGCACTCCACCTGTGCCATCGCTACCACGTCTGCGGAGCGTGGCGATCCGTCGAGGAAAGCCAACTCCCCGAAGCTCATGCCCGCAGAGAACACATCAAGACGCTGGTAACGCTTCTCGCCGAGTTGGAGGCGAACTTCGACGCTGCCCGCCATGAGCACGAATAGCTCGTCTGCATCACCGCCAGCTTGGATGATGTTCTCTCCCGGGGCATAGTGTCTCGATTCCAAGTTGGCATCGAGGAAGGCCAGCTCTTCGTGATCGCATTTGCCGAAAAGCTGGCAGGCATTCAGCGAAACCAGTTCCGCCTCGGGCGAATAGCCAGGCTTCACGCGGGCCAGCACCGCATTCTCGCAGGATTCGAGCGCCGCGTCCTCGCTGAAGAAAAGCGAGTCCTCGTCCAGCCCTGCGGAGACCAGAGCCTTGGTGAAGCGTCCGGTATGGCAGCAAAGCAGCCCCACGCCTTCGGCCGAGCATTGCAGCCATAAACTGTGGAGCATCCTCAGGGAAACCAGATCGATGGAGAACACGTAGCTGAAGTTCAAGATGATGTGATCGCAATAAGCGACCTGCTTCACGAGCTCGCGCACCACCGGCTCGATCGTCGAAAAAAGAAGCGGCCCCTGAAGCTCCATCACACGAATGCGGTCTCCGTAGCGCCGCAGTTCGCGGAAGGTGGAGGATGGTAGCCGTCTCCGCGAATTTACCTGGGCCGCATTGTAACTTCGCCGTACCGCAGGCTGAGGTACGGCACTAGGATTGAACATGTGCAGTGAAAGCTCACGGGCCAGGTCCATGCAAACCCGGATCCCGCGGGCGCTGTTCCCTTGGCTATCCAAGGGAGGGGAGAAAACCCCGATACCCAATTGTCCCGGCAGCACCGCAAGGATGCCACCGCCTACCCCACTCTTTGCGGGCAAGCCGACACGATAGATCCATTCACCCGACCAATCGTACATCCCGCAGCTCGCCATCACGCCGAGCACATTGTCCACATACTCATGCGCGATCGCACGTTCGCCGGTAATGGGATTGAAACCGCGATTCGCAAGCGTGGCTCCCATCACCGCAAGATCGGCGCAAGTAACCCGTAGCGAGCACTGCTGGAAATAGGTCTCGAGAATATCGCGAGGTTCCTCCTCGATGATATCGAAGTTCCTCAACATCCAGCCGATTGCCCGGTTGCGGTGCCCGGTCATGCTTTCCGAACGATAGATTTCCTCGTCGATCTCAAGCTGGCCACCTGCACAGCGAGAAAGGTAACGGGTGATCCGCTGGATCCTGCTCTCCCCGTCACTCTCCAGAATCTGCCCGCAAGTCGCGATGGCTCCCGCATTGATCATCGGGTTGAATGGCGTCCCGGTGCCAGGCTTGAGGCTGATCGCATTGAAGGCGTCCCCCGAAGGCTCGACACCGATCCGGGAAAGCACGTGTTCCTCTCCCCGGTCTTCCAAGGCCAGACCATAGGTGAGCGCCTTGGAGATCGATTGGATGGTGAATTTCTGCCTCGTGTCCCCGACCTCATAGAGGTGCCCGTCGCGCGTGGCGATGCAGATGCCGAACCAATCAGGGTTGGCTTTCGAGAGCTCCGGAATGTAGTCGGCGACATTCCCCTCCCGGAAAGAGGCGTACCGTTCGTGGAGACTTTTGAGGATTTGGGAAATAGGCGACTTCATGCGGAGGGGCACATCCCAAGAGCAGGTCAGATACCCGATTGCCACGGAGGACACAAAAAGAGCGGGAGTCGCCCGGAAAACTTCGTCATGGCCCCAAAAGTTCGACTTTGACCCGATAGATACCTGAAGAAGAAGTGGCCGCCGGATCGACAAGGGTCCTAGTGCCGCCAAGTGCAAAGGGGCCTGCCGTGACCACATCCGTCCAATCGGCGGTGGGTAGATTCGTGCTCCTTTGGAGGATGTAGAGGCGGCCGGCTTTGACCGGCACGGTCAGCAAGAAGGTATTACCCTCACGCTCCGATCCAGAGACAAAGAAAGCATCGGACCGATTGAGAGGATCCGTACCGGCGATATATTCGTCCAGATTTAGAATGCCATCGCCATCCGGATCGGAGCCATCGGCCGCATCGCCTGTATTCGCGGTCGTCGCGAAATGAAGCTGACGCCAGTTGAAGAGGGGAGAAAGTTCGGGCAGGTACGTGAATGTGACCGTGGTTAGGTTGTTCGCCAGCACGTTGGTAGACTGCTGAACCGGAGATCGAAAACCCGGGATGGTTTTCAACTGCAGGACGTATTGGCCCGGCATCATGTTGTTCTTCCGTGCGCCGGAAACCACGAAGCTCGAATCGCCGCCGAGCTTCCAAAGCGCACCGGCGAGGCGAGCTTCCGCGGGCTCGATGATCACGCTCAGCGCTCCTCTCGTGGAACTGGCGGAGACAGCCGTATAGCTGGTCTGGGAAATGCCGCCCGTATTGTTGTTGTTCCCTGTATTCGCGGTCAACTCGGCACGGTTGAAGAGATCGATCACCTCTCCATCGATCGCCCGGACATGATTCTGGGAATTGCTGCCACCCACATAGATGCCCGCCGGGAAGTAATTGCCACCATTGGTTTGGATGCACAGCGGTCCACCATCCATGCCATGGAGGCCCATGATCGTGCTTGAACCAAAGATCACATCCGTCACCGGCACGAAGGCATCCGTGAGAGTTCGGGAGGCCTGCATTCGCCCATGATTCGAGATCGAACCGCCCCCGCGGACCGGATAGCCGACCAAGGTCTTAAGCGAGGTCGCAGTCGCCAACGGTTGGGTCGCTTCATCCGTGGCAAGGAACCCGGAGTAACCACCCCGCCCGGCGTCTTCGAGAAAGTAAAGGGCTGCGACATTCATCTCCTGCGCCGCGAGTGAGGGGAAGCCGGGCGTATCGTCCTGCTCTCGCTGCGCCGCGTAGCCATCGAAGACATAAAAGCCGCGCGGAGTTTGAGGCTTCGGCTCGTGGACCGCGCGGTCCTGCTGGAAGAGCCACTGGACGCCGGGGATCTGGGCCAGCGTGAACTCATCGAAAACGCTCTGCGCGACGGTCGCCACGACGCGCGTCTTCACCGCGAAGCCGCTGTGCGAACCGGTGTCATTCCGGATCTGGCCAACGTACGCGTAGGGCTGGTTGCGACGGGTAGACACCGTGTCGTAAGGCAGCACCCGGATCGAGCTGGCTCCGGAATCCAAGTCGGGGTCATAGGCAAAGGAGACGACCTTCGATTCTCCCGGGCCAAGGACAAGGGTGCATGGAGGAGGAGCATCGAGATCCAGCGCCGCCTTGAACTCGATCAGGTAGCTGCCCGGCATCAAGCCGCTCGCGGTCTCCCCGGACTCCCGCCATGGCAGGTCATCGTAGCCGAAGAGACGCCACTGGATACGATCCGAAAGCGGCACCTCCGGACCGGAGCGATTCACCGGGATGAGGTTTACTTTGATGCTGCTGTCAGGCGGTGTGGGAGAGACGAAATATTCGCGATTGAGCACCAACGTCGGAGATCCGCTAACGACACCGACCAATTCCCGGCCCGGCTGATGATAGCCCAGCACCGGCAGGAACTCGATCTCGCGGTCTCCCGTTGTCAGGCCGGTCGCCATGCTTCCGGAAGCACGCCATTGGATCTCGCCAGCCAAGCGCCAAGCCCCCATCCCGGCTGGGGCCAAATTCACCTGCAACTGGCCCTGACGTTCGCCCACATCGAGCTCGCGCGGGAACTTCTGCAGCAGGCCGGCCAGATTGTCGCTCCGGAAGCTCTTCACCTCTCCTCTCGAAAAGATTGTGAAGTTATCAGGCCGGACCGCGAAGGTTCGGAAATGGTAGATTTTATCAGGTTCGAGATCCGCGAGATCAACCTGCACGGGGAGTTCAACCTCGCCATTCACGGAGCCGCCCGTGATGGCGATACGATTCGGGAAACTCACGCCATCGGTACCATATTCGAAGAATACCTGCGCCAAAGCCCCATTGGCATTTGCGGTGCCGAACAAGCGAACGCTGGTCGAACTCAGGGCAGTAGCCCCCAAGGTAGTCGCGAGCGGACCCATCGGCGAGGTCGCGAAAGTCCGGTCTTCCCCACGCCCGGTTCCCGAACTGTTCGTCGCCACCAGGCGATAATGATAGGTCCTCCCGGGAAGCAATCCCGTCGCTTGGGCCACTACGATCGAGGGATCCGTACCGCTGCCAATTCCCCGAGCTTGGGTTGAGTGCCCGTAGGAGGGGGTCAGCCCGTATTCAAAGCGGACAAAGGTAGTCCCTCCCTTCGGATTTGCGACGCCTTGGAGAGCTACCGAAGTACCGGTGACATCCTGCGAACCACCGGTGGTTGCTGCCGGGATGGCCGTCGGAATCCCCGAACCACCCGTCGCCTGATTGGCAATGAACACGACATCCTCGCCAAACGTCGTCCCTGCCGTGCTGTTTCCGACAAGCCGGTAGTGATAGATGGTATCAGGCGTCAGTCCCTGAAGCATGTATGAGATATCGACCACCGACGCCCCACCTGGCACCACCTGCACCGGTGTGGTATTGCCATAAGCAGTGGTCTCGCCCCACTCGAAGTGGACGGAGGTCGTCGTCCCGTTCGTATTAACCCCGCCGATCAGTTTCACCTTGGTCGCCTCTATATCGCTCGCTTGGCCGGTAGCCACGACAGGAGGGGCCGAGCTGGTAGTGAAAGCGCTATAAGAGGCGAAGCTCGTGCCCGCACCGGTGGTGATGCCGATGCGATAGTGATAGGTGGTCCTGGCACGAAGACCGGTCACGGGCTCTTCGATCGCAAGTGGAAGGTTGCCTGAAATCACATCACCCGCGGTGGCATTCCCGAAGTCGGTCGTAGTGCTATACTGAAAAAACACGGTGCCCATCCCGTTCGGCGTCGCCATGCCGCGCAGGGTCGCATTCATGTCGCGCACGCCTGTGGCGGTTCCCGTCACAAGAACAGGGGTTTGCGAACGATTCACGGAAAGGACATAGCGTTTGGTGACGCTGCCGTCGCCGGAGATCACATCGACATTGATCACATTTGCGCCCAGGCCGAGGGCAATGGGATCGCTGGCGGCATCCGTCGGAACGACCACATTTTTCACCTTCACCGTCGACTGGGTAACTTCCACCTGCGGTGTCACCAGTATCGCGGAGACCTCATTCGGGACATTGATTGCGTAGGCGGTGACCGTGGAACTGAAGGGTTCGATCGGGCCCTCACTGGTGACCAGGCCAATCAGGTTCGCATTTGCCGAGGGAAGGATGTTGATGCTGGATGTCGTGCTATCCGCCGAGCCGCTAATGCTGTGGGCACGCACCCAATAACTGGTATTGGCCGTCAGGGGCGGCGTGGTGAAAAGCGGGGAGGTGGCACCCTCCACGGGATGGCTCGTATCTCCGCTCTGTCCCCGATACCATTGATAGCTTGGATCCGGAAGACCCGTTGCCTCCACCACGAGTGCCGCACTCGTGCCATACTGGATACTCCGCGTCGCCGCGGGCTGTTGTGTGATCCGAGGTGCAGTCCCGGTCACCGTTAGCGTCAGCGTGCCGCTGCCCGTGGCCCCTCGGACGGCAGTGGAGACCTCGGCTTCATAGACGCCGGGTTCTGTGGCAGTGCCGCTGACGATACCACTGGATGGATGAATGGAAACACCCGCCGGAAGACCGCTGGCGGCCCAACTCGAACCCGCATCACCGGTTTCGCTGGATTCCACCTGATAGTTCATCGCTACCAGATAGGGTGCTGTGAAAGCTTGGTCCGCCACCACCGGCACAAAGGTCAGCACCAATTCGCGAGTTCCTGCTCCACCGGAATTGCTAGCTCCGACCGTCACGGGAAAGATCCCGGCTTCCTGAGGAATGCCGGAGATGATCCCAGTCTGGGGATGGAACTCCAATCCGTCCGGCAGCAAGCCGCGAAGCGAGTAAAGGAGGGGCGAATGGTCCGCGCTAATCTGATAGGAGAACCCCTCGCCACGCACTCCCGTCACCGCTGTCGCGGAAGTGATGACGGGACCATCAACTGTCTCCTCATAGGTAAAGGTCACCGTTTTGATCGTCCCCGCCGTCACTGTCGCCGCCTGTGGAGCTGGCGGCACAAAGCCCTGCACGGTGGGAAAGCTGATGCTCACAGCTCCCGGCTCCAGATCGCCCGAAGTATCGCCCGAGAACACATAGGAAGAGGCGCTATCCAAACGCCAGCCCGCGCCTGCAGCACGCGCGGCCGCAGGTTCAATGATCACGCGGAGGGCTCCATGGGTTTCACTATCGTATTCACCCGATTGAGTATTCGAGAGGCTGCCACCGGTGGCACCTGCCGCAGCCCCAGAACTGGCCTCGGAGAAACCGATCATCGTGACCACGTCACTATCCAACGCCCGCACCACCGTCTGATTGGTGCCACCGAGGTAAATCGCGGCAGGATAGTACCCGCCATTCTCATTCAGCACACAAAGCGGCCCTCCCGACGCTCCGGCGCTCGCCCGCACATCCGGGGTAATGTAAGTTCGCTCGAATGACTTCGTGAAATTCACCGCCGCGGGCGGCGTGGCGTGCATTCGGTCGATACCATTGTCGCCGATGCCGTCGATCGGATAACCAGCCACGGTTTTCAACGCGCTGGACAGCAGGAACTCGTTCGAAGAGGTATCACTCGCTAAATAGCCGCTGAACCCTCCCCGGCCCGCCTCCTGGACGAAAAACAAGGTCCCCGCATCCAAGTTCTGCGAAGCAGGGGTCGAAATACCGGGTGAATTGTCCTCCGCGCGTTGCGCCGCATATCCGGTCATGAGGAAAAACCCCCTGGGCGTCTGCGGCACCGGATCATGCGCCTGCCGGTCATGCTGGAACAGCCACTGCGCACCCGTAGCGGCAGACAGCGTCCCATCGTTGAAGAGAACGTGGCCCGCAGTGACCACCACACGCGGGCGCACTACAAAGCCGCTTCCTGATCCGGAGTTCGTGCGGATCTGACCCACGTAGGCGTTTGGCAACGCCTCATCGCCGGACACCTCCTCGAAGGCAAGCAGGTCTGGCGGCACGCCCACCGGACCCTCCTTGATATAGTAGATAATGGTGAGGGAAGTCGTCTGTCCATGGGCCACCACGGCGGTTACCGGATGCGGGGTGCTCCGGCCTTCCACCTGTTTACTAAGGATCACGTAGTTTCCCGGTGCGAGGCCATTGACCGTGGTTCCACTTTCCTTCCACTCCGCATCTCCTTCGCCAAAGAACTTCCAACGCGCCGGCGCGATACCTTCGGTTAAATCCTGCGGCTTGAGGAAAACGGTGAGAGCACCAGTTCCAGCCTCCGCGGAAGGAGCATAGCTTCGGAACAGAGCCACTGGCGCGGCGATACTCGCCACCGCGACCGTTTCGTTGGCAGGCTTCAAATAGCCGGGCACCGGGCGGAATTCGATAACGCGATCGCCAGCCGTCAACCCCGTCGCCGGAACCCCGGACTCCCTCCAGAACTGCTCTCCTGCAAAGCGCCAGCCGCTCCCAATAGCCGCCGGACCGAGCGTAATGCTCACTGAACCTTGACGATTCGCAGCCGTCACACCCGGTGGGAATTGCCGGATTAATCCGGAAAGCGATGCGACATCGAAACCCTTCACCTCGCCCATGGCTTGGCCCTGCGGACCGACCGCCCGCACACGGAAATAGTAGGTGACACCTTGGGCTAGCTCCGGCACCTCCGCGCTGACTTCCGTGTTTAGGTCTCCGGAGACATTGGCGGGCACTGCGCGGACGCTATTGAAGGTAACGCCATCCGTGCCGTAGTCGATCCATGCTTCGGCCGTTGCACCGCGCGCACGGATGCTACCATCGAGCTTGACGCTGGTGGTCGTTAGTACGGTCGAGTTTCCGGTTACCGCGGTCGGCGGGGGAAAGCCGGTGGTGAAGGTGGCATCTGCGCCAAGGCTCTTGCCAAGGTTGTTCGAGGCGGTGACGCGATAGTGATACGTGGTTCCGGGCAGGAGATCCGACACCGTCGCTGCCACTGCAGCGGCGCCGTTGCCATTTCCGATACCTTGCAAGACGGAGGTCTGTCCGTAGGCTGCGGTGAGACCGTACTCAAATTGCACCAATGTCGTTCCCTCGTTGGGATTCGCACTACCCTGGAGAATCGCGGACTCCGTTCCCACGCCCACCGCATTCCCGGTATGCACTGCCGGTGCAGCGGTCGGCGCTCCACTCCCGCCTCCGCCCCCAGGCTGCACTGTAAAGACGACATCCTCGCCCAAGGCGGTGCCGGCCGCATTGCTTGCTACCAGGCGATAGTGATAGGTCGCACCGGAGATCAGCGAAATGTTCGGCGCCTGCACGTTCACGGTGGCAGCACCCGCCGGGATGTTCTGCACCGCGGTGGCTTGGCCATAGACTGAAGTCAGGCCGTATTCGAAGTAGGCGGATGCCTTTACACCGTTCGGGTTCAGTCCACCTACCAGAGTTGCCGTGGAAGCGGTCACGTTCGTGGGCGTGCCGGTCGCAGCAACCGGCGGCTCCGGTGGCGTGGCGAAGCTCAGCCCATTGCCGAACTGCGTTCCACCTGCGCCGATCACCACGGCGCGGAAGTGGTAGATGGTGGCACCCTTCAAGCCGCCGAGGCTGGCCGCAAAGGGCCGCCCGCCGGTCCCTGCGACGTCTCGTTCCGGTGTCCTGCTCCCGTAGGCAGCAGTCGGACCGTATTCGAAATAAACCGTCGCCACGCCGTTCGGATTCACCGTCCCATTCAAGGTCGCACGAGCCGAACTAATGACCAGAGCCGGGGCGGTTGCCACGGCGACGGGCGCCGCACGGTTGATCGAGATCGTATAGATCCGGGTGGTCACACCGTCTTGGGCAGTGACCAATGTCGTGATGAGATTGTTTCCCACGCTCAGGGGAATCACGGGACTCGCAACACCGGAACTGACTTGATTGCCCCCGACCTTCACCGCCGCTCCGGAATGGGCCGCAGTCGCCATCACCGTAATTCCCGAAACCGCATTCGGAACCGTCGTCGAATAGGTGCCGATCAAGGAGTTGAAAGCAGGCGAAAGGGTCGCACCGCTGACGTTAAGAGCTGAGAGGTTGGCATTCGACGAAGGCTGCGGGGGTGGTGGCGTGAAGACGCGGATCGAACCTGTACCGCTGATAGCTCCGCCGCTGTTGGCTGCATGATAGACACCATTCGCCTGTGGGATGCCGCCGAGCACCAGCGACAGCACCGTGTCTTGGCCGGAAAAATTCAGATCAAGTACGGCTCCAGCACCAATGGTCACCGTGCTGGCATCGTTCGCCGTATTCGACTGGGAAAGCTTCAAGGTGCCGCCTTCCACAGTGGTATTGCCGGAATAAGAAGCCGTCCCCGTCACCGCAAGAATTCCGGAGCCCGACTTCGTCAAACCGGCATTCCCGGAAACCCCGCCGCCCAAGGTTACCTTCCCGGAACCGATACCGCCGCAGTTCAAGTCCGCCAGCAGCATTACCGGCGTGTTGATCGTCACGTCCGCTGTTCCATCCTGCTGGATCTCCGGAGAACTCGCTCCGTTCGCGATCAATCGGATGCCATTCCCGGCAAGAGTCACCTCGGAGCCCCCGAAACGAAGCTCGCTTATGAGAAAGCCTGCACCGAGATCCTGCGTCGCGGTGTAGCGCCCAGCCTCCTCGAACTCGAGCACGTAGCCTGCGAGGCCACCGGTTACGGGCCCACTTCCGCTTGCTTGGTCATCGGTCCACTTCGTCGTGTCGCTCCAATTTCCAGAGACGGCATCGGTCCACGTGAATCGCATCGGATCTGCCGCAGTGGCAGGCAACAGAAAAGCGAAGAGCAGGAAGGTCTGGCTCAGGATCCTTTCAAGGAGGGCAATGCGGGAGGGAAGCATGGCTCTTATCGGGAGGGCGGAGACTTCTCATTTGCGGCCACCCACAAATTCATCAAGGCGGAGAATCATGGCTTGAAGATGATCCTTCACCGGCGCAAAGGCCGGATCGGCCACCCACCCCGAAACCACCGCCAAGGCATCGCGGTCATGTACCGCCAACTCGGGCCCCGAGGGCGCGAGTTCATTGGTCAGCAGGTTGTTCGAGACGAAGCGGTTGTTGTTCGGATAGACGCCGGCGAAGGCGCTCAGCTCCGTGGCGGTTCGTGCCGGGTCGAGCAGCCAGTCCTTCACCAGCTTCCTTTGCTCCGGGTCGCGGAGATCGGCGCGGGCAAATTGCTGGGCCACCATCTCAGGACGGCTGCGCTGCAGCTCGCGGTCCGCCAAAAGCCGGGGCAACTCGCTCCCCGGTTGCCGCTGCACCAAGCGATCCAGCGTCAGAAAGCCGGCGTGAGCCAGATCCTTGCGGTCTTTCATCTGGATGAAATTGGAAAGCAGCGGCGTGCTCTCCGTGGCCTCTATGTGCACCAGCACGTCAAAAGCATTCAGATATCCGATCGAAGGCTTCTGCTGCCACGCCGGGTTGCCGATGAGCTCCTGGGTTTTCCCCAGTAAGAAAGCGCGGTCTTCCCTTTCCTCACCTTTCGCAACATTGCGCAAGGCGAGAGCCCACTCGTCGGCATTGGTCGGCTTCGAAAGAATCTCGCGGCTAACCGCGGCGGCAGCGGCCGGATCGATTTCCAACAAGGTATCCAGCAGGAAAGTACGAAGGCTTGGCCAGCCGCTTAGCTTGCCTCCTCGGGCGATCTCAAAAGCGAGCCCGGTCTTCCGGTCGTCCCCACGATCAAGAAAGTCGCGAATTCTCGCGATGGCTTCTTCCTCGGGCATTGAAGAAAGCGCCAGACGAAGTTCGCTCAAAGAGCGGTGCACCTCCTCATCCGAGGGTTCTTCGCCGAGCGACTCCAAAAGAGGAGCAATGGGATCCTCCGCCGAAGCGATTTCAGAAATCTCCGCGATCTCCCGGCTCGCTGCTTCCGCCGGGGCAGTCACCTCGCGCGGACCTCGCTTCCAAAGCAATACCCCACACAAACCCGTGGCAAGCAGGGCAAGCGCAAGCGCAGCAACTTTGGAGGAGCGCATGGGAGGGGGCTGAAGGTTCTCCGCGCCCCGGGGCGATGGGCGGGAATGATACCGGCATACCGGCAGGCAACTGCAGGTAAGGGGGGGGTGATTCAGCAGGGCGTAGCCGGGGTGGGGTATCGACAGCTTTCCCGTCAATACGAACTAGCTGACTCTTCCGAAACGACGTCGTCTTACAAGCCCAAAACAGCACCACACCCTAACTCGGCTGCATTTTGCACCTCTACTTTTCTGTCATCTCCACCACCCCGTCGGTAACCCGATCCCCATCGGCCAGGCGCTTGAGATAGAAAGCCGATGGTCCGTCCGGAGCACCCTTGGCCCTTTCAACGCAACGAAAAAGCTCCTCGGCCTGCTCCGGGTCGTTCGCATGAAGCAACTCAAGCGCCTTCCCATAGATCCCAAGCCACTCCGGCTCCGGCCTGCCCTCCTGCGGCCCCAGCAATTCATGAACGACGGTGATTTCTTTGCGCCCCTTTACCTTCAAGCGACCCACTAAGCGGGTGCGGAATTCCTTATCGATCTGCTGGCGCACCTCCTCACTGATTAGTGTGTTCGTGCCGAGGGTCTTGTTCAGGGACTCCAAGCGGGATGCCAAATTCACGGCATCACCGATCATCGTGTAGTCCACGCGTTTCACGCTGCCGATGTTGCCAGCCACCACTTCTCCGTAGTGCACGCCGATACGGGTTTGGAGCTCCACTCCGTCGATCACCAGCTTCGCGCTATGTCCCAATTTCCATGCGGCGCGCGCCGCCTTCAGCGCGGACTGAGGCTCTGGCAAGGGCGCACCCCACGCCGCAAAGATCGCGTCGCCGATAAATTTGATCACCACGCCATCGTCATCAAAGATATGGCAGGTGGTCCGCTCGAAGTAATCGTTCAGCGTCGCTACGATCTTCTCCGGATCCCCTACCCGTTCACACATGTTGGTGAAATTCTCGAGATCGGTGAACATCATCGCTCCGTGAATTTTTTCTCCGCCGACCTTCATGCGGAAGCCCTCTGCGGTCAGGCGATCGAGCATCTGCGGTGAGACATATTTGGCGAAGGCCTCCCGGAGCTGGCGCTGCTCCTCGCTCAGCTTCACACGAAAGAAACGCTCCACATAAAAGTGAGAGAAACCGCCCCAAACCACCGCCACGGGGATTTGAAGGAACGCCGGCACGCTCCATAGGAACCAGATCTCCTTGTAGTGTACCATCACGGTTCCGAGAACCCCGAGCAGAAGGATGCCAAGGAGTCCGGCAAGGATCCCCGGCAGGGGGCGCAACCGCGTAAACCCCGCGCCCGCGAAGATTCCCGCCAGGATCACCAACCTGTCATCAAAAGCCTTATCCGCACGATTGAGCCAGTTCCGCTCCTTGAGATTTGAGAGAATGGTCGCCTGCACCTCCACCCCGCTGGTCAGGGCTAGGCGGTCCCGGTCGAAGCGATGGAAAGGTGTGTTGAAAAGATCGATGCCAAGAGCTGCCCCCACGATCCCAGGCTTGGCACCGATCACCACGACCTTGCCGGCGAGATCAACCGGAACATCACCATTGAGGAGATCAGAGGCATTGTAGGAAGGAATCGCCGGATGCGACGCCGGATTTCCCGGATCGGGCGGCGGCCCCGCATAGTTGATCCAGCGCTCGTTGAGGCGGGTTTCCTCTTCCAATGGTGCACCTAGCGCGACAGCCGCTTTCCAAGTCATCGACGGCTCATCCCGGGTCCCCGCGGTCAGCTCGCGGACCGTGAACTTCCGATCATGGACCAGGGCCACCAATCCGAAGTCATCGGCAGCAGCCAGCAGCTCATCCGTGGGGACGACCAATTGCTCGATGTTCGCACCGGTCTGGCTGACGCTGTTTCGCCCGCAAGCCAGAAAGACTTGGCGCCGCGTCGCTCCCGCCACCTCTTCTCCTGCTTCATCGATACCGCGGAAGCGCAGCATCGCCGCTGCAAACTCGCGATCCACCGCAGGATCTTCCGAAGGCCGATCAAAGATGAGGTCGTAGACGGCGGCCCTTACCCCGGCACGGTTCAGAATATCAAGCAGCTTGGCCTGCGAGCGGCGATCGATAAAACGTCCGTCGAGGTCGTCGATGTAAACGATCCTCACGTCCGCTCCTGCACCCGAACGATGGCCAGCAATGAAGGGCAAATCATAGCTCAAGGTCCTCACCGGCCCGCCGGGCTGAAGCAGACCGAGGTAGCCTGCGGAGATCGCGAGCACGATCCCTACCAACGCGGCAAGCAGCCGCACGCGGCGCTCCGTGCTGCCTGATGAGCCCGTGGGCGGAGTCATAGTAGGCGGCATTGGCGCACAGCTCTTAGAAGGTGAAGCGGCAGCGGACCACTGCTGTGCGATCCCGTACAATTTCCTGCCGCGGATTGAGCGCGCTCAGTCGGTAATCGGTGTCGCCAATGTTTAGCACGCCCGCACTGATCTCACACTGGTTGTCATAGAAACGGTATCCGGCCAGCGCGTTGAATTGCCAGAAGGCATCGCCGGAGCGATAGGGCCGTGAGGGAGCGTCTTCGAGGTCCTGCGAAAAGTAATTCGCTTCAAGGCGGGCAAAGAGACCGGTCGGCGAATTCCAGTTCGCGCTCAGCAACACTTCGTAAAGCGTGGCCCGGTCTTCCATGCGGGCGAATGGCGCGATCGATGCGGGCAATTCCGGCAGGGCGGCATCCAGCTCCGAACGGGTCACCCGGAAACCCGCACCCACTGAAAATTGGTCCGCGATCAGCTGGTTCAGCGTGAGGCTCAGGGAGCGCTCCTCGTATTCAAGATGCTCCGCCATGCTATCGGCAAAGTAAGCGGGTGTGGACGGAAAGACCCCCGCATCGTAACCGGTGAAGATCCCGCGGGTTCGGTCCACCTCCTGTTGAATCACATTCACCGAAGCGCCCCAGTAAGTTCGCGTCGGGATGCTGCCCTCCGCGCTCAGCCCCCAGATGTCATAGTATGGAGCCTCCACCGACCCGGTGATCGATTCGGAGATCACGGTGCGATAAGCTTGGTTGAAACCCGCGAGTTGCACCGGTTCAAGGCGAACGCTTTCATCGAAGCTGACGCCACCGAGCCCGCCCGCGTACATCCCGCGGAAAGTGGCCCAGCGCGTGGGCGTGTAGGTAAAGCCGAATTTTCCGGAGAACTCCTCGTCGTCCCGCTGCAGGTTGTTCACGGGCGGATTGCGGAAGTTGTCCGGATGCTCGATGTGATCCCAAGAGGCACCACCGATGAGGGTCAGGTTCGGCAGAACGCGCCAGTAGTCGTAGCCGTAGAAACTCAGGCGGTCGAAATCCACCACCGAGTGCTGTTGGACTGCGGGCGTCTCGAAGCCACCGTTGAAGTTCGGCCGCTGCGCCACCAATCGCGTGTCGGTCTCAAATTCGCCGGATTGCCAGCGGGCTCCGGCGATCAGGAGGTTGCGGTCGGTCTGATAGATCTGCTGGATCTCGGCGCTATCGATTTCGAAATTCCGCCGCGAGTAGAACGCGAAGGGTGCGCCGCTCACATCCAGCACTGCCCCCCTGCCGAGATAAGGCTGGATTGCTCGCAGCAGATCGCCCGAGTAGATCAGCGACTCCCCGTCCGGCCCCAGCCCCACCGCAGGCGGATCGGCATTCTGCAGGTTCGGGTCGGTGAACTGGTCCACGCCATTCACGTTCTCAATAAAGCCCGGCCGAAGTCCGTCGGCATCCCGCTGCACCAGCAACTGCGTCGAGGACGGATTGACGAGCACCTGCTCGGCACTGAGATGACCGCCAAGAAAAAGCGTATGCACGCCCGGAGCCCAGCGGTGATTCCAGCCGCCCAGCAGCATCCCGGGCTCCTGAGTTTCCTCGAAGTCGAGGTGGGGCTCCACGGGAAGATTGCTATAGGTATCGAAATTATCCCCGCCGTCCTGATCCTGCCACTTGCCGAGGAAATAGAAGATATCATCCGGCGTCGGCTGCCACTTCAGCTGGCCGTAAATCTCCTTCCGCGTAGCATCATTGTTGAAACGGTCACCGCCATTGTTGTCTCGATAGACGGCATCAAGACCGAAGCTGAAGTCCCCCGCGGTTCCGAAGAATGAAGCCACGGTGCGGGTCTCGCCATCGCTACGGATTTCACTCAAAAGGCTCCCGCCCAGACCGTCTGACTCCAGCATCTTGGAAAATTCCTGCTGCGAGACAAACTGGGAGAGCTGGCCGCCACCTACCGGCGCAAGCAGGTAGGCCAGCAACAGTTCGTTGAACCACGGCGTCTCGTAGCGCAAGGTGATGCGATCCGGATCGCGCAGGGCATCGAAGGAGTTCGCGAGAAAAAGATGGGCGGAGGCATTCGTGTAATCGTTCTCCACCGCACGCGTGGCCTCGCGCACCGCTACATCCTGCATCCCCGCGTTCTGATAGATGCGTGCCATGTTCGCGCTGCGCACCGCGCGGTCTTGGTCGAGCAAAAGCTGCGAACGGTAAACCCTGCGGTTGTCATTAAGCAGGATCGATTGATTCAGATCATCGATCGCCTCGTTCGGACGGTTCTGCTGCTGGAGTTCCAGCGCCGAGTAAAGCCACGGCGTGGGATCCCTCGGGTCCAGCGAGCGAGCGAGATCGAGATCCTTGCGCGCCTCCTCCTTTCTCCCCTCCATGCTCAGCGCCTTTCCCAGATAGCTGTGATAGATCGAACCTGTGGGCTCGACCGTCGAGGCGGTTTGCATGTCTGCCCGACCACCCGCAAGATCACCACGCCGCGTTTTTGTCAGGCCAAGGCCGAGCCATGCCGATCCCAGTGCGCCGTCCAGACGCACCGCTTCTTGAAAGGCTTTCTCCGCCTCCCCGATGTCATTGTCGGCACTGAGCACATAGCCGCGCAGGGCATGGGCCCGGGCATTGCTCGGCGTGAATTGAAGGCCGGAAGCAAGCGCTGCACGTGACTCCTTGGTACGACCGAAGGAGAATTCGAGTTCCGCGAGACGCGTCCACGCATATCCGTTCTCTGGAGCCAACCGCGTCGCGATGGTCGCAGCATCGCGAGCCCCTTTCAGGTCCGAGCGTGACTGGCGGTAGTAGCTCTCGGCCATCGCTTCACCGGTGGTTTGGAGGCGATCGTCCGGCCAAGGCTCCCCCTCCCGAAATTTCACCGCCGAAATCATACGCTCCAAGGCGCGTCGGCCAGAATGATCCACAGGCACGCCTTTGAGGCACCTCTCCGCTTCATCGAGACGCCCTACAGCCAGCAAAACTGCAGCTTGGTAAAGCCGGCCGCCGCTGCCTTGCGGTTCCCGGCTGGGATAGCGCTCCAAGGCCGCAAGGAGATCACCTTCGCGATAGGCAGCCAGCGATTTTGCCACCGCCTGCTGCTCGCCTGCCGTCATGCCGAGTTCGCTCGGATCGAGCACCGCCGGATAATAAAGCGCCCACTGAAGCAGGTTATTCGCCATGATCATCGCGGTACGCCTTGGCGCGAGACCCGGCGCAGCCTCCCCCGCTTCCCCTGCAGCAAGCACCAGTTTGCCTTGGGGATTGGCAAGTTCGACCTCGCCTTCCAGCACATGGAAACGGGAGGTCCCATTCGCCGCGACATGGACATAAAGCTGGGTGCCACGCATCGCACCATTCGCCGCCGGGGTTTTGATATCAATCTCCCCACCCTTTTCACGGCTGAAGATAAAGGCCGCACCACTACCGACATCCAGCCGCGGCTTGGTCTCTTGAAAAAGACCGGGCGCGATCTCCACTGTGGTGAACTGCTCCAACCGCATCGTATAAAGATCGGTTAGCTTCAAGGTCGCTCGGCTGCGCTGGCGCGTCCGGACGCGATCGCCAACCGCCAGCGATTGATCCTTCGCCGCAGCCGTCCACGCTCCATGAGCCCCCTTGGAGGCTTGAACGATATTCTCGATCTCGAGCACCTGTGCGTTCTGGCCGCACACGGTTCCCACCGCGGCCCCGAAGGCCGATAGGAAAACGACACGATATCTCATGCTGTCGGGAGGCTGGAGGGGACAGGGACAAACAGCAGGCAGGCCTCAAGAGACCCACAAGGGGAAAGCGAGAGGAAAAGGAGGGCAGCAACGCAAACGGGGTGCCGGGACTCCACAGCACCCGGGAAATTGCGCCACGCCTGCGCACATATCTATCTTCGGTCTAGCAAACAAGCTGAAAGTCGATTCCCGCTTGCCAGTTGGGGGTCAGCTGTCGCAGGCTTTAGGTGTTCGCATGATTACCCGTCTTTTTTCCGCGGCTCTCCGGGGCGTCGATGCCCAAGAGGTCGAAGTCGAGGTCAACGTCCGCGGCGCGGAGAAGCCGCAAGTGATCATCGTCGGCCTCCCGGATGCCGCGGTGAGAGAATCGTCCCAACGAGTCATCTCCGCTATTAGCGTGTCCGCCCTGCGATTGGCCGAGGGCATCAAGACGGTCAACCTCGCGCCCGCCGATCTGAAGAAGGAAGGACCTTCCTTTGACCTACCGATCGCGCTGGCCATGGCATCCGCGAGCGAAGACGTGATCCTCCCGGCTGACGACTGCTGCATCGTGGGTGAGCTCGCGCTCGATGGGGAAGTGCGTCCGGTAAAAGGCGTCCTCGCCATCGCGCTGGAGGCCAAAATTCGCGGGCGCTTGCGAGTCCTCGTGCCTGAAGCAAACGCCGCGGAGGCCGCTATCGTGGAAGGCATCCAGGTCTTCGCCATCCGCTCGCTCTATCAGGCTTGGAAATTCCTACGCGGGGAAGAAGAGATCGCACCTTTTACCCTGAACCGCCGCGCCTTCTTCGAAGCACACCGCCGCTACGAGGTGGACTTCGACGAAGTGAAAGGCCAGCACCATGTGAAGCGGGCACTGGAGATCGCTGCGGCTGGAAATCACAATCTCCTGATGGTCGGCCCGCCCGGCACCGGCAAGTCCATGCTCGCGAAGCGCATGGCCACCATCATGCCCGACATGAGCGAAGACGAAGCGATCGAGACCACCAAGATCCACTCGATCACCGGCATGCTCGACCCGAAGCGCGCAATGCTTTCCACGCGTCCCTTCCGCTCTCCCCACCACACGATCTCGGACGCCGGCCTGCTCGGGGGCGGAACCAATCCGGGTCCCGGCGAAGT
Organism: Luteolibacter luteus; assembly: GCF_012913485.1. Lineage (GTDB taxonomy): Bacteria > Verrucomicrobiota > Verrucomicrobiia > Verrucomicrobiales > Akkermansiaceae > Haloferula > Haloferula lutea. The sequence goes on along the minus strand of NZ_CP051774.1, from coordinate 3,906,843 downwards.
CTCTCTCGCTCACAACGGGGTCCTCTTCCTCGATGAACTTCCCGAGTTTCGCCGCAGCACCCTGGAGGTCATGCGCCAGCCCTTGGAAGACGGGACGGTAACCATCTCTCGCGCCGCGGGGTCTCTTACCTTCCCGGCTCGCTTCGTCCTGGTTTGCGCCCTGAATCCTTGTCCTTGTGGTTTCTACGGAGACCTCCGCCGGGCCTGCCGCTGTAGTAGCCGCCAGATCGAGTCCTACCGGCAGCGCATTAGTGGCCCGTTGTTGGACCGCATCGATCTCCACGTGGATGTCCCCTTGGTCGAGTACAAGGACCTCGCCTCCGAAAGCACCGGCGGCACTCCTTCCTCGGTCATCCGGGAACGGGTCAGCGAGGCGCGCGCAATCCAGCAACGCCGCTTCAAGGGCAAGGGAGGCGCTACCAACTCCGTCATGTCGCCGCGCCTAGTCCGCGACCATTGCAAGCTCGACAGTACAGGGGCCGGCTACATGGAGCATGCGATGGAGCAGATGAACTTCTCCGCCCGGGCCCACGACCGCATTCTGAAAGTGGCACGCACCATCGCGGACCTCGGCGGAAGCGACATCGTCAGGCCGGACGACGTGCTTGAGGCCATCCAATATCGCAGCCTCGACCGGAAGCTTTTCAATTAGAGGCTACGGCCTGCCTGCGCGGCTGGACTAGCTCCGGTGATACGCTTCCGGAAAGCTAGCCAGCCGATGATGCGGACAATCGCAGCAAGCTGTCGTTCTACTCGGCCGGTTTCGGAACAACGCTGACCTTATCGGCTCCGGGGAAGGTCTTTGGACGAGGAATCGTCACCGCGTCCGTCGCCACCCATTCCACGGACCGCTGCAACACGGTACGGAAGCCGACGCAATCGTAGGTCGTGGGATACTTGTCGTTCGTTCCAAGGTGACCGGGAACCAAAGTGATCACCTTTCCTTTGCCATAAGGAATCCACCAAACCATCGGTTCATGGACGCCGGTGCCGCCGCTTTCCTTGGAGGAAAACGCGGTGGCCAGAACATGGACATCTTCAGCCGGGCCACGCTGGGCGTGATAAAGCTCGTCGCTCCCGTGCATCCAGACTTCCGGAAGATCCTTGAAGATCGGATTCTTTTCGTCGCGGGTTTCGATGGTGTAGGCATGCCCCGCACCGTGGCCGCCACCAGGCCCCTGGCCTTTCGGCTGGCGGACCTGCTTCAGGTTCTCATCGAGATAAAGCCGGTCGCCGTAGTTGGCATCACGCCACAGAAGGCCGGCCATTCTTTCGAACTCCTTCCACCCCGTAAACGCATTGTTCGCCGCGTGGACGAGCACCACGTGACCGCCGTCATTCACATAGCGGACAAATTCCGCTTTCACCGGCTCGGGCCACATCTTGCCGTTGTAGTCGCTCAGCACGACATCGTACTTCTCGAACTTCGGCGACCAGTCGTTCCAAGCGTCATCCGGCGCGTCCTGCGTCGGGGTGGTGCTGACGCTTACGTCAAAGCGGCCGGTTTCATCGAGCAGATCCTTGATGATCGGAGTGCTGCGCACCCAGTCGTGATTATTCTGTCCGGTAACGATCAGCACCGTGACTTTCTTCTGCCCGGTGGAGATCGCCGCGCCTACACCAACCAAGGTAAGGGCGGACGCTGCGATGATGGATGGGATGAGGCTCATTTTTTCGAATCGGCGAAGACTTGAAGCTCGTGGATCGACCAGAAATTCCCCGGGGCGTTTCCGAGCTGTTTGATCCGGATGAATTTGGCAGGCGTCGCGGCGAAGAGGATCTCGGTTAGAGCGTTCTTACCATTTCCCTTCGCAATCGGCTGGCTCCATTCGTTGCCATCCTTGGAGACCGTGACTTCATAGCCGCGCGGATAGTCGTTGGCGGATGCACGGGTGTCCAATTGCAGGCCGGTCACCGGCGTCTCTTTCTCAAGCTCGATCTGGAACCACATTCCGGGCTCCATGAATTTGTTGGTCGAATAGCGGGACTCGGCACTTCCATCAATGGCCCGTCTTGCTTCCCCGCCGTTGGCGCTGGCAGTGACCTTCAGTTTGTTGCTCGGGATGACCTGCGGCAACTGGTCATGGAGTTCTTGATAGGTCCACGGCTGGGTGCGGCTGGAGATATCCTTGCGGGCCTGGGCCACGTCGGAGGGATTCACAAAGCTGCCGTGATTACCGAAATTGTTGCGGACGTAGCTCAGGACCGAAGCGATCCACGCGTCGTCGTTGCTGTCCATGGGGATCATCAGCCCCTCGTATTTCTTGCCATCGATGTCGCCCTGCATTCCCTTCAGCAGCACATAGATTCCGCCATTCGGATTACCGTTGATGGTCTTCGATCCCCCGAGCGGAGGAGCCAGCATATGCTCCGACCCGGCAACTTGAAGCCCCATCCCCGTCGCTCCGTGGCAACTGGCGCAAAGCGTGGCGTAGATCTCCTCACCCTTCTTCAAGACGGCACGTTCCCTGTCCGAATACTCGGCAAGCTGCTGTCCCGGCGAGAGCATGAGGTAAGCTCCGATCTCCTTGATCCCCTTGGCCGAAGAACTCAGCACCGTGTCCGAGATCACTTTCTTGGAATCAGGCCATGCCAGATACTTCGCGCTCATGCAGGCCTGCAGGGCCACGTTCGGATCCGCGTCCTTGGCGAGTTTTTCGATGTCCACCTGGAATGAAGCATCGCCTTGGCGGAAAAGCGTCTCGCTCACCCGGATGGCACCGGCCCGGACCTGTGGATCGGCGTCTGCCATCGCGCTACGAACGATCTCGGGTGTGGCAGCGTCCAGACCCTGCAAGGTCCACAGCGCATGCAAGCGGGTCAGCGGGCTCTTATGCTGCTTAACGACGCGCTCCAGAAGCGGCACCACGGACTTGTCCTGGCGCAGCACGATCAAGCGCTGGGCCGTATCACGCCACCATCCGTTCGGGCTCGCGAGATGGGCTGCAAGTTGCGCCGTCGTTTCTTCATACATCCGCGGCTGCTTCACCTTCTGGGTCGTGTTGTGCACCAGACGCCAGACGCGGCCGTGACCGATCACCTTGTCGAATTGATACTGCTCCACCACCTTCCGGAGATAGCTGCCAGGATTCACCCAAGCGGACTCCTGGATGATACCGCGGTACATGTCCGTGATGTAGAGCGTGCCATCGGGAGCATTGCTAACGTTGACCGGACGGAAACAAAGGTCCGTAGAGCGGAGGAACTCGGATTTCTGGTCCTGATAAGGATTGCTCAAGACCTTGAGCCCGCCGTTATTGGTGACTTTCGACCGGCGGACCAAACGTCCCACTGGCTCGCCGAAGAACACGTCGCCGAGCAGTTCCTTCGGAAGCTGGTCCCCGCGGAACACATCGATACCGGCTCCCGAACTGAAACTGTTGAGCGTTCCATCCGGCTCCCGCACCTTGCCCAGGCCGCCTTGGAAATCCCGAGCCCCCACCGCAGGGTAGAGGGTTTTGAAGCCATCCGCAAACTGGTCCTGGGGATTGAACATCCCGTAGACGACCGGAGCTTGGAAGCTCAGCGGGCCCTTCTCGCCGCCGGCATTGACGTAGTAGAGGCTACCCTGGTCATCGTGGCCCAGACCCCACTGGCCGTCGTTGGCCTTCGTCTCCTCCTTCTTGATTCCCTTCGGCGTCCAGCGCAGGCGGAAGCTGTTATAGGTCGTGTAAATCGCGTTATCGATCGCCCACACCAAGCCGCTCGGCTGGTGCTCAAGGTTTCCCCCGCGCGGACCGCCTTCCCACCAGAGCTCCTTCTTGTCGGAGACGCCGTCGTCGTTGGTGTCGGTGTAGAGGTAGAGGTCGAGGGTATCGGTCTCATTGACTACGATCTGCCCCTTGCCAAGCGGCAGGATCATCCGGGGCAGCACCAGATTGTCGACGAAGACGGTGTGCTTTTCGTAGGTTCCATCACCGTCGGCATCCGTATGCATGGAGATCCGGCTGGTCGGCTTCCGCTGATCCTTGCCATCGATGTCCTGCATGTAAGTCCGCATCTCGGCGACAAACATCCGGCCATTGCCATCGAACACGGTCACCACCGGCTCTTCGATCACCGGTTCGCTGAGGACGAGGTCCATGCGGTAGCCTGGCGGCAGCTCGAAGCTCTTCGCCGCCTGTTCGGGCGTCAAAGCTTTGACCGGCTGGACTTCTTCGGCATGCATCGCCGTGACCGACGCCAGTGAAAGCAAAAGGATCTGGGGTTTCATCGCTTGGGTATAGGACGTGAGCGCAGTAAGGCGGATCATTCCACGACTTCAAAAAACGGCATAGTCCTCAGAACGGGGACACCCGCCCCGGGTTTCGCGGGGGAGAGCCGGGGCGGCACGGCTCACTTGAACAGCGTAGCCCGCTTGACCATTCTCCGTCACCGCCCGAAAACCAGCACGCTGCCGCTCCAATTTCCCCGCGGCAGCTTGACCGATTCCCCCTTCCCCACCTGCCTCGTATAGACCTTTAGAACCGTCTCCTTCGCGTCGCTGTAGCGGATCCCTTTTCCGGTTTCGGCCCATGAGCTCAGATCCACCGCCAGTTCCGAAGGCATGGTGGCAATCGTCAGGATCGTCGCCTCCTTGGCAATGACTTCGACCAGACCCTTCTCCCCTCCGGCGAGACGCACGAAGGAACTCCCGGCCAGCGCCTCGGGAACATCATCCCATACGTAGCCACGATTCGAGAACGCTTTCTCGCCATCCCGAAGAGTACCGATCTCGAAGGCCGTCCCTTTGATGGAAAGCCCCGACGCTTCATGCACCATCACCGCGAGCTCTGGCATCGGCACGTCGTCCTTGCGACTCAGCTCGCGGAATTTTTCCCAGCGGTGGAAGGTCAGGAAATTCGCATCGTGGTTGTTATGCGCTCCACCTTCTTCATCGTCCCAAGCGGTGCGGCAGGCAGCGACAAGGTCATCGCCATCGAACTGCCAGTCGACATACTGGAAGCCGTGCTTCGAGACGTCCGGATGATAGAGGAGCAAGCTCCGCGTCTCCCATGTCCGCAGGTCCTCGCTGTGGACAAGTGCCAGCGAATTCCGCACGCCGCTTGGCCTGCCGAGCGAAGCATCCGCGTGGCGTTCCGGAATGATCGTAGCAAGCGACCAATAGCCGTCACCCTGCGGATCCTTGCGGATGGTGAATTTCTTCGCGCCGCCGGGGAAATCGATGAAGCCTTCCGATGGGTCGAAACTGGCCGTGCTGCCATCCTTCGAAATCCTCACCAGCGCTGCTTTCTCCGGCACCTTGGAATTGTCCACACGCAGGACATCCAGCATCCCGCCATCCGGGCCCGCCACCGCATTGCCCTCCAGCCACGCGCGGAAATCTCCTTCCAGCCATGATGGATCGCGCGGGAGGGGATTGCTAAAGGTCCAGCTCTTCGAGTCCAAAAGATCGGCATCCACGGGCGCCGACATCATGCGTGCGCGATAACGCTCGCCCCACTTGGTGCCGCCCTCCGCATCCTCAATTGCCCGCCAGAGCCGCCCGTCATGTTCGATCACCGGCATCGGTGCTGTGTGCCACTGACCCTCCGCAAGTACGCCATCCGCAGTAGTCAAGGGATCGCTCCAGGTCTTCCCGCCATCTGCGGAGCGACGAATCACCACCCGGCCGTGATGCTTGTCGGTACCGAGCACATAAACGGCATCCCGATGAACGAAGAGGCCCTGCCAGAAGAAGCCCTCGAAGTCCCGCACATGGCTCCAACTCGCTCCGCGATCCGTGGAACGATACAGCCTGCCTTTCGCCAGCTCGTGTTCCTTGCTCGCCGGGCCGAAGAGATCGTGGCTCGCCAGGTAAGTACCGTCTGGCAACACACACAGAGAAGGCGACCCGATATAGAGCCCGCTGGAGGCATGCGAATGATGGATCACGATCCCGGGTGGCGGGGGCGACGCAGCCAAGGCACTACAAAGCGTGAGGCTGACGGGAAGGAAGGCCAGCAGACGCAGGAAATGAAGGGATCGGATCATGGATCGAAAGAGCCGGATACGCCTACCTTTCCGCCGGTGCTTTCAGCCCCGACAACCTTGCCCGGTCACAATACCGACAGACAAGGAGCTCTTGGTCCTGGTTCCGCTCCGGGGACCTCTGTTTTTTTCCGCCCTGTTCCGCCTGTTAAAAGTGGGAAAATAACAGGCGTCGTTCCCAAGTGTGAGAAATTGGCAGTTGAAATCTTTCCGGCCGGTATTTCAGCCGGTGAATTCTCAGGAACTTCGATCCGCAGATGCAGTGCATGTTGGCGCCAAGCTTCGCAGATCGCGGTGATGGCTTTCTACTGCCAGTTCCGACTACTGCCATCGAAGCATGGCCGAATCCCTCGAAGCTCCTCGCGTTTTCAACAAGACTTCCTCCGCGCTCCACGGTTGCATGGATGCCATGCGATGCTCCCGCACCCTCCTCTTCATCGTCTTTCTCACCCTCAGCGGGCGGATCACAAGGGCTGCGGAGATCGAAACAACGCGGGTCGCCATCGATCCCGGAGCACGGCAAGGCACATGGGAAGGCTGGGGAACATCCCTCGCATGGTGGGCCGCGGTCTTCGGCGATGACAAGGAGCTGGCAGATGCCCTCTTCACAACCAAGGCAGTCCGCATCAACAACACGCTCCTGCCCGGACTCGGAATGAACATCGTCCGCTACAATGCCGGCGCCTGTGGTTGGCGCGAGGTCAACGGGCGTTCGATGGCGGTCTCGAAGATCATCCACCGCTATCGCCAGATGGAAGGATTCTGGCTCGATGCCCGCAGCAGTGATCCCGGATCCGACAGCTGGGATTGGTCGGTCGATGCCAAGCAACGGAACATGCTTGCCCTGGCCCGGGACCGGGGTGCGACCCACTTCGAGCTCTTCTCGAACTCGCCGATGTGGTGGATGACCCGCAACAGCAATCCATCCGGCGGCCCGAAGCCAAGCGATGACAACCTCGCTCCGGAGCATGAGCGCAATCACGCGATCTACCTCGCCACCATCGCACGGCGCGCCGCGGACCAATGGGGCATCCACTTCACGACCGTATCCCCTTTCAACGAGCCCCGCTCGGACTGGTGGTTCGCCGACTGCAAACAGGAAGGCTGCCACTTTTCCGTAGAAGCCCAGGCAAGATCGCTGCCCCTCCTGCGCGAGGAACTCGACAAGCGCGGTCTGCAGAAACTCCCGATCGCAGCCTCCGAGGAAACCTACTACGACCACGCGATCGGCACTTGGGAGCGCCTCGATGAAAAGACGCGCGCCCTCATCGGCCAGGTCAACGTACACGGCTATCAGGAAGCAAAAGGCAATCGCGCGAAGCTCCACAAACTCGTGCACCTCGAGGGCGGCAAACCACTATGGAACTCCGAGTATGGCGATGGCGATCCCTCCGGACTGAACATGGCCCGCAATCTTCATCGCGACCTCGCCGCACTGTGTCCCACCTCATGGTCCTACTGGCAGCCCGTCGACGGAGGGGGCTGGGGACTCATCGCCGGTGATATGCGGGAGGGGCGGATGCAACGCATCAATCCGAAGTGGTTCGTACTCGCGCACTACACCCGCCACATCCCTCGTGGCGCGATAATGCTGACCACGAAGGAAGAGTCCGTGATCGCGGCCTATGACGAACGCAGCGGGAAACTGGCCATCATTTGTCTGAACGACAGCGAGAAAGAACGGGAGTTCCAGATCGACCTCTCCGGCTTCGCCTCCACCGCCTCCACCGCCAGCTCTTGGCTCACCGAACCTCGGGAGCGCTCGCGTTACGAACTGCACGAAAAGCTTCCCCTTAGCGGCAAGCTCCTTGATCAGAAGCTGCCAAAGAAGTCGGTCCGGTCCTTCGTCTTGGAAGCGCGACCGGAGAGGCAGTGATCAAACCTGCACGATCAAAATACCTTGCCGCTCATCTTTTAGCGGCACGCTCACGAATCCGTGGTAAAATGTGACAAAGTTGGCTGCCCCGGAGAAAACCGGGAGATGGTATGGCCGCGCACCTGCGACAGGATTGCGTTGCATAATGACCGATGTGTCACAGTGGGCGTGGCAATTTGACACCTAGAGGCCCCTCTTTGAACGGGGTAGTTGTCGCACCTCTTCATGCAATTGTTTGAAAGCCAATGGCTGGCCCGCAACTGCGCAACCGGGGCATGAGCTTTGCTAGAAGGTATCAACGGAATCAACCCCTCTGCGTAACTACTACGTAATTACAAATTTGGGGCTGATTTTAGGAATAAAAGAAGGCGCTACGGCGTTAAATCCTTAGAACCCGGGAGCACCGGGACCCTGCCATGTCATACGATTCCGATTCCAGTTTGAAGGTCTACCTTCGGGAGATCTCGCGGACTCCCCTGCTTACCCCTGAAGAGGAAGTGAAGCTCGCCAAGAGGATCAAAAAGGGCGACAAGGACGCTCGCACCCACATGATCAAGGCGAACCTTCGCCTCGTCGTAAAGATCGCGCAGGACTACTCCGGATACGGACTTCCGATTTCCGACCTGATTTCCGAAGGCAACATCGGCCTCATGAAGGCGGTGGAGCGCTTCGACCCCAAGAAGGGTGGCAAGCTTTCGACCTACGCCGCCTGGTGGATCAAGCAGTCGATCAAGCGCGCTCTGGCCAACCAGAGCAAGACGATCCGCCTGCCCGTCCACATGGTGGACAAGATCGCCAAGATGCGCCGCATCTCCACGCTTCTCGCCGAAGCCCTCGGTCGCGAACCGACCGATGAGGAATTGGCCGAAGAAGTGGGTCTGCCGCGCCGCAAGCTGGCCATGCTGAAGCAGGCTTCGCAGCGCCCAACCTCGCTCGACGCGCCGATCAATGAAGGCGAAGCGACCGAGTATGGTGAAATCATCGGCGACGATCGCGCGGAAGACCCGCTCGAAAGCCTGTCCGAGAAGAATCTTCACGGCGAGCTGAGCGGCCTGCTTGACGTCCTCGACAAGCGCGAGCGCCGGATTATCGACGAACGCTTCGGTCTCACCGGCAAGACGCCGATGACGCTGGAAGAAGTCGGCCGCGAATTCGGTGTGACCCGCGAACGCATCCGCCAGCTCCAGAACGTGGCGCTGACCAAGATGCGCAAGGCTCTTCGCCGCAAGGACAAGCCGCTGCCGAAGCCGGTGGACGGCGGCCTGCAAGCGACCTGAGAAAGCTCTACTACGGTGGATTGTTTGATGCAGCCGCGGGGCAACCCGCGGCTGTTTCTTTTCCCCGATCAGCGCGCATTCTCCGGAGATGGCCTCAAGGCATGCGGCTCGATGCCCTTCCCAACCGAGCGAGCGAAGAAGAACAGCCGGTCCCCCAGCGGGGTGATCATCAGCGGATCGGCATCCGTTCCATTTCGCGCGGCGTGCATGAAGCAGCTTTCCGCAGTCCCGGTGGTGGACCAGATGTTCCTCCCGTTTACCCCATCATCGGCGGCAAAGAAAAGCCGTCGGTTAAAGAACAAAAGCTCTGCCGGAGACGAGCTGCCGAACCCGGCTTTCAAATCCGCAACAATCGTGGTGCCTTCCGGCGTGCCGTCGGTTTTCCACAGCTCCTCCCCGTAGGCCGCGCCGTCATCGGCGACAAAATACATGGCGTCGTCACCGACCGCATACATCGCGGAGGTGTATTCCAAACTGCGCTGACCGGAGCCTTCCGCGATGTCTTTCAGGATAAAGGTTCCCTCCGGCGTCCCGTCACTCCGCCACCATTCGTTTCCGTGTTGCTTGTCATCGGCCAGGAACAAATGGATGTCACCGAGGCCGGTCGAGGCCGACACCTCCGAGAAACCCTCCGCCACTTTCACTGTTCCAGCCTCGGTGCCATCGCTGGTCCAAAGCTCGGAACCCCGGCTACTTCTGCTGCCGACGAAGAACGCCAGCCTCCGGCCAACAGCGGTGAACAGGCTCAGCGACGAACCGCTGGCACCGGGGCGGAGGTCTTTCACCAGACGCGGCGTCCCTTGGATCAAAGCCCAAAGCTCCGCACCGTGGATCCCATCATCCGCCCCGAGGTAGAGAGTCTCCCCGACCTGCGCCATCGGAGAACGATGATAGGGAGAAAGCATAAGACCATCCGCAACCGTCACGGGAAAGGTTCCCTCGGGCGATCCATCCGTTTGCCAAAGAAGCCCGTCCTCGCCTGCTTCGTCGAACTCGAAGTAGGCAGTCTTTCCCACAACCGCAAAAGGATCCGTAAGCCCTTCCGACCCTCCATTGCTTGTCAACGGCCGGGTTCCCTTGCGACTTCCATCGCTGAACCAGACGTCCCAACCGTGATCCTTGTTCCGCGCCCGAAACAGCACCCCCTTGCCGAAAGGAGTGACGGTCACGGGATCGGAATTCTCCTCACCGGACATGATGTCTCGGATCATCTTGGTTCCGACCCGGGTCCCGTTGGTGACCCACAACTCTTCGCCATGTCGGCCATCATTCGCCCGGAAGAAGACTTTTTTACCCGAACCGGCGGCAGTGCGCTCATACCATTCCAGTGAGATGGACGAGCCATTCAGCTTTTGCGGCTTCATCAGTGGTCGTGTCCCCTCTGAGGTGCCATTTGTCTGCCAAAGGCTACCCGCCGGCAAGGCGAAGTAGCTGCTGAAGAAGAGACGTTCTCCCGCGACTTCCAAGAAGCTCGGAGAGCTGGAATCCGCACCGGGCCCAAGATCCGCCACAAGCCTGGTGCCCGCCACGCTTCCATCGCTGAACCATAGTTCCGCGCCATGCTGTCCGTCGTTCGCCCGAAAGTAGATCCCGTTCGCCGCGGGAGTCAGGTCGTGGAGGATCGGGCCGCTATACCCTTGGCGAAAGCCCTTCAGAGGATAGGTCCCGGAACTCGTGCCATCCGATCGCCACAACTTCCCCCCCGCAACACCCTTTCCGGTGGTGAAGAACAGCAAGTTCCCTGAAACCATGAAGTCATAAGCAGGGTCCGATCCCACGGGAATTTGGGAGAATTCCCCAGAAGCATGGTCTCGAAAGCAGAGCCAGGACTGGCTATCTACGCCCGAAAGATTGAAGGCCAAGCGGCCCCCGAAAGGTGTGAATTCTCCCGCACTGCTCCATCCGGAAGGAATGGAAGGCGGAACAAGAGCCTCCGCGATCCCTAGCTGGTCATTCCCACGCCAAAGGGAGCCGTTGCCGAGCCCATCGCGAAAACCAGCAAACCAGTGGTCACCATCAACGACCAAAGAAGTCACTCGAGAGTTCGACTCCGAGGACAATTCGACCACTGGAACTGTCCCGGCAATAGTCCCATCGGATTTCCAGATATTCCGCTGGTTCACCACGAACAACAGTGTCTCACCAAGCATCGCAGGGTGCTCAACACCTTCAAATTCCCGGTAAGGGAACGTTTCGTCTTGCGGCCAGATCAGAGGATTCAATTCCGAGGTACCCTCCTCAGTCCCATCGGTGACCCACAAGCTAGGCCGATCCCAAGACCAACCGAATCCCGGCCCGAGTGCCATAAGCCAGAGTTTTGACGACGAAGCAGCAAGGGGAACGGGACTTCCGTCGAAGTAGGAAACGAAGTCCTTCACGAGATACGTTCCCGCTTCGGTGCCATCTGAGCACCACAATTCGATTCCGTTCGAACCGTCGTCCGCGGAGAAGTAGACCTTATTCCCAATCGTATGGAACCTGGAAGGAGAGGATGATTCGTGACCGGGTCGGATGTCCTTTATCATCCGGGTGCCCTTCGTTGTTCCATCGCTTATCCACAGCTCCTGCCCTTGGCTCTCCGACCAAGCGGAAAAAACCACGCGTGAACCGAGGACAGTGATTCCCTCCACCCGACGGGAACCCGAATCCTTCCCTCGCTTGATATCCTTCAAAAGCTTCGGAGAGCTCTGAGAGAACGCACAAGCAAAGCTACAAACGAATAATCCAGCCACGCGGGGGAGCCACATGTGCTTCAACAGACCGGATGAGATGAGATGCCGCAAGCGATTCGTTTCACCAACTTCTCTTGAGCCGATAAGGCTCGCTTGAGATGGTAATCGCCAACGCTCGAGTTTCTTATCCGGAGTATGAAAGAAGCGGCCCAGAGCCCTACCTCCAAGCGGGTTACATCTTGAAGTCCTCGCCGAGGTAATGCTTCCGCGCGGTAGGATCATTGACCAGTACCTCGGACGCTCCTTCCAAGATCACGCGGCCATCGTGGATCAAGAACGCGCGGTCCACGATCGAGAGGGTTTCCCGAACCGAGTGGTCGGTGATCAGAATCGCCAGGCCATCGCGCTCGCGGAGTTCCCGGACGATCGCCTTGATGTCTTCCACTGCGATCGGATCGATGCCCGCGAAGGGCTCGTCCAGCATCAGCAGACGCGGATCCGTGCACAAGGCGCGGGCGATCGCGAGGCGGCGCTTCTCACCCCCGGAAAGCGCGATCGCCTCCGAGTTCCGGACCTTGGTGATCTTAAAGCGTTCCAGCAGATTCTCCGCGCGGGCAATGCGCTCTTTCTTTCCGAGCCCGGGGCGCGTCTCAAGCACGGCCAGCAGGTTCTCGAAAGCGGTCAGCTTCCGGAAGACCGACTCTTCCTGAGGCAGGTAGCCGAGCCCCAGGCGAGCGCGGCGATGCATGGGCATCCGCGAAATATCATTCCCGTTGAACTGCACGCTACCGGCATCCGGCGGCACGAGCCCGGCGATCATGTAGAAGGAGGTCGTCTTGCCGGCACCGTTCGGGCCTAGCAGGCCGACGATTTCACCCGGTGAAACCCCAAGGCTGACGCCGTCCACCACGGCGCGACCGCCGTAGCATTTGCGGAGACCTTTGGCGGAGAGGATAGCGTGTCCGTTTGAGGAGGAAGGAGACGACATCGGTCAGCGATTCTTCGGGTTCTGGGGCTTTGGGTTGCTCTGGTTTTTCGGCGGGGTCTGGTTCTTCGCCTTCTTGTCATCCGCCTTCGGAGGCGTGGAGAACTCCCCCTCGAAGAGTTCCTGGTTCCCCGTCACGATCTTGGTCGGCTCGCCATTCTGAGTGTAGATGAGGATGTAGGCATCCTCCCCCACGACCCGTTGCATTTGGTCGCCCTTCATCACCCACGGTGACCCGCCCCGCAAGATGATCTGCTCCTTCTCGATGTCGTAAATCAAGGTGCGGCCAGAAGCCATGATCATCTCCTGCTCCTTGCCGTCCTTCGTCTTGCTGGCGGACTTGTAATTGATCCGCACCGCAGGTCCGGTCGCGACGAGTCGCTTGGCGGAGCCGAAATCGCCCTTCTTTTCCTGTCCGAGTTGCTTCGCCTTCTCCTTCGCAGCCCGCATCTGCTCCAGCATTTCGGGCGTCGGAGGAGTCTTCTCGACGACCGGCTTGGCTTCGGACTCCTGCGGCTTCGGCTTGCTCCCTTCGGGGGCATTCGGATCAGGGATCTTGCTTTCCGGTGAGCCCTTCGCCTTCTCCTTCGAGCGGTCTTCGTCCGCCGACTTCGGCTCCATGAAGACCTTCAGCTCGTCTGCGCCGGAAAGTTGAAGCTCCGGATTCTTCACCTCCACTTGTTTCAGGAAAATCGCCAGACCCGCAATCGAGTCAAAGTAGGCACCATCCTTCGCGGTGATCGTCGTCTTCAGCGGATTGTCCGGCAGGTCCGGTGCCGGCACATCGCCGGTCGCGGGCGCGGGCGCGGGCTCCGCCATCAACGCGGTGAGAGAAGCGGTACGGAAGAAATCGTTCATCGTCACCCGGGCTCCCTCGGCCTGCTCCTGCGCCTGACCGAAGGCCTTCTCGGCCGCTTCGTCATGTGCGGAGAGCTGCTCCTTCTTGCTCGCGGACTCTTCGGAAATCTTCGCGAGCTCCTCCGGCTTCAGGCGCAGCTCGGCGAAGCGCTCCGCCGCGGTAGGCTCCTTCGGCGCTTGCGCCGGCAGCGGATGGGCACCGGCCATGAGGAGGGCACCAGTAGCAAAGGCGGTGCGAACGGGTTGGGCGTTCATCGAAGTTTTAAGATCGAGTTCGGTGACGGCTTTGACGGGGCCGTGGAGAAAGCCCCGTCTCTTTGCAGTATCAAAAACAAGCGCGCTGCCGTCCGCCGTGAGCTTGTTGGAAATAATCGAAACAGGCTCATCGGAGATGAGCATCTTCTTCGCCGGAAGAAAGCGTGCCTTCCTCATCGCGACCCGGGCACTCTGGACCTCCTTGGCATCGTACATTTCGATGAGAAGGTTCTTCGCGTTGATCCGGTCCTCACTGACGATCACCAACTCGTCCGCCTTCACCTCGGAGGTGAGCTTCAGGTTCCTACTGTAGCTGGGCAGGGTCACCCCTTTCAGAATGCTGCCATCCGGAAGCAAGTTGCTCTGGAGAAAGCCGAGCTCTTCTTCCGGCTCCCCTGCCGCGGGCTCTTCGACCGGCGATGGGTTCTGGGCCTCCGCCGCTGCAAACCCCAGCGCCGCGCAGAGCAAGCCGCGGGCAATCTTACCTGCGGAGAACGGGCTGGGAGCGTGGCGGAGAGGGTGCACGGAGAGTTTGGGGAAGGATCAGGCGCCGTGAGCGGCGTGATGAATGGCCACCAGTCGGACGAGCAAATCTTCCAGAAATTCGAGAGGAATTTGATTCGGTCCATCGGAAAACGCGTTCTCCGGGTCGGAATGGGTTTCCAGGAAGATCCCATCGACACCCGTGGCGATCGCGGCCCGGGCCAACACCGGAGCCAACTCGCCATCACCACCGGTGGTGCCGCCAAGTCCGCCGGGACGCTGCACGGAGTGGGTGGCATCGAAAACCACCGGCAGGCCTTCCTTCCGCATCCAGTAAAGGGAGCGCATGTCGGCGACGAGGTTGTTGTAGCCGAAAGTGGTGCCGCGCTCGGTCAGGACGAAGTTGCGGCATTCGAAGGCACGCAGCTTTTCGGCGATGTTCACCGTGTCCCATGGAGCGAGGAACTGGCCCTTTTTTACATTCACGGCCCGGCCGGTCTTCGCCGCGGCTTCCAGCAGGTCGGTCTGGCGGCAGAGGAAGGCAGGGATCTGCAGCAGATCGATATGCTCGGCCGCGATCTCCGCGTCTTGCGGGCTGTGGATATCTGTCGTGACGGGCACGCCCAACTCCTTGCCGATCTCACCGAGGATCCGGCAGCCCTCCTCCACCCCGGGGCCGCGGAAGGACTTCACGGAGGTGCGGTTGGCTTTGTCGTAGGAGGCTTTGAAAAGATAGTGGATGCCGGTGCGCTTCGCGATCTCATCGATCGAGCGGGCCATCTCCCAAGCGAAGGCTTCCGATTCGAGGGCGCAGGGGCCGAGGATGAAGAAAGGGACAGGGCCGCCCACAGGGACGCTGCCGATTTGGAACGGTTCGAACGACATGATGAAAAAATTCGCGGAAATCGGGGAGAAGAGCGAAACGACCGTTTAGCCTGCCGCTTTTTCGTATAGCGGAAGCAGGTTGGCAAGGGCCGTCCCAAGCAGTTTTTCCTCCGTCTCGGTCAAATTCCCATGAGTTTTGGCCGCCAACATCTCCAGCGAGTCGATGACCGATTTTGCGGCCCGGAGATTGAGGGTCTTTTCCCCGGTGGCGGGATGGGGAATCTGGCCGAGGAAAAGCCCGGCATTCTGCGCCTGCAGGATGACGAACTCATTGAAACGCGGATCGGCGGAAGGCATGGCCGGAGGGTGGAGCCGGGATCGGAAAATTCCAAATCCCAAAGTTTCCCGCCTCCATGTGGGATTCGCGCCGCCCCTCTTCTGCTTTCGTGAAATCTGTGTGAAATGCGACAGTCTGTCTTGAGATTTATATCAACTCTTGATGCACTACGCCGTCCCTTCCCTGACCCCGGCCAGCTTGCTGTCCTAGCGGGGATGCGGAACGCTGCCCACCTCTCCGCTTAATCTTTCATCCTTCCATTCATGGGATTCTCCGACCTCCTCTCCAGCGGCCGCGGCCCTGGTGTCATTGGCACCCTTATCGCACTCCTCGTCTTGGGCGGCTTCGGCGCCCTCTTCTTTGTCTTCGACAAGGATATGGAAAAAGCCGGCGGCAAGAAGATCGAAGCTGTCGTCCGCGACCTGGGCCTCGAACTTGATGGCAAGAAGACCCAGAAGGCCTCCTTCGAAAAATTGATCGCGGAAGCCGAGCCCCTGAAGGGCCAGGACTCCAAGATCCGCGAGCTCACCTCCGCCACCCAGACCAACGCCACCCAGATCGAGGAACTCAAGGCCAAGATCGCGGAAGGCAGTGCCGCCATCGACGCCGAGACCAAGGATTGGGAAGACTACAAGGTCGCCTATCGCAGCCATGTCTGGAAGCAGGCCGAAGGCCAGGAGATCCGCGAGATCAAGGGCATCGCAAGCGGCAAGGTCTATCCAAAGGGCACCATCCGTTCGGTGGACCACACCGGCATCCGCACCATCGATTCCACCGGTATCAAGACCATCCCGCTGGATGATATTCCGGATGATCTCCAGGACCAGTATCAGCTGACCAAGCAAGGCGCGGATGAAATCAACGTCGCCACGACCAAGGCTGCGACGGAGCACTTCGAAAGCACCGAGCTGTCGCAAATGAACGAGCAGCTTGTCTTTGCGAAGCAGAAGCTCGCCCAGCTGGATGCCAAGGCCAAGGAGTTGGATGGCAAGGTCCGCACGGGCAAGGAGAACCAAGGCAAGTTCCACACCGCGATCAACCGGAAGAAAGGCGAAGTCCGGTCCGAGAAGTCCAAGAGCGGAGGCATCAGCCGCGCGCCTCAGATGGAAGCGGAACTTCGCCAGTTGCAGAATCAGGAGCAGGCAAACGAAGCGGCCATCAGCACCAACCAGCGGGCCGCGCAAGACGCGCGCGCCGAGGCCAACAAGCTGCGCGACACGATCCGCGAGCAGGAGGAAGCCTTCATCAAGCGTCGCAAGGAGATCATCGAGAAAAAGGCCGCGGAGGAAGCCGCCGCGGGAGCCGCGGCCCCGGCAGCGGCCCAGTGAGGCCACCCCCGGGACCAAGAGGTTCCCTCTTCCCCTGCCGGGACTATTCCCGCGGGAGGACCCGCACCGTCACCGGTGCCTTTTCCAGCAGAGCCCCGGCCGCGGATTTCACGTCGCCGGGGCTTAGCTTTTGGAAGATCCCGGCAGCCTCGCGGTGATGCGTTACCGGCAGGCCGAACAACACGTCGATGGCCGCCAGACGCGCAATCGAAGCCGGTGCCTGCATGCCGAGGGCCAAGCTGGAAAGCACCGTAGCGCGGACCCGCTCGAAGGCCTCCTCCGGAATCCCGTTGTTGGCAATCTTGGCGATTTCCGAGGAAAGCTCGGCCTGCGCCAGCTCCACCTGTGACGGATCGGTAGCCATGTAGAAGCCGAAGAGACCCGTGTCATGGCCATGGAACTGGGTCGCGCCGACCTGATAGGCCAAACCGAGGTCTTCCCGGATACGGGTGAAAAGCGGCCCGGCCATATCACTGCACCACTCCTGAATCATCCGCAGCGCAAAGCGCTCCGGAGCCAGCGCTGAGCAGCCCGGATAGGCCAGGGCGAGCACAGCCTGCTTCTTCGGAAGGTAGGCTTCGATTTCGAAGTCGGAGGCGGTAGTCGCCGCCGGTGGCAGCCATGGCGAACCTTCGGGCAGACGTCCGATGCCCTCGGCAAGCAGGTCCTTCGCTTCAGAGATATCAAAATCCCCGGCCAGCGCGATCACCAGATTCCTGCCTTGGAAGTGGCGCGAGTGATGCGCGGAGAGCGCGAGACGGTTGAGATTCGCCAGCGACTCCTCGGTTCCCAGAGCGGGGAGGCCATAGCCTTGGCCTTTGAAGAGGTGATGGCGCGCCAAGCGGAAGGCCGTGGAAAGCGGATCCTCGAGCGACTCGCGCAAGGAGGCGAGCTGGCTGGCCTTTTCCCGCTCGATCGAATCGCCATGGAAGGCAGGCTCGGCGAGCACCTCTGCCAGCAGAGGAAGAAGCACCGGTACATCCGGGGAAAGGCCCGAAAGCTGGACCAGCAGCGCATTGTTGCCCGTGGCCGCGCCCAAGGTCGCCCCGAGCGATTCCAGACGTCCGGCCAGCTCGGCCGCGCTGTGGCGGATCGTCCCTTGCGGCAAGGTCGAGGCAAGAAGCGTGTTGAGGCCCGAGGTCGCTTCCGTTTCCGAGACCAGACCCGCCCGCACCGCGACCTGCGCCGTGAGGATCGGCACCCGCGGATCCGGCAGCAGCGCCAGAGTCGCGCCATTCGGCAGGGTGATGCATTCCGGCTCCGGGCGATGGCGGCTGGCGGGCTTCAGCGCCGCCGGAGCAGGCGCCTCCTCGGGATCGAGAATGGAAATCGTCAGTTGATCCTCGGTAAGTTTCCCGACCGCGCGGCGGACATCCGCTGCAGTGGTCGCATTCAGCGCTGCCAGATAACGGCGGGTGAAATCGAGGTCACGGGCTTCGTGCCAATTCGAGGCCAAGTCAGAGGCGCGGCCGGAAGCACTGGTGAGCGTCTTGAACTGGCTCGCCGCGATCTGGCGGCGGGCCTTGGCCAACTCGTCATCGATGGCGCTGGAAGGCAGCTCCTCGAGTTCCGCGAGGATCGCTGCAATCAGTTCATCGCGCTTCTCCGGCTCCGCTTCCGCGGACACGGCGAAGATTCCATCACGTCCCGCCTGGCTCCACGACCATGCGGAGATCTCCAAGGCGAGCTCCCGCTCCTCCCGCAGCCTGCGGTAAAGGCGTGCCGAGCGGCCGCGGCCAAGCACGGCAGCGGCAAGTTCGTAGGCGGGCACATCCGGATGGCCCAGCGGCGGGATCTTCCACGCCAGGGTGACCCGGCTGGCTGGCACCGCAAAGGTCGCACGCCCACGGCGCGGCCCAAGCTGGACCCCATCCTCCGGCACCACCGGCTCGGCACCACTGCCACGCACAAAGCCGCCGAAAAGAGCTTCGATCTTTTCCCGCACCTCTGCGGCATCGAAGTCACCGGAAATGCACAGGCAGCAGCGGTCCGGCGTGTAGCGGCGGCGGTGGTAACCGGTGAGATCGGCATAAGTGATCGCATCGAAGAGACCGCGGTGTCCGATCACGGGATGCCGGCGCGGATCCGCGGTGAAGGCGGTGGAGAACATCAGGCGGCTGGCCACGTCGTCCGGATCGTCCAGCCCCATGTCGATTTCCCGGCGGATCACATCCTTTTCCTTCTCGAATTCTTCCTCGGGGATCAGCGGGGCGAAGATCATGGCCGCCTGCACTTCGAGAAAGGTTTCCAGCCCGCTCGCAGGACCATCGATGTAATAAACCGTGCGGTCGAAAGTGGTGTAGGCATTCCAATGACCGCCCGCCCCTTGGACCGTTGTCGCCAATTCGTCGGCGCCGAATCTTCCGCCGCCCTTGAAGACCATGTGCTCCAAGAAATGAGAAATGCCGGAGCCTAGAAGAGACCCTTCATGTAGGCTGCCGGTCTCCACCCAGAGTTGGGAGCTGACCACCGGAGCCGCCGGATCGGGATCGAGAATCAACGTGAGACCGTTGGGGAGCGAATCGAGCGTGGCGGCGGTGGCGGGGTAATCCATGAATTTCCGGCTTGGACGGACAGAAATGGAGAGGATACACCCCTGACATGCAACGGTGGATCGTCGTAGCGGGTGTGTTCGTTCTCTGTCTTCTGATGGGAGGGGGTGCTTTTGCCTATTGGAAGAGCAAGCAAAACGCCCCTGACTTCACCTATGTTCCCCTGCCCTTCCATCCGGACGCCACTGAGGAGCAAAGACAACAGACGGTTACCGGGATGAAGGAGAAGCTGGTAACTCAGGAAACCCTCACCCAGATCGTGCGGGACTGCAATATCACCACCACGTGGGGCCTGGCTTCCGAGCAAGCCGCCGTGGAGGAGGTAAAGCGGCGCCTGATTTTCGAGGCTGGCGAGACCAAGCTCAAAGGAATCCCGACCCAGACCCTGAACATTGGCTTCAAGGGCAAGGTTTCGGAGCACGATGATCTGGTCAAACTTTCACAGCGGCTGATGGAGGACGTGCAACGCCTCATGGCACCGCCCGAAGCGCAGGATGCAGGGCCGGTTCCGGCCAAATTCTGAGGCATTGGCCCCAGAAGGCGTTGAGAATGCCCACCCAGAGGGCGAGAGCGTCTTTTTAACTCTGGAAAACGAAACAAAAACGACTATTGGTGCGTTTCTGCACCATGCGTTTGTTGTTCCCCTCACTCCTCTTGAGCATCGGACTTCCCCTAGGGGCGGCACCGGTGGAAATGGAAGCTTTCGGGGACCAAGGGTCTTGGGTCCTTCCGGGAGGTAGGCGCGGCCTTGTGCTGGAAAAGGGGAAGACCGCCTCGGCTTCCGTCACCGTTCCCCAACTGACTGACAAGGAGAAGGATGCCCCGGGGAAATGGCAGGGGGTCCTCTCCGTGGATGCCTACGGCACGACGACCGGAGCCAAGGGCGCGGTGATCCTTGAAGCACTGGATCCCCGCAGCGGCCAGGTCTTCGCGAAAGGCGAGGCAGTGGTATCCGGTCTGGCTCCGAAGGATTCCTGGGCAGTGATCGCCTCGTCCTGGCAAGCGGGTGCCGAAGCCGAACGAGCCTTCGACGGTAATCCTGCGACCGACTGGCATACCCAACACGGCAGTGCCCAGCCTACCCCGCCACACTGGATCGGCTTGGAATTTTCAGCACCCCAAGCTTTGGAGGGGATTCGCTACCTCCCGCGCCAAGGTGGCTATGCGAATGGCGTCGCCAAGGACTACCGCCTCGAGATCCGTCGCCCGGGTAAAGACTGGGAAATCGCCGCGAAGGGAGAAACGGCGAAGGAAGTGCCGGACCAGCGGATGCCGCTGGTCCTGAAGCTCGCCGCGCCAACCGAGATCGAGGCCTTCCGGTTCGTCATCGAGAGTGATTGGAGCGGCGGCGGTTTCGGCACTGCCGGTGAAGTCACGCCGGTAGGGATCCAATTACCAAAGAAGAGCGAGGCTGCTCTGGCTCGCCAGCGTGTCTGGCTGCAGTTGCCTCCGGAAATGATGGCGCAGCTGGTGGACAAGACCTTCGGCCTCCGGGCGCGTGCCGGCCAAGGAGCTCCCGCGATCGTGGGGCTGCCCCATTTTAGCCGGGTGAATGAACGCCCGACCGAGCAACTCTTCGGTCGCTCGAACGGAGGCAGCGGGCCGGATCTCTTGGGCGCGGGACTGCTGGGCTTCGATGCCTTGACCGAGCACAAGCAGTCGGTGCTCACCGTGATGGAAGTCCGCAAGGGCAGCCCGGCGGCAAAGGCGAAGCTCAAGGAAGGCGATGTGATTCTTTCCGCAGGGAATCTGCCTCTGCCGGTCAATGATCTGGATCCCGGTTGGGGCTGGCTGAAGATCAGCCACGAGGCAACGCTGGGCCGCCAGACCGAGGCGGCGCTAAAGGCAGGCAAGCGCATGCTGCCGCTCACCGTCATGCGTGAAGGGGTCCCGACCGTCCTCAATGTCGAGCTTCCGCGTGCGAAGACCTTCACGACGATGAATCCGGCGAACGATCCGGAGGCAGCGCTGCTGCTGAAGGACATGATCGCCTTTCTCGAAAACACCCAGCGCGAGGATGGTTCATGGTCCGGCGATATCATCCGCACCACCTTCTCCTCGCTCGCCCTGCTGGCCACGGGAGAGAAGAAATACCGCAGCCGGGTGAAGAAGGCGGTCGATTGGTCCCTGGCCAAATATCCGAAGCCGGACGACTACGGGAACCTCGGCTTCTGGGCCGGAGCCTACGCGGGCATCCTCTACAGCGAATGGTATTTGCAGACGAACGACCGAGAGGTGCTGCGCCACCTGGATGCGCTGCGCGATTGGGCGATCGCCGGAAAGCATAACTCGATCTGGAATGTGCCCGCTCTCGGCCACGGCCCGAGTGGCCTGCCGTATGAGAACAAGGCGCTCGTCGCACCCGCCTGCCACCTCCTGCTCTACGAAGCGCTGGCCGAGCGTTGCGGGATGAAGTCCGGCATCTGGGAGATGATGATGCCCTACATGGAAATGGCATGGTCGAATCCAAAGGAAGGCGGTCACGGAGCACTGGGCTACAACCGCTCCTACAAGGATACCGAGGAGTTCTGGTCCCGCAGCGGCCTCTTCGCGATGACCGCGCATCTCCGCGGCGATCGCCTGGACATGCGGGATGCGATGATCGGCTTCATGGAGAAGCATCATCCCTGGCTGCGAAATAGCCACGCCTACGGGGAGCCCGGCGGCTCCTGGGGCTTGCTGGCCCTGAACCTGACCAAGCCCGAAGCCTTCAAGAGCGTGATGTCGGAATACACCTGGTGGTTCTCCCTGGCATGGGAACCGGGCTACGGCTTGCACTTCACCCAGCCGCACATGGGCGCCCCTTACATGGGCGAGGAAGATTTGATCAATGCAACCTATGCCTTGGTGCTCCAGGCACCGAAGCGGAATCTCCACATCACCGGTGCCCACTTCAGCGGCCGCTGATCTTTTCCCACCCTTCGTCCCTTCTCCACGACCATGCGTCATCTACTGCCCCTGATCCTCGCCACGGCTCCTGCCTTCGGGGCCATCAGCCTGCCCTCGAATGAAGCGGGCCTTGAATTGAAGGCCGAGGATGCAGCCACCCGCCGCGAGTGGGCCTTGGCTGAACTCGAACGTGCCGTCGGCGAGCGCGAGTGGAACAACCTCACCAATGGCCCCCGCTCCGCCTTCTTCCGGGAGATGCAGGGCAAACTGCTGGAAGAGCTGATGTTTTCCGGCCCCCTGCCCGAAGACGCGGGCAAGATGATGCGGATCGCCGAGAGCCTCTGGAAAGCCGATCGCTCCGGAATGGCGAACCGCCAGGAACTGACCACCGCCGCAGCTATCGCGCTGATGTATGCCGAGAAAGATTGGCCGGAAGATCAAGCCTTGGCGCGCTACCAGTATTTCCGCGATTCACGGAAGGCGGGAAAGCTGCACCCGGTTTTCGAAACGCTGGCGACTTGGGAGAAGCGCTTCGTCGTCTCCGCCGGCGGCAATGGCAAATGGGCCGGCAATGACGGCTGGGGCGAGCAGTCTCTGGTGTGGCTGCGCGACCATGTGAAGCTCCCGATCAAGGATTACACGGGCGCTTGCTGGCAAGCTCCCTACCACCTTGAGAACGTCTTCGGTGACTCGATCCATGGCCCGAAGTACTATGCTCCCTTCGAGATGATCCACGCCGAGCGGGTGCGGGATGTCGGCGGTGTCTGCGGCTCGCTTTCCCACTACGGAGCCACGGCCGCCCGCGCGAACGGTATCCCCGCCATCACCATGGGTGAGCCCGGCCACTGCGCCTATGCGGTCCGCACCGCACCGGGAGAATGGACGCCTGCTTACTCGCTCTCCTGGGAACGGGGCCTCCACACCTCGTTGTGGGGCCGGACTTGGACCCAGCTCGTCCTTCAAGAAAAGGTGCTCGGCGAGAAGTACGCCACCGATCGTAGTTCCATGCACCTGTGGCAGGCCCGCGCGCTCAAGGGCAAGAACCCAGACCTCGCCGACAAGGCTTATCGCAAGGCGCTGGAAGCCCAGCCACTCGATCAACCCGCGTGGATCGAGTATGTGAAATGGCTGCAGGAATCCCGGAAACTGGAGCCGCTCCAGTGGAAGAAGGTCCATGACGATGCCCTCGCTGCCCTGGCGAAGTATCCCGAAGCAGCCTGGGGAGTCGTGCAATTGGTCGAAGCCGCGATGATCAAAGATGTGCCGGCCGACGAACGCATCCCCTTCCTCCTGACCTTTCATAACGGCATCGCCTCCGAGAACGGACCGGTGATGTGGGACATGCCGAAGGCCCTCGACGAGCAGGCCAAGCTGCTGGGCAATCCATCCCAGGAGCTCGAGTTCTTCGAGCAGGTCGTCACCTTGCAGGCGAAGTCGGAAAGCTGGCTCGCACCGGTGGTGGAATGGGGCAGCCAGCGCTTCGGCAAGGGCGGCAGCACCACTTGGTTCGAAGCACTCGGCCGCGGCTTGGCAACGGGCAGCGGTGGCGAAGCCGGGGAAGCAACGCGCAAGGCCCTGCGCCCTGCAATCCTCGCCGCCGCGGAAACGGGCAATGTCGATGCCTTCCAAGCACTCGCAAAAGTCGTCACAACCGGCGACGCCCCGAAACTCCCTCCCCTTCCACCGTTTCCGGGAGAACTGCTTTCCGCGGGTGGCCTCATTCGCTTGTCCACCACCTCAGACTGGGATGCGCCGGAAAGCCATGCCGCCGTGCTGGAGGCCAAGGGCGGCCGCCTTCACACCGCCGCCGAAGTAAAGCCGCACGTGGTCGTGCGCCTGGCGAAGCTGGGAGAACTCTCCGGCATCGTGGTGGCGGATGCATCGGCTGGCTACAACGCCAGCCGCCTCGTCCCGATCAAGATCTCGATCTCCGAGGACGGCCAATCGTGGCAGGAAGTCTTCCGCTCCGAGAAACCCGGCGAGCCATGGCGCGTCGACCTCGTAGGCAAGGCACCTCGCGTCGCGTGGGTAAAGGTGGAGCGGGATGACGACCGCAAGGAAGTCTTCCACCTCTCCGCGATCCATGTCTACGGCCGCCGCTTGCAGTGAACCCCGGCCCTTTGATCCCCATTCCGATCTCCGCTCGTGAAACTTTTCCCGATCTTCTTCTTCGCCTCCGTCACCTTCGTCTCCGCGGCAGAGCGGATGGCCGACTACCCTGCCGCCCTTGAGAAGGCGAAATCCGGCGGCCAGGACATCGCCGTTCTCTTCCATGGCTCCGACTGGTGCCTGCCCGGCAAGAAGCTGGGCGACTACTGGAAAAGCGAGAACTTCGCGAAGTTCGCCGGAGACGACCTCCTCATCCTCGACATCGACCGGAAGGAGAGCCCGACGGCGGAAGACGAAGCCACGGCGAAGCGCAACGAGGCCTGCCAGATCAAGCCGCGCAGCCTGCCGGCAATCGCCCTCTTCGACCGCGAAGGCCGCCTCGTGGCCCTGCGCGAGGGAACCCCGGAGCTCGATTCGCTCGGCAAGCCGGAGCAGGCAATCCAGCGCGCCGTGGAGGTCCGGAAGAAGCGGGACGACTTTTGGAAAAAGGCGGAAGGTGCCCGCGGCCCCCAGAAGGCGGGCCTGCTCGCCAGCGGCCTCGACCTGCTGGGCTTGGGAACCGGTCCGAAGGAAGTCTACAAGCCGGTGGTGGAGGAAATGAAGAAGGCGGATCCGGAGGACCGCAGTGGCACCGTGGCCCGCTACACCTTCCCCGGCCGGAAACTTCTGGAAAAGGCCGTCGCGGAGGGCAACGAGAAGAAGTTCGCCGATGCGGACACCGAGATCGGGGGCTGGTTGAAGAAACCCCAGCTGACCAAGGATCAACGGCAGGAAGCCTTGGCAGCGAAGTTCGCGCTCTACCAGCGCTGGCCGGAGAAGAAAAACGAACTATCCGGGGTTCTGAAGGAGATCGAGAAGCTGGACCCGAAATCGGAACTCGGCACCGCCGCCAAAGCCTATCTGGCGATGCTGGCGAAGGAGAAGTGACGTCTCGCTGAGCCGCAAAACCGGGGCCGTCCCGATCGCTTCCCGGCAGCGGAGTTGCACCAAAGGGCAGAAAAAAGATGTAGCATCCGGCAGCAAGCGAGCTAACAACTACGTTGCTTTTTTCGCCGGAAAAGGGATGTCACGTCTTCCCCGCCCGATACGGTGAGGATCCGAGGACAACTGCTTTTTGCAGGCGTTTGACCGATCCATCGTATCATGAAAACGAGTTCCGTCGCCGGGCGCGTGCTGCCCCTTTGCCTGCTGTTGTCCGCAGCGCCTCTCTCCTCCCTCTGCGCTCAGGAAGCCACCGCTCCGGCGGTCCCGGAGGAAACCATGGACGCGGATGTCGAGTCGCTCGGCAAGGCCGCCACCCGTTTCGTCGCCGCCTTCAACCAGAAGGACGCCGCCGCAATCGCCGCCCTCTTCGTGGAAACCGGGGAGATCGTCACCCGCGATGGCGACACCATCCACGGGCGCGAGGACATCGAGGCACGCTACAAGGAAATCTTCGCCGAGGACGAAGTTCCGCAAATCGCGCTCGAAGCATCTTCCGTGCGAATGGTCGCGCCGGGCGTGGCGATCGAGGATGGCGTGATCCATTTCACCACCAAGGAAGATGAGCCGGTGAAATCGATCAGCTATTCCGCTACCCAAGTGAAACAAGCGGACGGCTCCTGGCTGATCGCCAGCACCCGCGACCAACTCGAAGTCACGCCGCCCTCGGAATACATCAAGCCGCTGGCATGGATGGAGGGAGAATGGACCTACGAAGGCGACGATGGGGTGACCATGGCCTTGGTTATGGATCTGGATGAGAGCGGCAACTACTTGCTCGGCGAGGCGGTGACCACCGACACCGATGGCGATAGCCAGAATACCAGCATCCGCATCGGCTGGAATCCCGCCACCTCATCCGTCTATTGGTGGACCTTCGACAGCGCCGGAGGCAATGCCTCGGGCCCTTGGACCCGCACGGCAAACGGCTGGTCGATCCGCACCACCGGTGTGACGGCGGATGCGGAAACGAACTCCGCCAGCCAGAAACTCAGCCGGGATGGAGACGATACCATCGTGTGGAATTCCACGGACCGGACGATGGGTGGCGATGCCCAGCCGGACATCTCGATCCGCTTCGTGCGGCGTGCGCCGGATGCGGACCCGGATCCGGTGGCGGCAGCCCCTGACGACAATGGGGACGCTGAGGAGGCTGCCCCTGAAAACGAAGCCCCCGAAGGCGAATGAACTTCAACCCGAACTCTTCCCAGCCATGAAAAAGCTCGCACCATGGGTCGTCACGATCCTCGTCTCCTCCTTCTTTCTAAACGACGTCCAAGCTCGAGGAGGCGCTGAAGGCCGCGGAGGTGGAGGACATGGACAACGCGGCGGCGGTGGCGGTGGCGGTCGACAGGCCAATCGCAGCCCGATGACCGGTTCGAAAATGAGCCGCCCTGCCCAACAACCCCAGGCAAGGCCCGCCCAGCGTCCTCAACAAAGACCGGCCACACGCCCGGGAGCGGGCGGAGGAGGCAGGCCGCCCGGCGCTGGTGGTGGTGCCAATGTTCGACCCGGTGGAGGTGGTGGCGGTAGGCCGGGAGCTGGAGGAGGAGGCGGTGCCAACGTTCGCCCCGGTGGCGGTGGTGGTGGCCGGCCGGGAGCCGGAGGAGGCGGTGCCAACGTTCGCCCCGGTGGCGGCGGTAGTGGCCGGCCAGCAGGCGGAGGAGGAGGAAACAACATCCTGCCAGGTGGTGGCGGCGACAACAGGCCCGGCGGTGGTGGAAATCGCCCCGGCGGCGGCGGCAATGTCCGCCCCGGCGGTGGAGGTGAAGGACGCCCACCCGGTGGCGGCGGAGGCAATAACTTCAGGCCTGGCGGTGGTGGCAACAATCGCCCGGGTGGTGGCGATGGACGCCCTGGAAACAACGTGCGCCCGATGCCCCTTCCCGAACGGCCGAACACGAAGCCCGGCCATGTGAACTACCCGAAGCCGGGCACCCGGCCGAACTGGGGCAACAATAACAATAACACCGTCATCCGTCCGGGCGGCGGCAATACGGTGATTCGTCCCGGCGGCGGCAATACGATCATCAACAACCGCCCGGTGATCAACCGGCCGAACATCAATATCAACAACCGCCCGGGGAACCGCCCGCCGAATTGGGGCAACAACTGGGGAAGCTGGGGCAACTGGAACCGCCCGGGCCGCCCCGGTGGCAACGTGAACATCGGCAACAACGTCAATATCAACGTTAACAACAACTTCCGGAAGAACGTGAACTGGGGTTACCGGCCCAACTACTGGGGCAACCGGCCTTGGTGGAATGCCAACAACTACCACGGCTGGCATCACGGATCCTGGAACTACGGCTGGAACAAGCGCTGGTATGGCCACTACGGCTACTATCGCCCGCGCCCATGGCCGGGATACGTTGTCGTGGATCATCACAACGACTTTGCCGAAGGCATGGCATGGGGGCTGGCCGCGTGGGGACTGGGGAATCTGATCTACAACATCGGCTACCAGAGCTATCACAATCCATACCCCGCACCGCCGGTGCAGAGCGGATCCACCACCATCATCAATTACAGCGAGCCGCTCAGCGTGAGCGCCGGCAAGTTGCCCCCGGGCGACGAGAAGGCGGAAGACACGGCCCAGGAAAAATCCAGCGCCGCGCTGGAAGCCTCCCGCACCGCCTTCAAGCAGGGCGACTACCTCGCCGCACTCAAGTCGGCCGATGAATCCCTCGTCGCCATGCCCGGCGATACCGCGATTCACGAATATCGGGCACTCATCCTCTTCGCGCTCGGAAAGTACGGCGACGCCGCCGGCGTGCTGAATCCGGTGCTGGCTTCCGGCCCCGGCTGGGACTGGACGACCATGACCGGCCTCTATGCTTCGCAGAGCGTCTATACCGACCAACTCCGCAAGCTCGAGGACTTCTCCCGCGCAAAGCCGGAGGATGCCTCGGTTCGGTTCCTGCTGGGCTACCACTATCTGGTTTGCGGTCATCTCGATCAGGCCTACGCGCAATTCGACCAAGCCGCGAAGCTCCAACCGGCCGATACCGTCTCCGCCCAGTTGCGGGATCTCTGCAAATCCTCGGTAACGCCGGATGATGGCGATACCAGCGAGGAAGCGCCACCGGTGGAAGCGGACAAAGAGGCACCGCCGCCGGTCGAAGCCGGCAAGCTGGTGGGCACTTGGGTCAGCGACCGCGGCGATCAGGGCAAGGTCACCCTGAAGCTCGGCGAAGACGGCAAGTTCATCTGGGCTTTCAACAAGGGAGATCAAAACAATGACCTCACCGGCACCTTCACCATCGATGAGAAGGGACTGCTGGTTCTCAACTCCGATGACTCGCAGATGATCGGAGAGGTCAAGCTGCCTGCGGACAACAAGCTGAATTTCGTTCTGGCCGGGGGACCGCAAGGCGACCCCGGACTGAACTTCGACAAGTCCTCCTGAAGCGATACCGCGAAGTCAGAGCGGGCCTCTCGCAAGGGGGGCCCGCTTCTTTGTCGAAGCTTAGTTTCTCGAGCGGTGGCAAAGCTCGAACCGGTTGCCACAGGGGTCCTCAAAGAAGACCGCGTAATAGTGCTCCGCCTCGTAGCCCGGCCCCTCGATATTCCGCGCCCCGATCCGCCTCAACAAGTCGCCCACACGATCCACCTCCGCCGCTGATTCTGCCCAAAAAGCGATGCGGCTTTCCCCGGGTTGATGAGTGGCAGATTCCGTCACCGCGAAATAGTCGGTCACTCCTTCTCCCTCGAACTCGAACTCGAGCCACTTCTCGCTGCTATCTTCACGGCGGAACCCGAGGACGGGAAGCAGCGCTTCATAAAAAGGCCGCGCCTCGGCAAGGCTGCGGACCCGCAAATCGATATGATCGTAGCGGCGCTTCATTCCCCAGAAACTGAAGCGGCGGCATAAGGGTGAACGAGACCCTTTTCAGCGATCCCCTTTTTTTCGAAGGCCCCAGATCCGCGCCCCGGCGCCGATCAGCTCGACACCGGGGAGAGCGGGAGGGCCGGATCAACGTCCGGGATGAATGCGGGTGATCTTCGTGCCTTTCAGGCCGAGGCCGCCCATCAGGCCTTTTTGGTCGAAGACATAGGCATACACGCCTTTGTTGACGGTGGTGGTGGTCAGATTGGTTGCAGCACCTTTGTCCACGACGACGAGGCTCGGGCTGCTACCCACTTCCCAACCGGCGGCCCGGTCCAGATTCGCGACATCGCTTGGGCTCATCAGGAACAGCGCATAGCCGTACTTCTGCACGCCAGCCTGCAGGCCCCACGAGGCACCGGCCGTCTGGTAGTAGCCCTTCACGGAGCCGCCGCCTTTTCCAAAAAGGGCACCGTTTCCTCCCTCAGCCCCGATCACGAAGCCGCCCTTCATGATGTGGGGAAAGACAAGAATCCCGGAGGCCTTCTGGCCCAGCCGCTTTGCGGAGGGGTTCGAGGCATAGAGACGGTTCAGCGCGGTACGCGAATCCGAGCTGATCTGGCTCGCACTGGCATTGGCCGCATTTGTTTGGGTCACGGGTTCGTGCGCGCAATTGCTCAGGAGAGCACCTGCCGCTGCGAGGATGGATAGACGCGCTATCAAGGTCAGTTGTGTTTTCATAGGCAACCTGACACGTTAGATGGAGGTGTCGGACATTGCAAATTCCCATTTTGCTTAAGCCGTGCAGAAAGCCCGGCGGCAGAAGACCATCATTATCGCCTCACCCTCCCGATGATTGAAACACCCGGCCATGCCCGCGGAGGTGAAAAAAGCGAACTCAAGAAAGAAACTACCTGAATATCCACTGCCGCTCCCGCATCTTATCTCGAAGAGAAGAAGGCGGGCAAGATGGCCTGCTTTTCCGACCGAGTCATCAAACCCTCCGTACGATGAAAACGAAGCTCTTGATCGTCCATCTGGCGATCCTCTCCCTGTTCGGGAGCGACTTGGCCGCGGCACAATCAAGGGGCCAGAATCGCGGCCAAGGGGGCGGTCGGCCTTCCATGGCGCAACGGCCCTCCGTCGCATCACGTCCATCGGCACCATCACGCCCCGCCGCGCAATTTCGCCCGGCTCCCCAGCGGCAGATTCAACGCCCCGCTCCGCAGCAGTATCGCCCAGCTCAGCGTCCACAGGTCTCGCGGCCCTCGCAAGTCAGGCCGGCGCCTCAATACCGGCCGACGGCTCGTCCAACCCAGCGCCCATCCGCAACAACGCGTCCCTCGATACGGCCGACTCCTCAGCGGGCACCGCAAGCCCGGCCGAGCTCACCACCAAGAACACCATCCACCCGCCCGACCCCAAATGCAGGCGGGAATAACATCCGGCCGGTAATGCCGAACTCGCGGCCGGGGCCGACATCGCGACCGGACATCGTCAACAGACCGAGGCTCACCCCGGGCATCAACCCGAATCCAGTCACGCGTCCCGGCATCGGCACCGGTACCGGCGGACGCCCCTTCAATCTGACGCCAGTCAATCCAAGCAACGGAGGTCGGGCCGAGAATGTGGTAAACCGCCAGCGACAATTCCAACGGAACACCCTGCGTCCGGGCGGCGGCATCGCGAAAATTTCCCGGCCGATCATGCGACGCCCGACGGAGAGATTCCTGCCCGGAACCGCTGCGAATATCCGCTCCCGTCCCGGTTGGCGCAACCAGTGGGGAAACTGGGGTAACTGGCCTTCACGGCGCATGATGGCCGGAGTCGCCACGACACGAGGCTTTGATGCGACCTCGATCGGGAGGAATTACCGGCGCTGCCTGAACTGGAGCTATCGTCCGAATTACTGGGGCTGCCGCCCATGGTGGGCTTCCACGGCCTGCCACAGCTGGCACTACGGATCTTGGAACTATTGCTGGACGCCGTACTGGTACCGCAACAATTGCTGGTACTATCCGCGTCCTTGGCCCGGCTATTCGACCTACTATTACCGTCCGGTTTCCTGGGGTCTGGTGTGCTGGGGCCTCGGCAGCTTGGCCTACGACAGCGGCTACTACACTTACGAAAATCCTTATACGCCCGAACCCTACACCTACGGCGATACGGTGATTCGTTACGAGCAGCCGATGTCGGTGACTGCCGCGGAATATCCGACCGGCGACGAAGCTGCCAGCGATCTGGCAGCCACCCGC
Organism: Luteolibacter luteus; assembly: GCF_012913485.1. Lineage (GTDB taxonomy): Bacteria > Verrucomicrobiota > Verrucomicrobiia > Verrucomicrobiales > Akkermansiaceae > Haloferula > Haloferula lutea. Next base: position 3,875,362 of record NZ_CP051774.1, on the reverse strand, counting down.
TCGGCGGAAGCGCTGGATCGTTCGCGCGACTCTTTCCTCCGCGAGGACTATCTGGCCGCACTGAAGGAAGTGGACGAAGCCATCTCCTACCAGCCGGGCGACAGTGCCCAGCATGAGTACCGGGCGCTGGTTCTTTTCGCGCTCGGGAAATATGACGATGCGGCGGGAGTACTGAACCCGATCCTTGCCTCGGGACCCGGTTGGGACCGGCGCACGATGATCGGCCTCTACCGGACGGAGGGCGCCTATCTCGATCAACTCGCGAAGCTGGAAGCCTACGTGCAGGCCAGCCCGGGCCGCCCGGCACCGCGCTTCCTGCTCGGCTACCACTATCTCGTGAACGGCCGTCTTTCCGACGCGGAGCGGGAGTTCGGCGAGGTGACCCGCCTGCAGCCATCCGATAGCATCGCGCGGCAATTGCGGGATCTCGCGAAGAGCTCGACGACGGAGGATGTCGAGAAGCAGGTGGACGGAACCGCGCCCGAAGCCGCGGACAGCCCGGCGGTGGAATCGCTTTCAGCGGGACAGCTGGTGGGAACCTGGACCAGCAACCGCGGCGAAAATGGCACCGTGGTGCTGAGCCTGCGTGAGGATGGCAGCTTCAGCTGGATCTACACTCACGGCGAGAAGAAGACCGACTTGAGCGGGACCTACGAGATCGATGACCGCGGCCTCCTGGTCCTGAGTTCCGAGGACGCACAGATGGTTGGCCGGGCCACCTTGCCCGAAGCGAAGAAGCTGACTTTCGTGCTGGAAGGAGGACCTGAGGGAGACCCGGGAATCAGCTTCGTCCAGACACCTTGAGAGACCTTTGGTGGTTGTGGAAGAAGCCCGCTTTCGAAAGGAAGCGGGCTTCTTTTTTGCACACGGATGGAGATCTCGCGGACGTGAAAGAGGCTTATGACAAAATCGTCTCCAGCATGAAAAAGCGCGTCTTCGCGGATGGGATAACGATCACGCGCCATTGCACGAAACCTCGCGGGCACGGGGCCCGGAAAGCCGCATGCAGCCTCGATCCTGAGCGCTTGACGTCCGCGATCCCATGAGTGGCGCGGGCCGCAACAGGTTCCACTGACGGAACTGGTTCATTGACACGGGTTTTTCGACCGCTAGCCTCGCGCGTCCGCGCCCCGGGGGCCCGGCGAGTTTTCGCCGTCCTCACGCGCCTTTCCTACAGTCAACCCACCACGAACTACAGATGGCTACCGTGAAGAAGTCCGCCAAAAAGGCGGCCAAGAAAGCGCCCTCCGCCAAGGGCACCAAGTACGTTTACACCTGGGGCAACGGCAAGGCCGATGGCAACGGGTCGATGAAGGCTCTCCTGGGCGGCAAAGGCGCGAACCTCGCGGAAATGACCAAGATCGGTCTCCCGGTGCCTCCGGGATTCACCGTGACCACCGAGGTCTGCACCTACTTCTACGCGAACAAGAAGACCTATCCTTCTTCGCTCCAGGCTCAGATGGAAGCCGGCGTGAAGAACATGGAGAAGATCATGGGCTGCAAGTTCGGCGACGCGAAGGGCATGCCGCTCCTCGTGGCCGTGCGCTCCGGCGCCCGCGACTCCATGCCGGGCATGATGGACACCATCCTCAACCTCGGCCTCAACGACCAGACCGTGCTGTCTCTCGTGGCCGCCACGCAGAACGAGCGCTTCGCTTGGGACTGCTACCGCCGCTTCATCCAGATGTACGGTGACGTGGTGCTCGGCGTGCAGAAGAGCGAAGGTGAAGACCACGAGCCTTTCGAAGTGGTGATCGAAGGCTACAAGCACGAGAAGTATCACAAGGACATCGTCGACTCCGACCTGACCGCTGACGACCAGAAGGAACTGGTGAAGCGCTTCAAGGCTCTCGTGAAGGAGCGCACCGGCAAGGGCTTCCCGAACGATCCTTGGGAGCAGCTCCGCGGCGCCGCTGGCGCTGTGTTCAGCTCTTGGATGAACGACCGCGCGATCGTTTATCGCCGCAAGTACAACATCCCTGCCGAGTGGGGCACGGCTGTGAACGTGCAGGCGATGGTCTACGGCAACACCGGTGAAACCTCCGGTTCCGGCGTGGCCTTCACCCGTAACCCGGCCAACGGCGTGAACGAATTCTACGGCGAGTTCCTCGTGAACGCCCAGGGCGAAGACGTCGTCGCCGGCGTCCGCACCCCGGAGCCCGTCGCCCTCATGAAGAAGGCGATGCCGAAGCCCTTCGCGGAACTGATGAAGGTCCGCCAGATCCTTGAGAAGCACTTCAAGGACGTGCAGGACGTCGAGTTCACCGTGCAGGAAGGCAAGCTGTTCATGCTTCAGACCCGTAACGGCAAGCGCACCGCCGCCGCCGCTCTGAAGTTCTCCATGGACATGGTGAAGGAAGGTCTCATCGACTGGAAGACCGCCGTGCTCCGCAACCCGGCCGACCAGCTCGACCAGCTCCTCGCCCCGATCTTCGACCTCGCCGAAGTGAAGAAGGCCAAGGAACTCGCCAAGGGTCTTCCGGCCGGCCCAGGTGCCGCTTCCGGCAAGATCTACCTCAACGCCGACCGCGCCGCGGCCGCCGCTGAAAAGGGTGAGAAGGTTCTCCTCGTCCGTAACGAAACCAGCCCGGAAGACCTTCGCGGCATGATCGCTGCGGAAGGCATCCTCACCGCCAAGGGCGGTGTTTCTTCCCACGCTGCTCTCGTCGCCCGCCAGATGGGCAAGGTCTGTATCTGTGGCGCCGCCGCCATCGAAATCGACTACGACAAGAAGACCGTCAAGGTGGCCGGCGAAACCTTCAAGGAAGGTGACTACCTCTCCATCGACGGCACCAGCGGCACCGTTTACGGTGGCGAGCTGAAGACCGCTCCTTCGGAAATCATCACCGGCATCGTCGATGGCGACAAGGCCGCGAAGAAGACCGAGAAGTTCAAGAGCTTCCTCAAGCTCATGGAATGGTGCGAGCAGGCCACCAAGATGTCCGTCCGCACCAACGCCGACACCCCGGAGCAGACCCGCATCGCGGTGGCCTTCGGCGCCGTGGGCATCGGCCTGACCCGCACGGAGCACATGTTCTTCGAAGGTGACCGCATCGACGCGATGCGCGAGATGATCCTCGCCACCACCCTGGAGGCCCGCAAGGCCGCCCTGGCCAAGCTCCTTCCGTATCAGCGCGAAGACTTCACCGGCATCTTCAAGACCCTCAAGGGTCTGCCGGCCACCATCCGCCTCCTGGACCCGCCGCTCCACGAATTCCTTCCTCACACGAAGGAGCAGCAGCTCGATCTCTCCAAGAAGATCGGCGTGCCGGTGGAGAAGATCATCCAGCGCGTGCACGACCTGCACGAGTTCAACCCGATGCTCGGTCACCGCGGCTGCCGTCTCGGCATCGCCTACCCGGAAATCACCGAGATGCAGGCCCGCGCCATCTTCGAAGCCGCCGCTGACGTGGCGAAGAAGAAGATCGCCGTGAAGCCGGAAGTGATGATCCCGCTCGTGGGCTTCGGCAAGGAATTCGAACTTCAGGCCGCCATCGTCCACGCCGTGGCGAAGGAAGTCATGGCCGAGAAGAAGATCACCTTCGAATACCAGGTCGGAACCATGATCGAAGTGCCGCGTGGTGCCCTCACCGCCGACGAGATCGCCAAGGGCGCCGAGTTCTTCAGCTTCGGCACCAACGACCTCACCCAGACCGCTCTCGGCATCAGCCGTGACGACATGGGCGCCTTCCTCATGCCTTACATCGAAAGCGAAGTGTTCTCCAAGAACCCCTTCGCCACTCTCGATGCGACCGGTGTGGGCCAGCTCATGCAGACCGCCGTGACCAAGGGCCGCAGCACCCGCCCGAACATCAAGCTCGGCATCTGCGGTGAGCACGGTGGCGATCCGGACTCCGTGAAGTTCTGCCACACGCTCGGCCTGAACTACGTGTCCTGCTCCCCTTACCGCGTGCCCGTCGCCCGCCTCGCCGCCGCCCAGGCCGCGATCGAGGAAGGCAAGAACGCACCCGCCAAGGCTGCCAAGAAGGCACCGGCCAAGAAGGCTGCAAAAAAGGCAGCCAAGAAGGCCGCGAAGAAGAAGTAAGCCGTAAGGCCCGCTAGCTTCCGCTAGATATCGAAGCCGCTCCGGCAAACCGGAGCGGCTTTTTCGTGCAGATACGTTTCATCCCGTCTCGCAGACGCCATCACTCGCGGATCCGATCGGCAAGGACGACTCATCGCCAGCCCACTCCGGATTTCACCTCCGCGTGGCAGTAGAAACCCAGAGCCCGCGCGTGCGAATCTTGACGGCAACATGACCCCTGCACGCCACTCTATCTCTCTCCAAACCCTTGCCTTCGACGTTCCATGTTTGGCGTTCGAAGTTCGCATTTCCCTCCATCGCCACCTGTTAATTTTCCAGTTATAACAGGCGAAACAGGCTCGAAAAACCGCTCAAAGCCCGTAACCCAAGGCTCCCCCTGTCGCTTGTCCTTGAGCGATCCGCCCGAGCATGCCTCGCCCGCCTCAGATCGAACATGCCCGGCGATTCCCGGCGGGTCAAAGCTCCCCCAACACCGGCAACAACTCCTTCACCCGAACTGGAAGCTCGATCGGCTTTCCGTCGTTGCTTTGGACAGGCCCCGCGGTGGTGCGACCATCCTTGATCGCCTTGGCCAGAAGCGCGGCGAGTTCCTTCACGAGATCGGTTTGCTCCTCCGCCAGGTTCTTCGATTCCGCGGGATCATCCTTGAGGTTGTAAAGCTGTACCGGATAGCTGCTCTTCGAAGCCTCCGAACCGGGCTTGGGATCGGACCAACCGCCGGAATCAGGGCACAAGCAAAGCTTCCAATCCCCCTTCCGGATCGCAAAGGAGCCATTGATCGAATGATGGATGGTGAACTCTCTCTTGAAGCCATCCTCGGCCTTCAGCAGCGGCAGTATGGAGAAGCTATCCTCGGCAGCTTGGGGACCAAGTGCTCCAAGCTTTCCGGTCGCGTCCGCGGCGGTAGCGTAGAAGTCCGTGGTGCAGATGGTGGCGGCGCAGGTGCTGCCCGCCTTCACCACACCAGGCCAACGAACGAGGAAGGGCACGCGATGGCCACCTTCCCAGATATCGCTCTTCGTCCCTCGCAAGTCTCCGAGAGGCTTGTGGCCTTGCTTCAGTTGCTCCTCGAGTCCCGCGGCCGGCGCGAAGCCATTGTCGGAAGTGAAGATCAGCAAGGTATCCTTCTCCACTCCCACACTCTCCAACTCCGCCAGGATCTCGCCCACCACCGCATCCGTCTCCATCAGGAAATCACCATAATCGCCGATGCCCGATTTTTCCTTCCACTGCTTCGAGGGAACCACCGGCGTATGCGGACTGGTAAGCGGCAGATAGAGGAAGAACTTCTCCTTCGAAGAACGCTGGATGAACGAGCGAGCCTCGCGGGTGAAATCACGCAGACAGTTCTCCGCTTCGAAATCCGCTGCCGCCGGCCCGGGGCGATGAAAGGCCTTGGTCACCGTCGGGACGGCAGTGGGCTTGTCATTCCGAAGGTAAACGTAGGGAGCCATATCGAGTGACGCGGGGATGATGAAGTCCTCATGGAAGCCGAGTGCAAGCGGCCCCCGCTTCACGGCTTGGGAGTAATCGAGCTGCCAACCCTGACCCTCGGTCGGCCCGGACTCCGCCTTGCGCGCCTCCGGCAACCTGTTCCAACCCAAACCAAGATGCCACTTGCCGATGACCGCGGTCTTGTAGCCGTCCATAGCAAGGAAGTCGGCAACCGTCTGCCGCCCATCCGGAATCAGGGGCTGGCTATTGCCGCCAAGCACGCCCTGCCTCAGCGTGGAGCGCCAGTTGTAGCGACCCGTGAGAATGCTATAACGCGTCGGCGTGCAGACTGCAGAAGACGTATGCGCATCGGTAAAGCGCATGCCTTCCGCTGCGAGGCGATCCAGATTCGGCGTCGGCACCTTTCCCCCGGCGTAACGGGGATCTCCGTAGCCCATGTCATCCGCGAGGATGTAGACGATATTCGGACTGACAGCCTGCGCAGCAGCCGCGCAAAGGGCCAGCCCTACAAGGATTCCGGAAAAACGCATGGGTGCCTTTTACCGCGTGGCCAGCAGGATTCTCACGCCAAAAACGGGTTGAAAAATCCCCGCGACTTCCCGGAACAAGCAGGGTTCAAGAATCAGCTTCCGCTCCTCCGAGGCCGCACACCGCGCCTCATGAAATCCCCAGTCATCTCCCTCGCACTCACCGCTTCCCTTTTTTCTCCCCTCTCCGCCCAGCAATCGCCTGGGGGTTTTCCTGGCCCGCCTCCCATGGGGGCGCAGGAAGACAGGAAGCTCGTGGATCAATTCGACAAGGACTCGAACGGCTGGCTCGGCAAAGAAGAGCGAGCTACCGCCCGGGAATTCCTCAAACAGAATCCCGCACCACAACGTGGCTTCGGCCCGCCGGGAGGAGGACGTCGCGGTCCCGGCCCGGGAGGCCCCGGAGGTCCGCCGCCATTCGGCGAGGAAGAGACCAAGACCCCGGAGCCTGGTGCCAAGATCTCTCCCGCAGATGTGACCCCGGCCGGGTCGAGCGATCTCTATGCGGCTGATACGCTGCGAACGCTGTTCCTCGATTTCGAAAACGAGGACTGGGAGGCGGAGCTCGAAGCCTTTCATGGCACCGACGTCGAGGTGCCCGCCACGCTGACCGTTGATGGCAAAACCTATCCCGGGGTGGGCATCCATTTCCGCGGCATGTCCAGCTACATGATGGTCCGCGCGGGGCAGAAGAGATCGCTGAACGTCTCCCTGGATCTCACCGAGAAGAAACAACGCCTGAACGGCTACAAGACGCTCAACCTGCTCAATTCCCACGGCGACGGCAGCTTCCTCAGCGCGGTGCTCTATTCGCACATCGCCCGGAAGTATATCCCCGCCCCAAAGGTGAACCTCGTGCGCGTGGTGATCAATGGTGAGAACTGGGGCGTCTATGTGAGCCAGCAGCAATTCAACAAGGACTTCATCCAGGAGAATTTCCGCACCAGCAAAGGCGCGCGCTGGAAAGTGCGCGGCTCCCCGAACGGCCAGAGCGGGCTCGACTACGTGGGCGATGACTTGGCCGAGTACAAGCGCCGCTATGAGATGAAGGATGGCACGGAGGAGGACTGGCAGGCGCTGATCAAGCTGTGCAAGACCTTGAGCGAGACCCCTGCCGATCAACTTGAAGCCGCAGTGGCACCGCTGCTCGATATCGATAGCACGCTCTGGTTCCTCGCGCTCGATTGCGGACTGATCAATGGTGATGGCTATTGGATCCGCGCGAGCGACTACAGCCTCTACCGCGACAAGGAAGGTAAGTTCCACCTGATCCCCGGCGACATGAATGAAGCCTTCCGTGCAGCGGGCGGACCGGGCTTCGGTGGCCGCGGCTTTGGCAGACCCGGTGGCAGAGGCCCCGACGGACCTCAAGAGCGCCGGGGTGAAGATCAAGCGACGGCGGGATCGCCCGAACGCGATGCCCGCCCTCCTACAGCGATGCCCAACATGCCCAAGGGCGATGGCCTGAAACTCGATCCGTTGACGGGAATGGATGATGCGAAGAAGCCGCTGCGTTCAAAACTGCTGGCCGTACCCGCCCTGCGCGAGCGCTATCTCGCCAAGGTGAAGGCCCTCGCGGAAGACGGCTTGGACTGGGCAAAGCTCGGCCCGGTGGTCGCGCAATATCGGGAACTCGCTTCCAAGGAAATCGCCGCGGACACGCGCAAGCTCTCCAATAGCGAAGACTTCGAGAAGCTCACCACGGACAAGCCTGTGGAAGAAAAGGAAGAAGCCACACCCCGTGGCTTCGGCCATGAGGGCATGCCGATCCGCAGCTTCGCCGACCAGCGCCGGGCTTACCTGCTCTCCTACGAGGAGAAGCCTGAGGCAACTCACTAACGCTTTTTTTGGAACTCCGGCAGGTGTCGCCCGGGAGAGGAAATTTCATGACGGTACATGGCTCCTCTCCCGCCTGACCGGAGTTCCAAGATTCCCCGAGAAAAGAGGAAGCGCGCCACACCCGTCAGGCGGCTTCACGAACATGGCAGAGCCCGGAATCCCTCGCAGGGTTCCGGGCTTCTCCTATCCTTCCACCGGAGGCTGGATCCTCCGGATTGCTCCATTCTCCCCTGCCTTCAGGTGAACAAGCGTGCCCGCCACCACGAAGACGGGCATGAAAAGCAAGCTCGCCATCGGAATCATCGCGACCAAGGCAATCAGGGCTCCCAGCCCGAAGACCGCGCCGCAATTCCGGCGCGCGAACTTGAGCCTATCCCGCAAGCGTCCCGCCACCCGCCCCGCAGGGATCGACGCGAAGGAGAAGCCCAAGGCAAAGGCACTCCAGACAAAGACGAGGAGAGGACCCACGACAGGAAGGAAGCCGACCAGCAGCATCGGGATCGAGATCATCAACAGCACGAGGGATTGGATGGCGCTGCGCGCGGTGCCCTTGGCAAAGCCCATCCATCCCGACGGCTCTTGCGTCGCTCCGCCCATCCGTTCCCGCTCAACCGCGGCCGAGATGAAATCCTGGAAGGGACTCGCCAAGGTGAGAAAAACCCACGTGAACGACCAGCCGAGCAGAAGCACCACGGCAATCGCGGCGAACATGCTCATGGCCGAAGACAACCATGTGGCATTGCCATGGCTTGCTACGAAACCGTGGATCCCATCGCGCATCCATTCGAAGGCAAAGAAGAAGGCCAGCAGATCCAGCAGCAGAGTGATAAGCAGTGGCGGCAGCAGCCAGAACAGGATCTTCGGCCTGCGGGAAAGAATGCCGCAAGCCTCAGGCACCGACTTTATGCCTTGGATCAGCCCGAGGCCGCTTTCTGTCATATGGGAAGGGTGAGAGAGATTCGTGAAGGGGCGGGTCACTTTGCCTCGCGCTCAACCTTCACATCGCCGCTACCGAGCAGGTCTCGCAAGCGGGTTCGCAGCGATGCTTCGACCATATCGAGGATGCCACTGCGTTGAGCTTCCTGGCGCATCTGCTGGCGAAGCTCGCGCAACAATTGCGCGCGATCTTCCGCGGTCACCCCATTCGCCCAACCGTCTTTCTCACTGAGCGGCTTGTAGTCGATGAGCTCTACGGAAAGAATTTCGGGGTCAGGAAACCGGGCAACCGGCACCCCATTCTCCATCCGAAGAGAAATCCCGGGTTTCAATTTGTAGCCGGCGGTCACCCGGTACTGTCCGGAAACAATAAGCTTCTTCGTGCCCGCGGGGAGGTAACGCAACACATAGGTCTCGTTCTCGAAACTCCGCGTGGCGGTCATCTTCATCTCCAGCAGGGAAAGCTCGGCGATCTCCGCGGTGTCGGTAATTTCGGCCCGGCCTTCGACAATCCGGGTGTCGGAATGAGTGATGGCTCCGAGAACTTTTCCCAAACCGGAGGTAGTGGTGCCGATGCCGCGCTCCACGACGCGGACGCCGAGCCAAGCCAACAGGAGCACTGCGGCCAGCAAGGCAAGCCAGCGGACGGTTTTCCAAAGTTCCGGATGGGCTGACATCGGATGCAGGATAAGGCGGAACGAGGGCCGGACAAGTGGAGACAAGACCCGGATTTCCAATTCCTACCGTGCGTATGGCGGGGATTTATCCAGTGGACGCAAATTGGCGTTTGGCATTTCCCGCGGCATCGCTTGGAGTCGCGTTCGCCAATTTTCCGAACCGTGAAAGCACACGAACTCTACAACGCCGTCGATCCCGCCCTCGTCACGCAAATGCTGGACTGGTTCCGGGACAACGACCGCAACGTGTACAAGTCGGCCGTGGCCACCCTCGCGCAGACCAAGAAGCTGCGCCTCGTCTTCGTCCAGAAGAAGCCGCTAGCCGAGCAGTATGCCTGGGTGCTCAAGACCCTGAAGGGCAAGGCCGCCGACACTATCGGCGAGCACCTGCTCCAGGCATGGTTCATGGCCGGAAACCAGGAGATGCTGGCGAAGTTCTGCGATGTGATGGGCATCGAACACGATGGGAAGGGATCCGTCACCGGTGACCTGCCCGAGACGATCGACGCCGCCAAGCTGGACGAAGCCGTGGATGCGCTGGTAGCCGCCTATGATCCGAAGCTTGTGGCGCTTTACCTCTACGTCTTCAACCTCCAGACCCCGGGCGGCTGGGAGGCACTTACTGCCAAGCTGGCCTCCGATGCCCGTCTGGCCTTGGCCTGAAGACCGCAGCGGCAAAGACCGGAGAAATCAAAATGAGAATGGAGCACTCCGGTGCTCCATTTGCTTTTAGCGGGGTCTCTTAGCCGAAACGGCGCCGCTCCTTACTGGTCTTGGACCTGAAGCTGATAGTCATTCGGCGCCACCGAGGCGAGCTTGCCGCGTGCGGCCATGTACTGGGCATGGAACTTCGCACTGGAGGCCTCCATGCGCCGCGCCCGCTCCGCCCAGGTCTCCAAGCTCCCGGGAACCGACCGACCCTTTCCCGAGGCAGCTTCATAGCGCGCGCGGTTGGCTTCCGTCCTGGCCTGATTCAGCTTCAGCCGGGTATCGATCACCGCCTGCCGAAGAACTTCTACACGGGCTAGATACTCCGGATCCTCGTCCGGTTTGGCGGGCTTCGGCTTCTTGCCGGAAGTCTTTTGAGGGGGCTCGGGAGGATTGTTCTTACTATCGACGAACTGCTTGTGCTGTTCCTCGGCCTCGCGTTCCTCATCCAGATGTTGGGCCAGTTCGGCCTTGTCCCACTGGAAGCGGTCATTCCAAGTCACCGGCAATTCATTTGGCGACAAACGGGTGGAGCCCTCGGAATGACGGATTTCCGCACCTGCGGCCGACACACGCCAGATCGTCACGTCGCGGTAGGTGCGACCGCCGCGCGTGGTAAGTTCGCCAACCTTCTCGCCGGCTGCTTCCGCGCGGACCTGCTGGCGATAGCGGCCTTGGTATTCGGCGAAGGCATCGGCGACCCGTTTCGCCTCCTCCGCGGCGGCATCGCGCTCTTCGCCCAAGGTTTCCAAGCGGCGACGGCTGGCCTGCGAATCGCGGGTAATGGTCGCAATAAGCTCCTCTTGTCCCGTGCGCGGTTCATATTCACGCTTCCAATCAGCGCGCGCGCCCTCCAGCTCGCGTTTCACGTTTTCGAGCTCCAGCTTTTCTTCCTCGATCGTTTGGGAGATCGAACTCTGGTTCTTGGAAAAGCTGAAGCGCTTGTCTGCCAGCAAGGAGAAGAAGACGCCCGCGAACACGAGGACGATCATGCCGACAAGCATGCCTACCATTCCCGACTGTTCGTCGTTATTAAACATGGGCTCGAAACGTGGTGAGGAGAAGGGTGAGCAACGAATCTGAAAGCCGCCGGGAAAGGGAGGTTCCGAGGCCCGTGCCGTCTGAAGTTCCGAACGCAAAGGCCTTGGCCCGCAGCCCGTCGCTATCTTTGATAAGTGTGCCGTTCCTGCCTTTTGTCCGCAGAAATCGGGGAAGAATAATAAACAGTCAATCCGCTGCTGCTCGCCGCCTTAGGGCTTGTCCTGCTGCGCACTCTGCTTCGCCTCCATCTCCTTCTTCAACTTGGAGATTTCGGCTTTGATGTAGTCCACCTCGCGCTCGAGCTGGGTGATCTCGCGCTTGCTATCGCGGATGGTTCTCTCGTGTTCGGAGATTTGCTTCCGATTTGCCGCGACCTTGTTTTCGGCCACGCGGAGACGCTCGCGAATCTGAGGAGTCTTGTTGATGCCCTGTGCCCGGCTGCTGGAACGGCGGGAAGCCTTTTCCTGTTCTTCCGCAAGTTCCGCACGGATGAAGTCCACCTTGCGGAGGTGGATCGGCTCGGCCGCCTTGCAAGTCTGGATGCCGCTGTTCGCATCCTCGATCCCTTGATTCAGGATTCGGACACGCTCCAGCTTGTCCTGACCCTTCTTGGCAAGGTTGGCGATGTCCACATTGTCAGAGAGATTCTGGAACTCGGTATCGCGCTTGGTAACGACCTCCGCCTTCTTCTCCTGGCTGAATTGGAAGCGATCCTGAAGCTCCAGCGGGAGCTCGTCGCTGTCGATGCTCTTCGGGCCTGTCTCGTCCGTGATCTGAATGCCGGTGTGCTCCACCTTCCGAATCACCACGTTCTTGTAGTTCCGCCCGGAGAGCGAGCGGATATCACCAAGCTCCTCGCCTTGGGCGGCAGCCCACTCCGAAGCGCGATAGGCATCCTTATAGTCTTCCCACGCCTTGTCGGCGGCTTCCTTGATCGCGATGGCTTCGTCCCGGGAGGCTTCCTTCTCGGCCTTGGCCTTGGCGCCGCTTTCAAGGCGGACCTTTACCTGCTCCATCTCAAGGGCCTGCTCCTTCAAGCGATTGCCCTCATCGATCATCTTCTTCAGGCTTTCGATCTGGCGCTTGTGGCTCTCAATCGTGAGGGCGTCTTCGCGGATCACCGACTCGATCCTCTTTCCTCCGCCCTGCAAGCCTTCGTCGAAGACAAACATGTACAAGGTGCCAAAGCCCACGAGAACGAGGAGGGCGAGCAGAGTGCCGATGACGCCAGGCCCGCGGCTACTGGTGAGGAGGTCAGAAAAACCCATGGTAACTTCCGGGAATAGAGCGCTGGATCAACGAATGACGTACTTCCGCTTGTAGGCTTCGTGGGCCTTTTCGATTTCCGCCTTCTTGGACTGCAGGGATGCGATTTCCTCCTCCAGGTTTTCAATCTCCTGCTTCTGCAAGTCGGAGTCCTGCTTGAGCTTGGAGAGCTCGGAGGTCTTGTCGGCCGGGATCTGGGAAATTTTTTCCTGAAGGACCTTCAGTTCGCCATCAAGGCGGCGGATCTCGGCCTTTTGCTCCTCGCGCTTTTGGACCAGTTGAGGGTCATCGCCGCAGGAGCTGAAAGAAAGGCACAGTAGAGAAGCAGCTGCGAGTCGCAGCATGCGGGAGGGCATCGGATTCATGGGTGACTGGAAGAGAAGTAACGGGAGAGAAGGGCAGGCGGGGAGAAAACTCAAGGCACACCGGTGGAGCCCTTCGAAATGGTCTGGATGGCACTCACGGTGCCTCGGGAAACCGGGGCCGATCTGGCCGCCGAAACCCGGCTCGGATGATTGTAGCCGCAATCCGTATCCGACCCATAACGCGCGCGATAGATCGTGGCGAAGCCTCCCACGACGCCGCGGCTGTAGCACCTGCTACCGCCATAATAATAGTAGGAGGGGCTGTAGTAGCGGCGGCCATAGTAGCCGCCCCAGTAAGTGCCACCGACGCTGCGGGGTTGTTCACGGAGACGTCCTCCCCGCTCCTCGTATGCGGCGGCGCTGGCCTTAATGGCCTCCGAGCGGGCGCGAGCGGCAACCAGGACCTCCTCCGTCCTGCGGGCAGCGGCGGCCTCATCGGCCGCGACCTTGGCCTCATTTGCCAAAGCGATCTGGCTTCCGAGCCAATCCTCGTAAACTGCGGCGTCCTGCTTTTCCTGCGCCAAGGCCACATGAGCGAGCTGCGGGTCGAGACCGAACTCGGCATTTTGCTCGGGGGTCAGATCGGCGGCGGAAAGACGTGCGCTGCCGTTGGCGTGGCGGATTTCAACGCCCACATCGGTGACCTTCTTGATCACGACATGGTCATAACTGCGACCGCCCCTGCCGGTGAAAGTGACATACTCCCTGCCCACGGCCGCGGCACGAGTGCTGCGAACCCAGTTTTCGTGCTGCTCGTCAACGGCGGAAGCGAGCTGGGCCACCTCGTCCCGGATATCTCCTGCGATAAGCTTCAGCTCGGCGATCCGGGCTGCATTTTGTTTCACCTCTTCGGCTCGGGCGGCGAATTCGGTGCCATTGACCGCACTGTTCGCCAACTTGAGTTTCAGCAGATCGACATTGTGGGCCAACTCCACGCGCTCACCTTCCAGACGCCACCACTCGGGGTCCTTGCGGGCTTCTGAATTATTTTTGCAGCTTGGTGCCACCGCGAGGACCACGGCAGGAAGAGCTAGCAGGCGGAGAGGAGTTAACGCCTTCATTGGTTTAAGTTCTGCAGGAGTCCAGACGGCTTACGAGGCTCATCCTTTCATGTGGCATAAGTGTTTTCCAGTTCCGATTAGCGCTTCACCGATTTTTCACCGAAGCCTTTTGCAGCTCCATTGACCCTGCACCTGCCGTGCTCTACACCCCTTTTCGGGTGATGGAACAATTCCGACTTGTATGACAGATTCATCCATCCCAAAACCGTCTCGCCAACCATGCCGACCCGCGTCCTTCTAACCACCTGTAGCTTTCAAGACACCCCCGGTCCTCACCATCTCCAATTGGAGTCCCAAGGATTCGAAATTGTGCGCGAACGCGGGCCGCTGACCGAGGCCCGGATGTTGGAGTTGGCCGGGGACTTCGATGCATTCCTGTGCGGCGATGACACGATCACCCGGGCCGTACTTGAGAAAAGCCGGCCACGACTCCGGGTCATTTCGAAATATGGCATTGGCTTGGACAAGATCGACATTTCCGCGACCAAGGAGCTCGGAATCCCGGTGCTTTTCACTCCCGGCGTCAACCATACCACCGTCGCTGAACACACTTTCTGCTTACTGCTCGCCATGCAGAAAAATCTGGTGGAGACCGCCAATGCCACCCGTCAGGGCAAATGGCTGCGGATCACCGGACATGAACTCTGGCGCAAGCGGATCGGCCTGATTGGCATGGGCCGGATCGGGCAGGAGATGGCGCGCCGCGCCCGTGGCTTCGACATGGAAATCCATGCTTTCGGCAATTTCTGGCCGGACGACGTGGCCGCTCAATATGGCATCATTCGTCACGAATCCATCGATTCGCTCTTCTCGTCAGTGGATATTGTTAGCCCGCACACGAAGCTGACCAAGGACACATATCATCTCATCAACCGCGAACGCCTGGCACTGCTGCCGGAAGGCGCGTACGTGGTGAATACCGGCCGTGGCGAGCTCGCCGACCCCGCCGCCATCCTTGAGGCGCTCGATTCCGGCCGACTTGCTGGCTACGGCACGGACGTCATGGAACAGGAACCTCCTGCGGAAGATGATCCGCTACTCGCCCACCCGAAGGTGCTGGTAACCGCTCATATCGGCTCCCGGACCTTTGAGAGCGTTCCTCGGCAGGCCAAGAAGTCTCTCGACAACCTGTTGAATTTCCTTTCCGGAAGCGGCCCGATCGCCTGCGCGAACGGGGTCATTCCCTCCGACGAGTAAGCCATTCGTTTCCAAGGAAATCCAGCCCTCCCCTTCCCACCCTTTCCGAACATCGATCCTCTTACCTCATGTCACTGACACTACGCACTGCTGCTTCCTGCCAATTCGACATCATCTCGCTCGGTGAAATCATGCTGCGCCTCGATCCCGGCGACGGACGGGTGCGCACGACCCGCCAGTTCCAGGCATGGGAAGGCGGAGGCGAGTACAACGTGGCCCGCGGCATGCGCCGCTGCTTCGGCAAGCGCGCCGCCGTCGTCACCGCCTTCGCCGAGAACGACGTCGGACGGTTGATTGAGGACTTTATCCTGCAGGGAGGGGTCGACACCCGCTTCGTCCAGTGGAAGCCGTTCGACGGCATCGGTCGCCAGATCCGCAATGGCCTGAACTTCACCGAGCGTGGCTTCGGTATCAGAGGTGCCAAGGGCACGCCAGACCGCGGCCTGACCGCTGCCAGCCAGATGAAGCCCGGCGATGTCGATTGGGATGATGTCTTCGGCAAGCATGGTGCACGCTGGTTCCACACCGGCGGCATTTTCGCGGCCCTCTCCGAAACGACTGCCGAACTCACCATCGAGGCCTGCAAAAAGGCGAAGGAATACGGCACGATCGTTTCCTACGACCTCAACTACCGCCCGAGCCTTTGGAAATCGATCGGCGGCCAGGCAAAAGCCCAAGAAGTGAACCGCGAAATCGCAAAGTACGTCGATGTGATGATCGGAAACGAGGAGGATTTCACCGCTTCCCTCGGCTTTGAAGTGGCGGGAGTGAGCGAACACATCACCGGACTCGAGGTGGACAGCTTCAAGGCCATGATTGAGCGCGCGGTGCAGGATTTCCCGAACTTCCAAGTGGTCGCCACTACCCTGCGCGACGTCCACAGCGCCACGATCAACGACTGGGGAGCGATTTGCTGGCATGCCGGCGAATTCCACGAAGCCACCCACCGCGCGAAGCTGGAGATTTACGACCGCGTGGGCGGCGGAGATTCCTTTGCCAGCGGTCTGGCCTACGGTTTCATGGAATTCAACGATGCCAAGATGGCCGTCGAATACGGGGCTGCCCATGGTGCGCTGGCAATGACCACTCCGGGGGATACCACCATGGCCACGGTGGATGAAGTGAAGAAGCTCGTCGGCGGCGGATCGGCACGCGTCGATCGCTGATCACCGGTTCCCTTAAGTATCGCCGCTTTTAAAAGTTGAAATGGCGGAGGCCTCCCCGCCTCCGCCATTTCGTTGCCCGTGCGGCTGCGCGGACAAAATTTTAGTCCGTTCGTTCCGGGGATATCCGCTCGGTCGTCCGGGGTGACTATAGACATCATTTGTCGAACGCTTCTTTCATCAAGAGATCAATTGTGAAAGTTAGATGAAGGGCCGGTGTAGGAATCGCGAGGGAATAGCACCAGTGCGTATAAAACACTTCGGAATCGTTCTTGCGGGAGAAACCTGAAACCCTCCGGGGATTCACTGCGGATTCCTTTCGATGGCCTACGAGCAATCCCCTCCGTCCATTTACGGACAATTACTTAGTCACCGCGCTGCACCCTTCTCCCGCCAACGGCAGCGGATCCTAACAACTCATGACTCTCCATGGCGGGTTAGTAAGGAAGCGCGAAACAAGGCTCCGCATTCGCATCGGTGCGGTATAGCCCGCCTCACGCCGCGGCCCTTGCATCAGGGCGAAAGGCATGTCATGGGCGGTCGCATGATTCGGACGATCCTGGCCGCGGCAACGGGTTTGCTCATGCTTCCTCCAGCGAAAGCGGACCTCAATCCCGACAACTGGACGAGCGTGGTTGTTGAAGATTCCGCCAGCCCGACCGGGAACACTGCATGGCATTTCTGGCCGGACCAGCAGAACAACGCCCGGATCTTAGCAAAAGAACTCTCCAACCAGGACGTGGTGAGCCACATGCTGCTGGAGACGACTGCCCCCGTCACCCTGACACCGCCATCTTGGACGCGGAACGACCTTCTCGATATGGCAAACCCGAACAAAGAGGGGGTTTTTCTGCCAAATGGATCGGACGGCGGGGACATGTTCGCGGGCCATCAGAATTCGGGCGGCCAACAGAAGCTGTATTGCACCAATTATCTTAACGGTTTTGCCGCCAGCGAACGGATCGATCCGGTCAACGAGGCAATTAGCACGATCTCTAACATCAGTGCCTTTCGTGATCCTTCTGGAAACCTGCACGTCGCTTATGTCAGCGACGCAGGGACCACCAATGAACGCCTTCGCTATGCGCGCCATCCGGCAGGTGGAGAGTGGGAAATGACTTGGGTAAGCTTCACGGGTAGCACCAGCCCCGGCTATGTGAAGGGAACCGCGGTCATCGCGAGTTCGCTGGACGATGTTCGCCTGTACTTCACCTACGATACGCCGACGACCAACTCGCTGCTCAAGGCAACCCCGAAGAAGATCGGATCGGTGCTAACCATTATCCATCAGGACTACCCTCTCGAGAATATCGAGAACTTCGTCGACAACAGCGTTACAGCCTCGCGATTCAACGGGACGGAGCGCATTTTTTACTTCGCCGTGACTTCCCTTACACAACGAGTCCTCAAACGACTTGTCGGTACAACGAAGGCGGAACTGCAAACCGTGACGATCGGCACCAATGCGGCGAGCGGCCCCTTACCCCGGAGCATCTTCACCGCCACTGCACCCGATGGGAAACAACGCATCGCGTGGTATGAAGGCCGCAACCGCCGCATTCATTATCTCAAGCCCCAAACCACGGCCGCTGAGATCCCCTACGTCTCCGGCACCCCGATCACCCTCGCTAACAACGGCTTGGGCTTGACGGATGCGAACTTGCTCGGCTTCCACTTCAGTGCGAACGGCCTGCCCTTCCTGCTTTATCGTCGCCTGCTGAATGACGGCTACGTGGCTTATCCCAAGGACTCCTTTGACTTTAATGGGAACAAGCGGGCCGACCTGCTTGACGTGGCCTTCAATTCCACCAACGCCGGCCTCGAGGTCCTACCCATCGATCCAACGGAGAAGCGCATGAAGCTTCGTTTCCCGACGATTGGTTCCTCGGCGGCGCAAACCACGGGCAGTAACATCGCCACGGTGACAAGCAGCGAGCAGAACCTGAAATATGCAGTGCAGGTTTCCACCGACATGGTGAACTGGACCACGATCGGCAACCAGGCGAGCGTCACTTACAGTTTTACCAACGACGGCGGTCAGAATCCCAACCAGCGGCGTACTTTCACCGCTGTCTTGACCCAGGAAGCACCCGGAAACACGGCCAAGCGCTTCGCGAGATTGTCGGTGACGAGAACCGCCCAACCGGACTATTGATATCCCGAGATCGGGACGGCCTGCTTTCCACGGGGAATGGCAGGCCGGAATTGTGATGAACGAGGCGAGTACGCGAGACACGGCGGAAAATCGGCAACGGCACTGGCTGGAGGCTTTTTGGGCCGGACAGACGCAGGTCCTGGAGCTGATTCTAGCGGGTCTACCGCTCACGAATGTGTTAGATCGGATCGCGCGCCGCATCAGCGAGATGTCCGGTCCGGGGACCATTTGTTCGATCTACCTCGCCAATCCGGAAGGAACCTTGCTCACCTTGGCTGCGGCTCCCGGCCTGCCGCAAGATCTGCTCCATGCGGGCCGCCACGTGCCTATCGCACCCCAGGTGGGCTCCTGCGGCACGGCTGCGGCAACCGGAAAGCCGGTTGTCATCGCGGATATCACCACTCACTGCGATTGGGAAAAAGCACGTGAGTTGGTGCTGCTCCATGGATTGAAAGCCTGCTGGTCCGTACCCGTGTTCTCCAGCGAGGGCAAGGTGCTGGGCACCCTCGGGATTTATCACCGGCAGCATCGTCTGCCCGGCCATGAAGACATGACCCGCGCGGAAGCGGAGACGCGCCTGATTTCGCTCGCCATCGAACGTTGCCGCGCAATTGAGAAGCAGAGGAATGATGAGGCGCTTTTGCGGATTGCCGGCAGGAACGCGCGGCTCGGCGGCTGGACGGTGGATCTTCCCGAACTGAAGATCACCTGGTCCGATGACGTGCGGGCCATTCACGAAATGCCGCCCGGCTATGCGCCGACGATCCATGAGGCCTTCGAGTTCTACGCGCCCGAATACCGGCAACACATTTACGAGCTGTTCCAACGTTGCGTGGAGGAGGGAGTAGCTTTCGACGATGAACTCCAGCTCATCACGGGCACCGGACGTCGCGTCTGGGTGAGAGCCATGGGCGAAGCGGTAAGAGCGGACGACGGCACTGTCATCCGGATCCAAGGAGCATTCCAGGACAACACCGCGAAGATCAATGCGGAGCAATCCGCTCACCGCCTGTCCGAGCGGCTGACCAACACGCTGGACAAGATCACGGATGCCTTCTTCACGGTGGACCGGGAATGGCGGTTCATTTACCTGAACCGGGAGGCGGAAAAGGTGCTGCGCACCGAGAAATCCCAGATGATCGGGAAGGTCCTGTGGGAGGAATTCCCCGGCATCATCCAGACTGAACTCAGGGAGGCCTACGAGGGCGCGATGAGCCGCCAGCAGACCACGGTGCTGGAAGAATTCTACTATCCTCCCCACAACGAGTGGTACGAGATCCGCGCGTATCCCACGGATGAAGGCATTGCAGTCTATTTCCGGAGCATCACGGCGCGCCGGCAATCGCGCGAACAACTCCGACTCCTCGAAGCCTGCGTTTCGCGGATCAATGACATCGTCATCATCACGGAGGCCACACCGATCGATGAGCCGGGACCGCGCATCGTCTTCGTGAACGATGCCTTTACCCGCTGCACCGGCTACACCCGCGAGGAGGCCATCGGAAAATCCCCGCGCATGCTCCAAGGTCCGAAGACGCAGAGCTCCGAACTGGATCGCATGCGGATCGCCCTGAAGAAAGGCCAGCCGGTCAGGACCCAAGTGATCAATTACCGCAAGGACGGCGGGGAGATCTGGCTGGAGATCGACTTCGTGCCCGTGGCCGAGGCGACTGGAAAAGCGGCCTACGTGGTCGCCGTGCAGCGCGACATCACCGAACGCAAGCTGGCCGAAGATGGGAACCGCGCCGGCGAAGAGCGCTACGTCCGGCAGCGAAATTCGCTCATCGCACTCACCGGCATCCAGCCCTTGGAGTCGGATGACGAAGAGTCGGCATTCCGCCGGATCACCGAAGCGCATGCCCGGGCACTCGGCGTCGCACGCGTGAGTATCTGGCGATACAATCATGACCGCACCGCGATCCGCTGTGCGGACCTCTACGAGATGGAGGCCCACCGGCACAGTTCCGGCATGGAGCTCCCTGCCTCCAGCTTCCCTGCCTATTTCCGCGCAATGGAGGAAATGGACGTGATCTCTGCAGAGGATGCTGCCAGCGACTCACGAACCCGGGAATTCACGGAAAGCTACCTGAAAGTCCACGGCATCACTTCGATGCTGGATGCTCCCGTCCACCGCGACGGCGTGGTCGAGGGCGTTCTATGTAGCGAGCACGTGGGACCGCCCCGGAAGTGGACCGGGGATGAAAAGACCTTTACCGCCGCTGTTGCCAATCTGGTATCGCTCGCGCTCGAAGGCTGCGAGCGCCGCAAAGCCGAAAATGCAGTCCGGGAAATCCAGCAGCGTTTCGAGATCGTGGCCCGCGCCACCAACGATGCGGTGTGGGATTGGGACCTCGATAACGACGAGATCTGGTGGAGCGAGGGATTCGAGAAGCTTTTCGGGCATTCTCGAAGCCAGTTGGAGCCCTCCAGTGTTTCATGGTCGAGCCGCATTCACCCGGAGGACGTGGACCGGGTTCTCGGAGAAATTCACAAGAAGTTCGAGGGCATCGATGACAATTGGTCCGGAGAATACCGCTTCCTCCGTGCGGATGGAACCTATGCCTACGTCCTGGACCGTGGCTTCGTGATTCGTGATGGTGCCGGCAGAGCCCTGCGGATGGTGGGCGGGATGAGCGATATCACGTCGCGCAAGCATTCGGAACTCACTCTCGCGCGCTTAAACCGCGCCTTGAAGATGCTCAGCGCCTGCAACGAAGCAGTGACCCGCGCGATCGGCGAGGAAGAGCTGCTCACGAAGATCTGTCAGGTGGCGGTAAAAACGGGCGGCTACCGCATGGCATGGGTGGGCTATGCCGAGGATAATCCGGAGAAACTCATTCGACCGATGGCCTTCGCCGGCATCGAAGAGGGCTACCTTTCCACGATTCAGCTCTCTTGGGACGAAAACAAGCCGACCGGCCAAGGCCCTGGCGGTCGGACCATCCGTAGCGGCGAGGCCGTGGTATGCCTGAATGTGGAGGCGGAGAACGCCTTCTTCCACTATCTGGGAGAGGCGAGGGAACGCGGCTACCGAAGCGTGATCTGTCTCCCTCTTCGCGACGGCGAGCGGGTCTTCGGCTTGCTTGGACTCTATGGTTCGGAGGTCCGGAGCGTCGGGGAGGACGAAATCAAGCTGCTTCAGGAACTGGCGGATGACCTGGCCTTCGGGATTGGAACCATTCGCGCCCGCCTCGAGCGCCAACGTACGGAAGACATCGTACTAAAGGTGGCACAATCGGTATCGAGCGGCACCGGCAGTGAATTCTTCGATCTGCTCACGCTGAACATGGTCGAAGCCCTGGGCGCACACGGCGGCCTCATCGGGCGGCTGAATGCGGAGACCCTCGAAATCACGACTCTTTCCTTCGTCCTCGAAGGAAAGCTGATGGATAACGTCACCTACGGGCTCTACGGCACTCCCTGCGAGAACGTCAGCGAAGGAAATGTCTGTGTCTTCGATCGCGGCGTGCAGGAGCTTTTTCCGGAGGACCATCTTCTCGTCTTCTACGGCATCCATGCTTACGCGGGCATCCCCCTCTTCAACCGTGACCGCTCGGTCGCGGGTATCATGGTGGTCTTCTTTTCCGCCCCGCTTGAGGAAAGAGGTCTGGTGCAGTCCACGCTCCAGATCTTCGCTGCCCGCGCCGCAGCGGAGCTGGACCGGCAGCTATCGGACATCCGCATCCGCGAACAGGCATCCCTGCTCGACCGCGCGCGGGACGCGATCCTCGTAAGCGATCTGGATCACCACATCACCTATTGGAACAAGAGTGCCGAGCGTCTCTACGGCTGGACCGCCGAGGAAGCGTCCGGCAGAGCCGCCAATGAGCTGCTCCACCCGGATCCGGAAGCCTTTCGCATGGCCACCGCCGCAGTGGTTCGTGATGGCGAGTGGACCGGTGAACTTACCCAGCAGGACCGCAATGGCCGCCAGCTTGTCATCGAAGGACGCTGGACCCTGCTCCGGGATCCGGCCGACCAGCCGAGAAATATCCTCTGTATCCATACCGACATCACGGAGCACAAGAAACTGGAGGAGCAATTCCTCCGGGCCCAGCGCCTTGAAAGCATCGGAACGCTCGCCGGCGGCATTGCACACGACCTGAACAACGTGCTTTCGCCGATCAGCATGTCCATCGAGTTGCTGCAATCCGACGTCACAAGCGAGCGGGGCCGCGAACTTCTCGCGACGCTCGCGTCCAGTGCCAAACGCGGCGCCGAAATGGTGAATCAGGTGCTTTCCTTCGCCCGGGGGATGGATGGGCGCCGCCTCGAAATCTGCCCGCGCAGCTTGGTGGGCGATGTTGAAAAAATCATCCGCGATACCTTCCCGAAGAACATCTCGCTCCGCAGCCACCTGCCGCGCTCCCTCTGGACCCTTACCGGAGACCCTACCCAGCTCCACCAGGTGCTGCTGAATCTCTGTGTGAACGCGCGCGATGCCATGCCGGAAGGCGGAGACATCGTCATCACGGCGGAGAACGTGGATCTGGACGAACGCTTCGCCACGTCTGAACCGGATGCGAAGCCGGGACCGCATGTCTTGATCCGGGTGGAAGACACAGGCCACGGCATTCCTGCCAAGCTTCTCGACAAAATCTTCGAGCCCTTCTTCACCACCAAGGAGGTGGGTAAGGGAACGGGCCTGGGACTTTCCACCTCGCTCGCCATCGTCAAAAGCCATGGCGGCTTCATCCGTGCTGCCAGCGCGCCTGGCCGCGGTTCCTGTTTCTTGATCTTGCTGCCAGCGCGACCTTCACCGGTGGAGGCCGCGCCCGGCGAAGAAGACCGCTGCATTCCGCACGGCGAGGGGGAGATGATCTTGGTGGCCGACGATGAACCGTCTATCCGCCAGATCACCCGCAAGATCCTGGAGGCCTACGGCTACCGGGTACTGCTGGCTTCCGACGGCATGGAAGCGGTCGAGATCTACCGACAGCATTGCGGCGAAATCGCCGCCGTAATCACCGACATGATGATGCCGGAAATGGACGGCTCCCAAACCATCCGCATGTTGGCCATGATCGACCCTGAGGTGCGCATTATCGCCGCGAGCGGAATCAGTGACAAAGGGCGAATGGCGAAAGAAGAGAATCCCTGCGTGCGATATTTCGTGCCGAAGCCTTATACTTCCGAAAGCTTGCTGAGGGCATTGGAAATTGCCCTATCCCGCAACTCCTGAAGGCATCAAAGAAGACCAGCTTGATGGTAACATTACGTATTCACGTGAACGTTCACACTGGACACCTTCACAAGAGAGTTGAATTTCACCAGCGCTGATGGCCCGCTACCCCTCCGATGCCCCAAACCTGCTCATCGTGGATGACGACTCCACGATCCAGCGGTTGTTGGAGTTCGCGGCCAAGGATCATGGCTGGCGGCCGGTCGCGGCCGGAACCGGCAATCACGCGCTCGAACTGCTGGACGAGGCGATCGAGGCGGTGGTTCTCGACCATGGTCTTCCAGACGTGGAGGGGATGGAGGTTCTATCGCGCATCCGGGATCGCTTCCCTGACCTGCCGGTGATCATGCTGACAGGTCTCAACGATGCGGAGACGGCGGTGAAGGCGCTGCGGGCAGGTGCCGCCGATTACCTCACAAAACCCTTCGAGCTGAAGAGATTATTCGATATCCTCAGGGAAATTCGCCGGGAGCGAAAAGAGATTCCCGCCCCAGCAGCGACATCGACGCTTCCCGGCAGCAGTGTGAAGGCGACGAAGGCGCTCACCAGCGCCAGCCCCAAGGTGCGCGAGCTGCTGCGACGTCTCGAAAAAGCGGCCGCGCTGAACAGCACCATCCTGCTGACCGGGGAGAGCGGCACGGGAAAGACCTATTTCGCCCGGGAAATCCACCGCCTGAGCCCGCGCTCTACTGAAGATTTCATCACGGTCAGCTGCCCGGCCCTGCCGAGGGAATTGCTGGAATCCGAACTCTTCGGACACGAACGCGGCTCTTTCACGGGAGCGACTTCCTCCCGGGCCGGCCGCTTCGAACAGGCCTCCAAGGGCACGCTTTTCCTTGATGAGATCGGGGACCTCCCGGCCGAGCTGCAACCGAAACTGCTGAACGTCCTGCAAGACCGGGAATTCTTCCGGGTCGGAGGAAACAAGCTTCTGAAAACGGACACGCGGGTGATCGCAGCAACGAACGTGGACCTGAGGGCCCGCGTGAATGCTGGCGGCTTCCGCGAGGATCTTTACTACCGGCTGAATATCATAGAGCTCCATATTCCGCCGTTGCGCGAGCGCAAGGAGGACATCGAAGGCTTGGCCGGGGATATCTTGAAACGGATTGCCCAACGCCGCGGCGTTGAAGGCTGGCAGCTTTCTGAGGCTGCCGGTGCGGCGCTGCTCGCCTTCGATTGGCCGGGAAATGTCCGCCAGCTCGAAAACGTCCTTGAGAGAGCGACCGCCTTCACGGACGGCACCGCGCTCGGAGAAAAAGATCTCGCACCCCTGCTAGAGACCCGCCGCGATGGTCCCTTGGGCTCATCCGGCCGACCTCTAACGCTTCAGGAAATGGAGCGGGACGTGTTCATCCAGACCTATCATCGCAGCGGGAAGAACAAGGCCAAAACGGCCCGGGAACTGGGTATTTCGGAGCGCTCCGTATACAATTTGCTAGAGCGCCACGGTCTCAAATGAAGGCCCGCAAGGCCTTGGGCTTGTGTCAAAAAGCGCCCCTATAAGCCGATTTTGAAGCGGCTCATCGCCAGCAGGCATGCGCAAATTTGCGTAGGTAAGCCTGCATGAATTTCAGCGGTTCCTGAAATACTTGCATTATTAAGGGTCTGCAAACTCTGCAGAGAAAGGTGCAATTCCGCTCCATTCCCTTGAACGTAAGCGATTCACGGAATGTCAGTATTGTTGGCATGGCGGATGCCAAAGCTTCTTGTTCTCTGGGGGGAGAACTTGGAGTCGAAAGGCTCCGCTATCCAATACAACCAACCCGCCGGGCGTGCTGTCTCTCTGGAGGCTCCCCCGGCGGGGAGGTGGCTTGGGGAGAGCTTCCCTTCAAGGACGTCACACCCCTCTCTCCCATGCAAAGGATCCACCCCTTCCCCACGCCTGGTCCGCTCCCAACTCCCGGACTTCCAGCCTCGACCCTCACGGTCGTCGAGGAGGACTATGGTATTCCCGCAGCGACAAGAGTTTCGGCTCCTGCGCCCAAGGAATCGAAGATGATTGCCATGCCGACTCCGGCTCCCCGGCTAACCGCCAAATCCCTGAACGGGGACGACGATCCCTTTGACGACAGTTTCATGGCCGACAGCCGGCCGCAGCTCGACCACGGGCCACGCTTCAACCACCTTCCGCGTTTCGTACCCTTGCAGCAGGACGTTTACGGCACCACGCGCGATCCTTGGGCGATCCATTCCATCGTCGATATGTTCCGCCT
This sequence comes from Luteolibacter luteus, assembly GCF_012913485.1. Classification (GTDB taxonomy): domain Bacteria; phylum Verrucomicrobiota; class Verrucomicrobiia; order Verrucomicrobiales; family Akkermansiaceae; genus Haloferula; species Haloferula lutea. Next base: position 3,849,529 of record NZ_CP051774.1, on the reverse strand, counting down.
CTACTTGCCGGAGGTAAGCATTTCTACTGGCGCAGTCGCATTCAGCGGCCTCATGGCAGGACAGATCACCCACCATTTCATCCACTCGATCGAAGCCAGCTGGGTGCTGGCCGCCTACATCGTTCTCTTCCTGATGAACTTGGCTTCGCTCTATTTCGGAGCGCGGGGGAAACCAGCGCTTCAAGTGAAAGGCGGATTCCGCAACCTTCTGATCACCACCATCTTGCTCTGCATTCCGCATTTCGTTGCCAGCGCGATTTTGAAGGCCTCCGCCTGAGTTTCGCTAGGTCCCTTTCGAGCCGCCGATCCGCCTCAGGATCAGCGGCTTTTTCATGCTCCAGAAAAGCTGGGCCTTGCGTAAGGGCTGCAGGGAATTGCATGAAAATGCCTGCATTAAATTCAGGAAATCTTGAAGGTTTTGCAGGATTTACCTCAGACTTTTCCAATGCATTATGCCATCTTCCGGCTACAACTCGCTCATAACGAAATGACAGCCTCCACATGAAGAAAGTTGGCATGAACAATGCCACTATAATGCTGTTCTCTGGGGGGAGAACATTGGGGCCTGAGAAACCCCGCTTATCCAATACAACTTCCCGCCGGGCGTGCGATCTCGCTACGAGGTTCCCCCGTCGGGAGTTGTATTGGAACCTTTTCAAACGATAAAACGCCCTCCCCCGTAAGCCGGAAGAGGGCGTTTTACTTAGGAGGGTAACGAACCGGGAGAGAACTACTCCTCGGTTTTCTTGAGGACCTCCACCTTCACGGAAACGATGCCGCGTGCGCGGAATCCCAGCCGTTCAGCGACTCCTTGGGTGACATCGATGACCCGGCCCTTGGTGTAGGGACCACGGTCGTTGATGCGCACCACTTCGGACTTGCCGTTGGCCAGGTTCGTCACACGAACTTGGGTTCCCATGGGCAGGGTCTTGTGAGCTGCGGTTGCGCCACCATTGGTGAGGCGCTCTCCGCTGGCGGTACGGGTCCCGCCATTGCAATTGATGCCATACCAGGAAGCTTTCCCGTGCTGTACGGAAGAGACTTCCCACTCAGTCTGGCCCACGGACAACCGGTTGGAAGCGGTCGCCTGCGTGGCACAGGATGGCAGTATAAGGGCTCCGGCTATGGCCAGGGCCACGGATTTTAGGGTCCGGGTCATGGTTTACTGTCGGTCGTTTTCCCCACGCACGGCGCGGAGCCGAGGGGTGTACGGACGAAAGAAGCAGGCGGCAAGCCCAATCGGCAGTTTTCTGTCAAGAGGTTTCTGCTTAAAAACAGGGGATTTCCGAGGATGTTATTAGGATGCCTTAAATTTTTTATCGCCATTTCGGGCCCGAATCTGCTATCTGGGGGGACAGGATGAGTAGCTGGCTCCCCTCCTGTTGCGACCGCTTCACCCCGGCCGATTTCTCCTTCCTGAGTTCCGTGCTTTCGCCCGCTGGCGAGAGGAAGCACCTGTGGACGCTGTGGGAAGATCCCGAGGCGCTGCGGGAAATGTTGGACCTCAAGGAAGTCCTCCGGGCGCTGATCGATTCCACATCGGCGCTGAGCGTTTCCCCCGCCTTTTACTTCTACGTACTGGTGCGCCATACCTTCCTGGAGGTGGATATCACCGATCCGGGGCTGGCGGACTACGTGGCAGGGGTGATGGTCCAGCGACTGGCCAGCGACACGGGTGACCCTCTGCGCAGCCTGCCGGCCGGACTTACCCATGCGGCGGATTTCGTGGCGATCCTCGAATCCGCTCACGGCAGGATGCGCTTTCACCTGCAGCTGGAGGCCGGAAATCAGTTCCTAGTCCTTACAGGGCTGTTTCCGGGCTTTATCACCCGCCGCTGCCAGCGCCGCGGGGCACCCGGAGTGGAATTCTACGAAGACTTCGCCCGCCGGGCCTACCGGGATGCCGCGGACAACCGCTGCGCACCGCAAGACGCGCCGCGCCGGCTTTTTGGAGATCTAGCTTTGGTTCTGCCGACCGCCCGGCAGTCACTGAACAAGCTCGCGGAGGAATTCGTATTTCTCGGCGACTGAGTATCCGCTAGCGAGGGGGCATGGAAATCCGCGCGCTCGAGGCCCAGCAACCTTTCACCACCAAGGACGGCTCGACGATCCGGAGCATTCTCGATCTTTCGAATGCCCCAGTGGAGAAGCAGAGCTTGGCTGAAGCCAGCGTCCCTGCGGGTGGCTCTACCCAACGGCACTGGCATCAGCAGAGCGAGGAGTTCTATTTCATCCTCGAAGGCAATGGCACCATGGAGATCGATGGAGAGTCCAAGAGTGTC